>JBJXGN010000051.1:0-9627 GCA_046160585.1 Kofleriaceae bacterium
GCCCCGACGACGGCACGCGCGTCGAGCACCTCGTCGGCCAGCTGCGCGTCGGCCTACGCTCGGGCCGCCCACCGCGCGCGGAGACCGAGGTCCCGCGCTCGCCGCTGGTGCACGACCCCGCGATGCAGCGCGTGTACACGCTCGTCGACCGCATCGCCGACAGCGCGATGACCGCGCTCATCCTCGGCGAAACGGGCGTTGGCAAGGAGGTCATCTGCGAAGCGATCCACGCGCGCTCCTCGCGCCGCGAGCGCCCGCTGATCAAGCTCAACTGCGCGGCCCTGCCCGAGACGCTGCTCGAGAGCGAGTTGTTCGGCCACGAGCGCGGCGCGTTCACGGGCGCCGATCGCCGCAAGGTCGGCTTCTTCGAGGCCGCCGACGGCGGGACGCTGTTCCTCGACGAGATCGGCGACATGCCGCTCACGCTACAGGCCAAGCTCCTGCGCGTCCTCGAGCGCAAGGTCATCACGCGCGTCGGCGGCACCACCGAGGTGGCCACCGATGCGCGCGTCATCGCCGCCACGCACCGCGATCTCGACGCCGACGTCCGCGCAGGCCGCTTCCGCCAGGACCTCCTGTTCCGCATCGGCGGCTTCACCATCGTCGTGCCGCCGCTCCGCGATCGTCCCGAGGAGATCCTGCCGCTCGCCGATCGCTTCATTCGCAACGGCGCCGATCCGGCGCGGGCCACACCGCAGCTCACGCCCGAGGCGCGCGACGCGATGCTCGGCTACGCGTGGCCTGGCAACGTGCGCGAGCTGAAGAACGCGATCGAGCGCGCGCTCGTTCTCTGCGACGAGACCATCACGGTCGGCGACTTGCCGGAGCGCATGCTCGACGCGAGCAAGCGCATGCGCCCGATCGGCGCGAGCCTGAACACCGGATCGCGCGACGTGCGCGGCCAGCTCGCGGAGGTCGAGCGCGCCGCGATCGTTGCCGCGCTCGATGCCGACGGGCACAACCAGACGCGCGCCGCGCGGCGCCTAGGCCTCTCGCGCCGCGCGCTGATCTACAAGATGGAGAAGTACGGGCTCAAAGCGGCGCCGAGTCGAGGGGATAGCTGAAAGTCACCCTCGCGGCTTCGATGGTGGCTTCCACAAGGCGACCACGACGCCGGTCCTCGCGGGTTCGGGGACGGCGATCCGCTCGAGATCGAACTCCACAGTTCGGCAGAAGCCGACGTGGCTCACCGCCGCTCGGGTGGCCACTGCGATTGCCACGGAACGGGGAGGCATCGTTCTCACCCGCCACACAGGTGACGTGACGCGCCAATTAACTACTTGTCGCTGGCATCTTGCGTGAATCCGTCAAGGCTCGATGCAAGAGCCGGGATGCCCAGAGATCGCCGAAGTTACGAGATTCGCAGAGCAACGGCTGGACGTGGTTCGACGCGCGACGATCGAAACACACATCGCGGATTGCCTCGAGTGCCGGTCTCTGGTGTTCGCGCTGGCCGACGCACATGGAGTGCCCGCGAACGAGTCGCGGATCGGGCGTTTCATCGTCCACCAGGTGATCGGTCGTGGCGCGATGGGCATAGTGTATCGCGCGCACGACCCGGAGCTCGATCGCGCGGTCGCGATCAAGGTGCATGCCGGTAGCGCACTCGAAACCGACGGCGGCGAGCGACTGCGTCGCGAAGGACAAGCGCTCGCCCGCCTGAGTCACCCAAACGTCGTCGCGGTGTACGAAGCGGGACTGCACGGGAACGTGCCCTTTGTCGCGATGGAGCTCCTCGACGGCGTCACGCTCGACGAGTGGATGCGAGAGCGGCGAACAGTCGACGAGATCAGAGACGTGTTCATGAGCCTCGCGCGCGGACTCGCGGCCGCGCATGCTGCCGGTCTCGTGCATCGAGACATCAAGCCGCGCAACGTCTTCATCGCAGCAACCGGCGCCGTGAAGCTCGGGGACTTCGGCCTCGTGCGCGCCGACCTGACGACGTTCGATCTCGCCGATGACAGCTGCGACGTGACGTACATGTTCCGCCCCGACCTCACGGTCACACTGAGCATCGCCGGCGCGCTCATCGGCACGCCCGCATACATGGCGCCCGAACAGCTGCGCGGTGCTGTCGCGACCGAGTCCAGCGATCAGTTCAGCTTCTGCGCGATGCTGTTCGAGGCGCTGTACGGCGTGCGTCCGTTCACCGGCGCGAGCGCGAGCGAGGTCACGGCGGCGATGTGCGCGCCGCTCGCCGTTCCGCCGACGGCGCGCCGTATTCCACGAACGCTGCGCGACCTCCTGAGGCGCGGGCTATCGATCGAGCCTACCGATCGGTTCACGTCGGTGACGGTGCTCCTCGACGCGCTGATGCCGGCGCCACGTAGTCGACGGCTCGGGATCGCCGCCATCGTCGTGGCGTTCTCGGTCGCAGCGAGTGCGATGGCGTTTGCGGGCGCGTCCACAGACGACGCTTGCGATATCGAGGACGGAGAAGCGACACGCGTGTTCTCGGCAGAGCGGTTGTCGCGCATCACGGGTGCGAGCGCGGAGCGTATCAAGGAAGTCCTCGAGACCTATGCCCGCACCTGGCAGGCCACTCGAGTCTCGGTGTGTCGTGCGACCACGACCGGCCAGCAGTCATCGTTGCTCGGTGATCGGCAGCGCGCATGTCTCGAGCGCCGTCTGCAGACCGCCGACGAGCTCGTGGGTGTGCTTGCCTCCGCGCCGACGAACCCGAGCGCACTCGATGCGGTGCTCGCACTAGAACCCGTCGAAGGCTGTGCGCGTGCAAACATCGGCGATCCCGATCCTCCGCCGATGATGCAGACAGGCATCGTCTCGCATCTCGACCGCGAGCTCGATCGGATCAGCAATGCGCGAACGCTCGGTGACCTGCCCGCGACGAGCCACATCACCCGTGTCGTCGCCGCGGCCCGCGCGATCGATTATCCACCGTTGCTTTCGCGCGCGCTGATGATCGAAGCGGACGTCCTATCCATGGGAAGCGGTCAGCTTGCACGTCGTGAGGAGCTCCTGCAGGAGGCCGCGCGCGAGGCCGCGAAATCCGGTGACGACGAGGTCGTCGCGACGATCTATGGCGAGATGGTGCACCTCGTCGGGGTCGAAGGCCACGACTTCGATGCTGCGTTGCAGTGGGCTCGCGTCGCAGATGTCGCGATCGCTCGCGCGAACACTCCGCGCGATGCCGTTTGGCAGCTTCTCTTGAACCGTGCATCAGTTCTGAGCCGGGCAGGAAAGACCGACGAGGCCATCCAGATCCTCGACGCAGCGATCGCGTCGCGTGCAGACGAAAAGAGTTCGATCACGATCGCGCACGCACACCTCAACCTCGGTGCGTTTCTCGCGGACCAGGGAAGCACTCGCGCAAAGGATCATCTTCGAATCGCGATCGACATGTATCGCGAGGCGTACGGCACCGACCAACACCGGAACGTAATCGCGAGCGTGCTCAACCTCGGCCTTCTGTCCATGAACAACGGTGAGCTGCAGGCTGCGCGCCCCTACCTCGAACGAGGCCTCGTCGCTGCCGAGGCAGTGCTCGGGCCCGATCACGTGTACGTGGCGACGGCGCTCGACGCTCTCGCTGAATGCGAGGCGACGCTGGGAGACCGGCAAAAGGCGCTCGACCTTCATCGCCGCGCCATCGTGATCCTGACCTCGACGCTTGGTCGAGATGACCCTCACACCGCGAGCGCGATGGCAAACCTCGCCGACACTTTCGTGCTGATCGGTGACCTCGCACAGGCGAGGCCATTGTTCGTCGATGCAATCGCGCTTCTCGTAGCCGCCTACGGTTCCGACCATGAGGCGGTTGGCTTGACGCGTATCGGGTACGGCTTGCTACTTGCGAAGTCGCTTGAGCGGAAGGCCGCACGACGGGAGCTCAAGGCGGGCCTCGCGATCATCGACAGCATTGGTCCGTCAAAGACGGCCATCGTGGCCAAGGCGCGCGCGGTGCTCGCGAAGCTCTGAGACGAGATTCGTTGGGTCCGTCGGCGATGTGAAGCGGCGGCCGGGTCCCCATGGAGTTGCCTGTGGGCCGCGTGGCCCCTGATTCGCCCCCGAGACGACGCACCGGGACCTTCGCTGACTCGAGCAGATGGAGAAATCCGCAAAGCGGCGCCGAGTCGAGGGGACAGCTGAACTCTCATCTGGTTTTACTGTTACGAGCCCTGTCACAGTACTCCCGCAGCAAGTTGTCGGGCGACGCGCGCCTCAGTTGCAACGGTAGTGGATGCGATAGACCGTTTCCTTTAGGACGATCTCCTCGCCGTCGCGAACGATCGTGTACTTCCCCGGACCGCAGCGCTCCGCCATCTGCGCCTCGGCGTCCGCCTTCGACAGCTCGGTCTTGGCCTCGAGCTCGACGACATGCTCCTGCACAGGCGCTGAGCTTGGCTTCTTGGGTACGGGAGCTGGAGCAGGAGCCGGCGCCCCACCACACGACGCACCCACGACCGCGGCAAGCAGAACTCTGAGGAACGGTTTCACGAGCTAGTCTTAGCAGAGATGCGGTCAGATATCCTCGTCGGACGAGAGGCGCGTCCTCGTGGTCGGTCAGCTAGACCCTCGCCCGTACGCGCTGGTCGATCCACATGCGAACGCGTCGCGGGTCGACAACCAGTTGATCGACTCGAGTTGATCGACTCGACACGTCACCTGCGTGGCAGGCAGAGCGAGGCGTTCACGTTTCTTGGCAATCGTGGGCCACCGAGGACGTGGGCGAACCCGCCCTCGTACTACGTCCCGGCTCCGTGCTCTTGGGCCTGTGACGCCGGATCCCGGGCGCTGCGAAAGGATCAGACCGCCGCGGCGTTCAACGGCGCTCGCGGTCACTGCGGTGGAAGCAGAACCGTGTCGATGACGTGGATGACCCCGTTCGAGGCGTCCACGTCCGCCTTCACGACGGTCGCGCCGTTCACTTTCACACCCGACGACGCGTCGATCATGACCTTTGCACCTTGTACCGTTGTTGCTTCGGTCAGCTTGACGACCTCTGCCGACGTGACCTTGCCGGCCACCACGTGATAGGTGAGCACCGCGGTAAGCTTTGCCTTGTCGGCAAGCAACGCATCGATGGTTCCCGCAGGCAACTTCGCGAACGCCTCGTCGGTCGGTGCAAACACGGTGAACGGACCGGGACCCTTGAGAGTCTCGATGAGGCCGGCCGCCTCGAGGGCGGTTGCCAGCGTCTTGAACGAGCCTGCAGCAACCGCGGTGTCGACGATGTCCGACGCTGCGGCTGGAGAGGAGGTGGGGGTCTCGGTGGGCTTGGAGGAGCCACCGCAAGCAGCTACGAGGAGGGCGACGACTAGAAGTCTCTTCATGGAAAACCTTTCGTGGAGCCAGTTCGAGGATCGCCGCGAGGCTCAGGTTACACGTGCGAAACGTCCGCTCGTGTCGCCCGGGCCTGCCTCGACGTTCAGTCCTCGCGGCTCTCCCGCGTCGATGTATCGAGCGATGCATCGAGCCCGCGCGCGAGCTGTTCGATCTCCGCATCGGTCAGTCGGGCCTCGGGATGCAATAGCAGGTAGCTGCGTGGAGGCATCTCTCGTTCGCGGACCGATTCGGCCGCTTCGTGCGCCTCCGGGTTACTGCGATTCCACTCGGAGAAGTTCAGTACCTGCCGTCCCTCGTCGACGTGGCTCTGCACCAGCCACGATATCGGCGCGACGTGCGAGTACAGCGGCCAGCGGGTCTGGTTCGAATGACAGTCGAAGCACGCGCGATCGACCAGCGCACGTGTCATCGGACTGTTCCAGGTTGGTTCCTCGACGGTCGGTGGATTGCTGTGATCGCGTCCGTAGGGCACGACCTGCGCGACGAGGAATAGCCCGAGCACGACGAGCGACACGGTAGCGAGTACTGATTTCCAGCGCCGACGCGACATGACGACCTCCTTTGCAGGAAGCAGTCCCCGTGTAGGCAACGCAGCGACGACTCTTCGCGCAGCTCTTGCGCCGTCACGCGCGGAACGGCGCACTCGTAGCGCCATCGAGCGAGTTGCGCGGGGCTAGGGACACGCGGTGATCGGCGCTGCTCCGCGGTTCCCGACGACAATGGTGCCGCTCCCCGTGACCGTCTCGCTGCCGCACAGTGCGTTGGCGAGCAACATGCCGTCGCTTCCGTCCGAGGTTAGCGCCCCGTCCACGCGCGAGAAGCTGAGTCCGACCTTGCTCGCGGGAATCCTGACGCTTCCGGTGATATGCGCGCCGCGGATGCGACTGTCGCTGCCGGTCACGGTCACGTTGCCTTCCAAGAACACCTCGCCACCGAGTACGCCCTCGCCGAACAACGTCACGCGGCTGCCCGCGAACGTCAGGTCGCCGACGTAGTTACCTCCCTCGAAGAACACCACGCGATCGCTCGTCGCGAGGACGTCGTTCACCTCGGCGTTGCTCATCGTCGGGTTCACCTCGAAGGTCTGGTCCGCCTTGTAGTCGACGTTCGCCATCACTTCCGTGCGTCCGTTCTCCGTCGCCAGTGCAACCTCGCGCAGCGTCTTGTCGGCGACCATGACGGAGAACGTTCCCCCGGACACCGCGCCGGAGACGGTGATCGTTCGGGTGCCGGCGGTGACGGGGGCGAGCACGGCGATGCCATCTGCACCGGTCGTCGCACTCACACCATCGTCCGTCGTGAGCGTGACCCCCGATGCGACGTCGCCGGGCGCGGGCAGCTCGCTCCGTCGGTTCGCGTCGTTGATCGTCGGATTGACAACGACAACAATCGCCGTCGTGCCGAACGGAACGTCGGTCGGAGTCTTGCTCCCGCCGTCGTCACCGCACGCGGACAGAACGCACAGGCACAGCCAAGTTCGTGAGCTCATCGCACCGATGCACGTTCAACAACCGCGCCTAGCGGAAATCGCTCGGTTCGTATCGTTCGGATCGCCTCGTCCATGACCTCGCTGCCCTGGTTGTACTGTGGGCTCCGGTGCGTGTACGTCCATCGTCGTTCCCGCAAGATCTGCGTTGGCCGTGCCCTTCGTTGCTCGTCCAGGAGTTGTGAGGCATGCCCGCGGATCAGTGCAGCAACGACGTTCGTGCGTCAGCGACTGTTCGTCGCCATCCATCCATCGCGATCACGCCGCTGTAGTCAGCGCCTCTGTTCGGTGCTCGTGCCGGCGCTCGTGCTCGGCTAGTTGCAGCTCTGCCATGCGAAGCGCGCTGCGATCGCTCCGACGATCAGCGCCACGATGACGTTGTGATCCCCGTGCGTAGTACGCCACGGGTCTCTCGCGGTGAGGGATCGACCACCATGGCCGCTCGTTACCCTGCCGAGCTCCCGGTGTCCGCTGCTTCGCCGGCTTCTCGACCGGCGCGAGCGCCGGCTGCGAACGTGTGTCTTCCAGCTCGCGTCCGAGCCGCTGATTCTCGCGCTCTGCATCGTCGAGCAGCGCGTCCTTCGCCGCCGCGTCTTCGCGCGCCTTCGCGAGCTCGCGCTCGAGCGCGTCGGCTCGGGCGATTGCTGCATCGTGATCGTCGCGGAAGCTCACGGCGGAGTCGCGGGCGGGGTCGTCGGCGTGGTCGTCGGCGTAGCGGGTACGGCGGGGTTCGTGAGGGCCGAACGCGCGGCCTCCGCTTCTGCGGCTTCGCGCTCCTCGCGCTCCTTCTTGAGCTTCTCTTCTTGCTTGCGGATCTTCGCGCGCTGGATCGCTTCCTTCGCATAGTCGAACACGGGCGGATCTGGCTGCTTCGCGTCGAACACGCGCACGATCATCGAGCCGGGCACGCGGACCTCGAGCTCGTTCCAACCCGGCGGCATCACCGGCTCGCTCCAGTCGTAGACCCACTTCGCGTCCGCAGGCGAGAGGTTCACGCAACCGTGGCTCTGCGGCGTCCCGAAACGATCGTGCCAATACGCGGCGTGGAAGTAGAGGCCGCTGCGGAAGCGTGTCGCCCACGGGACCTCGGACACCTCGTAGTGTGAGGCCTCGCGCTCCTCGGCGGCCATCTTCGTGAGCGAGGACTTGGAGCGAATGCGGTAGACCGCAGGCGGCGTGTCCTTCTTGCGGCGGCCCGCCGAGATCAGGGTCGCGAAGACGGGTGTGTCGCCGGTGTAGGCGATCATCAACTGCTCGTCGCGATCGACGTCGATCCACTTCGCGTGCGCATCGGAGGCTTCGGGGCGTGAGCGCTTGCGAGCGATGCGCACGTTCTTGCGATCGATCCACTGACCGTCGGCGACACGGACGAAGCCGCCGCTCTCTTCGAGGATCGGGACGACGGCGCGGTGGAGCACGGGCCCGGCGTCGGCGCCCTTCTTCTCGGGGGTCGCGCGCGCGGTCACGGCCTTCTTGTCGGTGGCGATCACCCACGCGAACGGCCACGCGGGCGGTGGCGTGCTCACGAGGTCGATGCCGGCGAACGTCGACGGCCAGTGACGGTAGATGTCGGTCATCGCGACGAGGCCGACGCTAGTCTGTGCGTACGCGACGCCGTCGATGCTGACCGGCTTGTCTTCCTTCGTCACCATGTACGACGGCTGGTTGCTGCGCTCGGGGCGCGGGATGCCGGCGCGCACGTCGTCCTCGGTCGCGTAGCGCGAGGCACCCTTCTTGATGCCGAAGTAGTTCTGCGGGAGCACCTCGCCGTCGGGGACGATCGGCTGTGCGATCGCTTCGGGCGCCGCTTTGCTCGGCTTCGCGTAGCGCGCGCAGATGTAGCCGCGAGGTGCCGCTGCCAAAAACCACTTGCAGCGCTTGTCGCCCGCGATGCTCTCGCCGACCGGAAGGCGCGTGCCGGCGAGGACCTTGCCGAGCGGCTCGAGCTTCATGTCGGGCGCCTCGAAGACGTGGGCCGAGATCTTCACGACGTAGGACATCGTGTCGGCTGGCCAACCGAGCGCCGTGAGTGTCGCGGGATTCGGCGTCGGTGTCGGCGTCGGTGTCGCCGTCGGTGTCGCCGTCGGCGGAGAAGGGGCAGGCGTTGGTGCCGTGGTCGACGTCGTCGCGGGTGCAGGTGCCTGGGTGGTCGCGTGCGGCTGCTCGCCGAACGTGTCGAGGTCACGAGGTGGCGGCGCGGTACGCGAGCGATCTGCGGCGCAGGCGCTCAGAGTCATGGTGAGCAAGACGCAGCGAAAAAACACGTCTCAGTGTGCCATGCGCGACGCGGACACCTCCCGCGGAATCAGCTCGAGTTGTGGCACGTGCTGGGGGAATACCGCGCGAGGTAGGCGCGTTCGCGGCAGCAGTCGATGCCGCCGGTCCGCGTGTCGATCGTTGCGGCGTCGAGTGATCGACGAGTCGTCGCTAGCGTCGCGTGACGCCGCCGTCGGGAAGCTCGACGCGATAGGTCGTCCGCCCACCCGCGCGAGGCTCGTCGGCCGGGCGCTTCGAGATCGTGGGACCATCAGGCACCGGGTCGCGCCGAACGAGCTCGTCGGTCAGCTCGGGCGCTTGTTTACCCGGAACGATCGTCGTGTCTCCGAGGCCCGGAACGTTGCGCCCGATCCCGTTCGGACCTCCCTTGAGACCGAGCCCGAGCCCGCTCTTCGGCAGTTCCTTCTCGAACGACGCCGCGGGTGGATCTTCGGCGAGATATCCGAGTGCTCGCATCAGATCCGCAGACGCAGGCGCGTGAGAAACGCCGCCATCCGCGGACGTGCTCGGCGCCGGCGGCACGGGTTGGGGCACCAGACACATGCCACCGTCGAGAC
>JBJXGN010000052.1:0-42968 GCA_046160585.1 Kofleriaceae bacterium
TCATCGCCATGCCGCTCTCCGGGGCCGTCTCGAGCGCATCACAGAAGCCGTTCGCGCCAAACCCACCTGCGCAATCGACCGTTCCGTCGCGGTTCGCGTCGGCGCCCGCGTGCCCCGCCTCGACGACGTCGGGGAGGCCGTCGTTGTCGCTGTCGAGATCGCGAGAATCCGGCGTGCCATCGCCGTCGGTGTCGGTCATCGCGGCGCCACCTTCGTCGGTGTCCGGGATCCCATCGTTATCGTCATCCAGGTCCACGACGTCTGCGACGCCGTCGCCATCCGTGTCCTGCAGGATGCCGAAGCCGTTGAACCCATCTTCGCCATCGACCACGCCATCGCCGTCGGTATCGGGGCCGTCGCACCGCACGTTCGACATGGTCGCGATGCAACCGCTGTCGGCGATGTCGTTGGTTCCGTCGTTGTTGCTGTCCGAATCGCGGTAGTCGGGCTGATCCACACCATCGGTGTTGGTCGGCACGGTGGGCATCGTGTCGCCGAACAGGGGCGACTCGTCGATCGAGTCGACGATGCCGTCGCCATCCGCATCGGGGCCATCGCACACGGCATTGCCGTTTGCATCGAGGCACATCGAGCCGCCCTCGTCGAGATCGACGAGGCCATCGTCGTCGCTGTCGAGATCGACGTAGTCGGGCGCCGCGTCGTTGTCGCTGTTGGGCGGCGCGCCGAGCGTCACGCTATTGACGATGCCGTCGCCGTCACTATCGGGGCCATCGCACACGGCGTTCGCCGGCGTCGTGTCGGTGCAGCCGGAGCCGCCTTCACGGACGTCGTCGATGCCGTCGTTGTCGCTGTCGAGATCGCGATAATTGGCCGCACCGTCGCCGTCGGTGTCCGGCGGCATCTGGTTGGTCGCGGTGTCTGCGAGCCCATCGTTGTTCGTATCCGGGCCATCGCAGCGGCCGTTGCGCGGGGCCGTGTCGGCGCACCCGGATCGCCCTTCGATCACATCGGGAATTCCGTCGTTGTCGCTGTCCAGGTCGCGGAAGTCGGGGCGCGAATCACCGTCGGTGTCGCGCAATCCCTCGACGTTGTCGCGCAGGCCATCGCCGTCCGCATCGACATCGCGATAGTCGGGACGACCATCGCCGTCGGTGTCGGGGCGCGTCGCGGCCGCGTTGTCGGCGATGCCATCACCGTTTGCATCCGGCCCATCGCACACGCCAAGCGGCGCCGCGACGTCGGTGCAGGCGCTGTTCGCCTCCACGAGATCCGCGATGGTGTCGCCATCGGCATCGGTGTCGCGGAAGTCGGGCACTCCATCACCATCGGTGTCGGGACGGTCGGGATAGGTGGACACACCAAGCCCGTTGACCGAGTCGCGGCTGTTGACGACGCCGTCGCCGTCCGTATCTCCTCCATCGCAACGTCCGTCGCTCGGTGTGGTGTCCGTACAGCCACTGTTGCCTTCGTCGAGGTCGCGAACGCCGTCGCCATCGCTGTCCAGATCGAGGAAGTCCGGAAGGCCATCGTTGTCGGTGTCCAGTGCCGCGTCGGGGCCCACACCATCGCCGGTGTAGTCGACGACACCGCTGTCCGCGGTCGTCTCGACGGAGTTGCACAGGCCGTTCGCGCCGACAGAGTTGCAGTCGAGGCGACCATTCCGGTTCGCATCGGTCAGATTCGCCCGGACCTCGACGACGTCGAGGATACCGTCGTTGTCGCTATCGAGATCGAGGTGGCTCGGCACACCATCGCCATCGCGATCGAAGGCGAGTCCCGGCACGTCGCAGACATTGTCGTTGTTGCCATCGGTGCACACCTGCACCATCCCGTCGCCGCGATTGTTGCGATCGAGGTAGTTCGGGATCCCATCGTTGTCGGCGTCGCCGTCGGGGGCGATGCCGAGTGTGTTCTCGAGCCGATCGGGGATTCCGTCATCATCGTCGTCGAGGTCGGCGCGGTTCGGCACGCCGTCACCGTCGCGATCCGGCGAATAACCGATCGTGATCGTCGTCTCGTCGCAATCTGGAATGGTCGCGTCGCTGTCGCACGCGTAGACCTGGAGCGTGTAGATGCCGGGGACATTCGGGTTGGTCGGCGTGAACGTGATGTTCCCGTTCGCCGGGTTCACCGCTGTCGTTCCACCGGTGACAGAGCGAACCACGACGCTCTGGGGATCGATGGGCTCGGAGGCGCTCGCTTGCGTGGAGATCACGACGTTGGGAGTCCCGAGCGTGCGGTCGAGGTTCTGCGGCGCGAGCGAGAACACGTTGCACGCCGACGGGCCGAACGGCGCGAGGTTCGTGTAGCGAACTTGCTCCTGCGAGAGCAGGTAGAAGCCCATCTGCCCCGTTGGGAACACGTCGCCGGGGAACTGTCCGGGGAAATCCAACGGCGTGACGCTGAGCTCGAGTTGGTTATCGATCCGGATCTCGAGCAGGTTCGGCCGGTACGTGACGTACATCGTGTAGTTCGTGTTGTCGGCCCATCCCGTCGAGCCGAAGCGGCGACCGGTCGCGAGCTGCGTCACGCAAGAGGTGTCCGCATCGGTGCACGAGCGCTGCGGGATGCCGTGGGTGGCATGGTTCGCGGCCGTCGGAACGCCGCGCACGTCGGCGAGACGAAAGCCCGGGCCGACGCCGCTCTGGAGACCCTGCTTCCAGTCCACGACAAGATACCGAGCAGCGGTCGAGGTTTGCTCGCCGGTGTCGAAGCCGATCGCGAAGCCGATGAAGTCGTCGTCCCCGACTTCGTTGACCGACATGCGCACCGCGTACGTGCCGCGCTGTGCATCCTCACCAAACAGCGCGACCGTCGGTCGGGCCGTGTTGATGGTCTGCAATCCGCTCGTGTTATCCGGGGTGATCGTCCAGCTCGCTGTCGAGCCCGGGAAGTCCTGGATCGAGAGATTCGCGAAGCTGACCGCGCGCGCGCACGAATACTCCGCCTCGATCTCGCAGGTGGCGCTGCAGCCATCACCGTTGACCAGGTTGTTGTCGTCGCAATCTTCGGTCGGTGCGACCATCCCGTCGGGTGTGCCCAGGCAGACGGCGTCTGCCGTGCGGACAGAGACCAGAACAACTGCGAGAGAGAGAAGACTTCGCGCGCTCATACGGCGCAGACGTTAGCCGATCGATGCAACCTCGGGATAGGTAGCCTTGGGGTAGGGATTGGACTTCTCAGCGACCGCACGAGTTAGCGAAGAAACGTTCACTACTCGGACACGAGACGCCCGTAGTCTCGCCGTCGTGTGCGCCAGATTCCTCCTCTCGCCGTCCGAGTGGAAACGCTTCGCGCCGAGGGTGATCGCGTACGCCCTCAGTCTCGTGCCGACGTAGGCCTGATTCCACGTACTATGATCGGATGCGATCCCATCGCATCCCCTATCGTGGTGTGACCCGGCTGCGTCTCGCCAGTGCGCTGTGGATCGCGATGGCCGCGGGAGCCGCGGCGACCTGCGTGGTGTCCGAGTCGGAAGAGTGTCCCGACGGTACGTTGTGTGCTCCGGGCACGGACTGCTTCGCGGTTGCGGCGATGGATTGGCGCTGCGCCCGAGAGGATGATCGCGTGGACTGCGAGGGTGATGCGCTGGCGTGTGTCGAACGGGGTGGAAGCTGTCGCGGTCTCGCCGGCACCGCGTGCATCGTCCCTCGTTGCGGTGATCGTCGCATCGATGCGCCAGAGGTCTGCGATGACGCCAACACGGTCAACGGCGATCGCTGTTCGGCAGACTGCCGTTCCGACGAAACTTGCGGCAATGGTGTTGTCGACCTGGCGATCGGCGAAGCATGCGAGGGACGGCCCGAGCTCGCAGGCGATGGTTGCTCGGCAACATGTCGCCTCGAGTTCCGCGCCTGGCGGGATGCGACCCCCGAGCTTCCTACTGGACGCGCAGGGTTTGGTGTCGCGACTGATCCGTCGGGACGGGTCATCATGTTCGGCGGTACGAGCTTCCTCGGAAGCGGCGATACCGGCAGTGCCACCGGCTTGAACGGGGTGACGGCGGGCTTCAACGATACGTTGCAGTGGACGGGCGAGACGCTGATCGCGGCGCAACAGGTGACCATCCCCCTTCGACGCGCATACCACTCCATGGCGTACGACCCGGCGACACGTCGCGTATTCGTGTTCGGTGGATTCTCCAGCGCGGGAACTCGCCGCATAGACACCCTGGCGTGGGATGGCTACGAATGGGAAGTCGTCGCGACGACGGCGCCGCAGGGCTCACGTAGCGAGGCTGCCTTCGCGTGCACCCAGGGAAGCCAGACGCGCTGCTTGTTGTTTGGAGGAGCCAAGGGGAGCGGAGAGCTCGCTCAGGACACGTTCGAGTGGAACGGCTCGTCGTGGGTCCAGCTCCAGATGGCCAACGTTCCACCGGCTCGCGCGGGTGGTGCGATGGCATACCTTCCTGGGATCTCGACGACACCAGGCCGCTTCGTGTTGGTTGGTGGCCATGGTGGAAGTGGAAGTGGAAGTGCACTGGGGGACGCGTGGCAGCTCCTCGACGGTTCCAATGCGTGGAGTCCGCACTCGCCTGCACCTCCTCCGGGCGACCGTTTCGTCGGTTATCCGAGCGTCGGTTTCGATACGGTCGGACAAACGCTCGTCGCGGTCATCCCGGGCGTCTCGCTAACGGCGACCGTGCAGAACCACACGTGGACGTATTCGGTCGCTCAGGGGTGGATACGCTCGGTGAATTTCCCGACCTTGCTCACATCTCCGGCCCTGGCGCCCAACGGAAGTGGACGCGTGGTGGCGCTGGCTCGGTCCTCGAGCCAGGTACGTGTCGCGACGCAGGTCTGGGACGCTGCGACGCCGACATGGCTTACGCAAAGCGACGTGCGCCCCAGCGGCGGGGCCCGCGTGGCCGCCGTCGTGTACGACGTTCTCAGGGGCCGCACGATCATCCTCGATCAAACTCGAGGAGTGCTCGAGTGGACGGGAACCGGCGTTGTGGGTGGCGCGCATGCAAACGAACCTGCGGCCCGTCATGCCGCGGGGCTCGCATACGATCGGAGTTGTGGAGTCACGCTCGCGTATGGTGGTGCTGTCAACGAGACCACGACTCCGGTGGCGAGCGCAGTCGTCTACAACGGCATGATGTGGACGACCGCGTCGGGGACTCCGCCCTCGGCGCGATTCGAGCACGCAATGGCCTACGACGATGTGAACGACGCGGTCGTCGTGTTTGGCGGTCGGAGCACTCCAGCGCTCGGGAGCGAGCTCGACGAGCTGTGGATCTGGACGGGCCCGTGTGGAAACCGAACGTGGACACAGGTTCCGCGCACGACGCCGTGGCCACCAGCGCGCACGCGGACGACCCTGACGTACGATCCGATCACCCAACGCTTCGTGTTGTTCGGCGGACTCGGGACGGCCGGCACGCTGCTCGGTGATACCTGGGAGCTCGACGGCGCGACCTGGACCTGGGTCGAGCGGACTCCCGCGTTGGCACCCTCTGCACGCTCGGAGCACGTCATGGCTTTCGATGCGCGGTTCGAGCGAGTGGTGCTGTTCGGCGGCAGGACGGACGTTGGCGTATCGAACGAGACGTGGGAGTGGCGAGGCGCGGAGTGGGAGCGGTTCGGGACCGGGTTCACCACGACCGCTCGCGCGGGTGCTGCCGCCGCCCGGGATGTGAGTGGCGCGATCGTCGTGTTCGCCGGAACAAACGGCGAGTCGAACATTCCAGGGCTCATCCAGCTTCACTCGGAGATCGGCTTCGAGCCGATCGAGCGGTGTCTCGCGGATGCCGACGAAGATCTCGACGGGCTTGCGGGGTGCGCGGATCCGGACTGCTGGGGTCGCTGTCACCCCATGTGCCAGTACGGAGTCGAGTGTGCCGGACCTCGTTGCGGCGACGGGACATGCTCGGTGCTCGAGGACTATCGGGTTTGTCCCAACGACTGCCAGCGACCATGAGCCGTTTACGAGACCTGCGACGCTAGCGGTGAGAACGGTGTTCTCGACGTGAGCAGCCAGACGCCCGCGTCGACTGTCGATTCTTGTCGACAGTCGCTGCGCAGGTAGGTGCGCGATTCGCGATGGGAGTTCCAGGTTGCGCTGTCGAATCGAGTCACCGCATTCGTGCGGGGCGCGCGCGGCAAGTCCGCGATGCCAATCACGCGAGGAGGTGGCGCGGAAGTTGATCGAGGCCCGCAGCATGAAACTCGCCGCACCGCCCGTCGTCCTGCTCCTCGCTGTGGTTGGCTGCACCGCACCTACGTCCGAGGATCTGCCACCGACCGGGGATCCTGGAGGCAAAGGGGACGGCACCGGCGCGAGCTGTCGAAACGAGAAGCTGGTCTTCTCGGCCGACGAGCTGCCCACCGTACCGTCGGCGAGCTCGAAGAAGACGTGGGGCGGGAACGCGACGCAGGGCAATCATGTTACCGATCCACCGTACGACGCGGACTTCCTCGCGTACGCGACCAGAGCCAAGCAGCGCGGGTTGCGCGTGTTCGCGTACCTCGAAGGTCCGTGTGGCGACACGGGCGGCGTCGACGATGGTGAGCGCGCACGATGCCGGAACCTGCACAACAACTTCAACGACGAGTTCGCGCCCGATACGCCGGACACGGCGCTCTCGCGCTGGAAGCCATACACGTTCGCGCAGATGGCGCGGGCCGAAGAGGCCGGCGTGGACTACTGCGAGATCGACAACCTGTCCAACAACGTCACGGTCCCGCTGATCCCACTCATGCAGGAGCTCAAGGAGCTCTACGACACGGGCGAGCACACGTGCCGGATCGTCTTCAAGAACCTTTCGGCCGACGACATCTACGCCATCAAGGACGAGATCGCTCCGACCGAGGAGGATGCGGAGTTCATCGCGCCGTTCCACATCTACGAGGCGGACGACACCTCGGACAAGGCCGACCTCGACGAGGCGATGCGTGACATCAAGGGGACCGGTGCGGTCACGGTCATCAGCCTCGACACCAACGCGTACGGATCTGACTTCACACCCGACACGTTCCGCAGCTGCGGTCGTTAGAGCGTGGTCGGCGTGCTCGCCGATGCATGAACGAATCGCCGGCAGATCATGTCGGTGTGGTCGAGAGCGCATAGCGAAGGTTGGTGAGTCTCGATCTGTCGATCGTGGCGCTCCTGGGCAGTTATGATGGCCGGGTGCCAGCGCCGGATCCCTTCGCGGCGTGGCGCAACAAGCCACTCGACACCGCAAACGACCTCACCGTAGAGACGGAGGTTGGTGCGGTCCGCGTACGACGTATGACTGCGGACGTCGGAAGCGCCACGACGTGGAGCCTCGCGATCCAGAGCGCCGCCACGTGCGAGGTACGCCGCGACGGCTGGGTGGGCGTTGTCAACCGCTGGCTGCGACTGACGCGGACCCACCCGACGATAAGCGAGGCGAACTTCCGAGGCGACCCAAAGCTCGCGGTCGCCGTCGCCACCTCCGAGGTGGCTGCTGTGTTGAGTCGATGGCGCCGCTACACACTCGCGGTCACGCCGTCCGAGCTACGGCTCGCCGTGCCGACCAGCAATGTCGACGCGACCGAGGCACGCGCCGGAGTTGCTGTGGTGTCGGCGTGTGCTCTTGCCGTGCGCTCCGGCGCATCGCTCGTGTGAGCACGCGTGCTGTCCGAATCCCGGACGTCCACTCGCCAGCGCTCGTGCGTACAACATCAGCCGCGAACCCGCCGCGACGGTTTCACGGCGCCGTTGCAGCGCGCGCCAGCTCGGGCAGCGCGGCCGACGTATCTCACTCGGGCGCTACCGTTTGCGCCGCCGGTACTCGATGATCAGGATCGCCGGCACGCTGAACACGATCGCGCCGATCCAGTACGCCACGTCGAGGTCGATCGACCAGCCACTCTGGCCGACGACGAGCCATGCCGTCACGAGGCCGATCGCGACGAGCAGCGCGATCGCCACCAGTTGTAGGCCCAGTTCGCGCACCGCTGGCGAGCTTACCGCGGTGGCGGCGTCGAACGAGGCATCACGCGAGGAGGGTGACGACGCCCCAGCCAGCCTGGCCGATCCACAGGACGTGCGCGATGTAGAGGCCACGGCCGTAACGGCGCGACAGCGACCCCGCGATCGCCAATGCCTCGAACGCCGCGTACGCCGCCACATCTCCCATCACGATCGCGCGCGCGTACTCGGACGGCCAACCTGCGGCGACCCAGTTGAGCGCCGACAACACCGCGGTCGCGATGATCGCCCACCACAACCAGATGTGGCTGTACGCGCTGTGCTCGAAGCGAGCGTCGGCTGGCAAGATGAACGTCGCGCGTCGAAGCACCCAGTCCGACACGCTGCTCTTGAGCGCGGCCACCATCAGCACCACGCCGAACGCGTTCATCGTCCCGATGAACAAGAGGTAGGTGGTCATGGATCGTATGATGTCAGCCCGCGCACGAACGTAGCGCGCATCGATGGTCGACGCGCAGGCCGCAGCACGAGAACAGTCCACGACACGAATGTCTGGGTCGACGAGAGCGGACCATTCCGCGATCGTGAGGGTGTTGGCGTGTCGCCAGGTTGCGCACGTCTCGGCATGGCACCGCCATTGCTGAACATCGAAACATGAATAAACGATGGACCGTAGCGGCCCTTTTAGTCCCACTGCTCGTCGAAGGTTGCACTCAGATGTGCACACTCGTCGGGTGCGGAGAGGCGGTCGAGATGTGCGTTCCGCTCGTCACGACGCCGCACATTCGCGTCTGCCGTAACGAGCTGTGCACCGAGGTCGTGCGCGGCGCGACCGAGGTGTACCTGAAGAACGAGATCGGTCCCGTGTACCAGTTCGAAGGCTGCATCGCGACAGACATCTCGGAAGCGGCACGGGATGGCGACATCTACACGCTGACCGGCTTCGACGCGAACGGTGACGTGGTCGACGAATACCGATGGACCGCGACGTACGAGGCGTACTACCCCAACGGCGAGGAGTGCGGTCCCGAGTGTCTCCGCCCGAGCCTCACGGTCGTACCGTGACTCGTCTCGTACGCGTCGAGGTGGTTCTCGTCGCATCGGTAAGCTCGGCCCTCAACCTCGATCTCCGGCTCGCTCGCTCGCTCGCTCAGCGTGCGGCCGCGAAGTGAACGTTCACGCGTTCGGCGGAGAGGGTCGTCGCGTACGCCGCGAGCTCGTCGATCACGCCCTCGAACTTGTAGAACGAACCTGCAACGGTGTCGCCGATGACCGTGACATCGCTCGCGTCGGTCACGCCCGCACCCCGCATCCCCACGTGTCGAACGCCGTCGACGTAGAGCGCGGTTCGCGTCCCGTCGAACGTCACGACGAGATGAGCAAACACGTCGCGCTGCAGGCTCGGTGCCTTCGCGTAGTCGGTCGCCATCGCCGTCGCTTCCCGTTGTGCGATCGTGAAAGTGTCCGCGCCGTACAGCGAGAGCCGCTCGCCGAGCGGTGTGGTGTCGAAAAGGAAGCGGACCTGATCATCGTCGACCGCGGGCCGTACCCACATCTCCACGGCGCCCAGCGAGCCGAGTCCTGCAAGGTCGATCCGCGTGGTGCGCCCGTCGAACACGAGGCCGGCCCCGTGTCGCCCGATGCCGTACGTCGCGGTGCCTTGGATGTTGCCCTCGATCACTCCGATCGTCGGATACGCGATCGCACCGTCATTCTCGAAGCGCCAGATCGCGATCGGGTTGTCCTCCATCACGCTCGCCAGATATGGATCGAGCTCCGAGGGATCATCTATATCCACGCTCGCGTCGGGCCCGACCTCCTCCGACCGGGGATCCATCCCGATCCGCCCGCAGGCAACGAAGGTCGCGAGCCAGATCACTCGACATACAAACGAAGCGACTCGCCCCATACCCCCTGACGCGAGTCCGCGCACCAAGTAGCGCCATCCGATGTAATCGAGCGGGATGATGGGCAATTCGCATGACCCCGTAGCGAACGCGATTGATGCGGGTGATCGTTACCTCACGTAGCGAAGGATCGTGCCGGCCTCGCCGACGGCGATGATCTCGTTCGGGTTTCCCCACACACCGATGAGATCCATCGTGGTGCCGCTCGCGTCGACGGACCAGGTGGCTCCGCCGTCGACCGACCTCACGATCGTCCCACCGTTTCCGACCGCGATCGACAAGAGTCCTTCGCTCCACGCCGCGCGTAGTCCTTGCGTCGTTCCGCTGGAGACGTTCTCCCAGTCAAAGATGTAGCGGATGATCGCGCCGTTGGTGCCGACCGCGATCATCTCCCCGCCTCCCGTATTGGTGCCCGCGATTCCGGAGAGGAACTGGCCGCTGGGGTTGGTGTCTTTGGAGAACGAGGTTGCGCCGAGCTGCTTCCACAGCTCCGTTCCGACGAGCGTGGCATCCCCTCTGCCACGACCAAACACCCCCACGAATTGCAGACCGGACGGGAACGTCGTGGTGACGGGTCCCCACAGGCTCGCCGAGGTCGTGCTGTGCAGGACCGTCCCCTGATGACCCACCACGAAGATGTCATCGGTGCCGGATCCCCACACGCCACGCAACCACTCGGAGGTGCCGCTGGTGCGAGGCTGCCAGGTGTTGCCGACCTGATAGATGAGCGTTCCCGCCTTTCCCACCGCCACTGCCACCGGCGCGAAGCCGGGGTTGGTGTGGCACCAGATGCCGTGGAGATCTTGCGTCGTGGTCGACGAAGTAGGCATCCACGCGCCGCCGTTGTCCGACCGCAACGCGACACCGCCCTCGCCCACCGCCCACTTCCGGGTACCGCAGCCCGTCACCGCCGCGAGGAACGTCGACACGCCGCTCGGCTGCGCGATCCAGAGAGGCGTGTTGCCGTCGATGGTACTCGTAGCGTCGACGCCCGCGTCGACGCTGTCGCACGCGGGCGCGTTCGTGCACCCCATGTCGTCACAGTCGAACGCTCCGTCGCCGTCATTGTCGGCACCGTCGCTGCAATCTCCGGCGGTCTGACCCTCGCCAGGTTGGTCGCCAGTTCCTCCACACGCAGCCAGAACAACGAAGGTCAGGAAGATGCGCATGGCTGGAGAGTTTTCACGCGGCGTGCCACGGCAACCCCGCATCCTCCATGCGGTAGGTGGCAGTCGGCTTCCTACTTGAGGACGCAGGTCCCGTCGACACACTTCATGGTGTTCGGTGAACAGCGGCCTTTGCACGGATCGCGATCGATGAAGCAGTACCCCTCGGCGTGGCACGCCGCCTTCTCCCCGTACTGGAGCGTGCAAGAGTCGACGTGCTCGACCTTCGTTCGCGGCTCGACGCCAATGTCTTTCTGCGCGGCGTCGCCGATACGTTCTAAATAGCGGTCGACGTCACGCCACTCCTCCGCCACCCGGACGTCGTCACTGAAGACGAGCTTGTCGATCGCGCACGATCGCACGCACGTGCGCTTGGAGCCCCCCGCCCGCGCGCAGAACAAGCCCTGCGAGGTGTCGCAATCCTTGGTGGACTCGCACGGCTCGGACAAGCCAGCCGCGGTGGAACATCCACACAGCACGATCACGAGCGCATATCTCATCTTGAATCCTCGGTTCGGGTCACGGCCACGACTCCCGCTGCCCGATGGGCTGGACGTCGGCATGACTGCACACCCTGCGTTCTTCGTGCCCCGCCAACTAGTTGTCGGGTGCCCACCCCCTGGCAGTCGGCTGCCACACTCCCTTTGCGAAAGTAGGAAGCCGACTGCCGGGGTGGGATAGGCTGGAACCAATGGTCCGACTCGGTCTACTCCTCGTCGCAGTCGGGGCCTGCGGCTTCGACGTCAGAACCGATGCCCGTGTTGCAGACGCGAACGACGCTCCCGATGACGACGATGTGATGCTCTTCGTCGACGTCGACGGAGACACCATCCACGATCCCGTGGACAACTGCCCATCGGAGGCAAACGCGGACCAGCGCGATTTCGACGTCGACTCGGTCGGCGACGCCTGTGATTTCTGCCCGCACGTGGCCGGCAGCAACCAGGACAACGATGGCGACGATGTCGGCGATGTGTGCGATCCGCGCCCCAGTCATCCGACGGAGCAGCAGGTGATCTGGCGCGGGTTCTACAGCGATCCCTCCGAGATCGCCGGTTGGTTCAACTACGCCGGCGAGTGGACGGTGAACGCTGGCCTGATCCAGGCCAACGATACGGCGGCTGTCGCCCAGCTCAACTCGCCCGACGCCTACGGAGACGTGGTGTTCGCAACTCGACTCGAAGTGACCGCCACGCTCGGCATCAACAACGAGATGGGCATGTGTGCCGCGGACACCGGAGCCAGCGGCAACCAGTTCTATTGCTGTGGGATCAACGGCAACGGCGTGCGCGTCGCTAGTCGGTGGAGCAACGGTCCCGTGCAGGAGACCACGGACCCGTGGACCGGAACACTCGCGGTCGGTGACACGCTCGACATCGTCGGAAGACTCCAGCCCGGCGGGATGATCTGTACGTACACGCAGGGACTAACGTCGATGACGCGCCAAACGTTCCGTGGTCCACCGGCCACAGGGAACATCGCTCCCTACAACTTGCGCGCGGGGATGAAGGTGCACTTCCTGTTCGTCGCCACCCTCGGCGCGCCGTAACCGCAATCGGCCGACGTGCCGAGTTGAAGCGCGTGCGTGACTCATTTCCTAGGTCGTCCGCAGGATGGTCACTCGCGCAAGCGATACGTCATCTTCTCGTAGTTCACGGGCACGACTGCACGGTCCCAGGACGAGTAATACAGCGTCGTTCCGTCTTCGGAGAGAGACGGCCATGTCTCGTCCAGTGCTGTCGACGAGCCGAGCAGCTTGCGCGGTGCTTCGAAGTTCCCGTCGTTGCCGCGTACCGCGATCCACAGCTCGTTGTTGTCGGCTTCGGGGCGATCGAACAGTAGCCAGCATCCATCCGCTGTGATCGAAGGGTGGCTACCGCCGCCGGTCGTGTTGATGGCGTCCGTCGACGGAACGATCGGCCCGATCGCCCCGGTCACGACATCGCGTTCGAGCTCGATGATCGTGCGATCGGATTCGCGTGCGACGATTACGCGCGCACCACCCAACGCGAGCCCGGCGATATGATCGGTGGGCAGATCCAGGCCACCGGCGGACTGGGTGACCTCGACGTGGCCCCACATGCCGTTGAAGGCGTCGGTCGGAGTGGCGAGGCGACGTTGCCCGTTCGTCTCGAAGAACATCCGGATCTGTCCGCCGTCTTCTCGCCACAACCGAGGCCAAACGGCCGCGCTCGCCAGCTGCGGCGAGAAAGCCACGTAGCCTTGGTGCGTCCACTCGCCGCCGGTTGGGCGTCGTGCGAATGCCGCGAGGACGTTGTAGTGGGTTCCCATGCTCCCATCGTCGACCGCATAGACCATGACGTCGCCCTCCGTTACTTCCAAGGAGATCGGGCCGATGACCGTCTGCGGTGGACTGAACGCGCCGACCAGCCCGATGGGAAGCCCGAAGTCCGGTGCAGGCTGTGCACACCTCGGTGCGCTGTCCTCGCCGCTGCTATCGATCGGAGCATCCGCGGCATCGGCCACCGGATCTCGATCGAGACCGAACACCGCGTCGCACCCACCCAGCAAGAGAACAGCAACGACGCCGAGCGTAGTGACCACCAGAACCATCGTACCACCTGACACCGTGACTCGCGGGTGGTCGTGCGCACGCCGCGATCGTGCCGTCGCACCAGGTTCGCAGTCCGTCGTACAGGTGCGTGTCGATGAACTTCGTACTGGCGAAACGTGGTGCGCGAGCACGGCGCTTCACGCCTGTCAGTGAAGTGGGGTTCCACGTGCTCGAAACGCGGCACGGCACTGTTTCGTGTCCGAGTACCCGACGAGCGAGCTGATCCACCACGGTGAGACGACGAGGAAGGAGCCGAGGAGCGCTGGCTTCCACGGGCGATAGCCGCAGCCGCCGCCGGTGCATTCGTCGTTGAAGTCGTCCACCGCCGCGTACGTGACGCCCCAGACGAGGCCACCGAGGATCGCACCGACGATGAGATCGATCGTCGGCAACACACGTGACGTCGTGCAGATGAGTGGTTGAGGTGGTGGGTTGTTTGCGCTGTCGTTCAACTCGCGCACGAACGCGAACGAGCACGCCGACAACAGCGCGCACCCGAACGAGAGCGTGACGAGCGAACGCGATCGCATGCGCAACGCTAACGCGTTCCTCGATCCTCGAGCGCCACGATCGAACACCGAGAAGGTCACAGCATTCTGGGTTACGAGTGGGGCGCCCATCGTGGTGGCGATTCTTTGACACGATCACTGTAGGTCCCACGCAGCATTGTCGGCACGTCGGATCCGGGAATCTCAGCACTGTGGTGAGAACGAGTGTTGACGCTCGTCCGATTCGCAATCGGAACGCATGAGTTGTGCGTGGCACCGCGCTTGCGTCGACGGTGTTCGGGGAGCGTTGCCGTCATCGGTGACGCCATTCAATCGCCATCTAAGGAGATCGATGCGCAATACATTCCTAGTCTCACTTCTACTTGCTTCGTCTAGCCTCGCGTTTGCTCAGGGTGCAGAGCCTACAGCTGACACTTCCACCGCCCCTGTTCCGCCACCGTCGGTGGCGGCGCCTGCCCCGGCTCCCTTGCCGTCGCCCTCGTCGAGCGGCCTGCGGAACGGGTTCTCGCTATCGGCTGGCCAGGAGTTTGGTGGTGACCGAGACATCTCGGGCACCATGTTCGGCTTCGACTGGCGGATCGGCTACCGCATCAGCGAGCCCGTCTCCATCTACTTGCACTCGCATCTCTCGTTCGGATCTGCGAGCGAAGCTGGGGGCGCCAAAGGCGTGACCGGCACGTTCGCGGCCGCGGTCATCGGCGAGTACATGCTGCCGATGCGCCTGTTTGTCGGCGGTGGAGGCGGATGGGGTGTGCTCAACAATCCGAACGGTCCGCTCGCTCAGGCACGCGTCGGCTACTACCCGTTCAAGACCAACACGAGTGGGAAAGCGCGCCGACTCAACGTCGCCGTCGACATGCGCTTCTACTTCGCCGATCAGGGCTACGGAACGGTCAACCAAGTCCAGCTCTCGCTGGGCTACGACAGGTTCTAGTGCGACCGGCGCTGCTTTTCGTCGTGCTCCTGTCCTCGAGCGAAGCCTTCGCCGAGTCCACGCACTACGAACAGATCCGTGTCGATGGCGGGATCACCGGCGCAGTATCAGCGATCACCGATCGCAACTCGGTCGGCGTTGTCGCGGAGGTCAAAGCGATGGCTACCGACCACATCGCGGTCGGCGGCCGCGTCGAGATCGCCGTGATGTTTGGCGGGATCGTCGGCAGCGACGAGCTCCCGCTCGACATCGGAGTTGCGGGCTGCGGACTGCTGAAAGGCGAGTACTTGTTCGGTACGCACGCGATCCGCCCCTTCGTCGGTGTCGGCGCCGGCCTTTTCACGATCGGTTCGCACTCGATCGAAGATGGACCGAACACGCGAGGCATTCGAACCGAGATCGGCAACTACTTCGGCATCGCGCCGCAAGCTGGAATCGACCTCGGTCGCCTGCGATTCGGAGTGACGTACAACGCGATCGTGGGCGCGAGTCTCGACGTGCGCGACACGATCAACGGTGTCGAGAGGACGCGAACGTTCTCGCAGAACTACCTGTCTCTCGAGCTGTCGTTCCGCTTCGGCGGTGGACGCAAGCCGGCAGCGCCCGCGCCGTCTTCGATGTACGACTCGCGTTCTCGCATGGCCACGCGATAGCCTCCTCACGTGCAGTACCTCAGTGTCTGAGTGCGGCGGAGAACGTTCAGGACCTCCACGGAGAGCTATACTGAAGACGTGTTTCGCGACGACGAGACGGCACGTGCTGAATACCTGGCGGCGCTCGAGCGCAAGGCCGCGCGAGTCGAAGTGCTCGAGCAGCGGATTCGCGAGCTCGAGACCGAGAACCGCCAGCTCCACGCGTCCGGGAAATCACCGTCGCCATCCGCGCAGGCGGGACTCGATGGCGCAGAGATGCACGTCGACGTCGAGCCCGCCGAGATGTACGTCGACGACAAGGTCCATCTCTATGCTGCCGCACTCGTCGCCGCGACCGATCCGCGGCTTATCGAGGGCATCCTCTCCGGCGCCCGAACAACCGACGCCGCATTGCTGATCGACGACGCGCGTCGCCACGCGATCACGGAGAATCGCCGCTTCCTCACCCCGACAGACGTCCGTCGGTCGGCACTCGAGATCTTGCCGACGAAGGTCCTGATGAAGGACCCCGATGCCGATCCGCACGGGGTTGTTCGCACGATCCTCGCGGCGGTCGACGTCCCGTAATCCCGTCGCGAGCGACACCCCGCCGATCGGCACGATATCGGGCGACACACCGATGACTCTGCGATCGGTCCGGTCCTCGGCACACCCGGATCAGTCCGCGATCAGGGCGCGCCGACGTTGTCGATCTGCGCACGCAGTGCTCGCGGGCTCATGTCGGTCTGGGCGGACAGCGCGACACCGACCTGATCGAGGTTCGCCACATTCGTCGCGGACGCGAGCGTGGTGAACTGCTGGCCATCGCGCGAGACCTCCCAGTACAAAGTGTTCTCCGCCTCGCGAATCTGCCACCACTGATGCTCGACGGGATCGTAGGCCCGCTGATCGACGAGGGTGTAGTCGGGCCTCCTCGCTTGGAGCGTTCCACCCGCCTGCGTGATCGTGATCGGTCCACCTGCGGTGCCGACGACCATCTCCATTCGCTGGGTAGTGTCCTGGGTGTCGACCATCATCGGAATCTGCAGCACGAACCTTCCACCGCGCAGATCCTGGAGCGCGCTCGGCCGGAGGAAGATGTACTTGGCGTCGGTAGTCGCAGCGGCCGTCATCTCGAGAACGCCGTCGACCGGAGAAAACGACGCCTCGGACGAGGCGTACGAGCGTGCCCACTTCTGATCGAGCGCGCCGTCCGAAAAACGATCCGTCAGGTACTGGATTCGACACGCGTCCCAACGTGTTCCTCCCTTCGCGTTGTCGGCGGTGACCGTGAAGCTCGTCGGTACAGGGCGAGCCACGAGGATCACCACATTCATGAAACCGACCCAGTCCGGGCTCATGGCGGTCCCCACGGTCTCGAACGCGCCACCGATCGCCCCCGCCTCGAACACCAACATCCCGCGGTCGTGAACGATGCGCCAGGTCGCATGGAGCGTCGGGTTGTAGGCGACCCGACCGACCTCGACGACGAATTCTCCGTTGTCGATCTGTGCGATCAGGAGGGCACCATCACTGACCAGATCGAGGCTCCGTCGATTCGCGGTCGGTGGGCCCTCCGCGGCTAGCCGGAGTCGGACGTCTCCTTCAGTTGGGGATAGATCCGTGATCGCGAGATCGATGGCAAACGAGTTGTCGCGAAGGTCGTAGTAGTACTCGGAGGCGAGCGACGGATAGTCCTCAGTTCCGAACTCGACCCTCCCGTTCTGGATCGTCGCGAAGACCAATCCCCACCGGCCGCTCGTTCTCTCGAAGTCGTCTTCGATCAAGGACATCGCGGAGCAATGCTCCGGCGGCGGCGGCGGTGCATCGGGAGCTGCGTCCGGTGGCCGCTCGAGCGAGAACACCTGGTCGCACCCGGCCAGCGCGAGCAGTGCGACCACCCAGAACAATGACCGACGCACCAGACCAGTCTACTCGAACACGTCCCAGCTGGACTTGATACTGTGGTCACGTGATGCGTGCTGGCGCGTTGGTGCGTCGCAAGCTGTGGGTTCAGATCACGAGTAACCCCGTCAGCCACGGCGCCGATCGCAGGGTCGCCGCCGTTCAGGCTGGCCCCATCGCGTTGGCGGCGTAACCCTGTGGAATCCGTTCCGACGGGGTGCTGAGCGGTCGATCTCGATTTGCCCCTGACGGTCGCAGCGCGAATGGGGCAGGGGCCGTCTCCAACCTAGCCACTCGGTGTAGTCGCGAACCATGCGTCGCGACCCCAGGTTGGTCGCATGCTTCGCTGGCTGGCCGAGCGCCGACGCAAACGGATCCTGGCGACGCCGTTTCCACCTGCGTGGGATCGCATCATCGATCGCAACGTGTATGTCGCGCGGCGGCTCGCCCCCGAAAGGCGGGCCCGACTACGCGAGCTCGTGCAGGTCTTCATCGCCGAAAAGCACTGGGAAGGCGCGGGTGGGCTGGAGATCGACGACGAAATCAAGGTGACGATCGCCGCGCAGGCCTGCATGCTGATCCTCGAGCGCGACGCCGACCTGTATCACGACGTCGATTCGATCATCATCTATCCGTCGACCGTGAGGACGCGGCCTCGTCAGTTCGGCTTCTTCGAGAAGCCGCGCGTGATGGAAGGGCAGGGCTCGTGGATCCACGGCGAGGCGATGCTCGGTGGGCCGGTCGTGCTGGCGTGGGATGCAGTGCTCGCGGGTGGTCGCGAGGAGACGGCGGGCAACGTCGTGTTCCACGAGCTCGCGCACAAGCTCGACATGGCCAACGGTGCGGTCGATGGCACCCCGCCGCTCGCGAACAAGCGAGAGCGCACGCGCTGGGCCGAGGTGTGTAGCGAGGCGTTCGCGCGCCACCGCGAGGCGACCGAGCGCGGCGAGCCGACGCTGATGGACAGCTACGGTGCGGTCAACGAGGCGGAGTTCTTCGCCGTCGCGACCGAGACCTTCTTCTGCCGGCCGGCGGCGCTCGCGATCGAACATCGGCGGCTGTTCATGACGCTCGCAGCGTTCTACCGGATCGCGCCGTTCGAGCTGGTGCGACCCGAGCCGGTCGCCGAGCCGTTCTAATCGCGAAGGCATCGACGGGGTCAATGCGTTGATCGGGTGATCGCAGCTATCTCGCGTCGAAAGCCTGCAGCAGCCGCCGCGCCTCCCTGCGACGACCGCCGAGCTCCACCTTTCCTCGCTCGAGTGCCTCACCCAGGCTCATCTCTCCTGACGACAGTGCTGCGGCGGTGCCCTTGCCAAGTGACACGCGTGCCCGCGGTTCCTCGGGGACACCGAGGGTGATGTCGACTTCGCCATCGGCAACGGTCACGGAGAACGAATGTCCATCGAGGACGAGGGCGTAGGTGCCCGAGAGGCCTGCTGCGTGCTCGGGACTGAAGAGCGCACGAAGAGCGACGCAGTCCCACTCGGGTCGCGCGAGCCGGGTGGGATCGGGCGCGACCTCGAGCCGCATGCCGAACCGAACCAGCGCGTGCACGACCGGTTCGAGCATCCTGCCCGCGGCGGTCAAGCGGTACCGACGATCTACCTGCTCGATCAATCCGTTATGTTGCATCTCGCGCAGACGCGCGGCCAACAGATTCGTGCCGATGCCTGCGAGGTTGTCGAGCAGTTCCCCATAGCGCCGCGGGCCCACGAGCAGCTCGCGAACCACGAGCAGAGCCCAGCGCTCGCCAACCACATCGAGCGCATGCGCCAGGGCGCAGCTTTGTTGGTATGTGCGTTTCACTTCCAAAACATATAGTCCCATGCTATATGTTTTTCAAGTAGACCCGGACTTCAGGAGATGACCATGCCAACGACGCCCAACGCATCGCTGCTAAAGACCGCGCTCATGTCCAACGCAGCCTTCTCCTTCGTGTCCGGGCTTCTGCTAGCGCTCGTACCGACGCGCATGGCCGACCTGCTCGGCAACGACCATCCTGGTCTGCTTCGCGCAGTGGGCGTTGGGCTCGCGGTGTTCTCGGTGGTGGTCGCCTTGGCGGGTCGGCGTCCACGCATCCGACCGCTCGACGTACTCGCGATCTCGCTGGCGGACTTCGCCTGGGCAGCGGGCTCGCTCGCGCTCCTCGTCGGATATCCGGACAGCTTCGGGCAGACCGGAAGCTGGCTGTTCGCGGGTGTCGCCGTTGTGGTTGCGGCGTTCGGGGTCGCCCAGCTAGTTGGCCTCCGGCGAACCGTGGTGGAACCGACGCCTGGCCTGGGCGAATACCGCTACTGCCTCGCCGTCGATGTCGAGGCAACGCCAGAGGCGATGTGGCGCGTGCTGTCGAATCTCGGCGCGATCTCGCGTTACCTGCCGACGCTTGCGGCGTCGTCGCTGCGCGAGGTGGCCGCAGGCTGCGAATCGGGCATCGGCGTCGGTCGCGTGCGCGAGTGCGTGTCGACGCGGCAGCAACATTGGGCGGAGGAAGTCACACGCTTCGATCCCGAGGCGCGCGAATTTGACGTCAGATTTCTTGCCGACGAGCCCGGTTTCCCGTTTCCCATGCGGGTCATGCACGGCGGCTGGAAGGTACTCGCGCTGCCTGATCGGCGCAGCCGGGTGATCGTGTGGTGGTCGCTAACGCCGAAGGTCCCGTTCATGGGCCTCCCTGTCGTCGCGTTCCTGTCGGCGTCGGTCGACCGGGCGTTCCCTGCGGTCATCGCGCGGATGGCAGCCGACGCCACGGGGCAGCCGCTGCGCGAGAAGCCCGTCGCCACGCTGGCGGGAGTCACCTGTTAGGCGTCCATCTCTCGACGAATAAGTTGCTGGGGCACGTCGGCCCCCAAACGAGCCGAGATGGCCTGCTTCGGGCTCTGGTACGATGGTCTCGGGATGATCGCAAGGGTGCTGCTCGTCCTCGTCTTGCCAGCATGCGATGTCGTGTTCGGCCTCGACGAGCGTCTGTCCGGCAACGACGAGGACCTCGACGGTCGCGACAACAGCACCGACAACTGCCCGAGTCTCGCCAATCGTGACCAAGAGGATGCCGACGACGACGATGTCGGCGACGTCTGCGATCCACACCCGATGACGGCCGGAGACCGTATCGCCGGGCGGTTCTTCTTCGACGATCCGCTCACCGATGGCGACGATTGGAGCGGAAGTGGTTTCCTGTTCGAGTCCGGGTACGCTGCCCAGCCGATCGGTGAAGGCAGCGGCCGACTGTCGATGAGGTCCACGATCGAGGCGCAGATCCTCGTCGTCGAGATCGGCGCCGTCATCACCGATGCAAGCCTGGCGTGGTATACGAACGGGACCGGCATCGAGATCGATGGCAGTGGCGGTCACCGCTGCTTCGTCGAGGTTCAGGAGTCGTCGTCGAGCAGAGAGACGAGGCTCGCGGTCACCGCGGCACAAGACCAGTCCGACGAGTTCCTCGATGCGCCGCTGCTCGATGGCTCGCCGTTCCGGCTAGTCGGCAGCATCGATCGCTCGACGAACAAGATCGACTGCACGTTGGGAGGAACCTCCGTGACGGTGTCGGGACCATCGCTGGTCGGGCCGCTTGGCATCTACACGGACCTAAACGCGATGGAGCTCCACTACGTGATCGCGTACGTCGTTCCGTGACCGAAACGCGATGAAGCTCCGCTAGGTGATCGCGTACGTCGTTCGTGACCGAAACGCGATTGGCATGTTTGGAGCCGTCGCTCACCACGTGACGTAGCGCTGCTCGTGGGCGCGGACGTCAGGTCTGTGCAAGGACCCGGGGTCGAATCGCCGGCGGACGGTCGTTCGCGTAGATCCGATGCGAGGGTCAATCGTCTCAGGGCGGTGGCTTTGAGAAGGGCCGGCCTCGCCGTGCCCGAAACCCAACCAAAGGTGAAGACATGACCTCGAAATCTCTGTCCGTTGGCCTCGCGATGATCGTGGCGTGCGCGTCACCGCCGGTTATTCCACCAAGACCGCCGAGCGTCGTCGCACCGCCACCGGCGCAGGACATCGCCACGGCGGACACGAGCGCCAACACGCTCGCGTCCAAGGTCACGAAGGTCACCGTCTATTCGGACCGCGCGCGCGTTACCAGGCGCGCGCAGGTCCAGCTCCCCACCGAGGCTACGGTGTTCGCGTTCCGCAGTCTTCCGGGCTGGGTCGATGATGGATCCGTCCAGGTCTCGGTCACCGCAGGCGTCATCGTCGACGTGCGTGTCGATCGGCGTTTCCTATCCAAGGCCACGGATGCCAGCTGGCAACGCGTCGAGAAGGAGCACAGCATGCTGTCGAATCAGCTCGCCGCGCTCAACGACGAGATCGCGGTTCTCGATGCGCAGAAGCAGCAGATCGAATCGATCAAAGCGTTTTCGGTCGCGAAGATTACCCAGGACACGACGATCGGCGACGTCAGCGTGAAGAGTTACGGCGACGTGATGGGCTTCATCAGCGCATCGCTGCGCGACACCGCGAAGGCGCGGCGCGACGTGAAGATGCAGCTCGACGAGCTCAAGCCGAAGTTCGATGCGAGCGCACGTACCGTCGAGGACGCAAAGGGACTGATGAAGCTCGAGGAGACCACGGTGCTCGTGACGTTGCAGGGCACGACCTCCATGCCTGCGACGGTCGAGATCACGTATATGTTGCCGGGCGTCACGTGGGAGCCCATGCACGAGCTGCGTGCCAACACGACCGATGCGAAGAACGTCGAAGTCGTCTCGTTCGCTGCGGTCACACAGACGAGCGGTGAGGATTGGGGCGGTGCCGAGCTATCGTTCTCGACGCAATCGACGACGGAGGCGGTGAACATCCCCGAGCTCGACGCGCTCACTCTGGGCGACACGCAGACCGTCACGCGAACGCGAACCAGCAAGGCGTCGTCGTTCACGCGCGCGCAATCGGCGTTCAAGGGACAGAACATGCTGTGGAACAAGGTTCGCCAGAGCGCTGCGGAGCGCGAGCGCGAGAACTTCGAGCAGGTCTATCAGAGCAACATCGAGTTCCTCGAGGTCGTTCAGGGTCGCACCGTCTCGATCTTCGAGAGCCTCGCGAAGCGCGGAACCACCGCGCACTTCAAGGCGCAGGCCGCACAGTCCGTTCGCGGCGACGGTCACCCGGTTCGCCTGCTCATCGGCCGTAGCTCCCTCGGCTTCACCCAGCAGATCGTCGCAGCGCCCGAGCAAAGTCTGAGCGCAGCGCACACGGTCTCGATGCTGAACGCGACCGGTCAGTCGCTGCTCCCCGGTCAAGTCGCGCTGTATCAGGACGGCACGTTTCTGGGCATGACGGACATCGAGTTCGTCGCGAAGGGCGAACGCTTCTCGGTGTTCCTCAGTGTTGCCGATCAGCTCAAGATCACGCGTCAGCTCGACCGCAAACAGAGCGCGCTGATCCGCAAGACTCGCAATCAGATGCAGGTGGTGTTCGTCGTGACCGTCGAGAATCTCTCCTCGGAGGCGGCCTCGTTTCGGCTCGCCGACCGGATTCCGGTGTCGGAGAACAAGGACATTCGCATCGACAAAGTCAGCATCACGCCGGCGTCCAAACCGGACTCGCAGGGCCTTCTGCGCTGGGACCTGACGCTCAAGCCCGGCGAGAAGCGTGAGTTCCGCATCGGCTATCAGGTCGAGTACCCCGCGGAGCTCGTGATCGAGACCAACCGCCGGCAGCAGATGGACAAGGCGAGATCGCCGGCGCCGTCACCGTACGCGCCGTCGCCGAGCCGGGCGCGGATCGAGGACCAGATCAAGGCGCTCGAAGACTCGTTCTGATCTCGCGCAAGCGCCGCAACGCCGTGATCGGCGAGCTGTCGACCTCGTGGGGGGCACGCCGGGATCGTGCATCGACAGCATGGCGACGACCGGGCCGTCGCCGCCTCTCGAGCATCGAGGCGTTGTGTGAATGTCATCGTGGCCGTTCGTGGCCGTGGCCGTCGCGCTTACTGGATGCAGGGGATCGTCTGCTCCACGAAGGTCGATGGCGGCTCGGTCGTCCGGGTGGCGTGGCCCGCCGCCTCGATGAGGTAGACCGGGTTTTCGTTCACGGCCCAGTCGCGGATTGCTGCGCTGAGCGTGATGCCGTTGAGCGCAGCGATGTTGAACAGCTCGCTCTTCTTGGTGATCTCGTGGTCGGCCCAGTCGATCGCCCAGATTCCGATCGGTCCCGCGCCTTTCGAGTCGCCACGCGCGCCTCCAGCGCCATCGCGGTACGTCCAGTAGGCCTGCAGCTGCGCGATCACGCGCTCGCGCGGGAGATCGCCGCAGCTCACGGACGCTTCGAGGGTCTGGAACGAGACCTCACCCGCTGCCACCGTCGCGTGGTCGATCGGGTTGTTGTACTGGTTGCGATCGCGCAGGCTCGTCGCGTGGAACACCGGCGTCGCCGTGTGGTTGTAGAGGACGTGGTAGCCGTCGTAGCAAGCAGCGCCATTGATCGGATGCGCCGCCACGCAGCTCTCGTCGAGCATGTTTCCCCACCACTCGGTCTTGATGCGCGCGACCCCGCACCCCGGACAGGAGATCGGGTCGGCGGCTTGATACGCGCTCGAGTCGAAGTCGTAGCCCGCTCCAACATCCGTCCCGGATGGCGGAGTGTCGAACCTCGCGGGACAGTCGGCCGCGAAGATGCTGCCACACCCACTGCCGTCGAACAGACCTTCGGCACCGGCGAGGTTGGGCTCTGCGCGCGAATCGAGGAGCCCGACCACGCGGGCCGAGGACACGGCCGCGACGTACTCGGCCTTCGCATCGAGGGTCATGAGCAACCCGCCCGCGCCGCCCGATGATCCGTACAGCATCACCAGCTCGGCGCTCGATAGATCCATGCTGACCGCGCCGCTCGCCAGCTCGTCGATGACCGACGTCACGATGTCGAAGCCATGCGAGAAGAGCGGTGCATGCCAGTCGCGGCTACCTCCGTCGAGTACGAGCTCGGTCGGGTGATCTGCTGATCCTTGATACTGATCGTTGCTGCACGAAGGAATCCACACCCGGTTCCACGAGTGGAAGTCGACGTTGACTAGATTCCCGGATGCGTCGCGCGTGCCGCCGTCGAGAATGCCCTTTCCCTCCCAGCGGAGCTTTTGCCCAAAGCCGCTGTTGCCGTCACCGGCGTCGAAGTGATCGAAGCAGGTCTCACCAGCCTCGAAGTAGTTACCCAGGCGATCCTTGGCGCGTCCACACTTCCCGGAGCTGCCGTTCTGGTAGATGACCCACTTCGTCGCGTCTGTTCCGGGGCTGAAGTAGTAGTGCGGCTTCGTGCCGTCGGCGCACTTGAGGTTGTTCGTGTTCGGCAGGTAGGTGAGCTCGAAGGAACCGGAGCCGGCCGGGTTCACATAGGTGGTCGGATGATCGTAGTGCTCCTGTGCGCATTCATCGGCGGTCATCCCAGCACATCCGGCGCCGAGGTTAGAAATCGGAGGCGTCGAGATCGTCGCCTGGGCGCAGTTGCCGAGCCTCTCGGCCTTCGCGATCAGCACCGCGTGAATGTTGGTGCAGAAGCGATCGTTCACGATCGCGTGCTCCTCGATCGACTCGTTCGGCTCGTGCAGCGGTGGCGTCGACTCGCTCCACGGCTCCACCCACGTCCCGCATCCGAACGATGCGGCGAGCGTGACGACCATGCAGAGTGCGTCGCGACAAATGGCTGTGCGCATCCCACCTGCGAACGCAGCTCGCGTGCCAGCGGAACTCCGCGAAGTTCCCAACGATGAGATCCGTTCCTTCGTGCCCTTGTCGCCGGTCACGCTGGCGAGGCACGCCGATTCGGCGCGGGCTGTGTCGGGTGACGGTCTAGAGCCGGAAGCCGAGGACGATGTCCAGGGCGACGAACGGCGTCGAGGCTCCGACGCCGTTCTCGCCATCGATATAAATGTACTGGCCTCCCGCACCCACGCGCAGATCGAGGCGATTCGAGAGGCGGAACGCGTAGCCGACGAATGCGCCTGCCGTGACAACGATGCCGCCGCCATGGGCGCCGGTCTCCTCGTCATCGCCGGCGGCATAGCCGACACGCCCGTACGGCGTGACGTAGAGCCCGCGGCCATCGTTACTGCGCGGGAACCAGGTGACGCGAACGTCGGCGACTGCGCCGACCGTGTTGTCGCCGCGATCGAACCACGGCAAGAAGTACGTGCCGAAGATGCCCGCGCCCAGGAACACCGAGACGCTCTTCGGGTTCCACATGGGGTGCTCGTAGCCGAGGCAGATCACGCTGAGACCGAGGTCCGCCTGGAGCTGCGGGCGCCGATCGACCTCGCGGAAACGTGCGGCGTCCTCCGGCGTCTCGATGAACGGCTTGTATGCGACCTCCGGGTGCGCGCGTCGCGTGTCATCCGCACTCGCGGTGTGCGTGACGAATAGGGCGGCGGCGATCATGGCAGCGCGGATGGTGAACACGGCGCGCATGGTACGGCAACGCATGTCCAACGCGGACGACGTTGCGCAGCGTCGAACGGATCTCAGTGTCGACACTTCACTGACACGGTAAACAGACGTGAGCCCCTGGCGAGCCGTTCAGGAAGACACGCGCCGACAGGCAGCAAAATGTATCGACGTGACGCTCCGGCGGAAACGAGACCGCTCACACGGGATGTCCCCGGGGACGCCCCGGGGACACCGTGGCGCGCGTTGAAGCTTTGCCGCCGTCGGAAATGCAGCGCCAACGCTCGCCGTCTCTTTGTCCTGGACGTTCTGCTCGGCGGCGGCGTGATCCGGGTTCTCTACCGTGCGCATGCCCTTCTGCACTTGGACGGACTCGCGACCGCGAGTCATCGTCTTCGCGTCGGTCGGCGCGCCGAGCGTGACGATCACCTTGCCGGACCTAACGTTCGCGCTCGACAGTGCGAACCGGTGATCCCCCGAAAGCGCGGACTGCACGCGCTGCACGTCGCCTTTGCCGCGCACCTCGAGTGCGATCGCGTGTTTCGCGCGCAGCGCGACGAGGGCTTGCTTCGCCCGTGCCTCCTCGCCACGATCTCCGGTCGCGATCGCGAGCGCGGCCTGCAAGAACACGGTCGCGGCCTCGTTCTTGTTCTTGTTCGCATCCTCGATCGCCGCTCGAAGCGCGTCGGCCCAGCTCCGCGCGTACGTGGGGATCCTCGTGGCGAGCGAAGGGAACACGCTCTTCGCGCGCGTGGCGAGAACGTACGCGCGCGCCCACTCCTTGCGAGCCGCTCGTGCATCGAGCTCGGCTACCAGTCGCTGCTCCTGTTTCTTCGCGAACGCTTGCACTGGAGGTTCGACGCGCTTGGTCGCGTCGAGCTGCACGAGGCCGGTGACGCCATCGTCGAAGCGGCCCTCGGCGAACGCCGTCTCGATCGGCTTCAGCTCTTGCTCGACCATCCTGGTCTTCGTCGCCGCGATCTTCTCGTCGATTTCCGGGCACCGGCGGCTCGGACGAGCGCAAGGACTTCATGCTCGGCGCCGGCTTCGAGATCGCCGGTGGTCGGGGACGAATTGGCGCCGTCGACCTCAACGTGCGTGCGGTGGTCGCGCCGTCCCTGGATGCGTCCGTCGAGACCCACGATGTTTCCGTCCTCGTGGGTCTCGGCGGTCGGTTCGGGATCTAGAGCTTCGGGAGCGTCGATCACGCTGCCAGATCACGCCACGAGGGGTCGGAACCACCTACCATCCCGGCCATGGCAAAGACAGATGATGCAGGCGTCTATCGAGTTACGGAGATCATCGGGACTAGCAAGACCTCGTGGGAGGACGCGGCGAAGAACGCGGTCGAGACCGCCGCGAAGTCGTTGCGTGATCTGCGGATCGCGGAGGTATCGAAGCTCGACATGAAGATCGAGAACGGCAAGGTCGTCGCCTACCGCGCTCGCGTGTCGCTGTCGTTCAAGTACGACGGCTAAGCGGGGCGAATCGCTGGCGGCACACACGGCGCTGGCAACTGATCGCCGCACGAGGTTAGATCGAGGGATGCGTGGCGCGGTCGTCGTGCTGGTCCTCGGGGCCGCGTGCGGAACCAGGGTGACTGTCGTCGATGCCACCGGCGACGACGCGCGGCCGTGTCAGGAGGAGACGGATTGCTCGGGGAGCGCGCCGTACTGCAGTCCCGCCTCCAACACCTGCGTCGCCTGCCGCCTGAGCTCGCAGTGCGACAACGCGATCTGCGAGTCCGACGCGTGCCGGCCGGCGCGGAGCTGCAAGGAGCTCAACACCGCCCGGCCCGGGCTGCCGAGCGGTGCGTACACCGTCGACCCCGACGGCCCCGAGACCGCAGCGCCGCGCGAGGTGTGGTGCGATATGACGACCGATGGTGGTGGTTGGACGGCGCTGCTGAACCCGGTGTTCGGCTCGCTGCCGCCGTCATCACTCGACCTCGTCACCACGGTCAATGTTCTGTCCGGCACACAGAGCTGCGGCCCCACCGTGGGCGAGGCGATCATGGCGAACGGATGGCACGGCATCCGGTCCTACGCGTGCGGTAGCGTGACGTTCTCTCTTTCGCTCAGTTGGGAGAACACGCTGGCCGCGACCGACGTGATGTTCGTGGCCGCACTGCAAGGGGAGGCGGTCCGTACGCTGTCCGTGGAGGGCGCCGTGCTGTCACCGAACGCGACGAGCCTCGACCCCGGCAACGCGACCTGCGCCTTCTACAACGCCAGCGGTCAGACAGCGGCACTGGGCCTCAACACCTGCTGGACCACGGTGGTCGACACGCCGCCCCGCATCGAGCGCGACGCGATCGTGGGAGACCTGTCCATCGAACTGACCACAGGCCCTGCGTGCGCGCCGAGCTGCGAGCACGGCACGGGCATGAACGTCTACCGACTCTTCGTCCGGTGACCGAAGCACTGGCGCGCGAGTAGCCAACGCCGGGCGCGACACGACCCTGGGTGACGACTCTGGGTCACGCCGGGAAGCGCGACACGATCGCGCGGGCGACGCGATCGATGATGACGAGCTCATCGCCGACCACCAGCGCGAGTCGGGTGCCGGCGGGGTCGAAGGCGGCGGCCGACGCCATCGGCACGATGACGATCGCTTCGTTGCCGATGTGATCGCAGAGCACGCCGTAGTGATCGAACGTGAACCAGCGACCGTCGACGAATGCAACCGCACTCGCACCGCCACCGCCTTGATCGTCCCACTCGTGCTCGACGACCTCGCCGGTCGTGAGGTCGAGCGACTTCTCGATCTCGTCGGGATACGTCGTCGCGGGACGTACGAAGGTGAGCCCGGTCGCGAGGGAGATGATCTGCGTCGAATCGCCCGAGACTTCGGCGAACCGGAGGTCGTTCGTGTACGCAGATGCGACAGGGCGATCTCCACCGAGTTCCTCGAGGCTCCGGCCGCCGAGGAACAGCTCTTCGGGCTCGCCGTTCTCGACGAACGTGCGCGGCATGTTCGTGGGTGCGCGTTCGAGGTAGGCGCCCACATGCACGTCGAGCACGCTGAGCGGTCCGGCGATGCGCGACATGTGATCCGCGATGTCGGGTGGCCACAGACCTTCTTCGTCGTTGAATGGATAGAGATCGCGCTGGAAGTCGTGGAACACCGCATAGCGGTTGTCGATCGTGCCGCGCAGGATGCACCCGCACGGCGGCGCGACGTGAACCTCGCGACCCGAGACATCGACCACGCGAACGCCGTTGCTGCGCTGGATCACGATGCGCTCGGGCCCGGCGTACACGATCGCGACAACGGACTCGTCGACGCCGCGCACCATCGGTGGAACGAGCCAGCCGTCGGCGTGGCGCGTGCGCTGGTACACCCTGTCGAGTGCGTGCTGTAGGCGACCCGACGTGTTCGTCAGGATGATCTGCGGAGTGTCGTCGAGCTCGTGAAGCCGGATGTCCTGGCGCGCGAGACGGAGCACATCGAGCCACGCTTCGTTGACCGGGCCGATCCAGGCGTCGATCGCTTCAGGTGCGTTGCTCGGGTGAAGTGGGCGCGCGGCGAGCGGCGGCACCGGGATCTTCGTGATCGTGCACAACGGAAGCAACGGATGACCAGGGCGCGCGCGGCGGACGATCTCCGCGATGCCGTGTGGTCCGCTGAGATCGCTTTCGTCCTTCGCGTACTCGTCGTCCATCACTTTGCCGTCGCGCCACTGCTTCTCGCCGCGCGCGATCGCCTGGATCTCCGGCGTGTCTATGCTCATGATTTCGACGAGCCGCGGATAGATGCTCGGATGCACCACACCGGTCGTCTCGATGTGACCGAAGCCGTTCGCAAAGATGCGCGGGTCGAACAAGCCGTCGCGATGTCCTCGCAGCTCGGGTTCACCCGCTTTGCGATAGAGCGTGTCGAGATTCTTGACCAGCCCGCTCGAGTGCTCGATCGCGGGCAGTGACGCGAGCACGCGCTCGGGGTTGTCGTCGAAGAACGCGGTGATCGGATGCGCGGGGTCCAGCACGGCGTGACGCTAGCGCGCCGCTCGCCTTCGTGGGCGCCAATCGTCGTCGCGTCCGGCGCCGCTCCGTTCGGCTTGCTCGAGGGTCGACGTCGGCTTCGCGAGGGTTGGCCCACCGACTCTCAACGAATGCTCTCTGGGTCGGTCGTGATGCGAATGGAGCTCTCGGGATTGGTGTCTCCGCGAGGGTCGACCGCAACGCCTGCCTCGACCGTGACGGACTCTGCCGGTGTGTCGACGTCGAGGCAGAGCTGAGTGTAGTTGTCGTTGTCTCCGAGATCGGCGAGCGCGACGGGTATGATCTCTCGCCCGTCGCTGAGCGTGACGCGCATCCGGGTGCGCGCGTCGTCGCCGAGCTCGCCACCCGTCGCCGCGCGGACGCCTCCCGCCCATGTGAGCTGAACGATCTGCATCGTCGACGACGCACACGACGAGGTCGGGAGGTCCGCCGCTTTGTAGCGATAGCCGATCCGCAGCTCGGGTCCCTCCGATAGCGGCGTGACGCGGTCACTCGATGCCCCCATTGCGTCGCCGCCGTTGAGCAGCGGAACGGACCCGACCACGTCGACGCGCGCCGGAGGATCGCCGGGGTCGTCTCCGAAGTCCCCGATGAGGAGCACCGTGTGCAGCTTGCTCGGCCCGAGGGCTGGGCGAAGCGTCGCGCAGTGCGGAGTGCGCGAGACGCCCGAGCGCGTCGTGACGCGAAACGCCGACGCCTCGGGGTTGTCGACGCCGATGCGCCGCGAGAAGACGACGGGCATTCCGTCCATGCCCTGTGCGTTTGGGCAAAGAAAGTTGGCGACCATGGGCAGAGCGTTGTCGAGGCCGAAGAAGACCTCGAGGATCTGCACGGGCGAGCTAGCAGTCGATCGCCCCGCGCACGAGAGAGCCCCGAGCGTGCTGGCGGCAATCCACGCGGAGAGCCCAAATTTCCACGACACGAGTTTCCGCGACCCCCGTGAGCGTTCTCTCTCGCTCTCTTTTGACCTCATGTTGTGTCCTTGCGCCCGGTGACTTGTGTGGCTCGCCGTCGAAGCTCTGACTCCAGCGAGCGAGGCATTCGTCCCCGAGAAGTCCTCACACAGCATGAGCGAGTCGAAAGGCTTCGGGAAGCTCCTCGGCAAGCCATCGCCGGACAGGTACGCGAGGCGGGTTAATCGACTATCGTTCGTGCATGCCGGCAGCGTTCACGGAGTGGACCGTCCTCCCCCACAACCCGATCGAGAAGCTCGCTCCGAACCTGTGGCGTGTGAGCGGTAAGCTCGGCAAGCGCGTACAGCGCCAGATGATGCTCGCGAAGATGGATGACGGACGCGTTGTCGTCCACAACGCGATCGCGCTCGACGACTCCGAGATGGCAGAGCTCGAGGCGTGGGGCGAGCCGAGCGTGATCTTCGTGCCGAACGGCTTCCATCGCATGGATGCCGCGATCTGGAAGCAGCGCTACCCGACGGCGAAGGTGGTCGCGCCGCGCGGAGCGAAACAACGAGTCGCAAAGGTGGTCGGCGTCGACGCCGTGACCGAAGAGATGCCGAAGGGCGAGCGCGTCGATCTTCAGCCGCTGGACGGCTGCCCGATGGAGGGCGTGATGATCACGACGAGCGACGACGGCGTGACGCTCACGTTCTGCGATGCCGTGTGCAACATGCCCAAGCTGGGATTCCCGATGAACGTGATGATGGGACCGACCGGCATGGTCAGCGCGCCACGTGTGATGCGGTTGATCGCGATCAAGGACAAGCGCGCGATGGCTGCGAACCTCGAGCGGCTCGCAGCGACACCTGACCTCGCGCGCCTCACATTCGGCCACGGCAAGCCAGTCACCGCCGATCCAGTCGGAGAGCTGCGCCGCGTGATCGCGCAGTTGCGCGGGTAAACGCGTGGTCGTCCTGCCTGGTCCCGGTCGTCGTGGGGACGCTCGCCTGCCTCCCAGCCGAGCATCCATGAATTGCCGCGGCAGCGAGGTCGAGAGAGCGAGGCACTGTCCGGGGTAGGCCATCTTCGCGAGCTCGGAATTCCACCGCTGCCGTGCTGGCTGGCGGTGCACCGCGAGATCCGCTCGAACCGCATCGTGCGGCGCGTGTATGACTTTCTCGCCGAGCGGATCCCCGCCGAGATCTCGGCGACGCGGTAGCCAGGCCAGCCTACGCCAGCGCCTGGTCGTCGATCGATCATGGCGATCGCGCAACGCTTGCGCGTAGTGCGCGCTCACCACAGATGTCCGTGGTTACGGCCTGCGCGCCCGCGTGTCTGCGTTAGCATCTGTGACGCACCGCGAGGAGTTTGATCATGCCTAAGTTCGACCAGAACGACGCCGAGTGCCACGTGTTCACGTTCAAGGAAGGTGCGCTGTCCGCGCTCGCCCACGATCTCGAGCTCGCCGTTCGGCGGTTCACGATCGAGGTCACCGACGAGCTTGCCGTCGATGCGAAGTTCGAGGCGAGCTCGCTCGCCGTTCTCCACGCGATCAAGGATGGGCGCCCGCGCGACGTGTCCGAGGGCGACAAGCGAAAGATCGAGCGCAACATCGCCGACGATGTGCTCGAAACGCGCCGGCACCCGGAGATCCGATTTCGTGCCGCCAAAGCGGTCCCCGCTGGCGACGGCTTCGTGCTCGCTGGCGAGCTGTCCCTGCATGGCAAGACGCGACCGCTCGAGATCAAGACGCGGCCCGCGAACGGCAAGCAGGTCGCGGAGATCACGCTTCATCAGCCAGACTTCGGGATCAAGCCGTTCTCCGCGATGCTCGGCACCCTCAAGATCAAGCCCGACCTGAAGGTCCGCGTGTCGTTGACCTGGCCGCGTGCGTGAAGGCTCTGTCGACGAAGACGCCGTGCTCGTGCTCGTGACCTGAGCGTGAATCGTGTCGCGATTTCGCGCGCGTTGGTGGGCTTGCGTCTGCATCGGGCCGCCTCGAATCGAGAAGGCTGGTCGGATCCGCTCACGTCATCGAAGGCGTTGCTCTCGCCTCGATCGCTGCGTGGAACCACGCGATCGGCGTCTCGAGCGCACCGAACAACAGCGGGTCGTCGGTCCCGCTCTCGAGACCCCGCTGGATCTGCTCGCACACCCAGAGGTCCTCGCGCTGGAACACGCTGCCTTCGATCAACTCCCAGCTCTTGTCCCAATGCTCGGCGTCGCCAGCGCGCGAGGCGGGCACCACCATCGTGTGACGCCACTCGGTGGTCCCGGCCGACGTCGGCGAGAGCACGATGATCGAGATGAAGTCCGGGTGCGCGATGATCGTCGTGGCCGGAAACACCGTAAACGACGGCGTCGCGAGCAAGCGGAGCTCCACGCCGTCGAGACTCGTCGGCGCCTCGCGCAGCGTTCGCCGCGCGCTGATCGCGCGGATGTGCGGACCGACGGGCTCGGCGAGCGACATCGCGTCCAGGAAGAAGCGATAGATCGAATCGCGGTGCAACACGCGGATGTGATAGCCGTCCAAAAACGCTTCGATGACGAGCTTCCAGTTGCACCGTCTCGTCACGGTGGCGGTCCGCCACACCACGTGATCGTCGAAGCGAAGCGCTCGAAGATCTGCATCGAGCCCACCGAGATGCTCGCGGATCTGTTCGCCGCCGATCCACACGAGCCCGTCGCGCTCGGCGACTGAAATCGGCCGCAGATCGCGCTTCTCGCACGCAGCACCGAACATACTCGCATGCGGTGCGTGGATCAGAGTGCCCGCGAGGTCATACGTCCACCCGTGGTACGGGCAGACCATCGCCTTCGCGGCGCACGGCGCATCGACGAGCCGCGTCGCACGGTGCCGGCACGCGTTCGCGAACGCGCGCAGCACGCCGTCCTGCCCACGCGCGAGGATCGCCGACAATCCCGCCTCGTCGTATGGCGCGACTCCACCGGCTGGAATCGCCGACGACAGCGTAGCGATCCGCGGCAATGCGAACAGTGGTCGCTCCGCTTCGAGTTGCTCGCGCGACTGATACAGCGCCGCAGGCACCTCGAACGGGGACGCCGCCATCTGCTCGCCGCCACGCAATCTCTCGACCAGCCGTTCGAATGTCGCACGCTCCATGGACTTAATTTCGTATACGAGATAATTATCTCGTATGCAAGATGATCGGTTGCGCTCGTCGCTCGGCAACGCCATCGCGCGCCTGTTCCGGCTGGTCAACCGTGCACACGGCCGCGCGCTCAAGCCGCACGAGGTCTCGACCGAACAGGCGCACATCTTGTCGATTCTCTGGATCGAAGGCCCTCTCGCCATCGGCCGGCTCCAGCGCATGCTCGCGCTCTCGAGCCCGACTCTCACCGGCGCGCTCGATCGGATGGAGTCGCAGGGTCTCGTACGCCGCGTTCCCTCCCCCGAGGATCGCCGGGTCTCCCTGATCGAGCCCCGCGTACCACCCAAGCACCGCGCGAGGATCGAGGCCACCGTGGACACGTCGGAAGCCCAGTTGTTCTCGGCGCTGACCCAAGCCGAGCGCAAGGATCTCCTGCGCTTGCTCGACAAGTGCATCGCGAAGCTCGACGCGCAGGACTGAGCCTGGACGCATATTACATACGATTGCATTTGCTGCGTTTCGATGTAACATCGTCCTGGTGCGAGTCACCGCGAAACGCTTCGTGCTCGAGCTGCTCACCGCGGCGGATACGCACCAGGGCTCCGTGGCAAACCTCGTCGCGGGGGCCGACATCCTCGGGGTCGACGCTGGCAGCGTTCGTGTCGCGCTCGCGAGGCTGACGGCCGCGGGAACGCTCGAGCTCGCCGGACGCGGCGAGTATCGGCTCGCGGCGACGACACGCGCGCTCACGCGACAGGTCACGAGCTGGCGCGAGGTCGAGAAGCAGATCCGGCGCTGGGACGGCGCCTGGGCGTGCGTGCACCTCGGCGACGTCGCGCGCAGCGATCGCAGCGGACAGCGGCGCCGGCAGCGCGCGCTCAAGCTGCTCGGGTTCCGCGAGCACGGGAGGAGCATGGCCCTCCGGCCCGACAATCTCGCCGGTGGGATCGCCAAGCTGCGCGATCAGCTCGTCGAGCTCGGGCTCGAAGAGCCAGCGTTCGTGTATCGCGCATCGGACTTCGACGCCGAGACCGAACGACGCGTGCAGCGGCTGTTCGAGGGCGACAAGCTCAGCGCGACGTATCGCCAGATCACGGCGCGCATCGGCGGGTTCCTGCTCGCGATGGACGACATGTCGCCGCGAGCAGCGGCCAAGGAGTCGTTCCTGTTCGGCAGCGACGTGCTGCGCACGATCATGTTCGATCCGCGGCTTCCGGAGCCACTCGTCGACGTCGGCGCGCGGCGCGCGATGGTGGATGCGGCGAAGCGTCTCGATGCGGCGGGTCGCCGCGTGTGGGCACAGATGTTCGGAATGCAGCACGGTCTCGTCGTGACGTCGGAGGATCGGCATGTCGAATACTCGTGAGCTGGGTGCCGCGGACCTCCTGACGCGCGACGAGATTCGCGCGTTCACCACGCCATCGGACTGGGGCGGTGCGATCGCGGTGCTATGGACCTGGGCCGTGATCGCCGGGACGTTCGTCGCGCTCGCGCTCTGGCCGCACCCGGCGATGTTCGTCGCGGCCGTCATCGTCCTCGGCGGGCGTCAGCTCGCACTCGCGGTGATGATGCACGAAGCGGCACACGGCACGCTGTTCCGCACGAAGTGGCTCGGTGAGGTCGTGACGGATCTGGTCTGCGCGCGGCCCGTCTGGTCCGACGTCGCGCGGTATCGCAAGCACCACCTCGGACATCACGCGCACACCGGCACGGATCGCGATCCGGATCTCGCGCTTGCTCCACTCGAGCCGATGTCACATCGCTCGCTCGTGCGAAAGATCCTGCGCGACCTCACCGGGCTCGCCGGTGTTCGCCGCGTGGTTGCATTGTTGCTAATCGATCTCGAGCTCCTCACCTACAACGTCGGCGGCGGCGTGAAGTGGCAGCGCAAGTCGCTCGCGTTTCACGCGGTCGCGTTCGTCCGCAACGCGTGGAAGATGCTCGCCGCGAACGCGGTGATCGTCGGAGCGCTCTCGCTTGCGGGCGTCGGGTGGATCTATCTCGCCTGGCTCGTCGCGTACCTGACGACGTTCGGCCTCTTCCTTCGCATCCGCATGCTCGCCGAGCACGCTTGTACGGCGCGAGGGTCCGATCCCCTGCGCAACACGCGGACGACGACCGCGAACTTCCTCGCGCGCGCGACGGTCGCACCGCTGCACGTGAACTATCACCTCGAGCACCACCTGTTGCCGACGACCCCGTGGTTCCGCCTGCCCGCCCTGCATCGGACACTCGTCACACGTGGGGCGCTCCCGCCGACGGCGATCGCCTCTGGGTACCTCCACGTCCTGCGTACGGTCTCTCGGTGATCGACGGCCGCATCTTGAACGAGTACAGGTTCTATCCGTCCGGGCGCTATCAGGCGAGCACCGGAATGATCGCGCACGTCAACTTGTACGAGTACACGTACGTAGGGGTTGGGGACGGCACGTGGAAGCTCGACGGGGCCGTCGTCACGCTCGCACCGGACGCGGCGAATCGCAGCAAAGAGTCGTTCCAGGTTCGCGTCGTGTCCGAGGACATCGCGCCGCATTGGCGCGAAGCGCTCGTGATCACGAAACAGGACGCTAGGGCGAGGCGTGGAGCAGCACGTACTACAACGTCCTCGACGAGAAACCGGCGCCGTAGTCAGAGAGACTTGGCGAGAAAGATCGCGGTCTCGCCCGGCATGTAGGGACCGTAGTGCGTGCGGTCCGCACCACACAGCGAGTACCCGAGTCGCTCGTAGGCGCGCACGCCGGGCACGTTGACGCTGCTCGTCTCGATCCATACGTGCGACGCGCCGATCTCCCGGCCGTGCGCTTCGACGCGCTCGAGCAACGCGCGGCCTACTCCGCGGCGACGCCACTCGGGGGAGATGTACAAGAACCACAACGTGAGGCGCGCGTTCCACGCCTCGTGCTCGACGACCGCGAAGCCGCGTACCCCGCCATCCTCCGCGACCCAGCCGGTCTTCCAGCGCGCCCAGTGCGAGAACACTTCGGCGATCGAGTAGCGCTTGGTGAGGGGCACGTCTAACGCGCGCTCGATCAGATCGATGCGGCGATCGCTCGTGACCAGGTCGAACACGGTGCTGGTTTCGAACGATGTATCGATCGCTTCGACCGCTTTGCGATCCGTCTTGCGGTCGAGCTCGCGAATCGTGATCGCCATTGGTGATCGAGCATGTCACGGGGTGCCATTTCGGGCATGAGTCGCGATGACCCGGCAGGGTTCCAGATCGGCCCCGGAGCCTGGTTCGTGAAGCCGATCGATGTAGCTACGGCTGGCCGTCTTGGCGCGCAGGCGCGAGCTTGACCCCCGGCACGAGGGTTCCCGCCGGCGTTTGGATCAGTCACTTCGCGCAGTAGGCGTTGAACCGCGAGCGCTCGACGAGGTTCGCGTCGAGCGTGACGATGTCGCCGGAGCGCGGTGCCGACAAGCGCGCGAGGAACGTCTTGCCGGTCGCGATCACGTACGCGTCGGCGAACGGGTCGACCTCTTTGCGCGCGCATGCGGGCACGCGTGTGGCGTCCATCGTCTTGCGTGCACAGGCGGACGGCCGCTTGTTGCGCACGATGGTAACACTCGTCGTCTTCGCATCAAAGCGACCGAAGGTGGACCAGCCGACATCGGCGAAGCCGACGACGCCCGGCTCGAGGATGCCGAGCATTCCGAGGTGTCCGTTCGTGAAGTCTTTGCCCTTCACGGTGAGGCTCAGCGGCTCGGACGCCGGCGCCGCCGTAGAGAACACCCGGAAGCTGCAGTGCGCCGCTGCCTTGCAGTGCTGCGCGACGATCCGATCTCCGATGAAGACGACCCGCGTGATCAGATCCTGCGCATCGACGACAAACGTGCGGAGAAGGGTCTTGGTCGTCGGATCGAAGAGGTACCCGGCGATCGATTGCGACATGTCGTGAAACACGAGGATCGCCGCGAGGTCACCTGTATCGTTGATCGCGATCATCGGGCGCGCGTCGTCGGGGAGCGTCGTGCCCGTCGGGATGCATAGGCCTTGGGCGCAGCCGTTGACGAGGTCGGTGTGCACCGGTAGGCCTGGCAACAAGAGCGACGCGACCGGTGACAGGCGTTTGCGAGTCGCGTTGATTTGCCAGCAGCCCGCGGTGCCGACGGGGAGCTGTGGCGTCGAAGCATCGTCCCAGTCTTGCCGACGCTTCACGTGCGCGCACAGCGTCGGGGTGCCTTGGACGAGCGCGAGCTGGAGCTCGAGGGGCCCTTTTTCGTAGCTCTCACGGCCGACCGTCGGGCGGAGCTTCTTCGGGATGCATGTCGCGCCCTCCGGAATGATCGATTCGGCAGCCGTGACGGAGGTCGCGAGCAGGACGGTGAGCACGCATGTCGGTACGGAGATCATCGGAGGTCGTCCCATTGCAGCACACGGTGACAATCGATGTTGGGACGTCGCGCAGCGACAACAACGCGGTGATCTAGAGGAGCCTCGACGGAGCAAGTCGCAATCTTTTTTCGTAGTCGTTTCCTCTGGTTATCAACCGTAGTCGAGGGGCCTCAACCCGCGCCGCGCAACTCACGTGAACGCAGGGTACGCGCCTCGGCACGCGAGCTGCTTTGGTCGAAGTCGTTCACGAAATCACAACAGGGAGACAATCAAATGAAGAATCAGAATGACCAGCTCACGTTCGCGACGATTAGCAAAGACGCTCTGGCAACGATCGATGGTGCCGGTGTTGGAGGTCTGATCTCCAAGGGCTATCGCGCCGTGCGCCCCGTGCTGAAGGAAGCGGCGGATTTCGTGAAGGACACAGCTATCGTGATGGGAGGCGCCCTCGGGGCGTACCACTGGTTTGGCGGCGACCGAAGCGACCAACCGAGCACGCAACCGTCGTCGAACGCCCCGACGTCGTCGGTCCCTAACCGCCCCTTCGGACACTGAGGAGTCTAGCGATGAAGACCGAACCGATCGATCTCGGACATGATGCAGAGTCCTGCGATACCTCCGGCTTCACGACACTCGACATCGAGGCGCTGGCCCTCGTGGACGGCGGTATCAACTGGCGGTACCGCGCGTACGAGGCGATGTTCGCCGTCGCGCGCTGGAACCCCGCCATGTGGCCAGCGGTGATGTGAGCGCGTGCGCGACTCCTTCGTATGAGCAGCACGCGTGGTTCAGTCTCGCTTCCCAAACGATGTCGGTCCCCCTTGAGTCGCACAATCTCCGCGAGCTGACGTTCTTGGTCGATTTCGATACATGGGGGGCAGGAGGCTCTGTGACTCGAACCAATCGTTGTGTGTTGTCTTCCTTGCTGGCGATCCTCGTCGTTGGCGGATGTGGGGCGGATGAAAGCGGCGTGGATCCGCTGCCGTGCCCCGGCGGCTCGTGCGGCCAGTCGACATTCCGGAGCGCGGTGCCGCGTGTCTCGTCGGTCCGCATCGGCGGGCCGCGAGACGGCCGACGGGCGAGGTTGCCGCTCGCGGCTGTGTCGCCAGCCCTCGTGGCGGTAGAAGACTACGTCGACCGCATCGATGATCTGATCGAGGACGTGTTCGGAGATCTCGAGCTCGTCGCGCAGACCACGCCGGAGGTCGAAACGGACAGCGAACATCAATGGCGGATCGACTCGGATCTTGCCGGCGATGACGACGTCCTGCCGATCACGACCGCGGACAAGCGTACGTTCAACGTCGAGTACACGACCGGCCCGAGCGCGTTCGACCCGAGCACCGCCGCACCCATCGTGTTCGGTACGATCGTTGTCGACGATCAGGATGTCGTGGATTTCGATCTGACGATCGATCTCGACGCGGTCTCCGAAGGTGACATGTCGGGCGAGATCGTGATCGCGGAGATGCCGCTTGCCGGCGGTGAGCGCGAGCTCTGGTACGACTTTCACGCGGTCGACCTCGGGGACGGAATCGTCGAGGATGCGCGAACAACGTACTGGGAGTGGTCGGACGAGGACTCCGCACTCGAGATGCTTCTCGATGATGGCGATGTGAGCACGACGGTCTACGCGCGGTGGAACGGCGAAGGCGGCCGCTATGATCACCACGCGGGCTACAACGATCCGGAGTTCGGATTCGTCGATGACATGTCGCCGGGTCCCGCGACACTTACCCCGTGCTGGTCTCCTGCCTGACCCCGACCGACATCGCCGATCGGACGGCTACTTCCGCCGAGGTAGTCGATTTCTGCGCGACGGATTCGAGGCCCCTACTCCCCACAGGCAATGGCCCACAACGCTCGTCTCCTCATCCCGTGGTACCTCGTGAGCGCTTCCTGCGGAGGTGTCTCCAACACCACCGACGCTCGCGGCGTGGATATGGCGCCGGAGATCGACGCTGCCGCCATCGATGCCGATGTTCGGGCGTGTGACCCCGCCAAGCCGTTCGGGGACGTCCGCCTGGTCGCCGGTCTCGATACTGCGAACGACGAGGGCAACCCGAGCTTGTCCGCGGACGAGCTGACCATCTACCTCTTCAGCAACCGACAGAGCCCCGGAACCGCCGACCTCGATGCCTACGTCGCGACGCGCGCAACGCGGGACGCCGCGTTTGGCGCGCTGGGGGCAATCACAGCGATCAACACGACCGCAGATGAGCGCGGAGGTTCGCTCTCCACGGATGGACTCGCGCTGTTCTTCCACTCCTCGCGGACCGGCGAGCACGACCTGTACGTGTCCACGCGCCCGAACCTCGCCGCGCCGTTCGGCGCGCCCACAAGTCTCGGCGCGGGAGTCAACACCGCCGACCACGATCAGACGCCGTCGATTTCTGCCGATGGTCAGGTGCTGTACTTCACCCGCACTCCAGCCGCGGGCGGTGCCAGCTCTATCTATCGCGCCTCCGCCGGCCCGACCGGCTTCACCAACGCCACGGCGATCACCGAGCTAAGCGCGAGCGCGGCTAGCTCGGTGCAGCCGACCCTCAGCGCCGACGGACTGACGATCTATTTCAGCTCCGATCGAACCGGCGGCGCAGGCAGCCTCGACGTCTGGGTTGCCACCCGCCCGTCGCTCACCGCAGCGTTCGCTCAGATCACCAACGTGACAGAGCTCAACTCCGACCGCTTCGAGTTCCTCGACTGGATCTCGCCGGATGGGTGCCGGGTTTACTTCACCTCGGGACGCAACGGCGGCGGGTGGGACACGTGGCAGGCGACACGACCGCTATAGATCGCGCGGGCAGCCGTGGTGGCAGATGCCGGGGCTCGTCGACCAGCGCGCCGAGCTTTGTGACTCGTTCACGCGGTGATTCGCTGCCACAGCGACGGCGAGAACCGGAATCCTGGACGGCCACGCTACAACGGGGCGACCCGCCGGCGGAGCTCTCGTGGCTCGCGATCGACAGAACCCATTGTCGGTAGGTGGCCCGCATTCTCCTCGAACCTTGCACTCATCGGAGTTGCGGCAATCGGCGTCGTCTACGGCTGCGCAATGAGCGTCGACGGAAATCAGAATCGAGCATGCGCCTTCGGTCTTGCAGATCTCCGATTGTTCGCAGTGGGCTTCGGTGTTGGGGACGTCGTGTGGGTGACCTCGTGGCCTTTTGTGCCGAACTCGTCGACGGAGGTCGACGACGTGACTTCTGTGTGGCAGTTGCCGCGGACCTTGCACTGCTCGGAATCGGCGCACTCGTCGCGTCGCGGGCTCTTCGATGTTCCCGCGGGTGTCCCGGCGTTGTCGCCGGGACCGCAACTACTCGCAGCTAGCGAGAGGATGATCATCGTGTTGACGCAGGTTCCTCACTCGACCATCGCTTCGTTCAGGGTTCCAATGGTCTTGATCCAGAAGCCGTCATCCACGCCGCACTCCGCTGCCGCCGCCAACGGACTCCACCATCCGTCGTTGTCACACGCGTCGTGCGACTCGACATTCACTGTGTGAACGATGTCTCCATACGCGCTCGTGTAGCTTCCGTTGCCCTCCACGTACCAATACACCTTGGCCGTCGCATCCCAAGCCAGAAACATTTGGCTGTGTTGGCCGTCTTCGTGCTCCGCGTTTGCATTGACCCCGAGATAGTCGCCGGGTAGCCGGGCGGGCATGTCCGTCTCACCGACGTAGTCGGAGACCGCACGGGTGAATGCGTACCAAGACGTGACTCGCCTGCACTTCCGCGACGGTGGGACTGATCTCGCCGACGACGAGTGCGGAAGCTACATGGACCTGGGAAGCCCCACGGAGGGCGCCTACCGTGAGAAGTACCTCGAAGTCCTCGATCAACTATCGATCTGGCTCAAGAGCCGCGCCGATCGATATCGAGCGCTGGCGTACATCAAGGCCGGCGGAGCCAACCTGTTCACCGACGAGAACCGCCTACCCTCGCGCTGCAAAGACAACGTCACCGATGCGGATGGCCATGTGTGTTTCTGCAACTCGAAGACATGGGCGACCAACGGATATACACCGCTGGGTCTGTACTTTTTCTACTTACTCCAATTCGACCAACTCATCGAAAGCTTCCCGCGCAAGGCGGTGGCCTACCAGCTCATTCAAGGCGGCTTCCCGAAAGTGAACTATTACGGGGAGTGGGTGACTGCGACCGGAGTGAGCAGCGGTTCTCATGACCTGCCGGAAAACACCGAGCAGGTCAATACCGTGCTGGGGCTCGGGCGCGAGTACTTCGCACTTACCAATCCTCTGCAATGGGTCGTCCAGCACAATGGACTCGACCCCATACCGGATCCCGCCGAGCTGATCTGCGACACGCCGAGCGATCCGACTTGGACGGCGGACAGTGCTTGTCCGAACAAGTGGGTCGTCCTCGAGGGCGAACTGGGGGTACTCACAGGGTTCCAGACCGCCAACGAATCCACAGTCGCGAGTTCGGAAGATCTCAGCGGTGCGTTGCTCAACGCCTTTAACAACTCCGATGCTCACGTTATCGAGCTCTACGAAGAGCGTGTGTGGGAACAAGCGCACAACGGCGGGCTGACGTTGGGAGGGTTGTCGTTTGGGTTGGGGTGGTGGGACGGTCTATTCAAGTCACGACGGCCTCCTCGTCTGCCCTCTCTGCCAACGTAGCTGAGACACCGGCCTCCCCGAAGTTCAGTGTCGAGGGCGACCGAGGAATGCACGATGATAAATCTGATGGTGAAACCAACCGAGGTCTCGGCGAAGGCGAAGCGTCGC
>JBJXGN010000053.1:0-24420 GCA_046160585.1 Kofleriaceae bacterium
GACAATGATCGTCTATTTTCTGCCAATGCAGCACAAGGCGCATCGGCCGCGCACGCGCGCGCCTCGCCCACACGCACCGTCGAATCCATACGCACCGTCGTCGAGATCGCCGCGCAAGCGCGTGATCGTCGTCGTCTTCGACGGCGTGCAGACGCTCGACGCGACCGGCCCCGCCGAGGTGTTTGCGGTCGCGGCACGTGTGGTCGCGAACGTCCACCGCGACGACGCGCCTGCGGCACACGCTGTCTCCGCGCGCGCGCTTCGCGGCGGCACGTTCTACGACGTCGTCATCGCAGCGCGAGGCGGTGGCATGCTCGCCACGTCGTGCGGCCTCGAGATCCGCGTGCGCGACCTCGCGGCGATCTCGCCGCGCGCCGGCGACACCATCCTCGTCGCGGGCGGCGACCGCGCGGCGATCGTGGACGCCGCAACCGACCGCGCCCTCGTCGCGTGGCTCGGTCGCGCTGCGCGTGTCGCCGAGCGCGTCACGTCCGTGTGCTCCGGCGCGTTCGTCCTCGCGGCGGCGGGCCTGCTCGATGGCAAGCGCGCCACGACGCACTGGTCGGCGCTCGATCGACTCGCGCAGATGTTCCCGCGCGTCGAGGTCGACCGCACGTCGATCTTCGTGTGCGATGGATCGACCTGGACGAGCGCAGGTGTGACCACCGGCATCGATATGGCGCTCGCTCTCGTCGAGGCCGACCTCGGTGCGCGCGTGGCGGATCAGGTCGCCGCGCAGCTCGTGCTCTACGCGCGGAGACCGGGCTTCCAGTCGCAATGGAGCGACGCCCTTGTCGCGCAGCAGCAAGCACGAGATCCGCTCGCGCCGGCGATCGCGTGGGCGCGCGCCAACCTCGTGATCGCGGACCTCGAGTCGATCGCGAAGCGCGCGGGCCTCTCGGGGCGAACGTTCCATCGCCGCTGCGTCGAGCACCTGTCGACGACGCCCGCGAAGCTGCTCGACAAGCTACGTGTCGAACGAGCGCGAGAGCTGCTCGCGACCAGCGACGAGCCGATCAAGTCGCTCGCCGTGACCTGCGGCTGGGGCGCTGCGGCGCGGATGACACGCGCATTCGAGCGCGAGCTCGGCATGAGTCCCCGCGCGTACCGACTCCTTCACACGTGATCCACGCCGCCTCCCGAAAATGTCGACGGCCCCGGGGGGCCGTTCTCGTGCGATCGGGGGGACTCGAACCCCCACGGTGTTACCCACTGGCACCTGAGACCAGCGCGTCTACCAATTCCGCCACGATCGCGAGAGGACGCCGTTAATGCCATACGCCCATCTGTTTCACAAGACCGCCCCCGGCGCGGCTGGTTGCCGACGACGCCGACGTCGGCCCAATGCTCCCGATACCTTCCCCTTCCCTACGTAGGGATCGCCTGTCCACTCCGGAGCCCGGCTTTTCCGTTGCTGGGCGCGGAGTTGGTAAGAGTCGTTGCTTTACTCGATTGACCCGCTGGGTCTACGATTAGGGGCAGTTTCGAGTCTGCGATGGCCAAGCTGATCGTCATTTCTGGGGAAGAACGGCAGGAGTTCGAGCTCGCTGCCTTCAACACGATCGGGCGCCACCCCGACAACACGATCCAGATCCTGGACCGGATCATCTCGAAGGAGCACGCGCAGATCCAGCGTGCGGCCGACGGGCGCTACCTGCTGCGCGATCTGCGCTCGCTCAACGGCACGTTCATGCGTGGCGAGCGTGTCGCCGATCATTACCTCTCCGATGGCGACGAGTTCACGATGGGCTCGACGCGCATCGTGTTCGTCGACAAGCCGAAAGCCGACGACGTTCTCCAGCGAGTCACCATCGCGCCCGGGCTCACCGAGAGTCACATCCGCGGTCGCATCCAGGCCAACACGGGCGACTTCATGCCCGAGCGCCAGATCCCGGACGAGAAGAACCTGCGCCGCGACTACGAGCGCCTCCGCATCGGTCACGAGCTCGCGCGCGCGGTCGGCAGCGAGCTCGATCTCGACAAGCTCCTCCCGAAGATTCTCGACAAGGCCTTCGAGCTCGTCGGCGCGGACCGCGGTGTGATCCTCCTCGAGGATCCGATCTCGAAGGAGATGAAGCCGTCGTTCGTGAAGACTCGCTCGGGCAAGAGCGATCCGAACATCGTGCTGTCGAAGACCGTGATGTCCGAGGTCATCAACAACAAGGCCGCGGTGCTGTCGAGCGACGCGACCATGGACGCGCGCTTCAGCGGCGCACACTCCATCATCATGCAGGGCATCCGCTCGACGATGACGCTGCCACTGCTGCACGCGGGCGAGCTGCTCGGCATCATGCACCTCGACTCGCTGTTCACGTCGAACGCGTTCACCGAGAAGGACCTGCAGGTCTGCACCGGCATGGCCGCGCAGGCCGCGATCTCGATCCAGAACGCGCGCCTCGCGAGCCGCATCGAGAAGGAAGCCCAGACCCGCGCGCAGATCAGCCGCCTCATTCCGCCGTCGGTCGTCGAGCAGGTGCTCAAGGGCGAGCTCGTCATCGAGAAGGGCGGTCGCGTCTCCGAGGTGACGATGCTGTTCTCCGATATCCGTGGCTTCACCACGATGTCGGACGGTCGCCCGCCGCAAGAGATCGTCAACACGTTGAACGAGTACTTCGAGGTGATGGTCGACATCCTGTTCCAGTTCAGCGGCACGCTGGACAAGTTCGTCGGCGACGAGATCATCGGCTTGTTCGGTGCGCCCATCGCGCTCGACGACGCGCCATTCAAGGCCGTCTCGTGCGCCCTCGCGATGTTCCAGGCACTCGAGGAGTTCAATCGCACGCGCGGCGCCGAGAACCAGCCGCCGCTGCGCATCGGCGTCGGCATCAACACTGGCCACGTCATCACCGGGTCGATCGGCTCCACGCGCGCGCTCCAGTACACCGCGATCGGCGACGCGATGAACGTGGCGTCTCGCCTCGTCAACGTCGCCGGCTCGGGCGACATCATCATCTCGGAAGACACGTACCGCCACGTCAGCGGCCGTATCGAGTGCAAGCAGCTGCCGCCGGTGAAGGTGAAGGGCAAGGCCGACGAGCTGAAGGTCTACAAGGTCATCGGCATGGCCAACGAGAGCCTTCGTGCCAGCAACAACGAGTGGTCCGGACCTACCAACGGGTGACCGTGAAGCGGCTCGCGGTCGTCTTCGTGTGGCTGTTCATCGAGGCGTGTAACCAGCCGTGCGGCGACGCCGGTTGCACGGACAAGATCGAGATGTGCGTACCGCTCGCGTCGCCGGTGCGGATCCGCGTGTGTCGAAACACGCTGTGCAGTGAGGTCCAGTACCAGCCGTCCGAGCGCCACATCCAGACGGGCATCGGCCTGATCTCGCGCGAAGGAAGCTGCATCGTGACCGAGGTCTCGGCGGTCGCGACCAACGGCGATGTCTACACGCTGACGGGATGGGACGCGAACGACATCATCGTCGACGAGTACGATTGGACCGCGACGTACGAAGTGACGACACCCGACGGCGTGAACTGCGGTGAGTGCCTGCGCCCCACCCTCACGGAGATCCCGTGACGCATCGCGATCTTCGGGCGGTTCTCGAGCCCTCGGCACGTACGGGTCGGTTGGTTCCACGCGTGGCTACGGCCACAGGCAGTGATCGATGACCGACTCGACGACGCGACCATCGTCGCGTTGGATCATGTGCACCTCGGTATCGTCGCGTGCGCCTGCGCCGTACACGTGATGCGTGATCGTGCGCGAGATCCTGCGCAACGCGGGGAGGCGCGTCGAGTGGGCGAGCGCGTCGATCGCGCGCGCACTGATCCTCGAAACGTCGCGGTCCTCGCCGAGGTGGACCGACTCGAGGCGAGCGAGTCCGACGGCGGTGGTCGCCAATCGGCGCAGCCCCGCGTCCGTCACAGCGCCGAGCGTGAGCTCGACGAGCGCCGGAAACGCTCCGCTCGTCGCGATGAGCTCGACAGCGTCGTCGCCGAGAAACGCGGCCTCGATGGGAACGTGTGTCGCAGCACGAGACTCTCCGGATTCGACAGCACGGCGCAGCCTCGCGAGCTGGGTTGGGGGGTGCGTCGGTGCGGTCGCCGCGGCTGGTGCTGCCACCTTCGTCGCGGCCTTGATGACGAGCGGCGCGGCTGGCGGTAGCACGTTCATCGCGGTCGAGAGTCGGCGAGGCCTGCACGTCCCGCGGCGGTGGTGGCGGATCGCGATCGCTCCATCGAATGTGCGGCCTGCGTGCGCGCAGCTCGGACATCGCACGATCGTCACGATAGAGCGGCGTGCTGTCGATGTAGATGCTGGCGAGCTTTGGACACGCATCCGCGATGTCGGGATCGAGCGCCTCGAGCGCACCGAAGCAGGTCAGCTTCTCCAGCGCCGGCACTCCCGCGAGATCTTGCTTCGCGAGGCGCCAGCCGGCCGCGCTGCCGCACGACAGGTGCGCGAGCTTCGGCAGCCAGACGCCACGCACGAGCGCGCTGACATCGAGGGCGTGCTCGTGCAGATCCAACGATCGTAGGTTCGTGAACCGCAGGACACCGGCCGGCAACGCCCGTAGCCCGCAGTCGGAGAGCGTCATCGACGAGATGTTCTCGGGCGACTCGTACGCGGCGAGGACTGGCTCGATGTCGATGCGCGGCGAGACGATGCGCACGTACTGCGACCGCGAGAGCCGCGCGTCGGCGACGAGCACCTCCAGAACCCGTGCGCGCAGGTGCGTCGCGGTCGTGGTGTCGGACGCGGCATCCATGTCGTCGAGGATCTCGGACGCGTTCATCGCCGTCTCGTCTCGACAGCCGAGCTCCGCGAACGCGTCGGCCAGCGCGTGCCACGTCGCGAGCCTCTTCGCATACGGCGCGGTGACCTGCACGTACACGCTGCAGATGTACGCCTCCGGATCGCCCTCGCCGCGCAGGCCCTGAGAGGCTCGCAGCGTCAGCGCGAGATCCTCGCGGGTCCCGGTGATCACGAGGTCACGCGTGTAGAAGTCCCGTGGGTTGCCTACGAGGTCGCCGAGGTTCGTCGTCACCGGCCCGACGAGCGCCGACAACACTCGCTCGCAGTCCGCGACGGCGAGCGACTCCGGATGCCTGAACGTGAGTTGCCAGTCCACGACCTCGTCGAGCCTACCCTTCTCTGGCGCGCATCACGAACGCCGCGCGCCGAGGCCCGAGCTCGCAGGCCACGACGCGACGCGCGTGGTCGACGATCAACCCGCGATCGTGAGTCCCATTTGCGCGCGTACCGTGAAGAACTCCTCGGAGATCGAGTACAGAACGAGCTCCTTGATCTTGTCCTTCACCTGCGGACCGCCGACGACGACCGGCTCCGCCGAGACCATCCGCGCCGCGACCTCGAGATCGCCGCACACCACGAAGCCCGCGCGGTGAGACACCGCGTCGACCGCGTGGCCCCACTTCGCCAGGTTGATCTCCGGCGCCGCTTGGATGAACCGCGCGACGACCGCACCAAGCTGCTCGAGCACCTGCGGAGGCATGCGCTTCTGCATCTCGGGAAGGTACTGCTGGACGAGCTGCACCATGTCGGGCGGGACCGGGAAGCGCGGCTGCACCATCACGATGGCGCTGAGCACGACCACCTTGAGCTCGGTGTTCGTCGGCAGCAGCATCTTCAGGTAGTACTCCGGCCGCATGAACGTCAGGCGACGCGCCGACAGGAACGCGATCTCGCGCTCGCTCTTGCCTTGCAAGAGGTGGGGGCGAACCACGAACGACGGGCACAGCTCGTTCTTCTCGATCGCGTTCGCGAGCTGGATGTCCGCCGGCTTGTTGTCCTCGACGAGGAACACCTCCGGCAGCGGGACGTTCAGCACCTGTGCGACGTAGTAGAACAGCTTCGAGAACATCAGCGGATCCCCCGGCAGCTGCCGGCGGTCCTTGCGCTTGATGCCGAAGTCCTTGTGCGGGAACGCCTTCATCGCGGCGACGCCCTGCCACGACGCCCCGAAGATCGCCGAGATGTACCGGTTCTCGTCGGGGTGGATCAGCTTGCCCCACGTATCGGGGCTCATGACGTTCTTGGCCTTCACGAGACCGCGCGGCTTGTACTGCTCGTAGAACTGCAGCTCGTCCGGGTCGGCCTTCTTCAGGAACGCGAGCGTGTTACAGACGCACCACGTCTTGTCGTACTGGTGGGCGTCCATGTAGATGCGGCGCAGCGCCTTGTACGAGTCGTACTTGAACGGCTCGTTGCGCAGCATTCGCATGTGCTGCTCGATCGCCTTGTCCGTGTAGTCCGGACCAGCGACGAGGTACAGCTCCGCGAGGATCTCCGCGCGATCCGTTCCATCGGCGCGCAGCTCGTTCTTCGGGTCGAGCTGCTGCGCGACCTCGAACGCCTGCGTCGCCGACTGGTAGTGCTTGAGGCGCGAGCGATAGATCTCGCCCAGGCCGTCGAACAGACCGACCTGGATCTTCAGGAACGTCCCCGATGCGCCCGAGCCCGGCTTGGGCATGCGCTTGATCATGTCGCGGTACGCGCGCTCCTGGCCCTTCCAGTCGCGCTTCGTGGTGAGCACGCGGTCGATCGCTTCGAACGACTTGAGCGCGCGCGGGATCATCGCCTCGGGCAGCCTCGCGGGATCCGCGAAGAAGCTGTCGAGCGCGCGACCGTAATAGTCCACGGCCTCGTCGAGTGACTTGAGCTCGTCGCGTTGGATCGTCGCGGCAGCGTGATAGTAGGCACCCTTGCGGACGTTGTCGGACTCGAGCGCGATGAACCGATCGATCGTCTCGACGACCTTCTTCCACTGCTTCTGATCCGTGTACAGGTCGAGGATCTTCTGCAGCAGCTGGTGATCGTCGGGCGCGGCCTCGAGAGCATCGTGGTACGCGCTGATCGACTTCTGCGGGTTGTTGAGCTTGTCCTTGTAGATCGTCGCGATCTCGTCGAGGAGCCCGACCTTCTCCTTGGTCTGCGAGGCGTTGCTCAGGCCTGCGATCAACCCGCGCTTCGCGTGAACGACGGCCTCCCAGTCACCTTGCTGCTGCTGCAGGTCGATGACCGCGAACAACGTATCGCGGTGCGTCGGATCGATCTCGAGGGCCTTCTCGAACATGTTGAGCGCCTTCTTGCGCTCACCCAGTGCCTGCCGCACCGCACCGAGGCGGTTGTAGATGCGGACGACATCCTGCTCGTTCTGGCCATCGCGGTGCTGGACGAGGATCGTCTGGTAGATCTTTCCGGCGTTGTCGTAGTCCGACATCTTGAACAAGAGGTCGGCGCGCCCGGTCAGCGTCGGAAGATACGTCGAGTCGATATCGTAGGCGGCCTTGTAGTAGCCGAGCGCCTTCTGGTAGTCGCCCAGCTCGTCGGCCGTCTTCGCGGCGCGGTAGTACAGCTCGTTCAGCTCGCGCGGGTCCGCATGCAGCTGACCGACCTTGCGGGCCAACATGTCGATGACCGGCGAGAGCTCGCTCCACTGGTTCGACTGGAAGTACAGGGCGGCCAGCGGACGACCCGCGTCGACGTGCTCGGGATCGAGCGAGATGACGGCGCCGTACAGCTGCTTCGCCGCTTCATCCTGCTGGAGCTTGTCGTCGTAGATCTTGGCCGCTTCGAACAGCAAGCGAACCTTGTCCGTGATCACCGGCGTGTAGCTCTCGGCGCGCACCATCATCTGGGCCGCCTTGAGCCAGTCACCGCGATCCGAATACTGCTTCGTGAGCGCTTCCATCGTCGGCACGTGCGCCGGATCGATGGCGAGCGCGCGGAGCAAGTTCGCCTCGGCGCTGTCCGCGTCCTGAAGCTGGCCGTACTGCAACCGGCCCATGCGCCAGTACAGGTCGACCTGCTTGCGACCGTCGTCGGTCAGTGTGACGAGGTGAGCCATCGCATCGATCGCGCGGTCCCACTCCTGGATCTTCTCGTACAAGCGACCGAGAGCGTCGAGCGCGCGCTGCTCGTCGGCGTCGAACGAGAGCACGTCGCTGTAGGCCTCGACCGCGCGGTCGACGTCCTGCAGGTTGCCCTCGTAGATCGCACCCATCGCTACATAGAGATCGACGCGCTGCTGCACGTCCGACGTCGCCATGATGTGGTTGCGATACGTCTCGACGAGCGCTTCCCAGCGACCCGCCTGCTGGTAGAGGCGAGCGAGCTCGCGATACGCCGCGTAGTTGCGGTTGTCGATCGCGACGATCTTCTCGAACGCCTCGGCAGCGCGATCGAGCTTGCCGAACCTCTCCTCCCACGCAGCGGCCATGCGCTCGTAGAGCGGCACGCGTTCCGCGTCGGACGGCGATGCGTCGAGCTGCGCCTCGAGGACCTCGAGGTACTTCTCGGACTGGTTCGTCTTTTCGTACAGACCCTCGAGGGCCCGCAGCGCGTTCAGGTTCGTCGGATCGGTGTGGAGCACCTGCTGGTACGCCGTGATCGCCTGACCCGCGTCGTAGAGGCGCAGGTCCCAGATCGTTCCGACCTCGAGCCGGAACCGCACGATGTTGCCCTCGTCGGAGTCGAGGTCCGCACGGCGGTTCAAGATGTCGATCAGCGGCTGCCATTGCTCGGTGCGGCGGTACAGCCGATCGAGCGCCACGAGCGCCGTGTTCGACGACGGTCCGTGATTGAGAGCCTGCTGGTAGCTGTGGATCGCTCCACCGACGTCCTGCATCTGCCGCTCGAGGAGCTCCGCGAGCTGAATGTAGAGGTCGGTCTTCTTGTCGGGGTTGTTCTCGACGGCAGCGTGGCGCTGCAGCGTCTCGATCAGCTCGCTCCACGAGCCGCGCTTGCGCTGCAGCTCGCCCATGCCACCGAGCGCACCGGTGTGGCTCGGATCGATGCGCAGTGCTTGCTGCACGCTGTGGATCGCGTACTCGAGGTGCGAGAGGTGCTCGGCGTACCAGCGTCCGATCTTGACCCAAAGGTCCGCGGCGCTGCCGCGATCCTCGCGCTCGAGCTCGTTGACGCGATTCGTGTACTCGTCGAGTAGCTCCTGCCAACGGTTGGTCGCCGATGCGAGACGCTCGAGCTCCATTCCCGTCACGTCGTGCGCGTAGTCGCGCTTGAACGCGGCCTGAAGGACGTAGAACGCCGATTCCTGATCGCCGATCTCTTGCTCGTAGATCTTCGCGACGCGATTCAGGATCGTGATCTGCTCCTCGACGTTGGGGCGCAGCTCGGACTGCTCGAGCAACACCTCGACGAGGGACTCCCACTTGTACTGCTGCGAATAGATCGCCTCGAGGCGATCGGACGCCGTGATGTTCGACGGGTCCGACGCACGGACGCGCTCGTAGACCTGCGCAGCGCGGGTGAGGTCTTCGACCTTCTCCTCCCACGTTGCGGCGGCCTGGAGCAGCGTCTCGCGGCGCTGGACCTCGTCATCGAGGACGAGCGCGCGCTTCTCGAGCACGTCGATCGCCTCTTCCCACCGACCCTCACGCGTGAACAACCCTTCGAGGGCCGCGAGCGCGCGGAAATCGGACGGATCGATCGCGATGACCTTGCGCCACGCGTCGACCGCGGCGTCGACACGACCGAGCACGTCGCCTTCGAGCTGACCGAGCTGTGCGTACAGCTCGATCGTCTCGTTCTCGGCGATCGTGTCGGTCATCTGACCGACCTCGATGATGCGCGACAGCGTCTGCGACAGCTCGTCCCATGACTGCGTGGATCGGTAGAGCTGGGCCAGCGCGCGAAGCGTCTCGAGGTCGTTGCCGTCGATCCGATCCGCAGCGAGCCACGCATCGAGTGCGTTGCGCTCGCGCTGGAGCTTCTCCTCCCAAATGCGGCCAAGGTGCTTGTACAGGCGGATCTGATCCTGATCCGTCGACGCGACCGCGACCTGACGTTCGAGGATCTCGACAAGCTCTTCCCACCGCTCGCGGCGCGTGCACAGCTCGCCGAGCGCGGTGAGCGCCTGCATGTCCTCGCCACGGATGTCGAGGACGCGCTGCCACAGCTCGATCGCCTTGTCCTCGCCGCCCTTCTCGTTCGGGCCGATCGCCATCGCCTCGGACGAGATCCGGGCCATCCGCGCGTAGATGTCGGCCATCTCGCTGTCGGCGTCCGCGACGTCGATCAGCTTATCGTAGGTCTCGAACAGCTTCTGCCAATCCTCGCGGCGGAAGTGGATCGACTCGATCGCCTCGAGGGCGCGCCGGTTGCGGCTCTCCTGCTCGAGGACCGCCGTGTAACACGCGAGCGATTGATCGAGGTCACCGAGTGCGTCGCTGAAGATCTCGCCGCGACGGAAGTACAGCTCGAGCTGCTCGTCGGGCTCCTGCACGACCTCGATACGGCGGCGCAGGATCTCCGCGAGATCCTCGTACATGCCCGCGCCGAGGTAGAGGCGATCGAGCGCGGCCAGCGCGTCGGCGTCCTTCGGCTCGAGCTCGAGTACCCGCAGATACGTCGTCACGGCCTGTGCCGCGTCGCGCAGCTCGAACTCGTGCACGCGTGCCATGCGGAGCAGCGTCTGCCGCTTCGCATCCCTATCCGACGTGCGCTCGAGAGCGCGCGTGTAGGCGCCGACCATCTCTTCCCACGCACCGGTCTCCCCGGCGAGTCGCTCGCTCTCTTCGAGAGCGCGGTCCCACCGTGGATCCTCGACGAGCGCTTCGCTCCACCAGTGGAACGCCTTGCTCTGCTCGTACAGCTTCTGCTCGGCCAGCTCTGCGAGCCGCTGGTACATCGCCTGGCGATCCGCGCCCGACAGCTTCGTCAGGTGGACCTCGAGGATGCCGTGCAGCTTGTGGAACTCGCTCGCCGCCTCATACAGCGGCTCGAGCACGTTTCCGATCTCGACCTGGAGATGGCCGCCGTGGAACATGTCCTCGAGGGCCGCGAGCGTTGTCTCGTGCGTCGGGTGCTCGGTCAGGATCTCGCGATAGACCTCGACGGCGCCCTTGCGATCGCCGAGCTGCGTCTGCAGCGTCTGACCGAGCCGGAACTGCAACGCCGCAATCTCGGTAGCGCTCTCCGCGAGCATGATCTCGCGGCGCAGGATCTCGGTGAGCTCCGGCCACGCATTCGTCTGCGAATACAGCCGATCGAGCGCCAGCGCCGCCGGCTTGTTGTCGCCGGGGTCTGTAGAGACGTCGAGCAGCTTGCGCAGCGTCGCGATCGCCTTCGGGATGTCGCGTAGCTCGTCCTCGTGGACACGCGCGAGGCGCGACAGGAGGTCGACCTGGCGCGGCACGTCGAGTGACTTCGTCGCCTCCGCCCCGTACAGCTTGGCGAGCGCTTCGAAGCTGTTCGTGATCGCTGCGAGGCGCTCGATGTGACCGAGCGTCGCCGCATTGCCCGCGTCGTCCTTGAGGGCACGCGCGAAGGCATCGAACGCAGCGCCGGCGTTGCCGATCATCTGCTCGTGCAGGTTCGCGACGCGGTGGAGCAGCTCCACGCGCGCGTGCGGATCCTCGTTGTGCGTGACCATCACCTCGAGGACTTCGACGAGCTTCGCGTATTCGCCCGCCGTGTCGTAGATCGGCTCGAGGACGCGCGCGGCCATGACCGGCTCGTTCTTGCCGCGGACCAACCCGTCGAGGGCGTGCAGCGTCTCCGCGTGCGACGGATCCATCTCGAGCGCCTCGCGGTAGCTCTCGATCGATCGCGCGACGTCACCCAGGCGCAGCTGCCACAAGTGGCCGATGCGGTACTTGAGCGCGACCGTCTCGCCCGTGGTTTCGGACAGCTCGACCTGGCGCTCGAGGTTCGCGAGCAAGTCGTACCAGCGCTCCGCCTGCCCGTAGAGGCGATCGAGGGATTGGATCGCGGGCAGCTCGTCCGCGTCGAGATCCAGGATGCCCTGGTACGTCTCGATCGCCTTTGCGACGTCGCCGAGCTCGCGGTCGTACACCTGCGCGAGCACGTAGAGCATCGCCTTCTTGTCGTTGGGATCCTCGGCGAGGTCCGCCTTCTTCGCGTAGACGTCCTTGAGCGGCTCCCACCGCGCGAGGCGGACGTAGAGGCGCTCGAGCGCGTCCATCGCCACCATGTCGACGTCGTCGATCGCGAGGACGGAGCGGTACGTCGCGATCGCGGCGTCCGGGTTCGTCAGCACCTCTTCCTCGATCTGCGCGGCGCGGAACAGCAGCGTCTTCTTCTCGTCGACGTTCTGGACGATGTCGGCCTTGCGCTTCATCGCCTCGACGAGCTTCGGGAAGTCCCCCGTGCGCTCGTGGATGGTCTGGATCGCCGTGGCGGCCTCGACCGTGGTGGGGTTTGTCTGGAGGATCCGCTCGTACGTGGCCACCGCGGACTTGTCGTCGCGGAGCTCGTGCTCCTGGATCTGCGCACGGCGGAACAGGAGCGCGATGCGGAGGTCGTCCTCCTGCGCATCCGCGGCGACGGAGTTGTAGAGCTCTGCGGTATCGCCCCACTTGCCGAGGCCGCGCGACAGGCGATCGAGCTGCTGGTGCGTGACCTCGTTGCGCGGGTCCTCGCGCATGGCGCGCGCGAACGTCGCGAACGAGCTCTCGCTGTTGTCGCCGCCGATCTCGTGCAGCTCTGCGATCTGGTGGTACAGCTCGATCTTGCGAGCGGGATCGAAGGCGTGCTTCGCCATGATCTCGTACACGCCGATCTGCTTGCTCCACTCGCCTCGCGACTTGTAGATCGGCTCGAGGATGTTCGCGATCGTGAGCTCGTGCTCGCCATGTTGTGCACTGATCAGCCGCTCGAGAGCGGCGATCGCGTCGCGGTTCTGCTCCTCGATGTCGAGCACCTGACGGTACGTCTCGACGGCGGCGCCGGCCTCCTTGAGGTGCGTCTCGCGCAGCTGCGCGAGGCGAACCAGGAGCGCGACCTGCTCGTGTGGGCTCTCCACCAGCGTCAACTGGCGAGAGATGTTGTCGCCGAGGTCGCGCCAGTTCCCGCGCGCGACATACAGGCGATCGAGAGCGCGCAACGACTTCAGATCGTCGGGTGACTGCCCGAGGATCTCGGTGTACGTCGCGATCGCTTCGTCCTGGTTCTCCAGCATCTCCTCGTGCAGCGAGGCGATGCGGAACAGGAAGTCCAGACGCTCGTCCGGCTCCTGCGCGATCTCGACACGACGGCGATAGACCTCGAGCAGGTCGCCGAACTTCTGGTCGCGCGTGAAAATCGCCTCGAGCGCGGCCAGCGCCGTCAGATCGTCGGGCTCGATCGAGAGAGCCTTGCGCCAGTACTCCACCGCCTTGTCGGTCTTGCCGAGGCGGTCCTCGTAGCTGCGCGCGACCTTCGTCGCGAGCTCGTGGGCGAGTGACGGCTCGAGGTCTTTCTTCGCGCCCGAGGCCGAGATCAACCCTTCCTCGTACAGCTTGACCAGGCGCTCCCAGCCATTCTCGATGAGTGCCGCGATCGCCTCGAGCTGCTCCTTCGCAGCTTCCGTGGAAGGATCGACCCTGAACGCACGCGCGTATGCGTCGAACGCCTTCTCGGCGTCGAGGAGCTTCGTGCGCTGCAGCTCGCCGATGCGCAATAGCAGCGAGGTCTGGCGCAGCGAGTCCTTCTCCGCGGCCAGCTGGATTTCGTGCACGCCGACGAGCGGCGCCCACTCGGACAGCTGCTCGTAGACGGGCTCGAGGATGCCGGCGACGAGGAGCTTGTGCTTGTCTTGGTCGCGCAGGTGCACTTCGAGCGCCGCGCGCGCGCGGTCGTGCGACGGCATGATGTCGAGGATGTCGCGGTACGCGTCGATCGCGCCCGGCACGTCGTCGAGGTGCTTCTCTTTGACCTGACCGAGGCGGAACTTCAGCTCGGTGTGCCCGACCTTGTCCTCGTCCGGTCCCACGATCGTGAGCTGACGACCGAGGATGTCGGCGAGCTCCTTCCACTGCTTGTTGCGCAGATAGACGCGATCGAGAGAGCGCAGCGCGCTCGGCTCGTCGCCTGCCGCATCGAGGATCGCGAGATAGGCGGCGGTCGCCTTCTTGTCGTCCTTGACCTCGTCCTCGTAGAGCTGACCGATCTTGGACTGGATCGCGATGCGCTCGTCACCGTCGTTGGTGAGCTCGAGCTTCTTCGTGTAGATGCCGAGCAGCTCCTCGAACTGCCCCTTGCCGATGTACAGCCGCTCGAGGGCGTCCAGCGCCTGCTCGTTCTGCTCGTCGAGCGCGAGGATCTTGCGGTTCATGTCGAGCGCGCGCTCGACATCGCCCTGCTCCTTCTCGATCACGCGCGCCATCACGAGCATGAGCGGAAGCGCGTCTGCCCTGTGCGAGAACTTCGGCAGCGACGTCGCGTACGCGTCGATCAGCGGGTTCCAACCACCCGTCTCGCCGGCGAGGCGTTCGGCCTCCGCGCGGATCTCCTCCGACTCGTGGTCCTCGGCGTGCGCTTTGAGCCACCAGCCGAACGAGGCGCCCTTGTCACGCAGCTTCTCCTCGTTGTACTGCGCGAGGCGCTTCATGCGCTCCTGGCGCGTGATCTGGTCGCCGGGCGGCGTGGCCTTGAGCTGGATCTCGAGGACGCGCACGAGAGCGCGCGGATCTCTCCCAGTCTCGTAGAGCGGAATGAGCGCCTCGGCCGCGGCGAGGTTGTTCTCGTCGAGCTGGAGCACCTTCTCGAACGCGCGCATCGCGCGATCGGCCTTCTGGATCTCGTCGCGGTAGAGCACCGCAATCTTCATCGCGAGCGACAGTCGGAACTGCTCGCTGCCCGCCTCGACCTCGCGCTCGAGCACGCGGATGTACTCGTCGATCTTTCCGCGCGAGCGGTAGAACTCTTCGAGATCCTCCCAGCGTCCTTCAGTGACGTAGAGCTTCTTGAGCGCGTCCTGCGCGCGACGGTTGTTCTCGTCGATCTGCAGGAGGCGCTGCCACGCGTGGATCGCCTTCGCGCTGTTCTCGACCTTCTCCGTGTAGAGCAGGCCGAGGCGCTGCAGCGCATCCGCGCGAGCCTTGTCGTCGGACGCCACGTCCGCCTGACGGCTCGCAATGTCCGCGAGCTTGTCCCACTCCTTGTTGCGCTCGTAGAGCTTGTACAGCTCGCCGAGGGCCATCTCGTGGTTCGGTTCGTACTGCAGAACCTTCTCCCACCAGAACGTCATCACCTCGGGCTTCTTGACCTTGGTCGCGGCCATGTTCGCGACCTCGATCACCTTCGCCGCACGCTCGTGCTCGGGTGACCGCTCGACCTCGGCCTCCTTGAGCTTGATCAGCTTTTCCCAGTCGCGACGCTTCTCGTACACCGCGAGCAGGTGCTCGATCGCCTGCTGGTTCGACGGGTCGAGCTCGAGGACCTTCTCGAACGCCTTGATCGCCTCGGCCTGGTTCGAGAACCGCTCGAGGTAGAGGTTCGCGACCTGGAGATAGATCGCGATCTTTTCGTCGGGGTTCGACCGCTCCGCTTTCTCGGAGAGCACCTTCACGAGATCGGGCCAGCGCTTCTTGCTCTCGTACAGCGCCGCGAGGCGATCGTAGATCTCGAGCCTCGACGGATCCTGCTGCGCCGCGCTGTTGAGCGCCGCGATCATCTGGTTGTCGTTGTTGAGCTTCTGATACGCCTCGGCGAGCTCGAGGAACACGGTGGCCTTGTCAGCGCCGCCCGTCGTCGCCTTCGCTTCTTCGTCCTTGAGCGCGTCGGCCAGCTGGGCCCACGATCCGTTCGTGCGCAGGACACGCGCGAGCTCGCGACGCGGCTCCTTGGCCGACGCGTTCTGCGCGATCACGTTCTTCCACGCCGCGACGCCCTTGTCGGCGCCGCTCTCGGCCGCCTTCGCCGCCTTCATCGCCTCTTCGAGGCCCGCAGGCACTGGCGCCGCCGGCGCTGCAGCCGCCGCGGGCTTCGCCGCGTCGTCCGCCTTCGGCTTCGGTGCGTCGGCGGCCTTGTCGCTCGCCGCCTTCGCGTCGGCTTCGGCCTTCGCCTTCGTGTCCGCGTCCGCCTTCGGACCGGGATCGGCCTTTGCCTTCGCATCGGCGTCAGCCTTCGCCTTCGCCGCGTCCGCGTCCGCCGCTGCCTTCGCATCCGCCGCTGCCTTCGCATCGGCCGCTGCCTTCGCATCCGCGTCGGCGTTCGCCGCGGTTACCGGGGCCCCATCGTCGTCGTCGTCCTTGTCGTCGTCGCGACCCTTCTTGCCCTTCTTGCCCCTCTTCCCCTTCACCGCCGTCGCGAGATCGTCCGGAACGTCCTCCGCCTGCGCCACTGCGACCGCAGGCGCCGTCTGCATCCCCGGCATCGAGCCTGCCGCGCTCGGCACGTCCTCGAGACCCACGGCCCCGACGAAGTCCTCCACGTTGGGGTTCTTCGGCTCGATCATCGCCGCGATCGCGAAGAACTTCCGCGCGCGCGCGATGTCGTTGACCTTGTCGAACGCGATGTTACCGGCCTGCAGCGCGACGAACAGCTTCTCTTCGCCGCTGAGCCGGTCGACGACCGACTCGGCGACGTCGAGCAAGAGGCTCCACTCGCCCTTGTCGCCGTGTACCTGCTTGAGCAGCGTGTACGCCGCGACGACCGAGCGCATCGTTCCTGCGCCGTTGCTCCCGGTCGCGCGGATCGCCGCGTCGAAGAACTTCGCGCCGCGATCGCGATCCTTGAACCGCTGAAGCCACTCGAGCGCGAACATGCGGAGAGCCTCGACCTTCGCGCCGTGGTCCTTCGCGCGCTCCGCGCGACGCTTGTGATGCCCCTCGAGCTCGTCCCAGCGCTGCGTGCCTGCGAGCAGCGTCTCGTACATGAAGTTCGCGCTTGGCTCCTCGATGTCCTTCACGAGGATCAGCTTCAGCACTTCCTCGAGGCGCGGATCTTCTGGCGCCTCGATTCGGAGCATGCGAGCGGCACGAACGAGCGCGCGGATCGCGAGCTCTTCCTCGAGCCGATCCGCCTTGTCGATCACGTCGTCCACCGAGTCACTCCAGAACTCGGGGTCGTAGTCGAGCGCTCGCAGCGCGTCCTGGACGCGGACGGAATCGGGTTGCACTTCGGCGGCGCGCTGGAGGACGGCGAGCGCCTTGTCCTTCTGCCCGCTGTCGAGCATGGCTTCGCCCACGATCTGGGCCAGATTGCCCGGCGCGTTCGGATCGCGAAGCTCCATCTCGCCGAGCTTGGCGACCATCTCGAAGCGGCCGATTTCGCCGTACACCTCGCGGGCGCGCGATAACGCGCGCACGTTTGCGGGATGTAGTTTCCACGCGCGTTGATAGAGACCGATGGCGCGATCGCGCTCCGGAATCACATCTTCGACGAGAGCAGCGAGCTCGACGAGGCGCTCCGATTGCTCGGGCTTGGTACCCGAGCTCTCGAGCTCCTTCTCTAACTCATCGATCGTTGCTGACCAATCTCGCGATCGGCGCAGGCGTTCACGAAGCAGCGTACGCGTATCCATCTGCGGACTATCCTCCCGCAAACAATAAAGAAACCCCGTCCCTCAACCGATGAGCTTTATATCACGCCACTTTAGAGCGATGGGGCGTCCAGGACCCGGTTTCTGCCACCCATCCGATGGGCGTGATCGCGGGCCCTGGACGAAACGACAAGAGGGACCCGAAGTCCCTCCTATCTCGTTCTCGCTTCGACGGCGGAGCCTCTGTCTTCCCGACCGAGGAGCCTTCCGAAGTCTGACAACAGGGCCTTCTGCGGCTCTCGGAGAGCTACTTCTTGCCGCCCTTGACGACGTCTTCGGGGGACAGCCGCTCGGCGCCCTGGTTCTGCTGCATCGCCGACTTCGCCGCGATGTCGAGCAGCATCTTGCTCGCCTGCTGCTTCGCGAACTCGACCGACGCGCCACCGGACTTCGAGAAGTCCTCGAGGTCCTTCTTCGCCTTCGGGAAGTCGCCCTTGCGGAAGTACGCCTGACCGCGCTGGAACTTCGCCTTGTGATTGTCGGGTCGACTCTCGAGCGCCTTGTCGAACGACTCGATCGCTTTGTCGTCCATGCGCTTGTCGTCGTACGACATGCCGACGACGTACCAGATGTCGCTGACCTCGTTCGCGCCGGGCACGACCGTCGCCCCTTGCTGTGCGACCGACAGCGCCTGATCCGTGTAGTCCCACTTGCGATACAGCTCGCCGAGTGCGACGTACGGCGCTGCTTCGATCGGACCGAACGAGAGCGCCTTCGACAGCGCCGTCGCCGCTTCCTTCGGGCGATCGGTGTCGCGATAGATGCGGCCGAGCAGGTAGTGCGCGCGCCACAGCTCGGGGTTGAGCTTGATCGCTTCGGTGAGCGCCTGCTCTGACTTCTGGAAGTTAACGACCGTGAGGTCGGGCACGACCTCCTCGGGCTTCTTGTTCTCGCGGCGCGCTTGATCCTCGCGCGCCTGGAAGATCGCCTTCTCGTACAGCGTGCGACCGTACATCATCTGGTACATCGCCTCGTCGGGCGCGATCTGTACCGCGCTCTGCATCGCATCGGACGCCTTGGCCCAGTCCTGACGACCGATCCACGAGCCCGCGAGTGCGTACCAGGCGCTGTGGTTGTCGCGCCAACGCTCCACCGACTTCGTGCAGCGCTCGATCGCCGTCTCGTACTGCTTCGCGCCGTACGCCTTGATGCACTCGTTCGACAGCTTGATCGAGTCGCTTTTGTTCTTGCTGGGACAACCCGCGAGACCGACGAGAATTGCTGCACCGAGCACCGTCGTGGTGAGGAGCTTCATGCTGCGAAACGTAGAACGAGGTCGCGCGTGACTCAAGTCATCTCATAGAATTCGAGATGACAATCGTCGTCGAGGATCGCGCACGAGACTGCGCGATTCGTCGCCGAAAGCGGCGCCAAAGGAACCGACGACGACTCTTGGCCATGTCTCGGTTCGCTCTCGCCCCTCGGCTTCGCTTCCGCACGCGCCGTCGGCTTCGCTCTCCCAGATTTTCACGGTCTCACTGTTTCCGACGAGCGCGGGCCAAAAACGAAAACGCCGACGGCTTTCGGCCATCGGCGTTCGACTGTCGGACGTTCGTGACGATCAGCCCGCCGGGCGGAACGTGAACGGGTAGTTTACCTGCACGCCACCGCCGCCTTTCGGCTTCGGGAACTCGATGGCCTTGATGACGCCGGCGACACAGCTGGCGACGTTGCCGTCGACGCCCGAGCCCGACGACGACGCGACCGTGCCGTTCGGCGTGATGAAGAACTGCGTGGCGACGGTGCCGGCGAGGCCGGGCTTCGCGAGCAGCTCCTTCTCGTAGCAGTACTGGATCTTCTGGATGTTGCGCTTGATGTAGCGACGGATGATCGCCTTATCGAGATCACCCTGCGCGTTCGGCTGACCGATCGACACCGTCGGCACGGCTGCCGAGCGACCGCGCATTCCGCCGCGACCACCACCGACGCCGTAGCCCGAGCCGGTGCCCGAGCCGTGACCGATGGTGCCGTAGCGCCCCGTACCGATCGTGCCCCAGCCCGTGCCGCCGCCGCCGGGACCGAAGCCCGAGCGACCGAAGCCGAAGCCACCGTTCATCTCGCCGGCCTCGTTACCGAGGAGACCACCGTAGATGTTGCTGTCGTCGAAGCCGCTGGAGATGTCGCCGGTGCCGGTGAGGGACGCGAACGCGCCACCCTGGGTCAGCGCCGTCGAACCGAGGATACCGGCGTTACGCGCCTGCTCGATCGCCTGCTGGCGCGCGAGCTGCGGGTCCTGCTGCTCCTTCTTCATCTTGTACTGGCCCTCGGCGCGATCCGACTCCTTCTTGCCCATCTTGCCTTCTTCGAGGGCCATGGCCGTGCCGGTACCACCCGACTCGTCCTCGCCGTCCTCGGGCTTGTCCTCTTCCTCGGGCGGCGGCGGATCGTCCTGCGACGAAGAGTTCGTACGCGTCGACGTGTCTTCGAGCGAGGCGAGATCGATGTTCGCGCCCGAGCCATCCGGGTCGACCTGATCGATGAGGAACCAGAAGCCGAGGTGCACGGCGAGTGAGCCCGCGAAGTACGCGAGCACGCGGCTCTCGAGCGCCGCGAACAGCGGCATCACGTGACGGCGCGGCTGGGGAACCGCGGACACGAGGAACGTGGTCTTGCCCGCCTTGACGCGGATCTTCGCGCCCGCCGGAATCGGCGAGATCGAGGTGCGTCCCTGCGAGGCGAGCTCGGCGAGCGACGTCGAGTGACCGCCGACGACCATTTCGCCGTCCATGCCGTGCGCGAAGTTGAGCTGGAAGTCGTCGCCGTACGGCGCGACGAGCGGGAAGTCCGCTGCGGGCGCACCTTCGGTCGCGAACTCGACGCCCGGCGCGGTGCCGATGCGGAAGAACGGCGACTTCTTCTCGTTGCGCATGCGCGCGAGACCGGCCGTCGCGAAGCCGAGGCCGAGGAAGAAGCCCGCGAACATCATGATGTCGTAGGCGATGGGAAGCGTGCGCGGACGCACCGAATAGCCCGGCTTCTTCAGGACCTCGGTCTCGTAGTGGTAGCGGCCCTTGTTGTAGGCCGCATTGTCGACCGAGACCCAGAACGCAACCGCCGCCATGATGACGGCCGCGGCCGCGATGCCGAAGAAGGCGTACGTGATCGGCGTGACCTTGCCGCCGCGCGGATCCATGCAGTGCTTCACGCCGACGACGGAGTCACCGAGCATCGCCGCGACCTCGACGGCGCGCGCACCGCCCATGTCATCGGCCTCGGACGCCATCGCGGCCTGGAAGCCCGCCGGCGCACCGACCGGCGTCGAGCCGTAGATCGCGGGACCGCCGGCCATGCCCGGCGGCGGGCGAACAGCGGGCGGCGGTGGCGCGTAGCTCTGCGGAGCCGAGAACGCGGGGGCTGGCGGCGCTGCGGCCGGTGCGGGACGCGGCGGCGGCGGTGCCGCTGGAGCGGTCATCGTCTGCGCCATCGGCGGGGCAGCAGGCCGTGGGCTCGACGTGACGATGTCGACGGGGGGAGCCGCCGGCGTGTTGACCGACGTTGCCTCGTCTTCTTCGCCCGCGGCGATCGAGAGCTCGATGCGCGTCTCGCCAACGACAATCGTGTCGCCCGACTGCAGCTTCGCCTTGTTGACCTTCTGGCCGTTGACGAAGGTGCCCTTCGTCGAGCCGAGGTCGATGATGCTCACGTCACCAGGGCCGTTGACCTCGATGATCGCGTGCATGCGGCTCACCGTCTCGTCGTCGAGCTTGAGGTGAGCGGAGGGGACCTTGCCGAGCTTGATGACGCTCAGACTGAGCTTCTCTTCGCGGAGAAGCTGGTCGCCTTTGAAGATGCGGAACGTGAGAGGTACTTTTGCGCCGGCCATTGGTTTCTCCGTGGAGGAGCTCTGCAAACAAGGCCGGGGATGATCGAGCCGCGCCGGAGTCGATCAGGAGATCGACTCGACGCTCTCCATCACAAGTCCTCGGCCGACTTGATGATCTCGGGGATGAAGTCCTTGCGGATACGAATCAGCGACGAGTGCTTCGCGAAGTCACGCGCGTTCAAGTCCGTGCCTTCCGGCTTCACGAGATCACCTTCGATGGTGTCGCCCGAGAAGTCGTAGACCTTCACTTTGCCCGCGTTCTTGTCGCCCTTTGCAGGCTGCGCGATGGCCACGCCACCGACAACAAGAACGAACGTGAGTGCACCAATCAGTTTCCGCATGGACGTCCCTTTCAGGAGCGCTTTGTTGCAGAGACCCGTCAGCACGAGGTCCAAGACAACAAGGCTTGGTTTCCGGTTCCGAGATTCTTTACAAAAAGTTCCGCAGGTTCAAGACACCTGATCTCGGCCTGCGTTGCCGTGGCATTTCGCTACGCTCCTCCCACTCGGACCCCCCAAAAGAAGGGTACTTGGGACCGGATTCTGCGAGGACCGTAGCGAAATGCCCCGACGGCCGGGGCTGCGTCAGATCATTTCGGGGCCGGAGCCGGAGCTGGGGTCGGAGCCGGGGTCGGAGGCATGTTTGCCTGCGCCTTGAGGAAGTTGTTGATCTGGGTGGTCGTCTTGTCGATGACCGTGATCTGCTCCTTCGCCTCGGCCTTGTCGGCTTCGTCCGCGTTCTTGTCGAGGAACTGGCGGAAGTAGTCCTTCGCCGTCGCGTACGTCCCGAGCGACTGCTTCAGGTCGTCCTGCTTGCTCGCCTTGAAGTCCTTGTAGAGCACCGCGAGGTTGTAATAGGCCTCGCCGCGTCGCGGGTCGATGTCCTTCGCCTTCTTGTACTGCGTCTCCGCAGCGTCGAGGTCCTTGAGACCACGGAGCGCAGCGCCCAGGCCGATGTACGCGTCGTAGTTCTTCGGCTGCAGCTCGATCACCTTGTTGAACTGTTCTTTGGCGACCTCGTAGTTCCGGAAGCCGAGCGTCGTGAGACCGACGTTGGAGCGCGCCTCGGCGAACTTCGGGTCGAGCTCGACTGCAGACTGGAACGACTGCAGCGCGAGCGACAGCGCACCGCGATGCATGTACAAGAGGCCGTACGCGTTCTGCAGCGGCGCGTACTTCTCGTTGCGCTTCTTGCCCTCGTCGAGGAGGAGCTTCGCGAGGTCGAGGCGGTTCTTGTTCCGCTTCCAACCCTCCATGTAGATCAGGCCGTACACCGTGTACGCGGTGACGTTGTCGGAGTCGACGCCGAGGACGTTGGACAGGTTGAAGCGCGCGTCTTCCTCGAGCTTCTTCCAGTTCGAGTCCTTGTCGCCGATCTAGCGCATCTGCTCGAGCTCGAGCGATGCGATGTTGATGCGGGCGGCGACGAGCTTGCCGTTCGCCTTCACGGCGCTGTCCCAGTACTGCCTCGCACCGTCGACCTTGCCGGCCTTGTAGTAGAGCTCGCCGAGGTTCGAGAGCGCCATCGCGATCTTCGTCGGGTCGCCCTTCATGCGCGTCGCCGCCTGGTACGCACCCTCTGCTTCCTTCGCGAGGCTGCATCGGTGATACGAGAGGCCCGCCATGAACTGTGCCTCGACGAGATCCGTGTGCTCGCGCGCAACCGCCTCGAAGTTCGAGGCCGACTGGCGACACGTGGACTCGTTCCACGCGCCCTTGTCGTTCTGCGCGAAGAACGCCGCGGCGGACTGGAAGTCCTTCTTCGCGTCCTGGCTGACCTCGCGCTTCTCGACCTGCGCGCCCCCTGCGGCCGGGACGTTCGGCGGCGGCGGCACGGAGCCACCACCGCTGTTGAGGCCGGACTTCTGTCCACCGCCGCACGCGACGAGCGTCGCGAGCACGCTGCTATAGATGATCTTGTTCAACATTGGATTGGATTCCTGTTGGTGTGTCGTTGGGGTGGATGACTAGTCCAGCTTGACCGGCGGCTCGACCGCGATGACCGACGCGACGTTCGTCGGATCGCCACGCAGCTCGGACGCCGACGGGTACTCCTCGGGCTTGATCTGTCCGAGCTCGCGCTCGCACATCTTCGACCACTCGGAGAACCAACCCAGCTCGGTGGACTTCGACAGACACACGCCGTACGCGTTGAGCGACGCGGCCTCGAGAGGCTCGGCGACTTCCGTCATCTTGTCGCAGAACGCTTCGACCTTCTCGTCGGCGAACTCGCCGGTACGAACGTCCTGCGGGATCGCTGCCGTGAACAGCGCGTCCGAGAAGTTCTGCGAGATCTGGCCGAGGCGCGCGGCCGCGGTGATCGAGTTCGCCGCGTCCTTGATCGCGAGAATGCCCTCGTACTTCTTGGTCGCGTCGCCGCCGACCTTCTTCTTCTGTTCGACCCAGTCGTTGAACCGCTTGAGGCTCTTCTCCTTGATCGCCTTGAACTTCGGGTCCGGGTCGAAGTTGAGGTTGGCCGGGAAGGTCAGCGAGAGGTACGCCTCGAAGTCCTTGTCGGCCTCGGCGACCTTCGCAATGCCGTAGTAGTAGCGAGCGCCACCCTCGTCACCGCCGGTCTTGCCGCCGCTCTTCTCGAACGCCTTTGCGGCCGAGCCGAACGCCTGAAGCGCCTCGCGCATCTTGCGATCGTCACGCTTCACGACGGTCAACTTGATCTTCGAGTCCGGGCCGCACTGGGTCGGCTGATCCGAGCCCGTCTTGCCCTTCTTCTTGCGCTTCAGGTTGATCGCGCGCTCGCGGACGATCTTCACGCACGAGCCGTCGACTTGCTTCACCGGGCAGCTCTGCTCCCACAGGATCTGGCCGATCTTTGCGTTCGCGATCACGAGGCGGTCATCACCGCCCTTGGTTCCGTACGTCCGGATGTAGTCGCGGAGGTGCTTGATGACCGCGTCCTTGTCGCCCTGCTTCTCGTAGACCGAGGTCAGCGAGAACGACGCGTTCGCGGCTTCCGCCGGCTTCTTACCGCCGAACGTCTTGATGAAGTACTTCGTGTTCTCGATCGCCTTCGCGTCGTCGCCGATGCCCTTGCGGTAGAACACCGCGTCGGACATCGCGTCGTACGCGTCCTTCTCGCCGGCGTACTTCTTCGCGTACTCCTCGAGCTTCTCGGCGGAGCGGTCGTAGAACGCGATGTCGCCGTACGCCTTGCCGATCCGAGCGAGCGCCTTCGCGGACAGCTTGCTGTTCGGGTAGTACTTCTGCAGCAGCGTGAAGCCCTGGATCGCGGCGCCGATCGAGCGGCCCTCCTCGAAGCAGACGCCCGCGTTGTAGAGCACTTCGTCGTTCTGCTTGTTCTCGGGGTCGGCGTTGTAGATGTCGAG
>JBJXGN010000054.1:0-13826 GCA_046160585.1 Kofleriaceae bacterium
CACCCTTCGCCTCATCGACCAGGAGGCCGCGTGAAGCGCAAAAGGTTGACACAGGATGTCTCATGGGCTTCGCTCGTCGGAAGGTCGCGCGATCGCTGGTCGAAGACGCCGCGCGATCGCTGGTCGAAGGCGCCGCGCGATCGCTGGTCGAAGACGCCGCGCGATCGCTGGTCGAAGACGCGCGCACAAAGACGCCATCTGCGCTCGCTCGTGGGTGGGCGGTGTTGCAGTCACAGGCGCCACTTCTCGGGCGCGACGTTGTGGATGAAGCCCTGCTGGATGTAGAGCTCGCCGGTATCGAGGTTCATCGCGATCGCGCCGCACGTCGCGGCGCCATGCGGACTCTCGGGTGTCGCCATGTTCGTGTTGATCGAGCGCGGCCAGTTGTCCTCGGAGCCCAGACGCTTCCAGGCGTCGTCGAGATCGCGGATGTCCTCGCGCGCGAGGTCCGCCTCCAACCACGTCATGCGGTCGTACGTGGTGCTCGTCGCGGGCACCTTGCTGCGCGCGATGACATCGGGATCGAACGAGTGATTCGTATGGCAGAACGATCGCGGGCGCCTGCCCTGTTCGTCCTGCTCGACATCGGTCTGCAAGATGATCTTGCGCCGCGTGCCCGACGCTTCGATGGAGATCGCGTTGTTGCGATCGGCGACGAAGTAGTGATGCCCCGATCCGATCGGGCTGTTCATGATCACGTCGCGCGCGTCGAACGCGCTCGTCTGGTGCAGCGCGCGCCGCACCATCGCGGGCCACACGACGCCTAGGGTCGCGTCCGTCGAGAACAGGTTGTTGATCGCAACGCCGACACGCGCGGTGTTCATGCCCGCCATTCCGAGGCAGCCGGTGACGGTGAGCAGCGTCGCGGCAGGTCCATCACTCGACGCCGGGACGCGCAGCGCCATCACGTATGGAATCGCAGTCGCGTGCATGTCCCACGTCTGCGCGACGATGCGCCCCGTCGGCGACTCGGCGAAGAGCACGCTGCAGCCGTCACCACCCAGGCCCTCCGCGCCGGCGCTCCGGCCATGCGCGCTCGCGTCGTCCTTTGTCGGCGCGGGGAGCCACGTCGCGGGATCCGGATCGAGGTCGCGCAGATCCGTGTAGTGGTTCGCGACCACGATCTCTGCGGGCGAAACGTTCGCGCCCTCGGCGATGCCGACGAGCTCGGCGTGCAGGCCCGCGTGATAGCGCTCGAGGACCGGCAGGTGCGCCTCCGCCGCCGCGAGGACCTGCTCGCGCGATGCGAAGCCTCCGACCTTGGTGCACAGGTAGATGCGGATCTGCGCGAGCGCACCGATCTCGCCGCGAAACGACTCGCCGTGAATGCGCCCCCACTCGCGCGGCGACTTGCCCGCTGGCAACTCGAGGACTCTCACGGCGACTCCTGTCCGCCCACCGGACAACCCCACACGCTCGACAACGCTTCGTGTCCGCCGACCGGACACCGTCTAACTCGTTGGACAGAAGTAGTGGATTTGACCAATTTCGCTGTCCGGCGGGGTCGGACCCCACCGGACAAGAAATGTGGTGGATTCGACCAGTTGGGTGAACGTCGCTCGGAGTAGGTGGCGATCATGGCGGCGGGTTCGCGGATGCAGGCGCCGCCGAACCATCCTTCGCGGCGGGTGGGTTCGCTGCCGAACCATCCATGGCGCCGGACGGGTTCGCCGGTGCAGCCGAGCCGTTCGGATCCGCGGCCGGATTCGGCGGGACGCGCTCGGGGCGATCGAGGATGTCGAGGATCGGGCACTTGTCGGGGCCGACGCCCAGGTCGGCCGCACGACGTACGACCTTGATCGCGATCGGGTGTTTGTCCCGTGCCGCGCGGTTCCACATGTTCATCACGTTCGGGTTGCCGCCGTTCTGGAAGCCCCACGCGCGTTGCGCTTCGCGCCACTTGTCGCGCGGAAGATCGCCGACGCGGCAGTAGTCCGTCATCGCCAGCACGAGGTCCTTGTGCGGCTCGGGCACCTTCTCGGCGTCCGTCTTCTGACACGACATCAGGTTGATCACGATGGCGAGCCCGACGACGACGAGCGCCACTTGCACGAGCACCACAAAGTCCGACCTCGGAGGCTTGTCGGATGCGGCGTTCGACTTCTTCGTGCTCATTTGATCTCCTGGAGCGCGGCGCCGAGCGCTTTCGCGGCGGCGTCGATCTGATCGAGCGCTGGGATGATGCCGAGGCGCCCGTTCGGGAAGCGCCGTGCACGCAGGCCGCGCTCGAGGAGCGCGTCGGCGATCGCGGTGGCGTGTGCGCCGGCATCGATCACGCGGTACGCGCCGAGACCGTGCGCGCTAACGCCCGATGGCAGCGACGCGAGTGCTGCGTCGAGCGACTGCGAAGCCGTCGCGAGATCGAGCCGGCGAGCCGCGCGCAGCTGGTGATGCTGGCGCACGAGCGACAGCTCGTCGCCGTCCCACGTCGAGACGAGCGTGAGCGGCGTGCCGATGAACCACTTCGCGGACGTGTGGAGGTAGCCCGTCTGGCCGCCGCCCCACCACGCGAGCACGTCGGGCACGAGGCCCGCGTTCGTGGACAGGAACGCGCCACGTCCCGAGCGATACGTGTGCGTCGTCGTCTCCATCGCGATCAACGGGATGTCGAGCTCGGCACGCAACGCGCCGAGCGCCACGAGGAAGTCTCGCGGCAACACCCAGCCGGTGCGCTCCTGCACGAGCTCGTACACGACGCCGAGGATCTTCGCGCCGCCACCCGCGGCCGCGACCGCCTCGCGCAGCGCGGTGATCGTCTGTGCCGTGCCGGCGATCGCCGGGTGCGGCACGCGCGGCCACGCGAAGTGGCCCGGGCCACCTGCGTGCGTCGACGGATCCGAGAGCGACCGACACGTCGCGGCCGTGTGACCGAGGTAGCCACCCTCGAAGCCGATAGCGACCTGCGCACCCTTGCGCGTGCAGCGCACGACGCGCAGCGCCTTGTCGATCGACTCGTCACGCGAGGACGTCAGGTAGATGTGCGGCAGCTCCGGGACGAGCGCGCCGAGCCACTCGAGAGCGCGGACCGTCGCGGACGTGACGTAGTTCATGAGTGTGAGCTTGTTGACTGCGGGGCCGTAGAGCAGCCCCTTGTCCTCGAGCGCGACGAGCGTCGCAGGACCGTCGGCGAACGGCCGCGTGAGGCCGCTCGCGAGATCGAACTCGAGGTCATCTTCATCGCCCAGCTTCTTCGCGGCATCCGCGCGGCGCTTGAGCACGTCCGCCGTCAACGCCGGATCCGGGCGCAGCGCCCCGAGCGGGATGCGGTAGTAGATCGCCTGCCCTTCCGGATCCTCGTACTGGCCCGTGAGGACGCTGACGACGTGCGCGCCGAACACGCGATTCAGGTGGGTCATCTGCGCCGTGCGACCAACGCGATTGCGCCCCGTGACGTAGCGATACCGCGGCTCGCCCGACGGCTTCTTGCGCGCGGCCGCGTCGCGCAGCTGTAGCTCCTTGAGCTTTCGCCCGATGCCACTCGACTGGTAGGTCGGCGCGACCGTGATGGACACCGAATACATCGTGTTGTGCTTGCCGAGCATCGCGTCGTCGTCGCAGCCCTCGACATCCTTGGACTGCTCGAGCGGCGCGCCGATCGCGAACGCGACGAGCTGCATCGCGCCGGACGGCGTCGACGGCGACGACGGCGACGGCGCTTCGCCTACGATGAGAGAGCCTTCCGGATCTTCGATCGCCGCGCGGATCTCGGCGGGCGGCGTACGGCGTGCGGGCTCGTACACCTGGTACTCGATGTCGAGGATCGCCGGCAGGAACGTCATCGCGTCGGAGTGCGGCACGAGGCGGTAGACCACTTCTTGCGGCGGCACCGGCGGCGGCGCGGGCTTCGTCGCGGGGTCCTCCCATTCGGGCGCCTTGCGGCCGTCGTTCGCGTCGATCCACGACAGCGAGCGTCGGATCGTTTCGAACAAGAGATCGATCTCGCGTGCGAGGAACGAATCGCTCAGGCGATAGCGCGCGGTCTTCGTTCCCGCGCCGAACACGATCGCGCCGCGCCAGAAGCGCTGGCCGAGGAAGGCCTCGAGGTGCGCTGGCGTCGGCAGGTCGAACGCGAACGCGTATCCGGTCGCGCGCGGATCCTTCACGAGATGCGGGTACGCGCGCGCGATCTGTGCGAGGCGCGGCACGACGAGCTTCTCGAGACGCTCGGCGTCGTGCGCCGTCGACACCATGTCCGCGTGGATGCGGCCCCGCACGAGCGATGCGTTGTGCGCACTCGCCGGCTCGGGATCTGCGAACCGCGACATCACGACGCCGACCTGTGCACGCTTGGCGAACGTGACGGCGTCCGGATAGTCCGGCTGGCCGCGCGTGTTGAGCAGGCGGAACTTCGAGTGCCACGCGAACGGACCTCCGAGGCCAAAGCCGACCTGCACCTCGTCGAACACGAGGAACGTCTGGTGGTGCCGCGTGAGGAGGCGCAGCGCGCGGAAGAAGCGCTCGGTTGCGTAACGATCGCCGCCTTCGGACTGCATCGGCTCGACGATGCAGCACGTGAACTGCCCTGTCGCGAGCTGCGTGTGGACGGCTGCAAGCGACGCGACCTCGGCCGCGAGGAGCGCGTCATCCTTCGGGTCCCCGAAGCGTTCCTTCAGCTCGTCGATTTCGCCGCTCGCACACGCGGCGTAGAAGCCGCTCGGCGCCGGGGGCTCGTCACCGGGTGTCGTCCACACCGGGAACGGCGCGAACTGCGTCTGGTAGCCGTCGATCTCGTACGGTGTTCGTTTTGCGGGCGAGTGCGTCGCGTGCAGCGCGAGCAACGTGCGCCCGTGGAAGCTGCCTTCGAACGCGAGCACCTTGGTCGCGTCCTTGCGCGTGCAGTTGATCTTGCACAGCGCCATCGCCTTCTCGTTCGCTTCAGCGCCCGACGCCACGAATGTGACGTGCGGCAAGCCGGGCACGAGCTGGCGTAGCGTCGACGCATACTCCGCGGCGGCCCACGTCTCGTCGACGGCGGTGTCCTCGTTGTAGACGAGCGTGTCGCCGAACTCGCCCTCGGTGTACGCGGCGACGACGGGATCCTCGGCAAAGCCACCGACGACGGTCGCGGTCTGGCTCATGCCGTCGATCACCGCGAGTGGATCCGGATCGATCGACACCATCCACGGTCCGGCGCTGCGAAGGTGATCGAACACCGGCGGCTTCTTCTCCTTCGGCACGCGATCGCCCGCGTACAGTCGCGCGAGTAGCGCCTCGGAGTCGGGCAAGCGTCCGCCCACCGGACGATGGATCGCCATCGGGCGCGGATGATCGACGAGCTCGCGAGCCGCCTCGGCCGCCTCCTCGCCGACGTGCTGCGCTTCGAGGCGCTCGAGGTCGTAGCCCGGCAACAGCGGCGCGAGGTGCGGATGCGCCGTGACGGTGCCGATCGGGTTCTCGAGCATCGCGACCGGCGCGACGACGTTGCGATGCGACCACGCCCCCGCGGGCCGATAGTTGCCGCTCTTGCCGACGCCGCCAAACGGCAGCTTCGCGCTCGCGAGGTTGGTCGAGCGGTTGCGGTTCAAGATGCCCGTGCGCGTCTCGGCGAAGAACCGCTCGAAGCGCTGCGTGTTGCCGGTGAACACCGCGTTCGCGAAGCCGTACGTCGACTCCTTCATGATCGCGATCGCTTCGTCGTCGGTGTCGACGAGCTCGACGCACAGATCGGGACCGAACACCTCGAGGTCCGTGTAGCCCGGTACGTGATGCACGCCGTCCGGCAGCTGGTGCATCGAAGCGGTACGATAGAAACCGCCCGCGATCCGCTCGCCGGCGACGACGGGCTTCGCACCTGCCTTCTTCGCCGTCTCGATCGCATGCTCGAGCTTGGTCAGCGAGCCGTGCGTGGCGAGCGGCCCTGCGAACACGCTCGCGTCCTCGGGGTTGCCGAACCGAAGCCCGCGCGCGACCTCGGCGAGCGCCGGGATGAACCGATCGGCGATCTTGCGATGCACGAGTACGCGCTCCGTGCCGGTGCAGCGCTGGCCCGCGCTGAGCCACGCACCGACCGCCACCTCGTGAACGGCCTGGCGGATCGCGGCGTCCTCGAGCACGACGCACGTGTTCTTGCCGCCCATCTCGAGGGCAACGAGCATCTCCGGCCGATCGAGCGCGCCCTGGAGGATGCGGCGCCCGACGAGCCAGCTGCCCGTGAAGCACAAACCGCGAATGCGCGACGCGACCATCGCCGCGCCGACTTCGCCCGTACCGGCGACGATGTTGAGCACGCCAGGCGGCAGCCCCGCTGCCTTCGCCGCCTCCGCATAGCGTTGGCCGCACAGCGGGGTGATATCGCTCGGCTTCACGACGACGGTGTTGCCCGCGAGCAGCGCAGGCACCACGTGCGCGTGGCACAGGTGCAGCGGGTAGTTGAACGGGCCGATCACGCCGACGACACCGAGCGCGTGATAGCGAAGATGCTCGCCGGGTGCGACCTGCCCTGCTTTCAGATCGTTGGCCATCGCAGCCTTGACCAGATCGAAACGGTTGAGCACGGTCTGCACTTCGAGCTTCGCTTCGCTGCGGATCTTGCCGGTCTCGATGACAATCGCGTCCGCGAGATCGTTCGCTCGTGCGGCGAGCTCGGCCTTGAACGTGTCGAGGTGCGCCGCACGCTGCGACGGTGACAGCCGCGCCCACGCGAGCTGCGCGGACTCTGCCGCCGCGACCGCATCGACAACGGCGCTGACGGTGTACCCGGTCTCGAACACGACGGCGCCGTCGGCCGCGGGGTTCCGCGAGACGAGCGCGTTGCCGGACGGCGCTACGAACGCGCCTCCAATGAAGTTACCCAACGGCTGCACGGGCGAAGTACACCCCCCAAGGATCGACGGGTCAAGTCGGTGAGAACGATGGAAGATCGGTGGGTTCTGTCCCAACGTTGGTCCTTATTCTGTCCTCGCAAAAAGTCGAGCAATCCTCATCTCTTGTAGATGCCATGCGACGGCGCCAGGAACGAGCTGGCTGGGATCGCGGGGCGAGCCGTTGGCCCGAGGAAGATGACATGACCATCGTCCCGATGGCCCTTGCCAAGTCCGCGCAGGACATGCCATAAGCTCCGTCCCCGGAGTTACCGCCATGGCCAAAAAGAGCAAATCAGGACGCGAGCTCATTCGCCTCGTTTCCACTGCGGATACCGGCTTCTTCTACACGACGTCGAAGAACCGGAAGCGCACGCCCGACAAGCTCGTGCTGAAGAAGTACGACCCGATCGTTCGCAAGCACGTCGATTTCAAAGAGTCGAAGATCTAAGGAGCTGGCCATGTCTCGCGTCTGTCAGGTCACCGGGAAGCGGCCGCTCGTCGGTCACAACGTCAGCCACTCGAACCGCCACACCAAGCGTCGCTTCGAGGTCAACCTCATGAACAAGCGGTTCTGGCTCGAGGACGAGAAGCGCTGGATCACGCTGCGCGTCTCCGCTCGCGGGATGCGCCGCATCGACAAGCTCGGCCTCCCCGCCGTGCTCGCCGAGCTTCGCGCTCGCGGCGAAAAGTTCTAAGGCTTCTCGTGATGTTCTTGTCGCCGCGCATGTTCGCGGCGATTTGCTTTTTCGGCCTGCCGCCAAGGCGCCAGTCGGAGGTGCGCCGCCAAGGCGCCGCGACGACAAGAAGAACCTCCTTCTCGCTTCGCGAAGAAGGGGTGTACGTGCAGGCTCGGTATGGTTCGTGGGTCGGGAGCCGGGTCGGATCGGGTCGGGTCTGTTCGAGTCCGGTTGGTTCGAGTCGGGTTGTTCCGCATCGTTCGATCGGCATCGGGGTCTTCGCGATGCTCGCGATCGTGGGCGGCGGGTGCCGAGGGCCGAAGGCGCCATCGATTCCGCCAGCAGCGTCGGTGACGATCGAGGTCGGGCGTGCCGGCGCGTCGCTCGTCGGCGCGGCGGCATCGGAGTCGACGGTATTCGTGGCGCTCGCGTCCACAGGTCCCGGTTCGTCGACATCGAATTCGGGTTCGGCGACATCGGGTCCGGCGACATCGGGTCCGGCGACATCGAGTCCGGCGACATCGGGTCCTGGTTTCTCGACGCGGATCGAAGCGCGTCGCGGTCCCGTGATCACGTGGACGCGCGAGCTCGAGGGGCGCGGCGGCACACTAGCGCTCGCCGCCGACGGCAGTGCGGTCTACGCAGCGCTCGGTGGAACCGGCACCGTCGCAGGGGGCGCCGTGCGTGGCGAGCCCGGCGCTGCGGTCGTCGCGATCGATGCCGCGAGTGGCAGCGTGAAGTGGCGCGTCGCGCTCGACGCCGGCGGCTGGGTCTCGGTCGCAGCGACCGCTGCCCTGCCCGACGGCGGCGTGCTCGTCGGCGGCACGTACACCAACGGGCTGCGCGCGGGTACACACACCGTTGGCGCGGCCGGCCGAACCGATGGCTTCGTCCTCGCGATCCGAACGTCCGGCGATGTCGCGTGGATCGTCCGCATGGGCGGCGTGTTCGCGGACACGATCCAGGGCGTCGCCGCGCAGAAGTCGGCACGAGGCACGCGCCTCGCGATCGCCGGCACGTTCCAGGCGACCGCGGATCTGCAGGGCGCGCAGCTGCCGATCTTCGACGAGCGGTCGCCGCTCCCCGACGCGTTTGTCGCCGAGCTCGATGCGAACGGCACGCGCGTCTGGTCGCAGGTCTTCGGCGGCACGCTGCAAGATGCGGTCGCTGGTGTCACGATCGATGCCGCCGGCAAGGTCGTCGTCGCAGCGACGTCCACCGGCGAGATCCACGTCGGTGGGCTCGACTTCATCACGCACGGCGCCGGCGACGGCGTGGTCTCGTGGTGGAACCCGGACGGGTCGCCGCACCACGCGACGCTTGTCGGTGGCCCGGACTTCGATGGACTACGCGCGATCGTTGCGGCGGGACGCTCGGTCGTTGTCGGTGGCTTCTATTCGGGTGCGGTCACGCTCGGCGAGCGCACGCAGACGGCGGGCGGCGGCGATGACGCGTTCCTCGCGGCCTACGATCCCGCCGGCCGTGTCGTCGACACCTGGATCGTCGGCGGCCCGGGTCGCGAGGAGATCGTGTCCCTCTCGCCGATCCGCGGGGGCTTCGTCGCGGGCGTCGCGTACACGGCGGCCGCGAAGCTCGCGGGCGCCAGCGTCGTCGCTCCGGCCGATCCGATGAGCGGCACGGCGGTGATCGTGCGCGGCGCACGTTGATCCCTCACGTCCACTTCCACGCCGGCTCTTCGACAGGCCTCCGGCCAGCGACGACGGTTTCACCCAGATGTTTGGCCAGCTCGATCCGGATCGCGCCCGTCGCTGCGCAGATTGCTTCGACGAGCGGCGCTGCGTGGGTCACCACGATCACCTGAGATCGACCCGCGGCCGCGATGATCTGCCGCGCGAGCGGCGCGAGGACGCGCGGATGTAGGCTGGTCTCGGGCTCGTTGAGTACGAGGAGCTCGGGCGGGCGCGGCGTGTGTAATGCGGCGAGGAGCGCGAGGTAGCGCAGTGTTCCATCGGAGAGCTCGGCGGCGTCGAGCGGCCGCGACACTCCAGGCGTCTCGAGTTGCACGCGAAACCTCGCTCGATCTGCTTGGATGAACAGCGCCGCTCCCTCGAACGCGTCCGCGATCGCGGCAGCGAGAGCTTCATGGTCGCCAAAAAGGAAGATCGTCTGAAGGGCAGCCGCGAGGTCGCTACCGTCGTGCGCGAGGACCGGCGTGTACGTCCCGATCTGCTCCATGCGGAGCGGCGAGTCGGCGTCCGTGCGGATCTGGTGATAGAAGCGCCAGCGCTTGAGTCGCTCGCGCATCATCGAGAGCACCGGATATCGGTGCGGTTCCGCGAGCTGGGCGAGGATCGACTCGGGGCGTTCGATCGTTCCGCCGAAGGTGACCGCATTACCGTCGTGGTCACGCAGCATCGCAGAGTTGTTTCTGCGCTCGAGCAGGTTGACCTTCGGGCTCGTTATCGTGCGAATCGTCTCGGCCTTTACGGCCGGGTCGAGCGCGAACACGCCTAGGTTCGGATCCCCCTCGTAGCCGAGGCGCAGCTCATACGCCAGCTGCTGGTCTCCGAAGCCGATGCTCACGCGTCTTCCTTCACCGGACTTCTTACTTCGCTTGGAGTCGGGCCCCGCCCATAGCGCAGATGGCATACCGCCCTCGCGGGCAAGCGATCGCGCGAGTTGACCGTCAGCGGCGTCGACGAGCAGACGCATCGCGCGATAGACGTTGGACTTCCCCGCCCCGTTGCCGCCGGTAATCACGGTCAGCCGCTCAAGCGACAGCCGTAGATCGCGCAGCGAGCGATAGCCAGCGAAAGCCAGAGTGCGGATCACGATGGCAGCATATCGAGCCTCGCTGACAACGCGGGGTGCGCGGTGGCCGGACGCGGTGCCAAGTACATCGCGCCCCCGTGCGCGGTGTACCCGGACGCGGTGCCAAGTAACGCGCCCGCGTGCGCGGTGTACCCGAACGCGGTGCCAAGTAACGCGCCCGCGTGCGTGGTGGACGCAGACGCAGTGCCTAGTACACCGCGCCTCATGATCGAAACGGTTGTCGAAGACTCGGGCAAGGTCGACTCGAAAGTCTCCCACGTCCACACGTCCGTCGACGTCTCTCAAACCGGAGCGGCGGTCATACACCCTTCGATCGCGCAGACGGACGGAGCACGGGTTCTCGATGCACGCGATGCACGAACGTGACCTCACTTCCCCGGCGGCTAAAGAGTCGTCCTCCGTCAAGCAGCAGAAGTTCGGGTTCTTCGTCGTCGAGCACGCGTCGCCACCACCGCCGCCACCATCGCCACCGCCACCACCATCGCCACCGCCACCACGGCCCCCACCGCCACCGCCACGAGAAAGAGGAACCGGAGTGCAACAGCCACCCGCCGAGATCGCGGGACCCTCGCATCGAGCAAACGTCATCCTAGTTCTCTCTTGATCAAGAGCGCTCTCGTCCAGGCTCGCCATTGCAATCCATCGACACGGACGAGGTCATCGATGATCCACCCATGGTTCACGCGTTGGCCGTCCCCACGCGGTTCGTTCGTTTCCGCGGAAACGTCGAGGTCGCGATGCGCATCGACGATCGTCGCCATCCCGGACCACCACCGAGAGCCGGTCGAGATCGCGCACCTTCGAGAGCCCGTTCTCTCCCGATCGAGATCGCGCGCCTCGTCCAGGCTCGCTATTGCAATCAATCCACACGGACAAGGTCATCGATGATCCACCCGTAGTTCGCGCGTTGGCCGTCCCCGTGCGGCTCGTTCGTTTCCGCGGAAACGTCGAGGTCGCGATGCGCATCGACGATCGTCGCCATCCCAAACCCTCGCATCGAGGGCCCGTCGTCCTAGTTCTCTCTCGATCGAGCGGGCACAACTCGTCCAGGCTCGCTACGGCAATCCATCCACACGGACGAGGTCATCGATGATCTGGTGATTCCCGAAACACTCACCGCCGGGATCCACCCGTAGTTCACGCGTTGGCCGTCCCGTGCAGTTCGTTCGTTTCCGCGGAAACGTCGAGATCGCGATGCGCATCGACGATGGTCGCCCTCCCGGACCACCGCATCGAGAGCCCGTTCTCTCCCGGTCGAGATCGCGCACCTTCGAGAGCCCGTTCTCTCCCGATCGAGATCAAGGCTCGCTATTGCATTCAATCCACACGGACGAGGTCATCAATGATCCACCCGTAGTTGGCGTTGGCCGTCCTAGTGTGGCTTGTTTGTTCCGCGGAAACGTCGAGGTCGCGATGCGCATCGACGATCGTCGCCATCCCAAACCCTCGCATCGAGGGCCCGTCGTCCTGGGTTCTCTCCCGATCGAGAGCGCGCACCTTCGAATGCCCGTCGTCCGAGTCTCTCCCGATCGAGAGCGCGCACCCCGTCCAGGCTCGCTATTGCAATCCATCCACACGGACGAGGTCATCGATGATCCACCCGTAGTTCAGGCGATGGCCGTCCCAGTGCGGCTCGTTCGTTTCCGCGGAAACGTCGAGGTCGCGATGCGCATCGACGATCGTCGCCATCCCGGACCACCGCAACGGCGTTCGAGGCACGTACTCCGTCACGAGTCGACCGCGCGAATCGAAGAAGCGCGGCTGCTGCTGTTCGTCGAGCTCGACCCGATAGCCGTACTCGTGAACGATGGTGGAAGCTACACACGTTCACCAGATTCTCGAGCGACGTTTCGCCTCCGTTGGCCCAATGCTCGATGTGGTGACCCTCGAGAAACAGCCGGTTGCAGCACCCGGGGAACTGGCACGTCGTGTCGCGCTTCAAGAGAGCTCGCTTCATCGACGTGGGAATCGAGCGCGTCTTGCGACCCACAGATAGCGTCGTGCCCGCTTCATCCTCGACCATCGGGACCACGCCGCAGTCGCACGCGAGCCGGCGCGCTGTTTCCGCGGAAACGCAGGTCCCGTCGCTCGTCACCGCGAACGGATCTGGCGCGGTGTGCGGGTTGGCCAGCGTTTCGGCCGCGACCGTGACCACGAGCTCCGTCGGCACCGCATGGACGCGGTCGCCACGAAGTACGTCGCGCGCGATCGCCACCAACGCGTCCGCACGCTCGAAGCGGCGCTTGGGATCGCGCTCGCTGGGTAATCCGCGGCGGCGGTTCCGCGGCGAACCGCGCCACGACCTGCGCCACGTCGGCTGGAGTTGGCGGAGCGGTTGGAGTTGGCGGCCCGTCGTCGCCGGTCGCAGGGGACGACAGCTCTCGGCGGGCACGCGCAACGGCTTCGATGGCGTCCCAGAGCGTGGCCGGCTCCTCGGGATGGAGGACGGCCTCCAGCTTGACCATGCCGTCGTCGAGGTCTTGCCGGCGGACGTACCGCCGTTCGCGGTCGTAGCTCTCGTGGGGTTCCTTCGCCGCGCGCAGCACCGTGGCGTACTTCCGGCAGATGCGCTCGAGCTGCGCACCGGTAGCGTGCGTCCTCGAGGAGCAGCGCCTCGTTGGCCGGGGTCGCGACGCGCGTGATCGCGCGCACCTTGCAATACGAGAGGCTGTGCCCCGCGCGGCGCAGCACCTGGATTTCGTGTCTTCTGACCATGTCGATCATTCCTTGCCTCGCCACGACTTGTCGTCGGGGCGTTCGAGGGTCCCCGGTCGCCGGTTGGCGATCCGGAGTGGTCAGAATTTCCGGAATGGATCAGGTCAGAGTTTCCGGAACCCGCAGCGCAGACGTTCGCGCGCTCGTTGCTCGATGGCACTGCACGCAGCGATGTTGTCGCGCAGCAGCTGCCACGCAGGACGTCGAGGTTTCCGCTGCGTACGTCGCAGCGCTGCTCGCACCCAATCAGCGCTGCCGAGCTCGCGACGGGGCATCTACACATCGACGTGAAGTGGATCGTGGTCGCCAGCGAGCGCAACCGACGCACCACCCGAACGCCCCGGTTCACGGCGAACGCACGTGCGCGCCGAACGCATCCGGCGGCTCAGGTGGTCGCTTGCGGCAGACGTAACCATCTGGCCGCTGCGGTTGATCCGGAGCTCCGCGCCGACCTCGGTCCGGCGGTGTGCTCTCGTAGCTCGGTCGCTGGAGGATCAGTCCTCGGGATCGCGGATCGCGACCCCGAGCCAACCACGCCGCGCCTCGACGGTCACGACCTTCGCCAGCTCGCCAAGCTCCTCGATTCCGAGCTTGGTGCGCAACGCGTGAATCACGCGCATGCGCGCTTCACCGAGCGTACCCGGCCAGGGCCCGATCACGTCTCGATCCTCGAGATGGAGCGCGCGCACGAGCTCGCTCGCCCACGCTTTCCCGACCGCGATCGCGATCGCGATACGATCGGCGCTCGCCTCAGCGCCCACCGCGGTAGCCGCCACCGCCGCCTCCGCGGCCACGATCGCCACCGCGACCGCCGCCACCCCCACCACCGCCGCCGCCG
>JBJXGN010000055.1:0-12374 GCA_046160585.1 Kofleriaceae bacterium
CGTATCGCGCGATGGTCGATGACCCGGCGGGTAGCGGCAACGAGCGCCTCGCACTGCAGCCGGTGCGCGATCGCGATCAGAACATTCACGCGGTGCTCGTCGCGGTTCGCGAGCCGAGCAGCCCGCCGTTCTCGCCCGAGGATCAGCGCCTCTTGCTCGCCGTGGCCGAAGCGTGGGGGCCGTACATTCATCAGCTCGCGCTCGAAGCCGATGCAGCGGATGCGCGCGAGCGCCGCCGCGGGGAGACCTCGGGAGGGGAGATCTTCCGCCAGGAAGCGATCGCGCACATGGTCAAGCGCGGGCACGAGGGCGACGTCGTGCGCGTCAACCCGGCGTGGGTCTCGGGCGCCTACTGGATCGTTCTCCTCGTGCTCGTGGCAGCCAGCGTGTTCGGCTACTTCGTCCACATCCATCAGTACAGCCAGGGTCCGTCGGTGGTGCGAGTGACCGGACGCAGCGAGATCATCTCGTTTGATGGCGGCACCGTCACCGGTGTCGAGGTGGTCAATGGTCAGGTCGTCAAGGCAGGGCAGGTCATCGCGCGCCTGCACGATACCGAGCAAGCCGTGCGCCTTCGCACCCTCGAGGCCGAGTTCGAGCGAAAGCTGGTCGCGTATCTGCAAACGCCGGCGGATCCCAACGTACGCCAAGCGCTGGGGCAGGTCGTCTCCGAGCGCGAGAGCGCCGTCGCGGGCGTCAACGCACGAGTGATGACCGCCCCCCACGACGGGCGCGTGAAGGACGTCCGCGTGGGGAAGAACCAGCGCGTGCAAGCGGGCGCGGTGATCGCGTCGATCGCGCGGGCCGATCAACCGGAGGGCCTTGCGGTGATCGCGTTTCTGCCGGGCGCGGATCGCCCACGTATCCGCGCGAAGCAACCATTGCGCTTGACCATCCCGGGCTATCGCAACGTGCACTTCGACATGGAGGTGCGCGCGATCTCGAGCGAGGTGCTCGGCGCGAAAGAGGCGATCGCGCGGTACCTCGGTGAGCGACTCGGCGACACGATTCCGATCGCCGGCAGCGTGGTTGTCGTCGAGGGACGGCTCGAGACGGCGAAGTTCCAGGCCGAAGGCGAAAACTTCGAGCTCTACGACGGGATGACCGGCATCGCCGAGGTCCAGCTCGAGTCTCGATCGGTGATCGAGACCGTCATCCCGGGGCTGAGGCTGTGAGCGAGGACACCCAGCGCGATCGCGACGATCAACCTTCGGGCTCCGCCCCGGAGGAGCTGTTCCCGTCGCTACAGCGGCTCGCACACGCGCAGCGCCGCGGTCGCGTTCCGTTCGTGCAGCAGAGCGAAGCGGCCGATTGTGGCTCCGCCTGCCTGGCGATGGTGCTCAGGCATCAAGGGCGCGAGGTCTCACTCGACGAGGTCCGCGAGTCGATCGGCAGTGGTCGCGATGGTGCGGACGCCGCGTCGATCGTTCGCGGCGCGGAGTGGTTCGGCATGCGTGGCCGGGGGCTGTCGCTCGATGTCGAGATGCTCAAGTTCTTGCCCCGCGGTTCGATCCTCCACTGGGAGTTCTCGCACTTCGTCGTCCTCGATCGGATCACCAAGAAGGGCGCGGAGATCGTCGACCCGGCGCGCGGTCCACGGCTGATCCCAGAGAAGCAGTTGCGGGAGGCGTTTACTGGGGTCGCGCTGGTGTTCGAACCGACGGAGAAGTTCGAAAAGAAGCGCGCCGGCGACGGACGGCTGTCCTGGTACGTCAAGCAGCTGTTCGGCCAACGTCGGTTGCTCGTACGCATCATGGTGACCTCCCTGCTGCTGCGCGTGTTCGCGCTCGCGCTGCCGCTGTTGACGGCGATGGTCGTCGATCGGGTCGTCCCGCGTGGCGATGCGCAGCTGCTGTTGGTCATCGCGTCGGGTGTCGGCGGCATGCTCGTGTTCCAGGCGCTCACGACGCTGATTCGCGCGCACCTGTTCTTGCAGCTGCGCACCAACCTCGATACGCGACTCACGCTCGGGTTCGTCGATTACCTGGCGCGCCTTCCGTTCGATTTCTTCCAGCGCAGATCGGCGGGCGATCTGATGATGCGCGTGAACAACAACTCGTCGGTCCGCGAGCTACTGACGTCGAACACGCTGTCCGCACTCCTCGATGGCGTGCTGGTCATCGCGTACCTCGCGTTGATCATCTGGATGCAGCCAATGATGGCGGCGATCGTCGGTGGGCTCGCCTTCGTGCAGATCACGGTGTTCTTGTTGTCGCGTAGGACGTATCGAGAGTTGCAAGCGCGTGCTCTCGATGCGCAGGCGCGCTCGCAGTCGTACCTCGTCGAGATGTTCGCCGGCATGGCGACACTCAAGGCATGCGCCGCGGAGGGCCGCGCCGTCGAGCGCTGGTCGAATCTCTACATCGACGAGCTCAACGTCTCGCTCGAGCGTGGGCGGATCAGCGCACTCGTCGACGGCGCGGTCGGTCTGCTCAGCTCGGCGTCACCCGTGGTCATCCTCGTCGTCGGCGCGCTCGCCGTCATGCAAGGCCACCTCACGCTCGGCAGCATGCTCGCGATCAACGCGATCGCGATGGGCGTGCTCATGCCGCTCCAGAGCCTGGTGTCGAGTGCTTTGCAGTTGCAGCTGATCGGCGGCTACATGGATCGCATCGACGATGTCCTGTCGCAGAATCCCGAGCAGTCGGGTGATGCTGCGGCACGTGCACCGAAGCTGACCGGTCGCATCACGCTCCAGAACGTGTCGTTCCGTTACACCGAGCGCGGTCCGCTCGTAGTGCGCGACGTCAGCATCGACCTCAAGGCGGGGATGTCCGTCGCGATCGTCGGGCGCTCGGGATGTGGCAAGTCCACGCTCGCGAGCATGATCGCCGGCCTCTACCGTCCGGTCGAGGGACGCATCCTCTACGATGGACACGATCTCGCGAGGCTCGAGCTGAAGTCGCTGCGCCGCCAACTCGGCACGGTGTTCCAGCATCCGTACGTGTTCGCGGGTTCGGTCCGGAACAACATCGCGCTCACGGATCCATCGCTGTCGCTCGATCGCGTGATCGCGTCGGCGCGCCTGGCGCAGATCCACGAGGACATCGATCTCATGCCGATGGGCTACGAAACCCTGCTCGCCGACGGCGGATCGTCGTTGTCGGGCGGCCAGCGGCAACGCATCGCGATCGCACGCGCTTTGGTGCATCGCCCCGCGGTGCTCGTCCTCGACGAAGCGACCAGCGCGCTCGATGCCGAGACCGAGGCGCGCGTGATGGAGAACCTCACGCGGATGAGCTGCACGCGCATCATCCTGGCGCACCGCCTGTCGACGATCGCGAACGCGGATCTCATCCTCGTGATGAGTCAGGGCGAGGTCGTCGAGACCGGCACGCACGCGGAGTTGCTCGAGCGCAACGGTCACTACCGCCGCCTGTTCGCCGCACAGCTCGGTCACGAAAAGAAGGTGGCCGAATGACGCGTCGCGCGCTCGTTGGCCTCGCCATCGTCGTGATGCTCGTTGCGTGTCGCGAACGCCAGCGCGCGTCGTCGAACGAGCTTACGCCCGAGCCGCTGGCCGAGCTCTCGAAGACGAACGTCGACCCCGTGTCGGAACAGCCCGCGGGGTTCATCGGCGTGCTGACGCCGAAAGCACAGGCCGAAGTGGTGGCGCCGTTCGCGACGACGGTGAAGGAGCTCACCGTGCCGCTCGGCGAGCACGTCGACGAAGGCACCACGCTCGCGATCCTCGATGACGCGCCGATCCGCGAGCTGCTTGCCAGGAGCGCGGCGGACCTCAAGGGCGCGCAAGCATCACAGGCCGCGGCGGCGTCAGCAGCGGCGACGCAACGCAAGGCGCTGCGGGCGGGTGTGGCCTCGAAGGCGAGCGTCACGGCAGCGGAGTACCAGCTATCCGAGGCATCGGCGCGCGTGCAGGGAGCGAAGGCTGCGCACGAGGCGAACAAGTCGAAGCTGTCGAAGACGACGTTGGTCGCGCCGATCGCGGGGAAGGTCGCGCTGCACTACGCGAAGGTCGGCGCGCAGGTGGGCGACGGCGCCCCGGTCGTACGCGTCATCTCGTCGGGCGAGCTGTTCGTCAGGTTCGCGATTCCGACCGATCAGGGTGACAAAGTCGCGGTCGGTGCGGTGCTCGACATTCGCATCGACACCCAGGGGCAGGAGGTCACGACACGCGGGGTCATCACTACGATCGCACCCGAGCTCGATCCGATCGCCCGGATGATCCTGGCAGAAGCGGAGCTCCACGATCCGCCGGCCACGCTGCAGTCCGGTCTCGTCTGCAGGATCAACATCGCGAAGCCGCCGAAGTAGCCGTCGATCTCGCCGAGATCTGCGATGGGTGAAGCACGATCTTCGCCGCGGCGTTGCCATCGAACGGCGCCGTGAGCTTGACCCTGCTGGCGCTGAGATCGAACGCGAAGATCGCGAGATACTCGTCCCACCGTGTTGGCTGCGAAGGCTTAGCGAGCAGTCGCGAGAACGCTGCGCGCCGCGGATTTGGCCGCTTCGTCCGCTCCCATCTTCGCGAGCCACGCGAGCAGCGCTTCCAATCGATCTCGCGCCGGGCGAACGTCGCCGGCGGCAATCTCGCACTCGGCGAGGTGGACGGTCGCGAGAGCACGCACGAGGTTCTGTTTGTCGGCGATCGCGCTCTCGAGTAGACGCACCAGCGCCGGCCGGGCCGTGGTGCACCCGTCCTTTGCGCGTGAAAGCTCTGCGGCTACAAGCGAGACCATCGCTTTGTCCGAGGAGGGCAGCTTCGCGGCCTCGTCGATCAACAGGCGTGCTTTCTCGTGATCCTTGTCGTGGAGTGCGACCCGTGCTGCGAACGCGAGGCCCGTCGCGAGGACGAGCGAGCCAGAACGCCGTGCGATCTCGATTCCGCGCGCGAGCACCGGACGCCCCTCCTCGACATCACCCGCCACGATCCGCGTCCCCGCGAGATAGGTCGCCGCTTCGGCCACGTCTCGAGACTCTGCGGCCACCTTCTCGGACACTTCGAGCCCCGTCGTGAACGTTGTTGTGGCGGCGCGCCAGCGCCCGAGCTGCCACTGCGTTACGCCGAGGTTGAAGAGCGCACCGCGGTTTGGATGACCGGCGGCGACCGAGATGTCCACGGCGCGCTGGAAGTACTCCATGGCCGCGAGCAAGTCTCCTCGGTGGAACTCCAGAATACCCAGGTTGCTGCTCGCGGATGCGACCGAGCCGTCCTGCGAACCACGTGCTGCGATGCGCGCGTCAAGGACCTGTTGCAGGAGGCGCTCGGCTTCCTCGAGGTTCCCCCGCGCCACTTCGATGTTCGCGAGGGTCTCCATGGAGTCGATGATGTAGAGGTGGTTTGCCGACAGCGTGCGTCGTCGAATCGCAAGTGATTCGCGCTCGTACTGCACGGCCTCTTCGAGTTTGCCCGGATCGTCGTAGATCACGATGGCGAGATAGTGCAGCCAGGTGGCACGCACGTCGTTCGGTTGTCCTGCGCTGTCCATCGCGAGCTCGATGAAAGGTCGTGCCGCCAGCGCATCCGCACGGCGCCCGAGGTGATCGCCCTCGACAAGGAACGCGCGAGACAGGGCGTCGGCAACGACGGCGTGATCGCGCGCCCGAGAAGCATTCTTCGCCGCGAGGCGATACGACGCGAGCGAAGCGTCGAACCGGCCAAGACGGTCCTCGCACTCGCCGCGGAGTATGAGTGCCCGCGCCGTGAGCGAAGGGGTGTCCGCGTGCCCCCCCGCGGTGATCGCGCGTTCGACGAGCGGAAGCGCTCGCTCGTACTGTCCGAGGGAGATTGCTGCGTTCGCGCGCGCGAGGCCGTTCTCGGCGTCGTCAACCTCCGCCCGGAGAGCCGGATCTTTGGGGCTCGCAATCGCACCGGCGAGGTCGGCGTGATCGAGGCACAAGCTCGCTGGCACGAGCTGCGCAACGGCATCGCTCGTGGCGCGTAGCGTCGCGTTGTCGGCCCCGACAAGGGCCTCGAGCAGACCGGATGTCTCCGACAGGCGATGGTCGAGGCAGCGCATTCGCGCATCGAGCTTCTCGGCGGAGATCACTCCCTGCTGTCTGTCCGTACAAATTCGCGTGCGCATGGATACCCAGCTCGCGGCATAGGCATCGATCCCCTGTAAGGCGCGATCGATCGTCGCCGCTGGAAGCCCGACGCCGGTCGCTGACAGACGCTCGCGTAGCTGTGTGCGTGCCGCGTCTGTCCATAGTGCGCGGATCGGACCGTCGAGTCCCTGACACGACGCCGGCTCGCCTCTGGTCCACAGAACAGCGAGAGACACGAGCAGGGCGAGCGCCAACGTCGCGACGACGATCGGCACTCGTCGCGGAGTCGCCACCAGCGCTGCGGCGAAGTCGTCGATCGTCGCGAAGCGCTTGCCGGGATCCTCTTCCAGTGCCCGCCGAATGGCTACGCGAACGTGCCGTGGAGTAGGGGAGTCCGCGGGCTCCGGCCCCGTGTTCCCCGTCGATCCGATCGGTCGTCGACCATAGAGCGCTTCGTAGAGCGAGCACGCTAGGCTCCATTGGTCGCTGCGCGCATCCGCGACACCCTGGCTATGTTGCTCGGGCGCCATGTATGCCGGAGTGCCGACTGCGCCCGACACCACCTCCCGCGAGTCTCGGCGGGCGATCCCGAAATCGGTGACGCGCACAATGCCGTCGCGATCGACCAATACGTTCGACGGCTTGAAGTCTCGGTGCACGATGCCGGCCCGATGCGCGGCTGCGAGCCCTCGACTTGCCTGCACGTAGGCGTCGACGATCTCGCGCCACGAACGGTTCTCTCGTTTCTGCCACGCACCGAGCTCTTCGCCGTCCACGAGCTCCATGACAATCGCCGAGCGATCGCCCAGACGAAGTACCTCGTATACGCGCGCGACGTTGGGGTGCGTGAGCCGTGCCATCGCTTGCGCCTCGCGAACGGGGCGTTCGTCGTCGACTGGATCCGCCGTGATGAGCTTGATCGCCACCTCGCGATCCAGCTCGGGATCGTACGCGGCGACGACGACTCCCATGCCGCCTCGTCCGAGGGGCCGGCGATAGATGTACCGACCGATCAGCGAGCTCTCCGATGCTTGCTCGGGGTCTGCGGGCGCGGTCTCGTCGACGTCGCGGTCCATACCAAACGGCGACCTAGCCTACCTCACTGTGGGCGACCGTGGCCCAGATCAGGCTCGACCGTCGGCCATCTGGTTCTACCCTCGTGGTCGTGGGATGCGATAGGCAACGAGCTTGTTCGCGAGTGTGGTCCGGGCCAGACCGAGCACGCGTGCGGCGCGAGTCTGGTTTCCGGCGCTCTCCTCGAGCGCAGCGATGATCCGCGCGCGCTCGGCGCGCTCGTCGTTGCTAAGCCCTGCCACTGCCGGATCGTCGACGCTCGGTGGTGATGTCGGCGCCGTTGGCGATGACGCTTGCGTGAACGCGAGGTGACGAACGTCGATGTCACCACCCCGCGCGAGCAGCGCCGCACGATCGATGACCGCGCGCAGCTCGCGAACGTTTCCCGGCCACGCGTACTGTTCGAGGGTCGCGAGTACTTCGCCCGCGAACCGAGCGCTACTGCCCGTTCGACTGCGCGCAATTTCCAGAAAGCGAAGAGCTAGCGGACCGATCAACTCCGTGCGCTCGCGAAGTGGCGGCACGACCAACGTCACGCCATCGAGTCGGAAGAACAAATCGCGCCGAAACGTTCCTGCCGCTACCTCCGATGGAAGATCGCGATTGGTCGCCGCGAGAAAGCGAACGTCGATGGCAATCGGGCGAGTCGCACCGATCCGAAGCACCTCGCGGCGCTCGATCGCGCGGAGCAGCTTCGGCTGGATCAACGGTGGAAGCTCCCCGACCTCGTCGAGGAACACGGTTCCCTTGTCGGCGGCTTCTAGCAAACCGGCCTTCGCCACGCCCGCCCCCGTGAACGCGCCCTTCTCGTGCCCGAACAGCTCGCTCTCGAGCAGCGTCTCGCTCAAAGCGGCGCAGTTGATTCGCACGAGCGGACCGCTCCGCTTCGAGAGCTCGTGCAGCGTCTCGGCGAGCACCTCCTTGCCGACACCTGTCTCGCCGAGGACGAGAACGTTCGTCGAGTTCCCCGCGAGATCGCGCACCACCGACGACACGCCCGCGGGCGTCGGATCGATGACGCGCAATCCCTCTCGCGCCGACAGCGAAGGTGTGTCGCTGCCGCGCCCGGCCACCAGCACGAACGAGAAAGGCCCGATGTGAAAGCTATCGTTACTCCGCAGCGTGAGGGGCTCGCCACCGCGTAGCGTCTGGCCAGCGACGCGTGTGCCGTTGCGCGAGCCGAGATCCTGGATCGTCGCCGGCGGTCCCACCCGCAAGCGGGCATGACGACGCGACAGCAACGAATGGTCGACACGAACGTCACAGTCGGTGGCTCGCCCGATGATTAGATCGCGACCGTCGAGCGCGTGGCTCGAGAACGTGCCTGCGCCGGCTACCAGCAAGAGACTCGGCGAGGGCGCACTCCCGCCGGCACGCCCGGACGTCTCCGCTGGTGTCGGGTCCTGGTCGATCATCCCCCTAGAAGAGGCACGTCATCCACCCGACTCGCAAGAGGACGGATCGTCCGTCTAATTGTCCGTCAATCGCGTCGCGACGAAGCGCAAGTACGCGTAGCGAGCCAGCTTCGCCGTGGCGCAGCGGTTGCGATGAGCGATCCGATGGGGTTGATGGGGTTCATGAAGCGGTCGGGGACCACCACGGGTTCCACTCCGACGTCCACGTTGGCACACGAGCCGGCGCACCACACGACCTACGACGCGGACGCACTCGCCGCGAAGGCGCAGAAGGACGTGTATGCGCTGATGCCGTGGGTCGATCACGATCACGACGATCGCGCGGAGAAGGAGCGGCAAGAGAAGGGGCGGCAAGAGAAGGAACGAGGGGCGAAGGAGGAGGCGAAGAAAGCCGAAGAGAAGAAGCAGAAGGCCATCGACGACGCGAAGGCGACGGCCATTGGCATGCAGCTCGCGCTGTTCAGTCAGAACATGAACGGCGCGACGGGCCGCCAGTTCATCCAGGTCCTCGACAGCATCGACAACCCGTACTTGCGCGAGCAGGTCAAGGCGCGGTTCGCGACCCACACGGGGCGCTCCCTTGAAGGGTTCATCAGGAACAGCGACGACTGGAACAACAACGGCGACGGCCGCGACAGGGACGCGGCGCTAGCCCTGATCGACGACAAGCGCAGCAAGGCGGAAGAGAAGCTCTCGAAGCTCTCCCCCGACGATCGCGCGAAGATGAAGAGGGAAGCCGACAAGCGTGCCACGGCGATCCTCGCGGCGAAGAGCCTCCACGACACGAGCGACGAGAACGAGCACAAGATCCTCAAGGAGCTCGCGGGCTGCAACGAAGTCGAGATCGAAATGCTCCGCACGTCGCTACGCGAGACCTCGATGGGCGAGGAGAACTTGTATCAGGCGCTCGACGACGGGATGTCGGGCAAGAACGAGGATGCCGCGGTCGCCATGCTCGCCGGAAATCGCGTGACCAACGCACAGCTGGAGCTCGTGAAGGTAAAAGACGCGACGCGTATGCGCGAGCGCATCGACAAGATGTCGCCGGAGGACGTCGCGACGCTTCGCGACAATCCAGCAACGCACATGGCGATCGCGTCGCTCGAGAACCCCGCCGATCGCGAAGAGCTTCGCGCGGCGCTCACCGGAAACAAGGCGAAGGCCAACGCGGTGAAACTCGGAAACGCGCTGAAGCCCAAGGATGAGGGCTTCATCATGCCGAGCGACAAAGCGAGCATCGAGAACTACAAGCGCCGCTCGCCCGACGAGGTGCTGAAGCTCTTCGAAGGCATGGCGCCGGAGGACGTGAAGGCTGCCGTCGCCGAGTGGAACAGTGCAAACCCGCTGCGCCCGATGGAATCGATGCTCGAAGCGCGGTGGGGCGATGACGACGACAAGACGGAGTTCCGCCGGATCCAGGCGATGATAAAGGGCGACAAGAGCCAGAACCAAGCGATTCGCGCGTCCCAAGGCATGCGCGAAAACAACCAAGAGATGATCGAGGCCGCTCTCGCTACGGGCAGCCCGGAGGAGCGAGCGAAGATCGAAAAAGCCCTGATCGAAGAGGATCGCTACCACAACAAGATCGACCTGATCACGAACGGCACGAACGTGTTGGACGCGGAGAAGATGGCGGTCGGTCGCGACGCGCAGACGCAGCTGAAGGACCACTACGCAAAGCAGCAGAAGGAGAAAGCAGAAGACGCAGCGAAGTGGTCGGAGCTCGCGGTCGACGACCGTGTGAACACCGCCGTCGAGGAATCGAAGCAGAGGGCAAAGGAGGAGATCGACGACAAGCAGAACGCGTCGCTCGAGCTACTCGCTACGGGCAAGGTCTCGGTCGCCACGGACATGCATCGCACGAAGGACGACAAGGCGCGTCTCGAAGTGCTTTCGCGTCTCGAGACCGACCAAGACCTCCAGCAAGCAATGGAGCTCTACGAAAAGCGTCACGGCAAACCGATGCTGCCGTATCCCGGCGAGACCCGCCTGTCGATGAACGCCACCGAGCTCAAGATCGACAACATCCGCCGCTACGGACCGGTGTCCACGCGCCCCGCAGATCTCCAGGCCAAGCTCGACTACCAAATCATGTTGCTGCAACACAGCGACGCGCTCGAACTCGACGAGGCCGGACGCGCCGGCGGAGGAACGCAGCACTTCGTGCGCCAGCAGGTGCGGCGTCAGGCGTCGATGCTGGAGAATCCGAAGTACTTGGTTGCAAATCCGCGGACCAATCCATGGGAAGCGATCGATTCATCGGGCGCCCACGTGCCCACGCGCGAGGAGATCGAGGCGGACCTCCCCCTCCGTAAGCTGAGCGACAAGGACGGCCTCAAGAAGGACGTGACGAAAGAGGACTACGACCGCGCCACCAACGCCAAAGCAGTTGCCGACGACACCCAATCGGAAGCGAAGAAGCGTCTCGCCGATCGGCGCGTGAAGCGGCTCGCGATGATCGCGAAGGTCGCCGGCGCTCTCACGGGGAATCCTCTGATCGCCGCCGCGATCCAGCTCGGCGAAGGTGCGATCGGCATGGCGATCAAGAGCGAGATCATGGGCCGCGACTACGATCCGAAAGAGGACCTGCAGGGCCTCGCGATCAAGATGCTCGCAGAAGTCATGTCCGGCGGCGTCGCCGGGAAGTTCGGTGCGTACGCCGGTAGCGTCGCGAAGCTCGGTGTCAACGAGGGTATCGGTGGCATTGCACAGGGCAAGTCCGCCTCGGACATCCTGCTCGCACTCGGCACCGGCGCCGCCGGAGCCGCCATCCCCGGCGCACTGAAGGAACGCATCAGGTCCGCCATCGCGAGCGGCAGCGAAACGCTGATGCGGAAGGTCGTCGGCGAGGTCGTCGGTCACCTGGGCGAAGCCGGGATGAGCACGGCGATCGCAGTGGCCGGAGGCGCCAGCGTGGGCGACGCGGCGCTCGACGCGGGTATCAGTATGGGCGGCTCGCTCAAACAGAAGGCGTACGCGCCCGCGAAGCGCGAAGTGTCGGCCCCACATGCGAGTCCGTCCAACACGAATCACCCCCACCCCTCCCACGGCGTCGAGAAGCATCTACCGGGACAGCCAATCGAGAGGCATCCGCATCCGGCACACGTCGAACCGCACGCGCACCCGTCGGATGCACATCCCGCGCTGCCGCACGCGCATCCAGCCGCTGCACATCCGCAGCTCGTCGCAAACGGTCACCACGCCGAAACCGATCATCTTGTGCGTGCGGGCCATGCCGATTCGGCGGCCGGGTCGCGAACGTCGCTCGACGGGTCCACCAAGGATCCGGCTGCGTATCGCATCGCCGGGAACTCGATCGAGCAGGTGCACGCTGCATCGCTCGAACGCGCGAAGATGACGAAGGAGCAGCGCGCTACGCACGATGCGGTCGTCGCAAGCCTCGAGAATCCAGCGGCACACGCGATGATCGAGCGCGCGCTCGCAGCGGGCAATTCGATCGAGAGCGTCGTGAAACTCCGCGATGCGATGCGCGGAATGCGTCACGACGAGATCCTTCGGCGCTTTTCCGGTGACGGACTCGCGCAGGTCTACAACGAGAGCTGCGTACCGGCGGCGTATCAGATCGTGATCGCGGATCGCGATCCGGTCTACGCCCTGACACTCCGCGAAAACCACGGACAGGAGTTGCAGCGCGGACAAGAGAGCGCGCTCGTGCAGACCGGTGGGCGTCGCGCGCAGCGTCGCGACGCCCACGATGGCCCCGAGCCATACAAACAGCTCACCGTCGACCCGAAGCGCAAGAAGCAGCTGGCGAATTCGTTCGACCTCGAAGGAACCACGGGCATCGAGCCCACGGAGATGGTGGGCACACCGCTCCACGCGAGGTTGGAGAAGGCGGTGCAGTCTCGTTACGAG
>JBJXGN010000056.1:0-12102 GCA_046160585.1 Kofleriaceae bacterium
CCTGCTCGGGATCGGTGCCCGCGTAGTTGTAGCTCACGTTGCGAACGAGTCGCGGCTCTGCGTTGGCAGGCGTCGGGCTGATCGTGCGCGTGTGATGGACACGCGTCAGCCGACCGGCGTTCCCATAGTAGTAGTTCGCACCGAAGTAGTTTGAGGGGCTCGTGGTGACACCCACGAGCTGGTGACGGCGATCGTAGGTATACGTGAAGGTGCGGCTCGTCGAGCCGAGGTGGTGTTGCAGCGTCCGAACGTCGTCGTTGCCCCAATAGGTGAGCTGCTGCTTGACGACCTGCGCCGGGAGAAGGTCGCGCTGGACCGTCTGCATGGTCACGCGACCGAGCGCGTCGTACTGCCAGTCGGACTTGACGAACGTCGTCGGCCCCGTGCGATCAGTGCGCCGCTCGGTGACCAATCCCGCGACGTTGCGCGTCTGAACGCCGATGTTCTGCGCGGTCGGCGTGACCAGCTCGATCTTCGACGGGAGATTGCGCGCGTCGTAGCGGTACTGCCAGACCGTTTCGTTGGTTCCACCCATGAAGTCGAGCGCGCGGCCGTACTTCTGCGTTCCGTTGACGTAGTAGCCCTGCATCCACGTACGCGTCAGCGCGGGATAGCCGGCGAACCCGTGCGACTGCTGCGTGATGGTTCGTCGGCCTTGGCCGTCGTGATACGTGTCGATTCCCCACTCGGTGTTCGATCCCGCAGGGCCATAGGCACGCCAGTAGTGCAGCGTTCCGATGTAGCCGACGTCATACGTGAACGTTTCAGTGTTCGAGACGAACAGCGCTCGGTCAGGATCGCTGAGCGTGCGCTTCCCGATGACCTTGGAGACGACGCGATCGAGATCGTCGTAGGCCATCGAGGTCGTGAAGTTGACGTCCGTCAGCGGTCCGGCGGAGCCAGGGACCTGCTCCGACGTCATGTTGCCGTTTCGGTCGTAGCCGTACTTCCATGTACGGGCCGCGCGCGTGATCTCGATGCGCCGTCCCGCAAAGTCGTGCTTGAGGCTCGTCGTCAGGCTCTGCGGATCTACGATCTGCGTGATCAAGTCATCGGGGCCGTAGCTGTACGTCGTGGTCGCAAACGTGAAGGTTCCGGTCTTCTCCAGGACCTGCGAAAGGCGGCCGAACCGATCGCTAAGCGTCTGGGTCTCGGCGATGGCGGCGGTCGTCTCCGTGCTCGCGACTACCTCGCGCGTGATCGAGGTCGGCCCGTCATAGAGCATGTCGATGCCGCTCGGGTCGGCCGGATTGTCGGGTCTGCGGATCGACGTCGGTCGACCGAGCGTGTCGAACGTGTAGCCGTACCCGATGAGCGTCGCGTCGTTTCGCGACGGGTCGGGAAGGTAGACCTTGTCGAGGGTCCCGTCGGTGGGACGATATTGGTATTGCGTGACGTGATTCGCCGGAGCCGAACCCTGTGCGAACAGCGTCACCTTAATCGCGCGACCATGCCCGTCGATCTCGGTCTTCTGTTGCCGCCAGACGTTCGTGTCTTCATCGACACGCAGATAGTTGGTCGCAGACGCGGGCGCGGTGGGCGTCACCGTATCGACGTACGTGTTCGTCTCGGCTTGCGTGAGCGTGAACACGAAGCCGTCGGGGCTGACCGTCTCCCACCGCTCGATCGTGCGCCCGAGACCATCGACGCGGATCTTGTGCTGCTCCTTGTCGGGATGGAACGCATCGACGAGGCATCCCGGCTGCCCGATCGAGCAGGTCCGCTCGTTCGGGCCCTCGGTCATGAGACGCGTGCCGGTGCCGTACTCGTAGACCGAGTCGGTTTGATGACCCGCCTCGTTGACCTCGGTCGCGACGAAGAGCTTACGCGAGTCGTAGGTGAGCTCGTGCGCGTCGCCGCCGGTCGCGTATTGCACCGGCTTTCGTCGACGCAGCTCGTTGCCCGTGGTCATGTCGAACTCGCGGTGCGTCGTCGCACAGGTGAGCGACGTGACGAGACATGTCGTGAGATCGCCCGTCGCGTCGAACCACGCTGTTTCGCGCTCGGCAACACGGAAGCTCGCATCCCAACCGGTCTCGGTCTGCGCGTAGAGGGTGAGCGATCCGCTGACCTGGTGCTTCTGCGTGGTCTTGCGTGGACGCAAGCGGTACGCGGACGCGTCCGAGTACAGCGCGTAGGTCGTCGCCGTCTCGCGATCTCCGTCGGCCGGCGTCGCACTCGCGCCGAGTCGTGAGGTGGTGCCTTGCCAGAGCAGCGGCGTCGGATCGACCGTCGACGTGCTCGAGAGCGCGGTCAACGTCGTCTTGGTGTGCGTGCGCGTGTCGGTGTTTCCGCGGCACACGGCCTCGTTCTGGCTGTTGCGGCACAGCCAGCGATCCTCGGCGGTCGCGTGGAACGTTTGAATGACGCCGAACAGCGTTCGCTCTTCCCATGTCGTGTCGTCGATCGTGTGAACGTCCGTTCCGGACGAGGGTTTGACGATCTTCGTCACGCGACGACCGCTCCAGTCGGTCGCATAGCTGAACCGTTCGATCGTCACTGCGCCGGTCGGCGAAGTCGTGTGCACCTCGTCGAAGCCACGGAACGCGAACCGATTCGGGAATTGTGCATCTGCGTCCTTGCCCACGTGCGGACGCAGATAGGCGTAGCTCGTCGTCGTGTTCGTGTTGCTGAACGAGTCGGCGCTGGTCACGCTCTGCACGACCCAACCGGTCGTTGGCGATGCTTTGCCGATGCTCGGCTGTTGTGTCACCGCGGGCCCGTTCATCGAGCTGTACTCGATCGTCGTAGTCGCGCCGCGCTGGTTGTTGATCGAGACGAGGAGCCGTCGGGGCGCCGTGTTGGTGACCGAGCGGAGGTACATCTGCCCCGCGGACGAGAGCTCGACGTCTTCCTTCACGCCATCGCCGTCGAGGTCGATGAAGTCCTGCGTCGTCATCCACCACATCGTCGTGCCGCTGCACGAGTTCGTGTCGTTGCTGTCGACCTGGATGCGGTGGAAGCCGCCGCCCGAGCCGAAGCTCGTGCTGCTGCTCGACGTGGTGAACAGACCGCCCGCGTTGTAGCGCACGCCGAGGTTGCCCGCGTTGTTCGTCACGAGGTCGCTGCGACCATCGCTGTCGAGATCGATCGTCCGGCGATCGTCGGTCCGGGAGCCACGGCACACGTACCACTTCGGAGCTCCGGTCGTGTCCGCGAGGAGCACCGACGAAGCTCCATCAGGTCCGGGACGATCGATCGTCGTCGGCGACTGGAACATCACACCGTCGTTGAATCGGACCGTCGCGAGCGAACCGGTCCCCACCCAGTGGTCGACGAGGCCGTCGCCGTTGAAGTCTTCGAGACCTTCGACACCGGCCGCTGCCGGGTTCTGCTGCGCCGTGTACCCGGTGCGCGCGAGGAACGACGAGGGTGCAGTACCGAACGTGAACGGACCGGTTCCTGCCGCCGGTGTGAACAAGCCGGTACCGTCGTTGCGGTAGACCTTCCACGATGTGGAGTTGTGGCGAACCGCGTCGGGGAATCCGTCGCCGTCGATGTCGACGGTGCCGTGGTACTGGCCGACGGGGTTCGAGGTGACCGAGGACTCGCCGTTGGTCGTCTCGAGCGCGATCGGTTGATACATGATCTGCGTGGGGAGCCGGCCCCACGTGGCGTGCGTGTTGCCACTACCGCCTGGCCGTGCTTCGCCGAACACGCCGTTTCCGTGGTTCTTGAAGACCAGCCACGGAAACATGCCGCCGCACATCGTGTACGGATCGGCCTGCCAGCTCGTCGGATCCGCCGTGTACGGAACCGGCGGGCACGCTGGGAAGCCTCCGAAGATCGACGGCTCCTGCGGAGCACCGGGTTGGTTGCCCCACTGCAGATCATAGGAGACAACGCCGCCCGTGACGGGCGAGCCGACGAGATCCGGCTTTGAATCGCCGTCCATGTCCATCCAGCGCCACGCGAAGTGAGTGTCACCTTGGTTGTTGGTCTTGATGCCGCAGTCCGACTTCGTCCCACTCGCACACCAGCCCTTGGGTGGATTCGTGCCCAGCTGCTGCGGGCAGGCCTGTCCGCTGGGCGGACAGATCGTCAAGAAGCTAGGGCTCGAGTTGCGGTACCCCGAGCGTTGGTAGTTGAGCGCGCAGCGTTCGTTGATTCCCGTCGACGGGTTGTCTCCTGCATGCGCGCCGCCATTCCACTGCGGCGGTCCGATGTCCGTAGCCCACTTGAGCGTCGGCATGTCGATGTACCCGGCGCTCTCGAACTGATTCGCACCGGCGAACGCGGGGCCGCGGTTGCGATACCAACGCGCGCGACAGAACTGCGACGAGCCGCTGCCGGCGTGAACGACCGGCTCGTTCACGAGTCGGTCCACAAGCCCGTCGGCGTCGAGATCGATCATCATCGCCTCGACGGTCGGCCACGCGTCGCTGCTGCTCTGCGGCCGATAGCCCCAGCCGAGGTTGTAGTTCTGCCACCCGATGCCGCTGGTGCTCCACGGAACTGCCGGCGAGGTTGCCGCGCCGTAGTTGACGCTCGCATCGCCATAGCCGAACGTGATCGCCGGCAGGTCGACTTGCGGCGAATCGGTTCCGACCGCGCTCTCCTGGATCGACGCGAGCGCGCGATAGGGAGCGTGGGCCGCGGTGCAGCTCGACGTCGCGCTCTGGTAGCCGAGCGTGACCGTTCGCTCGTGCACCCAGCTCGCGGGTGGCGGAAGCAGGATCCCGCTCGATACGGACTCGGGCGGAAACGCGAAGCTCTCGATGGTCTGGAGCTGACTTGCGCCCGTGACGATCTTGGTTCCGGTGCGGTAGGACGTCTGCGAACCGACACCGATCGAGGCGCACGTGGGCGGCGTCGCTGCGTAGTTGAACAACATCCCCGCGAACGCGTTCAGGTTCGCGCTCGGGTTGTGCCCCCACACGATCGCCCTGATCCGGCACTCCCCCGAGACACCCTGCTCGTAGTGAAAGTCCACCTGATTCGAGAACGCGTCCTCGATGCGGGTGACGGGCGCATGACTTGCCGAGACGTTCGTGCATCCCGACGTCCGAGAGTCCTTGTGCCCGAAGTAGTAGACCGTTCCGTCGGGCGAGAGTGCCTTCCACCAGAACTCGCCGGTGGAGTACTGCTGGTATCGCGTCCAGGAGCTGTCGTTCTGCGCACGGAACGCGGTGCCCGCGGGTGTTGGTTCGTCGACGACGAGCAGCGGACGATTGCCCGCCAACGATGATTGGTAGCGCTTCTGCGTCGCCATTCCCCACAAGCGACCGCCGCTCGTGTCCTCCGTGACGATCGGCAACCCAGATAGCGTCCAGCCCGCCGCGAACGTTCCGTAGATCGGCGCCTGGCTCGAATACTGGAGGCTGATGCTCGGCTGCATGCCTTGGCGCCCAGGTGGCGCGCCGATCGGGTACGAGTACGTGAAGGCGCCCGTGCTCGTCGACACGCCGGACTCTCCATCCGCGATTCCTGACGCGGTCACGGGCGAGTCCGAGAGGGCGGGAGCCGCGGTGCTGAAGATTTCTCCTGGCGACGAATACGCGGGTGTCATCGTGGCGACGACAACGACCGACGTGAGGGCAGCGATGCCTCGAGTGAACGCTGTGTGCCAAGACGTCGAGTGCTTCTTCATCATCGGTTCTCCGTCGTTGTCCCCGCGCATGCAGCCGCGGTGGTGGAATCGTTCGCTTGCATCGCGCAGCGGATCGCATCGTCCCCGAGCTTCGAACAGCTCTCGACGAAGTTCGCGCCCATCGCGGTTCGCAGCGATTCGCGATGGGCCTTCTTGTCGACGTTCACAGCGTCGGCGAGACGAAGGTCGATCAGGTGATCGCGAAGTTGCTCGCATGGCGTGAGGCGAGGTCTGGGTTCGTCCTCGTCGCCAGCGTCGCCAGAACAGCCAACCATCAACCCCAGGGCCACGAATACGAACTTGTGCACGAATACCTCCGCCAACGTGTCCCGACACACTCGCCAACGTGTCCCGACACACCTCGCGACACGTCGGTTCCTTCCGAACTACAAGATTCAGATCGACACCGCAAGCGTCTCGATTGAATGGTCGAGTGTCAGATTTCGCGGACACTGAACGTTCGATGTCGTTCGAGATGAGAGTCGCAATGAAACCGTCCGCATGGTCGGGTCACGGGTCTGTTCAGTGGAGGATCCATCCGGACACACCCACGCGATCACGTTCGACGCATGACGCGGTGAACGAGCGCGCGTCCAACCCCTAGATCGCGAGCGGCGGCCGTCACGTTCCCCTCATTGCGGTAAAGCGCCTCGGCAATGACCTGTCGCTTCCGGGTCTGCATCTGCTTCACAAAGGTCGGTCGGCCGTCGACGAGCCACAGTGTCATCGGTGCGAGCTGACGCGCGAAGAGAACGACGTCCTCGCGGTCGTGAAGTTCGAACGTGCGAGCATCGTTGCGCCCCTGGAGATAGACCACGCCATCTCCCAACCCGATCGGCGAGCACAGCACGGCAGCGGTCTGATGCTGCTGGACACTACCGAGAGCCTTGAAGCGTTTGTCATGAACTGCCGACGCCGATGCAATCGTTTCTCCGCACGTGAGTGCGTGTCCGATGATTCCGCGCGAGATTGCACCACGTACGACCTCGAGGTCGTGATCGACCACGCCATGCGCTCGCGAAAACCCCGCGACACCTTGATCGTTGTAGAGCTCGACGTAGGCGATGCACGCACGCGTCAAACCAGCGAGGAGGGCGAGGGCATCGCCAACCGCGTCTGCCGGTCGGGGGTGGCAAGGAAGATCGAGGAGCAATCGGTAGAACCGAGCTGAGAGCGTCGTATCCGCCATGACGCGCCCTCTCGCCGGCGGTCCGTGGCGGTTGCGCGCGATCTTCGAGAAGATGGCGGCGATCCTGACCCGAGCCGTGACACCCGTTATCGTCGCTCTGCCCTTCTGATTGTTCGTAACCGGCGAAGATCGCGCAGCTCGAGCTCGACGATCGTACCCCGCGGGTATAGTGCCGAGCGTATGAGCGCTCCGCGGACCGTCGTCGTCGTGAACCCGAATTCCCAGGGTGGGAAGCTCGGGAAGCGCTGGCACGAGGTGGCCGAGACGCTGCAGCGCGCGTTCCCGTTCGAGGACGTTCACACGCGCGGCGTCGGGGATGCCACGCGCCTGACCCGCGAGGCGCTCGAGGCCGGCGCGGACCGCATCGTCGCGATCGGGGGCGACGGCACGGTGAACGAGGTGGTCAACGGCTTCTTTGTCGACGGCAACTCGATCGCCCCCGAGGCCACGTTCGCGCTCGTGCCGTTCGGGACCGGCGGCGACTTCCGGCGGACGCTCGGCGTCGCCAACGACGTGCAGGAGGCGGCGAAGGTCATCGCCCTCGGCAAGCGCAAGAAGATCGACCTCGGCAAGCTGACGTTCGTCGCGACCAGCGGCGAGCACGCAGGCGGTCAGACCGTGCGCATGTTCGCGAACATCACGTCGTTCGGCCTATCCGGTGTGGTGGATCGGCTGGTCAACGATTCGAAGAAGCGGCTCGGCGGCAAGGTGGCGTTTGCGTGGGCGAGCATCAAGGCGACGTTCCAATACACGAACCAGCGCGTGCAGCTCGTGTTCGACGGGACCGACCGCGTGGAGAGCACCATCTATAATGTGGCGGTCGCCAACGGGCGGTTCTTCGGCGGTGGCATGAAGGTCGCCCCGAACGCGGAGCTGGACGACGGCACGTTCGACGTCGTCGCGTTCGGCGACATGGGCCTCGGCGAGGCGCTGAAGCTGTCCCGCAAGATCTACGACGGTGCGCACCTGTCGATGGACAAGGTGACGAGCCGGCGCGCGCGCACGGTGTACGCGGAGCCGATCGAGCCCGACGCGGTGGTCGAGCTCGATGTCGATGGCGAGGCGCCCGGGAAGTTGCCCGCGCAGTTCGAGATCATGCCGCAAGCGCTGTGGGTGGCGGTCCCCGGGCCTACAGCGGCTGGGGGCTGAGCGGCGCGATGCTTCGCGCGGTTCACAGCAATCGCGTCGAGAGTCTTCTCGCCGCGCTGTTCGATGCGTTGCCGCCTGCAGATCCGTTCGCGCCGTCGACGGTGGTGGTCGGATCGCACCTCGTGCAGCGATGGCTGACGAGGGAGCTCGCGTTCGCGCGCGGCATCGCGGCGGGGCTCGAGCTCGTGACGTTCGATCGGTTCGTGGAGCGCGCGTGGAGCGATGCGACAGCGGAGCTCGCGTCGATCGATCGCGCACAGCTCGCGACGCTCTTGGCGAGCGTGCTCGCCGACGGCGCCGTCGTGCGCGGGTTGCCGGCGGTGGCGGCGTATCTGGATGCGGCGCCGGATCCCGGCGACCGCGCGGGGCCGCGGCGCGTCCAGCTCGCGTCGCACCTCGCGGGGCTGTGCTGGAACTACGCGACGACGCGGCCGGACTGGATGCCCGCGTTGATCAACGGGCACGTGCCGGGCGAGCTCGCGAACGAGCCAATGGCGCACTGGCAAGCGCAGCTGATCGCGGCGGCGTTCGCGCGGCTCGTGAAGGCGCAGCCCACGCGGCATCACGTGCTCGCACCGATGTTGCCGTGGGCGCGGCGGCGGTTGCATCTGCCGCCGCCGGCACTCGCGCCGGTCGCGGTGTTCGGCGTGAGCTACCTCGCGCGCGCGCAACTCGAGGCGCTGACGGATCTCGCGACCACGACGGACGTGACGGTGTACGCGCTCGATCCGTGCGAGGAGCTGTGGGACGACGTCGGTGGGCGCAAGGCGCTCGCGATGTCGACGGAGGGCGCCACGGACCCGCTGCCGCTCGTACTGTGGGGCAAGCCGATCCGCGACACGCTCGCCGCGCTCGTCGAGCGATCGGGCGGCGACGTGGATGCCGTATTTGTCGATCAGGATCCCGTGACCGCACGCGAGCGGTTGCTCGAGGACGTGCGCGCGCGCCGCGTGCCGATCGACCTTCGCGCTCCGTTCGGGAGTTCTCCGATTGGCGAGCGGGAGACCAGTGCGCCGGGGACGACGGTGTTTGCATGCCCCAACGCGCGGCGCGAAATCGAGGCGATCGCGGCCGATGTCCGGCGCCGGCTCGACGCAGATCCGTCGCTACATGCACACGAGGTGGGCGTGTGGCTCGCGGGCGATCACGAGCGGTACCTCGCGCAGGCGCCGAGTGCGTTCGATGCGGTCGGCGTGCCGTGTCACCTCGTCGACGCGCCGGTCGACGATCGCGGTCGTATCGGCGAGGCGATGATCGCGCTGCTCGATCTGCCGACGTCGACGATGGCGCGCCGTGATCTGCTACGCGTGATGACGCACCCTGCAGTGCTCGCCGGGCATCCGCACGTTGCCGCCGAGGACTGGGTCCGGTGGACCGAGCGGCTCGGCATCGCGTTTGGAGCGGACAGCGACGCGCACAAAGGCACGTATCTCGAGGAACATCCCGGTCACTTTCACTGGGACCAGGGCGTGCGGCGGCTCGCGCTCGGCGCGTTCATGGTCGGCGAGCGAGCGGGGCGTCCGCCGGTGCGCATCGCGGGACTCGACGTCGCCCCGGAGGAGCTGCGCCCGGATCAGCAGGCGAGCGCGGCCACGTTCGCGCTGCTCGTGCGCTCGCTGTCCGACGACGCGCAGTGGCTCGCGCGCCACGAGGCGCCGCTCGCGACGTGGGCGCAGGTCTTCGCGGGCATCGTCGACGTGTACCTCGCGCCACGCGATCAGGACGCGACGCGTGACATCGAGCGCGTGCGCGCGATGCTCGCCGGCCTCGCGCACCTCGACCTCGACGGGCGGCCGCTCGGCTTCCGCGAGGCGCGCGAGCACGCGTCGCGGGCGCTGGAGACGATGCGCGCCAATCGCGGCGAGCCGCTCGCAGCCGGCGTGATGGTCGCGCCGCTCGCGACGATGCGCGCCGTGCCGTTCCGCGTCGTGTACGTCGCCGGGCTCGACGAGGGCGTGTTTCCGGCGGGCGATATCGCCAGTCCACTCGATCTACGACGCGAGGTCCGCGCCGGTGATGTCTCGCCTCGCGATCGCGATCGCGCGGCGTTCCTCGAGGTGATGCTGTGCGCGCGCGACGCGCTGACGCTGTCGTACGTCGCCGTCGAGGCCAAGAGCGGCCAGCCGCTCGGCCCGTCGAGCGTGGTCCTCGAGCTCGCCGACGCGCTCGCGCCGTACGTGGGCGCCGCCGCGAGTCGTGACGCGCTCGAGCGCATGACGGTGCGCGTACCGCTGCATCGCTTCGGGTCCATGGGCTCGGGCACCGCGCGGAGTGCGGGATCGAGCGGCGCAGGCGCAGGCACTGGATCGAGCACCGTGGTCGCCCCAGGCGGCGTGGGATCGAGCGGCGTGGCCAGCGCGAGATCGAACGGCGTGGGATCGAGCGGCCCGGTCAGCGCAACCAACGGGGGCGGCGAGCTCGACGTGGCGCCCGCCGCCGTTCGCAAGCGCTGGGCGTGCACCGTACGCGACGCGGTCCGCGCGCACCTACGCGCCGCGAAGCTGCCGATCCCCGACGAGGATGGCCTCCTCGCGCTGCTCGGGCACCCTGCCCTCGCGGATCTGCGCGCCGCGCTCGGCGTGATCTCGGCGCCGCCCGCGGTGACCGCGACGGCCGTCTCGCGCAGCGTCGCGATCGCGAACCTGCGCGACTTCCTCGAGTCGCCCGTGCAAGCGTGGGCGCAAGCGGTGCTCGGCCTCGGCGAGCTGCCCGACGACGCGACGCAGGAGCACAGCGACGAGCCGTTCCACCTCGATCGCCCGGAGCGCGCCACGCTCCTTCGCGAAGTGTTCGCCTCACAGCTGCGCGATGCCGGTGCGCCCGGCGCGCTCGACGGCGTCACGCGCACGAGCTCGAGCGCGCCGTCGCGCGGCGGCAACGTGATCCCGCTGCATGCAGGCGCGACGATCCCCATCGCCAAGCGCTACGAGACCGCGATGAGCGCGGCCCAGCTTCGCGGGCAGTTCCCCGTCGGCGTGTTCGCCGAGGCAGAGCGCGTGATCGATCTGCGGATGCTCGAGACCTGGACCCGTGCGCTCGGCCCGGTCCCCGCCGACGCCGCCACGCGCTTCGGCTTCGGCCGCGCGTCGTCGCCCGGCGCGCAGCTCCTGCCGGCACTCGAGCTCCAGCTGTCCGGCGGGCGGACTGTCCGGCTGACCGGACAGACCGAGCTGCTGATCAGAGAGGGTGGGCGCCACACTTCGGTGATCGCGCTCATCCGCGAATACGAGCGAAAGAGCCCGTACCACCTGCGCGGTGCGTTCGATCACCTCGTTCTCGCTGCTGCGGGACTCGCGCCGACAGGGCACGCGCACAAGCTGATCGATCCGCTCGGCAAGGTCGTCGAGATCGAGCACGCGCCGTGGTCCACCGAGGAGGCGCGCGCCTATCTCACGGCGATCGCGACGGAGCTGCTCGACGTGCCGCACGGCTACCTGCTGCCGTTCGCGGAGCTCGCGCGCTGCCTGTTCGCGCAAAGGCCGCAGACTCGCTTCTTCGACCCCACCAAAGGGCTCGGCTGGGGGCCCATCGAGCGCAAAGACGGGCTCGCCGTGCCGGCCGATGCGCACGCGATGGCGAAGCGCCGCCTCGGTCCGCTCGTGGAGCACATGCGCGGCGATCACGGGTTCGTCGAGCCCAAGGGGTTCCCTCGATGACGCTGCGCCTCGTCACGGATGACAACGCCGCAGCGATCGCGGCGGCGAATGCACCGGCAGCCTCGGTGGGCGCATCACAGGCGTCGGGGGCGCCGAGCGCGTCGACATCGACCGCGTCGTCGAGCGCGGTGGCATCGAATCCATCGTCGACCGCGGAGGCATCGAGCGCCAGGGAATCGTCGAGTGTGGTGTCAAGTAGGAGGGAATCGAGCGCCGCATCGTCGAGCTCTGCGGCAACGTCGGGCGCGGCGGAATCGAGCGCCCCTGCATCGTCGAGCTTCGCATCGAGCGCGTCGTCGAGCGCCCCGGCATCGTCGAACATCGCAGCGTCGTCGAGCGCTGGGACTTCATCGGCGACGTCGTCGGGCGCGGGGGCTTCGTCGCGCACGGCGGCATCGTCGAGCACGGCGGCATCGTCGGGCGCGGCGGCATCGTCGAGCGCCATGCCCGTGCCCGGGTCGTCGGTGCGCGTGGCGGGGCCGGACTCGCTGCCGCCGGCGAGCGACCGGTTCGTGGTG
>JBJXGN010000057.1:0-6306 GCA_046160585.1 Kofleriaceae bacterium
GCCCTGCGCGTCCATCGTCACCTTCTTCGGATCGACTTTCGCGACGAAGAACTTCGATCCCGCCTCGACGTACGGCCGCAGCAGCGGCTCCGCGCCCGCGGGAATCTTGTAGCCGTTCTGGTTGAGCCACTTCTCGAGGCCCGCGGCTTCCGTCGCCGACAGGATCAAGATCTTGTACTCGCCGACCGAGAACTGCGCCTCGATCTTCACCGTCTCCTTCTCCCTCACGGCCGAGGTCGTCGGCGCGTACTGGCGCGCCGATTTGTCCGACATCATGTCGCCGTCGTCGTAGCGCTCGTCGCGCGGCGTCGGGCACGGGTTCTGCTCCCAGTACTCGACGAGCCGCGGCGATCCGAGCATCTCGATCCGCTGCAGCACAGCCTTGTCGAGCGTCTTGACCTCGCTCTCTTTGAGCACCACCGGCACCGGCACCACCATCGCGAAGTCCGCGATCGGACCCTTGTAGTCGTTCTGCATCGACAGCACCGTGCGGGTGCCCTGTCGCATCAGCGTCACCTGCGTCGCGTCCGCCGCGAGCTTCGCGCCCGAGCCTTCGACATAGAAACCGCAGAACGCGTCGGCGTCCTGCGCTGAGACTGCCATCGCCAGCGCTGCGGCGCCGGCAACCATTGCAAACTTGCTCATGATGCTCCCCTGAACTGATCGAGGTGTGTCTTGGGGTTCAACGCCCGCAAGCGGTCCTCGGTCTAAGCCATGGATAGCGTCGCGCAGACGCCGTGTAGGCGTCAGCAAACCGGTGAGATTTCTGCGGGTCAGTCGTCGTCTTTGACGCCCCGACCCTCGGGTACGTTCTGCGCGGGCATGTCGGGCATCGACTGGTCGAGGAGCTTCGGCTTGTCCTTGCCGAGCACGTGATAGAGGAGCGCTCCCAAGACGAGAACGCCGGCTCCGATGGAGCTCTCGAGGGGGCGTTGCTTGACCTGCGAATACGCGATCCACGCGGACATCACGATGAACGCGACCGGGGTGACCGGATATCCCCACGTACGATACGCGCTACGAAGCCCGCGCCGGCGCAGCACGAACAGCGATCCCACGGTCAGCGCCGCGAAGATCGCCAACGTGAATCCGATGAACCGCAGGAGCGATCCCAGATCCCCGATCAGCACGAACAGGATCGCGAGCACGCCCTGCGTGATCACCGCGTTCACCGGTACGCCACGCTTGTTGAACGTCGCGAGCTGGTGCGGCAGAGCGCGGTTGACGGCCATCGCGGCGTACACGCGAGGCCCGGCCATGATCATCGCGCTCACGCTCGAGATCAGCGCGAGGGCAATGACCGCGCTGACGACACCACCGGCGGATGCACCAAAGAGATTGCGGGCGGCGAGGTCGCCGACCTCGATCGGCGGACCGCCGGGCCACGCCGTCGCGTAGCCCTGGATCGCCTCCGGGACGCGACCCGCGAGGATGTTCGACGGCACCGCGTACAAGAACACGATGTTGATGAGCACGTAGAGCGCCATCACCACGCCGGTGCCGAGGAGCAATGCACGCGGAAGGTTTCGCTCGGGGCGCTCCACTTCGTTCGCGATGTACGCCGCCGAGTTCCAGCCGGAGTAGGCGAAGCTGACGTACATGAGCGCTGTCGCGAATGCCGTGGTGCCGATGTTCGACAAGCCGCCGTGCTGGCTCGCGAGGTTGCTCCAATCGCCATTTCCAACGGCGAAGCCGGCGATGATGAAGGCGACGATCAGGAGCACCTTCATCGCCGTGAACACGGCCTGCACCGAACCGCCGACCTTGGAGTCGAACGAGTGCAGCGCGGTGACGGCGAGGACGAGCCCGATCGAGACAACCTGCTGCGCGCCGATGGTGATCTTGACGCCCAGATCGATGACGAGCCACGGCGCGCCTTGTAAACCCGAGATCAGCTTCGCGAGGTAGGCACTGAAGGCGATCGCTGCCGCGGCGATCGGCGCCGAAAACCCCGCGGTCAGCGACACGATCCCACTCATGAAGCCGACGGCTGGGTGATAGGCCTCGCTCAGGTATACGTATTCGCCGCCCGCGCGCGGCATCATCGAGCCGAGCTCCGCGTACGCCGCGGCCCCACATAACGCGAGAAGGCCTCCGACGACCCAGCACGCGAGGATCGTCATCGGATCGAACAGCGACTCCGCCTGGAAGCCCGTGCTCGTGAACACCCCCACGCCGATCATGTTCGCGACCGTGATCGCAGCCGTGACGGTGAGGCCTAAACGACGTTTCGGAGGGGTCACGAGTTCGAGTTCGAGTTCACGTCGAAGTTCGAGTCAACGTTCATGTCGAAGTGATGGGGCGCATGTGGCGGTCGAGGAATGCGAGGGCGTCACGCCAACACCGACGAGCGACAGGGTCCCACACGAACGCGTGGAACGCATGTATTCCGCCGCGGTAATACTGTGCTTCGTTTGCAACACCAAGCGCGTCGAGCGCCTTCGCGAGGCGTCGCGTGTCGTCGAGCAGCGGGTCGCGCGTACCGACCGGCGCGAAGAACGCGGGGAGTGGCCGGTCGAAACCGGTTTCGTGGCGTTTCCCCGCTGCGGCGTCCTCCAGCACGCGCAGCGGATTCGCGAGCTCGGTTGTCGGACCGGGTGTCGCCGGATGTCCACGGAGATACGACGTCGAGGCATCGCGCAGCATTCCATCGACCCACCGTGGTAGCGGACGGCGTTGCGAAAACCGCTCGGGGCGCGAGACCTCGAGCAGTGCGCAGAACGGGATCGCCACGCGCGGGACGAGCCCCGTATCGAACGTGTCGCGCGCCCACGGCTCCTCGCGCCGCTCGCTCATCGCGAGCGCGAGCGCGGAGATCAAGTTGCCGCCCGCAGACTCGCCGGCCACCGCGACACGCGTCGGATCACCGCCGAGCTTCTCGATGTTCTTCGCGAGCCACTGATACGCGAGGCACGTGTCCTCGATCGCCGCCGGGTACGGATGCTTCGGCGCGAGGCGATACGAGATGTTCACGACGAGGTAGCCGAACCGCGCGAACACGAGACCCATCAGCCAGTGCGTGTCCTTGGACAGCAAGTGGAACGCGCCGCCGTGCACGTAGAACACGACGGGCCACGGCCCCGGTCGGTGCACGGGCTTGTACACGTCGAGCAGCTGCCAGTCGGCATGCGTCGAGTGATGGCCGGCGTATGCGATGTCCTTCGTCACCTCGACGCCGTTGCGCTTCGGGTTCGCCGCCGGATGCAGCGCTGCGAGCCCCGACAACCCTTGGAAGAAGCCCTCGGCGATCGTGGACCGCGCGCGCCGCCAGATCGAATCCCGCCACACGAATGCGTGTTCGACGGGGACTTCGTCGATGAGAGTGCGAGCAGTGGAACTTCGGCTCACGGAGCCGAGCATACTCCGCAGCTCACGGAATCGGCTGCAGCGTGACCTTCACCGTGCGCTTCTGCCCCTGAAACTCGAGCACGAGATCGACCGTGTCTCCCACCTTGTGCGCATCGATCGCGCGGAACAGATCCGAGCTCTTTCTTATTTCGGTGCCGTCGATCTTCACGATCACGTCGCCGAGCTCCCAGCCGCCGCGGATCGGCACGGTGCCACGAATGCCGGCCTTCTCGGCCGCACCACCGGGCGCGACACCGAGGACAACGACGCCCTGGATCCTCTGTTGCGCCGCGATCTGATCGCTCAGGATGTTGATGCCGAGGCCGGGGCGCACGAGCTTGCCATCGCGGATCAACGCAGGGACGATGGAGTTCACCGTGTCGACAGGGACCGCGAAGCCGATGCCCGCGTTCGCGCCGCTCGGCGAGTAGATCGCCGTGTTGATGCCGATGAGGCGTCCGCTCGAGTCGAGCAGCGGACCACCGGAGTTGCCCGGATTGATCGAGGCGTCGGTCTGGATCACGTCGAAGATCGAGCGTTGGGTCATGCTCTTGATCTCGCGACCGAGACCCGAGATGACGCCCGTCGTGAGCGTTTGATCGAGACCGAACGGGTTACCGATCGCGAGCACCTTCTGCCCGACCTTGAGCTGCCCGCTCTGGCCGAGCGGCAACGGCAACAGCTTCTGCGCGGGGGCGTCGATGCGCAGGACCGCGATGTCCTTGTCGGGCGCTCGTCCGACAATCACCGCCGGATACGTGGAGCCGTCGTTGAGCGTCACGCTCGCGCGATCACCATGCGCGACGACGTGGAAGTTCGTGACGACGTGACCCTGCTGATCCCACACGAAGCCCGAGCCCGTGCCCTGCGGGATCTCCGACATGTCGAGCGTGATGCGATCGCGATGAGTCTCGAGTGACGTGATGTGGACCACGCTGCGCGAGAACTTGCTGAAGACGTCGATCGTCGACTGCTCGTCAGCGCCGAGCTTGTCGTCCGGGCGTTGCGCGACCGGCCGCGGCTCGACCGACGCATACCGCACGGGCTGGCGGCGCTGCTGGACCACCGTCCACACGAGCGCACCCGCGACGACCAGCAGCAAGACGGCCAGAACCTTAGTCAACAGGCCGGACTCACCAGAACGTGGGGCAGCTTCGCGACTCACGGGATAGGCCGATTGTGACATGTCACCTCCGCAGGGTCATGGCTCAACCACCCCGGCACGAAGGCGCATTCCCACACACCCGATCCTAGGGGTCGCGGCCACGACCGGAAGCCGCGACCGGTGGCCACGACCGGCGGCGCCACGACCAGCGAATCAGTGGGAAGCGAGGAAGTGCTCGGCCTCGAGCGCCGAGGCGCAGCCCGAGCCCGCCGCCGTGACCGCCTGGCGATACTTCTTGTCCTGCACGTCGCCCGCCGCGAATACGCCGGCGACCGACGTGTACGTCGTGCCCGGCGTGGTCACGATGTAGCCCTGCTCGTCGCACGCCACCTGGCCCTCGAGGAAGCGCGTGTTCGGCACGTGGCCGATCGCGAAGAAAAATCCGGCCGCCGGGATCACGCGCTCGCTCTTGGCCTTGAGATCCTCGACGCGCACCTGCTCGACACCGTTGCCGCCCTCGACCGCGACGACGCGATGCGAGAGGAGGAACTCGATCTTCGGGTTCGCCTTCGCGCGTTGCTGCATGATCTGCGACGCGCGCAGCTCGTCGCGGCGGTGCACGATGAACACCTTGCTGCCGAACTTGGTCAGGAACATCGCCTCCTCCATCGCCGAGTCGCCACCGCCGACGACGAACATCTGCTTCTGGCGGAACATCGGCAGGGCGCCGTCGCACACCGCGCACGCGGACACGCCCTTCTGCCACAGCTCGTTGTCACGCGTGCCGGGGATGTCGTCGCGCTTCGCGGTCGCCCCCGTCGCGATGATCAGCGCCTTCGTCTCCAGCTCCTGCTCGTCGGATGCGAGCTTGAACGGGCGCTTCGACAGGTCGACCTTGTTCACCGTCTCGGTGAAGATGCGAGTCCCGAACCGCGCCGACTGCGCCCGAAACCGCTCGCAGAGGTCGGGGCCGGAGATCCCCTCGGGGAACCCCGGAAAGTTCTCGACGTCGGTCGTCGTCGTGAGCTGTCCACCGGCAGCGATCCCGCCCGCCATGAACCCCTCGAACAGCACGGGATTGAGGTTCGCGCGGGCGGCGTAGATCGCCGCCGTGTGCGCCGCCGGTCCCGATCCGATGATGACAACGTTCTCGGCCATAGGCGTGAGGTGTACCCACGAACCGCCGCCGTTTCAACGACGCCCGCCCCTTGTCCGCGCGGCGGCCCTGATCGATCCTCTGGCCTCCATGGAGTTCGCCAGCCTCGCTCAGCTCGAGCGTTGCCACCGTCGACACGACGACGTGATGGCGAGCCTCCTCGAAGCGGCGCGCCGCCTCGCGGCAGGGCGCCCCGATCCGAACGATGTCCAGTCGGTGCACGACGCGGTCGCGTTCTTCAACCGCTCGATCACGCGCCACTTCCTCGACGAGGAGGGCTCCGTGTTCCCGCGACTGTCGACGCGGAGGCCCGAGCTCGCCGCCGATCTCGCGGCGCTGTCGGCAGAGCACCCGATCCAGATCGCCCTGCAGACAGAGATCGCCGCTGCCGCGCAGCAGCTCGACGGCGAGGCGCGCCCGTCGGCGGGCATGGCGCTGCTCGACGCGGCGACACGCCTGGCCGACGCGCACCGCGCGCACGTCGCACGCGAGGACGAGATCTTCGCGCTCGCGCAGGGCGCTCTGACGGCAGCCGACGATATCGACATCGTCGCGGAGATGGAGACACGCCGCGATCGGGACGGAGATGGACGCGAGCACGGCGGCGGACACCGGCGCGGTGGGCATGGCGGCGGTGGCGGCGGTGGCGGGCATGGAGGCGGTCGCGGTCGGGGCGGTGGCGGCGGTGGCGGCGGCG
>JBJXGN010000058.1:0-2788 GCA_046160585.1 Kofleriaceae bacterium
ATCGCGTGTCGCACCGTGCGCATCCGCGCACGCTGGTTCGAACGTGCGACCGCGCTCGCGCCGCCGCTCATCGTCGTCTTTCAGCTCATGGAACTCTGGCGCTGGCCGGTCGCGCTCGGGTTGCGAACTGGTGGGCCGCATCTGTTCGATCCCCCGTTTCATGTTCCGATTGCAGCCGCCGGTGTCTGCGTCGCGATCACACTCGGAGTGCGGCGATCGCTTCCGGCCTGGCTGTGTATGCTTCCCCTCGCAGGACTCCACGCCGCGATCGGGTGTGCTGTGATCTCCCTGACACCCGACCCGAAGATCGACGTCGTGGAGTTCCACCGAGCCGGAATCACCGCGCTGCTGGAAGGCCAGAACCCATACACCGTCGACATGCCGAACATCGCAGGTGTTTCCGCCCACCCCGTAGTCGCGATCACCCAGGATGGGAAGCTCGACGTCGGGTTTCCGTACCTCCCCATGCCGCTGCTGCTCGGAATGCCGTCGCAGATTCTGCTCGGCGACTATCGTTACGGCTGCCTTGCCGCCATCGAGATCGCGGCGCTTCTCCTCTCCTGGCTCGCCGGACGCCGTCGTCTGGGGTTTTTCGCGACGGTGGTTTTCCTGTTCACGCCGCGGACGTTCTTGGTGGTCCAGCAGGGCTGGAACGAACCGTTTTCCTTGCTTCTGGTCGTCGCCGCGCTGGTGGTTGTTCAGCGATGGCCGCGATGGGTGTTCCTCCCACTCGGTCTGATGCTTGCTTCCAAGCAGTATCTCGGCGGGCTCTTGGCGCTGTTCCCACTCCTTCGAAGCGGGGTCGGTTGGTCGAGTGGGCGCGACGCGATCAGGACAGTCCTCCTCTCAATCGGTGTCGCGTTCGTCGTCGTGATGATCGTGTGCCGTGCCGACCTCGCGGCATTGAACCACTCAGCCTTCGAATTCCATCACCGAATGCCTTGGCGCCCGGATTCGCTGTCGTTCTCCGCCTGGTTTTCCGACGGGGTCGCGCCCGGGTTTGGTTCGTGGACCTCGGCCGTCGCGGGACTCTCAGCGCTGGCATTGGTTTTTTGTTTCCGCTCGCGCGGCGGCGCGGCGTTTTGCGCCGCGGCGGGACTCTCGCTCACCGCCGGATTTGCGTTCGCCTCCCAAGCGTTTGCGAACTACTACTTCTTCGCGATTGGGATGTTCTGCGCAGGTGCGGTGATGCGAGAAAACTCGGCACCCGGCCTTGACGCCGCGTCATCACAGGGGTTAAACCCCGCTCGCGAGTCCAACGCGTAGACGAACTCGCGGGCACTGGCGCCCGCGCGAACTCTGAAGGAAGGGACTCGTTGCGTCGCGCGTTGCCGATCAACGGAGCGCGCGGATTCTCAAGGAAGGAACCTCACGTGAAACTCTCATCCATTCTCCGTTCCGGGCGCGCGATCGCTCTCGTCACGATCGTTCTTGCGCTCAGCCCGATGCTCCACGCGCAGTGTCTCGGCACCATCACCGATCTCGTGTTGAATGTGACGAAAGAGATCGTCACGACCTCGAACGGAATGCGCTGCTTCAACCCGATCGTCTATCAGAACGGCAACTGGAACGCGGTCGCGATCGTCAACAAAGACTCGACTTCGCCGGCCAGCGACTGGGACGTCCAACTCGGCAACGGCAACTCGAACGACATCGGAAACCGCTGCGACTACGTGCTCAGCGATGGCTTCGCGCCGCAGGCGCCTCCGCCCAATCTCGATGGGGTGTTCACTCAGTACGCCGGTCCATCGAACGGAATGGCGCGGCACGTCCGGTCCGGCACCGCGCGTACGCCTCCCTTCAACGAATCGATCGGTTGGGTCGGCAATACGTCGCCGCCGAACACGATGTCGATCCTGAAGCTGATCCGTTTCGACGTCACCGAGGTTGGTAACTACACCATCTCGATCGCGTCGAGTTCGCCATTCCGGTGGCGGCTACACGAGCCTCAGGGAACCGCAGCATGGAGGACGCGGTTCGACTACCTCGCCCTCGGAAGCACCGTGACAAACCCCGTCACCGCTCCGATCACGCAACTCGGTTCGCACGTGATCGCGGTCTACCAGGATCGTGCCACGACGGTTCAGGTCAACGATTCGTGCACGCTCAGCGTGAGCCTCACGAGCTACTTCACGCCGATTGCATCGACGGTCAACCCGACATCGGGCACTGCGCTCGGCGGCAATGTCGTGCTCGGCATCAGCGGAGCAAATTTCGTCCCTGGAAGCACGGTCCAGTTCCATTTCCTTGGAAACGCGACGACGATCCCGTCGAGCTACGCGTCCCCGTCGTTCCTCGGCGCGACGATTCCAGGCAACCTCCTCACGCAGGGAGGCAACGCCTCGCTGACGGTCACGAATCCGGGTGGTCTGGTGTCGGGAGCCGTGGGGTTCACCGTCAACAATCCAGTGCCCTCGCTGGCGTCGTTGACTCCGAACTACGCATGGGTGGGAAGCTCCACCGTGCAGGTTCTGCTCGGTGGTTCGAGTCTCGTCCCTTCGAGCGTCGTCCAGGTGAACGGTTCGAACCGCCAGACGACGTTCCAATCCAATTCTCAGGTCGCGGTGAACCTGAGCGCCTCCGATCTCGCGCTCGCAGGCGTGCTGCCGTTCCGCATCGTCAATCCCGCCCCGGGCGGCGGGACGTCAGCGTCGCGCCTCTTCGAGGTGCGTAATCACGCTCCCGTCGTGAACTCGCACACTCCGGCTCCACTGATCGCGGGATCGGGCCCACTGTCTCTCGACGTTTTCGGCCAGCACTTCGCGCCCGGGTTGACGGCCGCGTGGAA
>JBJXGN010000059.1:0-5037 GCA_046160585.1 Kofleriaceae bacterium
TGGTCGTAGCGCCAGATCAATCCATCATCGCCACCGACGAAGATCACGCCGGTGGGAGCCACCCACATCGACACGCCGGTGAGCGGGACCTGCGCCCACGACACCCACGTCCCCGTTTCGTTGGACCTGTTCAGACCCTCGGGGTTGCGGTACGAACGCTGCGCCGTGCCCGCGCGTTACTTGATCGGAATCGACCTCGGGACGACGAACTCCGCCGTCGCCTACGTCGATACGGCGGCCGCCGATCCGCGGGTTCGCGTGTTCGAGGTACCGCAGTTGGTGGCCCCCGGTGAGGTCGCGTTGCGCCGGCAGCTGCCGTCGTTCGTGTATCTCGCGGGCGAGCTCGATCTCGCGCCCCACGAGACCTCCCTGCCCTGGCGACCGGTGGCGGCGCGGCTGCGCGATCCGCAAGCGGCAACATCGACCGAGCTTCGCCCCGTCGTCGGCGAGCTCGCGCGCAGTCAGGGCGCACGCATGGCGTCGCGGATGATCGCGTCCGCGAAGTCGTGGCTGTGTCACTCGGGTGTCGATCGCCAGGCCGCGATCTTGCCGTGGGGCGACAGCGACGGACCGAAGTTGTCGCCGGTGGCCGCGCAGGCGTTGGTGCTCGGACACGTGCGCGAAGCGTGGGACCACGCACACCCCGACGCGCCGTTCGCCGAGCAAGAGGTGCTCGTCACGGTACCCGCGTCGTTCGACGAAGCCGCGCGCGAGCTGACGCTGCAGGCCGCGCAGAAGGCCGGCTTTCCGCCGGTGGTGCTGCTCGAAGAGCCACAGGCCGCGTTCTACGCGTGGATCGATCAGCACAAGGGCAACAAGGGGCTCGCGGCCGGCGAGCGCGTGCTCGTGTTCGACGTCGGCGGCGGCACCACCGACTTCACACTGATCGAGGTCGACGCGAACGGCGATGGGTTCACGCGCACGGCCGTGGGCGATCACCTGCTGCTCGGCGGCGACAACCTGGACCTCACGCTCGCGAAGATCGTCGAGCAACGCGTCATCGCAAAAACGGCGAACAGCAAGAAGCTCGACGCCCTCCAGTGGCACGGGCTCGTCCACGCGTGCCGGCTCGCGAAGGAGATGTTGCTCGGCGACGATCCACCTGCGACCGCCCCGATCGTCGTGCAGTCGCGTGGCGCGAAGCTGATCGGCGGCACGCTGCGTGACGACGTCACGCGCGACGAGCTCCACAAGGTGCTGTTCGACGGGTTCTTCCCGCTCGTCGAGAAAGGCGCGCCGATGTCTCGCGCCCGCGGCGGCCTGCAGGAGTTCGGGTTGCCTTACGCGAGCGATCCGGCGATCACGCGACACCTGTCCACGTTCCTCCACCGCCACGGCGCGCAACGCGTCGACGCCGTGCTGTTCAACGGCGGCGCGATGACGCCCGCGTCGTTGCGCCGACGCGTGCTCGATCAGATCGGCCACTGGCAAGGATCGACGCACGACGGCGCGCCTCGCGAGCTTCCCGCGCAGATGCCGGAGATGGCCGTCGCGCAAGGCGCCGCCTACTACGGCCTCGTGCGCCGCGGCCTCGCGACGCGGATCAAGGGCGGCACGCCACGCGCGTTCTACATCGGCGTCGATGCGTCCGGCATGCGCCGCCGCGTTCCGACGACAGAGGCTGCGGGCGTCCTGCAGGAACCCGCGCGCTTCGCCGTCTGCCTCGCACCGCCGGGCCTCGACGATGGTGCGCGTGTCCAGCTCGAGCGCGACTTCAAGCTCGTCACGAATCGTCCCGTCAGCTTCCGGCTCTACTCGTCGAGCACGCGCGACGATCAACCGGGATCGCTCGTCCCGATCGGCGACGGTCGCGCCGACACCACCGACGATGGCAGCGATCTCCTCGAGCTCCCGCCCATCGTCACCGTGTTGCGCGCGCGGGGTCGCGGCGAGGTCACCGTGCGCCTCGGCATCCACATCACCGAGCTCGGCGCGCTCGAGATCAGTGCCGTCGATCGCGAGCCACCGAACGAGGAGTGGAAGCTCGCATTCGACATGCGCTCGGGTGGCACCGTGCCCGCCCCGGAAGAGGACGCCGACGCGGGCCCTCACCCCGCGATCGATGTCGCGAAGGCGCGCGTCGCGAAGGCGTTCCAGACAAGCGACGGCATGGCGACGCTCACGCGCGACCTCGAGACGCTGTTCGAGTCACGTCGCGATGATTGGTCGATGCAGACCACGCGGGCGCTGTTCGACACGCTGGTCGAGGTCGCGGTCGAGCGCAAGAAGACCGCGGATCACGAGCAGCGCTGGCTCAACCTCGCCGGCTTCCTGCTCCGCCCGGGTACCGGCGCGCCGCTCGACACGTGGCGCGCGCGCGTGATGTGGGGTGTGTTCAACGAAGGCCTCGCGCATCCCAAGAGCGAGCCCGGCAAGCTCGCGTGGTGGATCGTGTGGCGCCGCATCGCGGGCGGCCTCGCAAAGGGCCAGCAGGATCAGTTCTACGATCGCTTCGCGAAGCTGCTGCTTCCGAACCCGCTGCAGGCGAAGAAGCTCGCCGACGCGAAAGCTTCCAAGCAGGAGCTCGCCGAGATCTGGCGCGTGATCGCGTCACTCGAGCGTCTGGCGGTGCAGCACAAGATCAAGCTCGGAGACGAGCTCTTGCGTCGCATGGAGACCCGCAAGGGGCGCGAAGATTCGGTACACCTGTGGGCGCTGTCCCGCGTCGGTGCGCGCACCCCACTGTACGGCCCGCTCAACCTCGTCGTGCCCGCGTCGAAGGTGAAGGAGTGGGTCCACCAGCTCCTGAAGTGGGACTGGCCCGAGCCCGACAAGGTCGCGTTCCCGCTCGCGCAGCTCGGCCGACGCACCGGGGATCGCTCGCGCGACCTCGACGACGCCACGCGCACGCTGCTCGCCGACTTCGTGCGGGCGCTTCCCGGTGGCGACCGCGCGGCCATTCTCGTCGAGCAAGTGGTGGCCCTCGAAGCACGCGAGGAGCGCGTCGCCCTTGGTGATACTCTACCGGCCGGTCTGCGACTGGTCATCGACGACGACCGTCCGGACGAGGAGACTCCATGACTGATGTGGACAAGGCCGACGAAGGTCGGACGCAATTGACGGACAAGCCGACGGCCGCCTTCACCGCTTCAAAGGTCCTGTCGATCCTGGCGCTCGGCTGGTTCGGGTACATGAGCTACCTCGTGTGGAGTTGGTTCGCGCTGGGCTTCCTCAACGCGGTGCTCCCGGTGTGGAACTCGCTGTTCGCTCTCGGCGTCGCTGCGATCGCGGTCCAGCTGTTTCGCCACCGCGAGTGGGCACGCCGCTGGATGCAAGGTGCCGTGCTCTGCACCGGCATCATGAATCTCTTGAACGCGATGAAGCCCGGGCTCGAGGTCTACTGGATCGGCGTCGCCGTCCTCGGGCTGTGTGGACTGACGCTCCACCTCGCGCGCGAGGACTACGGGTCGCGCGATGAGGGTGCGGCTCCGGGACAGATCGCGCGCGCGCTCGGCATGGCCGCCCTGATCGGCACCGTCGTGATCGCGATCATGCCGACGTCGATGTTCGTGCCGTAGCTTCACCACGCCGTGGGGCGCTGGAGCCGGCGAAAGCTCCCGCGCTTCACGAAGTACGCATTTCGATCGGTGGTCCACACCGAGCCGACGCCGTCGGAGTGCGCGCGCACGGGCGACCACCGGATCCCGTCGAAGTGCTGGACGGTGGTCTGCGTCGTCGCGAACACGTCATCCGGGGAGCCAGCTCCGTTCGTCGACGAGGAGCCGTGGATCGAGTTGATCCGTTCGCGGGTCTCGGTAGCAAGCGGCGCCCACAGTCCTAGGGCGTAGCGCCAGATCACGCCGTCGTCACCACCGACGAAGATCGTGCCGTCGGGATGCACCCACAACGACACGCCGCTGAGTGCGAGCTGTAGCCAAGGTTCCCAACTCCCCGTCCGGTTAGACCACAACCACCCCTCGCGCGTGAGCGCGTACGCGGTACTCCCCGCGCCCGACACGGCGACGAACCGATCGGAGGAGCTCTGCAACTGAGCTCTCTCGGTTCGGATCGCGTCGGGGGTACGTTCGTAGAGGATGGTCCTGTCGTCACTCGGGTTGTCCGTGTAGCTGATGAAGTGAACGTGTCCTGGTGCCTGCGCCCACAACCCGATGATCCCGAACAACGATGTGCAGGCTGAGACGGGGCAACGCTGCGGCAGCTCGGTCACGGTATCTGTCACTCCATTGAAGAGCTTCAGAGACCCGCCCTCGCCCAAGTACAGCTCGTCCTCCGAAAGAGCGTGCATCGCCGTCGGGTCGACACCCGCAATCCCCACGACAGCGGCTTCTGTCTCGCGGTATCGGTAGAGATACGGGCTCACAACCGCGTACGCGGTGTCACCAGCCCCCGTGATGAAGACGGCTGGTTCTTCGAAGACGACCAAGTTGGACACTGCTTGTACGCCCCAACCTCCGGGTGCGAAGCGATACGTCGTGAAGTTCGCCCCCGGACCGACGACGTCGCCCTGCGGCCCACGCTGCAGCGAGGTGATCTTGCCGACACTGGCATCGACCTCGAGGGGAAACCACGCACGACCGTCGTAGTGCCAGAGTTGATCGATGGAGGGTGCGGCCAAGCTGGAGTAGGAGCTCGCGTAGAGGTCTGACGTGGATCGACCTGCGATGGCAAGGAAACCCGCGACTGGCAGGACACTTGTGGTCCAGGAGCCGTTCGTGATCGAGTAGCGAAAGATCGCTCCCGTTCGTCCCACCGTGATCACCTCGCCCGACCCGACCCAGAGGGCGCTCAGGTCCGGGGGAGCCTGACCGGGAACGGTCGTCGTCGACCAAACCCCGGACCGTCGTTGCGCCACGAGGCCATCTTCACCCACGGCGACAAGGTCGCCCCCACCAAGACCCGTGATCGCCTCGAGACTACCCGGCACCGAGAGATGTCTCGTCCACTCCACACCGTTCCAGGCAAACAGGCCGACCTCCCGTGGGACGCTGCCCCCGACCGAATCCACGTCGCCAACCACGACAATGTCAGACTCGCTTCCGACCCAGACATCGCGCAGGCCGACCATCCTGCTCGGAA
>JBJXGN010000060.1:0-51789 GCA_046160585.1 Kofleriaceae bacterium
ACTGCTCGCGCGTCGACGAGCTCGCTGGAAAGTCGGCGAGCACGACGTGCGCGAAGCGCTGCTTCTGCTGGCGATAGATCGCGTTGACTAGCGCTTCCTTCGACTCGAAGTAGCGATAGATCGTCCCCGCACCGACGCCGGCCTTGTCCGCGATCTCGGGGACCGCCGTGCCGAAGAAGCCGCGCTCGACGAACAGCTCGAGCGCCGCATCGAGGATCGCCTCGCGCTTGTCGCCCTTGGCTTCGCGCCACTCACCCTTCGCGTCGCGATCTCGCTTCGCATCGCGGCGGTTGGAGGAGGTCGTCATCGGCTTGAGAGAATGAATATTCATTCCGCGGAAGCTTCGCAAGCACAAAGTTCGATAGAATCGCTACTATACTGAAAAGATTATTAAAAAGATCGCAACCACCAAACTCCAGCGACCGACGTGAATGTTCGCATCCGCGCGTCGTGGCTTCGCGATGGGACGCGCATATCGATCATCCACGTGCTGGCTAGGTTAGCCACCACCGCACCGACAACTCGTTGATATGTGGCACGGCGCAGGCGGCCCGTGCCTTGCTTGACGAGCCGGCATGCGTACCACCCTAGCTGCCTCGTTGATCTCCGCGCTCGTCGCGATCCCTGCCTGCGCCACGGAGCAAGTCAGTGATGGTGACTTCGAAGACGGCGAGAACGACTCGATCGGCGGCAAGTCTGACTCTCCCGCGGAGGGATCGTCGGCTGCACTCGCGATCCTCGCCGTTGTCAACGACACCGGCGTGGACGAGGCGAAGCTCGACAACGTGGTCGGCCTGTCGACCCGCGTGGCCGAGGCGATCGTGAAGCACCGCGATGGCGAGGATCGCGAGTGGGGTACCGACGACGACAACCCGTTCGACACTCTCGCCGAGCTGGACGCGATCCCGTACGTCGGACCGATCACGATCTCCACGATCTCCACGTACGCGCGGAGAACGGCAAGCACGACCACGCTACGCATCGATCTCGTGGGGTTCGACTACGGCGACGACCGTGGCGTGAAACTCGAGTCGCTCAACGCGCGGCTGGCGAGCGAGGGCATCTCGTTCCCGAAGCAGCTCGTGCTCGGCCAGCACGATGGCGCCAAGTTCCTCGAGGTGATGGCGAACCTCGAGAAGGCAAACGCGAAGCTCGGCACCACGCTCGAGGTCGAGCAGACCTGGGATCCGAGCCGGTACGTGGGCCTCTGCTACAGCGGCGATGTCGCGACGATCGGACAGACGATCGACGACCTTCGCTACTCGCTGTTCTCGATCTACATGGGCATCCAGGGCGAGCGGATCGGTACGCGGAAGAAGGTCTTCGTCGGAAACGAACGAGAGTGGCTACGCATGCAGCTCGAGGACAATGGCTCCGAGGCCCAGGTCGCCATCTGGAAGAACTACGACACGTCCTCGAAGACCTACCTGATGATGACCGATGGCGGTCAGCAGGGAGACGGCACCGAGTTCTTCGCGGTTCAGATCCCGAAGTGTCAGTAGCGTCAACGGCTCGCCGCAGATCGCAGGGCGCGATCCGGCCACACGCGACGCATTCGAGCGCGTCACTTCGCGTGGTTCGCCGCTTCGCCACCGACCATTACGACTCGGTTATCGTCCCGGGATGAATCAGGGGCGTCGCTTGCGGGTCGCGTTCGTGATCGGCGCGTTGATCGCGACGGTGATCGCGGTGTGGTGGTGGCGCAGGGATCGCGAGCCCACCCGTACGGGGTCCGAGACCACGGCCAGCGAACGCGTGGCCAGGACCGGGCTCGCGCAGACGGGCGCCCGTGCCGATAGCACGATGGACGTGCGCGTCCTCAGCGAGAACACACAGCCATGACGTCGTGATGATCCTCGTCGACGCGGCCACGCCGCTCGGCGGTCGCTACGAACGGTGGGAGTCTGGCATCGTGGCTTGATGCCGAGGTCGGTCGATCATCCAGCGTCGTCGTCGAAGTCCCAGCCGGGCTCCAGCGGTGCGTGGGTCGCGGTGAGCCGCGGCAGTAGCCGCGATGCTTTTTCGCTCGGCAGAGGACAGCCGCCGCGCTGCCACACGCACAGGCCGAAGGCGCGCAAGCAACCAGACCCGCGTGCGCAGCAATGCAGCACTCAGTCTCGCCGCTCGCCGGCATTGGACAGTTCCCGATCATCCCCGCGTTGTGCTGCTACCTGATCGTACTCGTCGCCATCGCCGGCGACGACCTCACGTTCAACATGGCGCGGCGCGGCCGGGACGCGCGAAGTGAGCTACACGTGCAAGCCTGGTAGCTCCGCCAGCTCACGTCCCTCGACTCGCCGCAGTCTCTCGGGGCGGATAGCGTCTTCGCCAGCGTCCATCGTCGCGCGCGGGCCTAAAGAGAACCTCTCAGCCGGGGCGGACCGGCGAGATGTTCCAGATCGTGCGCGCGTATTCGGTGATCGAGCGATCCGACGAGAATGTGCCCGCGCGCGCTGTGTTGAGGATGGACGACCGCGTCCACGCGGAAGTCGTCTTCCACGCCGCGTCCACGCGCCGCTGGGTGTCGACATACGAGCGGAAGTCCGCGAGCACGAGGAACGGATCCTCGTGGACGAGCTTGTCGACGAGCGGTGCGAACATCCCGCGGTCGCCGCGCGAGAATACGCCGCTCGCGATGAGATCGATCGCGTGCGCGAGCTCTGGATCGTCGAGCATCGCGCTCGGTCGATAGCCCGCGCGCTTGCGCTCGCTGACGCCTTCCGCGGTCATCCCGAACAGGAAGAAGTGCTCCGCGCCCACGGCCTCGCGGATCTCGACGTTCGCACCGTCGAGCGTGCCGATCGTCAGCGCCCCGTTCAGCATGAACTTCATGTTGCCGGTCCCCGAGGCTTCCATCCCTGCCGTCGAGATCTGTTCGGACAGGTCCGCGGCGGGGTAGATGCGCTGCGCGGTCTTGACGGAGAAGTCGGGGATGAACACCAGGCGCAGTCGCTCGCGCGCGCGGCGATCCTGCGCGATCGCTTCGGCGACCCCGTGCGCCAGCCGGATGATCAGCTTCGCGGTGTAGTAGGCCGGCGCCGCCTTGCCGGCGAACACGATCGTGCGCGGGACATGATCGTCCTGGCCGCGCCGGATCCGATCCCAGAGCGTGATCGCGTGCAGTAGATTCAGGTGCTGCCGCTTGTACTCGTGGATGCGCTTGCACTGCGCGTCGAACATCGCGTCGGGATCGAACTTCAGGCCGTGCGTCGCGCCGAGCCACGTAGCGAGCCCGGCCTTGTTCGCACGCTTGATCGCGCGCCAGCGGTCCCCAAACGCGGGATCATCGGCGTGGCCCTCGAGCTCGCGCAGCTTGTCGAGGCTCCTCAGCCAGCCGTCACCGATCGCCTCGGTGATCAGGTCCGACAGTTTCGGGTTCGCGAGGGCGACGAAGCGGCGCGGAGTGACGCCGTTGGTCACGTTGGTGAACCGCTCGGGCCACAGCTCGGCGAAGTCGCGCAGGACGGTCTCGCGGAGGAGCCGCGAGTGGAGCGCGGCGACGCCGTTGACGTGGTGACTCGCGATGGTGGCGAGGTGGGCCATGCGGACGGACCTCTCGCCGTCCTCTCCGATCAGCGACATCCTCCGGACGCGCGCATCGTCGCCCGGGAACTTCGCACGAACCACGTCGAGGAAGCGCGTGTTGAGCTCGAAGATGATCTCCACATGGCGCGGTAGCAAGCGCTGCAGCAACGGAAGCGGCCAGGTCTCGAGCGCCTCTGGCATCAGCGTGTGGTTGGTGTAGCTGAAGCTACGCTGCACCTGGTCCCATGCCTCGTCCCAGCCGAGTCGGTGGACATCGATCAACAGGCGCATCAGCTCGGGCACCGCGAGCGCGGGATGCGTGTCGTTGAGCTGGATCGCGAACTTGTCGGCGAACTCGCCGATGTGTGCGCGCTGGAGCAACAGCCGGATGCAGTCCTGCAGCGCACACGAGACGAAGAAGTAGTGCTGCTCGAGGCGCAGTTGCTTGCCCGCCGGGCTCGAGTCGTTCGGGTAGAGGACCTTCGTGAGGTTCTCGCTGCGGATCTTCTGATCGACCGCCCGCCAGTACTCGCCGATCTGGAACGCATCGAGGTCGAACTCCTCGTCGGCGACCGCGCTCCACAGCCGCAAGAAGTTCGTGCTCCGGGTCCCATACCCCGGCACGACGGTGTCCCACGGGACCCCCTTGACGATGTGCGCTGGCATCCAGCGCGCGAGGTGTCGGCCTTGCTCGTCGGTGCCGTGAACGACGCGGCCACCGAAGCCGACCACGTGCTCGAGGTCGAACCGCCGCACCTCCCACGGATTGCCCTTCCGGAGCCAGCGATCGGTGCGCTCGACCTGCCAGCCATCGCGGATGTCCTGGTCGAAGATGCCGAACTCGTAGCGCAGGCCGTGGCCGACCGCCGGGATATCGAGCGTGGCAAGCGAATCCATGTAGCAGGCTGCCAGCCGACCGAGGCCACCGTTCCCGAGGCCCGGCTCCTCTTCGTGCTCGATCAGATCGTCGAGCGAGAGCCCGAGCTCGGCGAGCGCCGCACGCACGGGCGCTTCGATCCCGAGCGTCAACAAGCTCGCGCCGAGCTGCGGCCCGATCAGGTACTCGGCGGACAGATAGGCCACGCTGCGGTGCTTCTTCGAGTAGTACTGGCTCGCCGATCCGATCCACCGGTAGAGCAGCCGGTCGCGGATCGCGTGCGCGAGCGCCAGGTAGTAGTCGTTGCGCGTCGCGACGCCGACGAACTTGGCGAGCTCGAAGAATAGCTTCTCGACGATGTCATGCCGCAACGACGCGACGTCGTTGCGCGGTTCGAGGACGCCCCCAAGGTCACTCATGCGCGCGAACGTATCTCACGTCGACTCGGCCCCCAACACCGTCAAGGTCGACGATGCACTGCGGGTGACGTTCGCGTTGTGCCCACAGCAATTGACTCAACGTGCACGTCGAGGGTCTGGAGTCAGGCATACGCACGAAGCGCTCGGCATGAAAACGCCGGGCGACGATCTATCGTGCGAGTCCGCGTCGCCCAGGTCGCATGATCGTCGGCGGCTATCCCGGCTACGGAACCGCTCCAGCCGGCGGTCGTCGAAGAGCTGTCGTCGATGCCCGGCTTGGCGCCAAGCGCCATATTCATGGAATGCTCGCACTCAGCAGCCAGCCATCATGGAGCACCCGAGAGACAGTTTTTGCGGTTCCGAAGATGGACTGTCCGTCGGAGGAGCGACTCATCCGTGGCGTTCTCGATGGTGTGGCTGGCGTTCGCGGCATCGATTGTGATCTCGGCGGCCGTGTCGTGCGCGTCCTTCACGAGGGCGAGCCTTCCGAGATCGAAGCTCGACTCGTAACGCTCGGTCTCGGTGCTGCGTTCGTTCGGACGGGAGAGGCGGCAGCGATTCCAGCGCCGCTCGATCCTGCGCGCGAGGCTCGCACGCTGAAGATCCTGCTCGCGATCAACGCAGTGATGTTCGTCGTCGAGATGATCGTCGCATGGTTCGCTGAATCGACCGGACTGCTCGCCGATTCGTTAGACATGTTCGCGGATGCCGCCGTGTACGGTCTCGCGCTGTATGCGGTGGGTCGCACCGCGAGCGCAAAGCTCCGCACGGCGCACATCTCCGGTTGGGTGCAGGCTGCACTAGCCATCGGAGCGCTCGCCGAGGTTGTTCGGCGCAGCGTGACCGGTAGCGAGCCAGAGTCGCCGCTCATGATCGCGATGGCGAGTGTGGCGCTCGTCGCGAATGCCCTGTGTCTGTGGCTCGTCACGCGGCATCGGGATGGCGGCGCGCACATGAAAGCGAGCGCGATCTTCTCTGCGAACGACGTACTCGCGAACACTGGCGTCATCGCCGCGGGCGTCCTCGTCGCACTGACCGGGTCGCAGTACCCCGACTTGCTGATCGGCACGATCATCGCGGTCGTCGTACTTCTCGGCGCGCGGCGCATCTTGCGTCTGCGCTGAGGTGCTGGTCACCTCCACGTTGACCGCGAGTCACACGCACGCCATCACCGTCACGTGCATGGAGTGACGGACGTGCTTTGATCGCGCCTATCGTAGCGCTACCGCGGATGACCGCGGCGACCGCGACCCCGAGCGTGCCCGTGGTGCGGGTCTCGTCGGTCACGTGGTCGGTCACGAAACCGCCACGAAACCGGGATCGCCCCATGACCATTGTCCAGGAAGCGGAGATCGATGGGGTGAAGCCCACGCTAGCTCCGCCGTTCTCCGGAACCGCTAGCACGGGAGCATCCAGTGCACGCCGAACGCGAGCCCGTACACCGCGTAGCCGATCCACACGCACCACTCGAAGTCGAAGGTGTCAGCGCTCGGACACCACGGTCGCCGCCGGGTTGCGCAGCTCGACGTTCGCCCACAACGCGAGGTGATCGGATACGCCCGCGGCGTCGGAGGTCGCGAACGCGTATGTCGCGAAGCCGCGCGTGTAGATCGCATCGAGCTTCATGTTCATGAACCGCGACGTGGCATCGACCGACGCGACGGGTGTCTCGAGGCCGTACGAGCGGACGAGCTTCTCGAGGTGATCGTCCTGCGTGCCGATCGGGATCGGGATGAGCCCGCCGAGCCACGTGTACGGGCTCGTGTTGAAGTCGCCCGCCATGATGATCGGCGTCGAGTGTTGCTTCGCGTGCTCGAGGATCGGCCGCATCTGGCGAATTCGCTCCTTGACCGTGAGGCGATTCGTGAGGTGCACGGCGTAGACCGTGACGGGCGCGCCGTCGACGAGGATCGTCGCCGCGAGCGCGACACGCCGGCCGCTGTTGATGTGGACGTCGATGTCGGGGAGCTCGATCACCTCGCTCGACAGGATCGGCGCATGCGAGAGAATCGCGACACCATCCGTACCGGTGCCCTGGACGTGCCCCGGCGCGTAGTGCGTGTACATGTGCAGCTCCTTGCCGAGCGCGCACGCGGCGCTGCAGGGATCCGCGGATGGCTCCACGCGGTGCACCTCCTGCAGGATGATCAGGTCCGCGTCGAGTAGCGTGGGATCCGAGCGGATGCCGCGGATGACTGCGTCGGGAGACTCGCGGTGCACGTTGAACGTCACCACGCGCAGCTGGCGCGGCAGCGTCGCCGGCGTGGTGGTGAGCGGGAGCGTTCTCTCGACGCTCTTGTCAGCCGGGCTCGCGCGGACCATGCAGGACGCGAGGAGGGCGAGCATCGTGATGGCGAAGAAGGGTGCGTGACGGCGCATCGAGTCGTTGTGACCGAAACCGCGGGCCCCGGTTTCCCGTCGAGGGTGCCTTGCCGTCCGCTGCCGCGGTCTGCGGGAAACTCCCAACGGCCGGCGACGCGGATCGGGGCCGCGCGATCGAGCCCGTCTCCAGCACCAGCGTACGCAGCCATTGGTGCCCCGGGTCCTTCTAAACGCGCTCGTGCCACAGTTCTGGGAAGCGAGTCACCTCGCCCCCGCCACGGGAGCCCTGGTCTTCCAGCGGATGTTCGCGCCCGCTGCCGACGCCGCCGCGGGGAGCGCGCGGACAAGGAGATGGCGCGCCTCGGCGCCATTCTCGACGCCCAGCTCGATCGCCACGCGTTTGTTGCGGCGGATGCGATCACCGTCGCTGACTTCTCAGTGGCGTCAGCCTTCACGTATCGCACCGCCGCCAAGTTTCCGATCGATGCGTTCCCCAACGTCTGCGCCTGGCTTGAACGAATGGACCGCCTCGAGGCTTGGCGGCAGACCGCTCCGCCTGCTCGCTGATCGAAGACACGATCGCTCGCCGGTTGGAGCTACCGCGTTGTCGCAACGAAAACCTCGCCACAGCCGAGCGCACCTGTTCATTGCATTTGTTCGGCAGCCGTCCGAACAGACTCCCCACTTCGAGACGCCCGACGGCGCCTTGTCACGTCTTCTTAGGTGCTCGCTTCACGCGCGTGGACTTCGTGGCGCGCGGCTTCGTCGTTGTTCGGGTGCTCGGCTTCACCGGCTTGCTCAGGCCTTGCCGCAGCTCGGCGCGTTCGCGGGCGGTGGACATCGCCCAGCAGCAGATCGGGCATGTCGCTCGCACGTGTCCGCGTGCCGGACAGTAGCTGCGTCCGAAGTAGATCATCTGGAGGTGGAGGTCGTGCCAGCGGTCGCGCGGGAACACGGCCTTGAGGTCGGCCTCGACCTCCTCGACGGTGCGCGCGCGCGACAGCTGCCAGCGCCCGGCGAGGCGATGGATGTGCGTGTCGACGGGAAATGCGGGTTCGCCAAACGCCTGCACCATCACGACGCTCGCGGTCTTGTGGCCGACGCCGGGCAACTTCTCGAGCGCGGCGAGGTCGCGCGGCACGTCGCCACCGTGTTGCTTCACGAGCATACGGCTCGTCTTCGCGAGCGCTTTCGCTTTGCCCGGCGCGAGGCCGCACGTGCGGATGAACGGCATGATCTGCGCAGCCGTCATCTTCGCCATCGCGCTCGCGGTCGGCGCGCGCGCGAACAGCTTCGGCGTGACCATGTTGACGCGCGCGTCGGTGCACTGCGCCGAGAGGATCACCGCGACGAGCAGCTGGAACGCATCCGCGTGATCGAGCGGGATCGACGGCGCCGGGATGTATTCGTCGAGGAGACCGACGATCAGGTCGGCGCGACCCTGGCGCGTGCGCGGCGCGTCCGCGGGTGCGAGCAAGGTTGGACGCGCGTGCGTGGGCGCAAGCGCCTCGTCGATAGCAGTGTCGATCGGCATCGTCGTCTCAGTCGTTGTCGTTGGGGGCCTTCGTGTCGGTGTCGTCCGGCTTCGCGTCGGCGGGGCCCGAGAGCGATCGCAGGAACTGCTGCGCCTGAGGATGATCCGGCTGCGCGTACGTCGCTTCCTGCGCCTTCGCGAGTGCCTCGTCCGTCCGTCCCTTCGACTGCAAGTACCGCGCTTCGGCCAGGTACGCGCGCGCGCGTGACGGCTCGAGTCGCTGCGCTTCATGCAGACGCGCGAGGCCGGCAGCTTCTTCGCCGCGTCCGAGGAGGATCTGGCCGAGCTGGTAGTGGCCGGCGGGCTCCTGGGGATCGATCTCGATGACCCTGCGATACGCGTACTCCGATGCGGCCGGATCGCCGAGCCTGCGCGCGTTGCCGCCCCAGAAGCGGTAATAGTCGACGGCTGTCGTGGATGCGCGGTCGACGACGAGCCACACGATCATCGCGAACACATGAGCGCCCACGAGGCCCGCCGCGATGGCGCGGTCGCGCGTGTATGCGCTGAGCACCGTGCACGTGGCCGCGATTGCCATGCCAAGCGCCATCGCGAACGGCAGGCGGATCAGGAGCGTGAGCCCGTACCCCATGGCGAGCGCGACTCCGATCCCGACCCAGCTCGAGAGAGCGCGCCCGATCGCGCCGCGCGCACCAGAGATCATGCGCGCGAGCGGCTCCCCGATCCACGCGAACGCGCGATCGGGGATCACGAGCACGTAGAAGCCGAGCATGAGCACCGCGAACAGCCCGATCTCGAGCCCGCTGGCGAAGATGCCCGCGTGAAAGGCGACGCCCACCGGCAACGCGACGAACCAGGTGCGCTTGGACCAGATGGTGACGGCGAGGATCAGCTCGACGATCAGCGCGAACCGCGATGCCACGCGGATACCGACGGTGTCGTCGATGATCGACCGCATCGTGCCGGAGATCTGGAGCTCGAGCGTGCGTCCGTCGAGCCACGCGGGATCCATCTTCGAGATCGCCGCCCACAGATACATGATGCCGAGCTGCACGAGCAACAGGCGCACAGCCCACGCACGCACCGGCGTGCTCGGCGTCGCGCCGGCCGGCCGCTCCCACGGCACGAAGCACGCGATCAAGAGGACGAGCGCGACCAGATAGTGATGCTGGTACGAGTCGAGCTGACTGCCGAAGTACAGCCACGCATACAGCGCCGTCGCGATCGGTAGCACGATGCGCGTTCGTATGCCGACGGCCGCGAACACGAGCAGGTAGGCGATCAAGAGCTGCGCGATCGCGAAGCTCGGTCGGCCGGCGCCGAAGTCGTCGAGACCCGGCACGTGCGCGACGTTGAAGCCACCGGCGCCATACCGTGGCGCGTGGCTGATCTGGAGCAGCGAGTCCACCGCGAGTAGCCCGAAGATGACGAAGCGCGCGACGAGGAGCTTCGCCCACGCGATCTGGTAGCCGAACCAGAAGCTGCGGCCCTCTGGATCCTCACGCTTCGGCGGGGGCTTCACGGTTGGCTTCGAGGCGGGCTTCGACGCCGGCGTCTTGGCGGATGTCGACCCGATCGACGCGACATTCTCCTTCATGCCGGTCTTGTCGGTCGGGCGCGCGATCGTGGGCGCATCCGCCTTCGCGGCTCGTTTGCGCTTCTTCGCCATCAGAGCTCGGGCACGTTGCACATGTTGAAGCCGCCGTACGTGCGTGGCTCGCGATCGAGGTACGTGCAGTCGAGCGACATGCGCACCTCCTTGCCGCGATACTTGGAGCACAGCTGCGCGCCCATCGCCTCGACGACGGTGAACCGCCCACGCTTCGCGATCTCGATCCACGCCTCGTGGAACTCGCTGCCGAGGTTCGCGGGCGCATCACCGATCGTCACCGACGGCCGACACTGCGCCATGCGGATCGGCGAGAACATGCGCCACGCGAACCGCTCGTCGTGTGGATCACGATGCATGACGTAGTAGCGAAGCGGCAAGAACATCTGCACGAGCAAGAACGCGACGATGAATCGTCCGCGCCAGGTCTTCAGCAGCTGCACGCCCGGAGTATGCGCGATTCACCTCAAAGCGGGAGCGCGGCCTGCGGCGCGATCTGCACGGGCCGCAGCGGTGGGAGATAGACGAGATCTTCGTCGACGCGGGCACCCGGCGGTAGCGGCGCGCGCAACACGAGCTGTCCCGCCTCGACCGACGCGACCGCGTGTCCATCGAGGAACAGCACCGCATTGCCGACGACCGCGGGCACGCGCGCGCCGGGAGTGAGGATCCCGACGAGGTTCAACGGATCGGTCGCTGCCACGCGCGCCACGCAGGGATTCGGTGCCGGGTTGCGCACGGTGCGCAGTTCCTCGAGCGCTTCGGGCAGCGCGAACTGCTCGCCGACGAACCCGCTGACGAAGCGCCCGCCTCGGATCTCGCCGCGCGCTTCGAGCCTGCGCAGCGCGACCAGCAGATCGCGCCACGGCGGCAAGCTCGACTCGCGCTGCACGAGATCGCGGAACACGACGCCGTAGCGCTGCAAGAGCTGGCGCGCGCTCGCATCCGCGTCCATGGCGGCTGCGTTCGCCGCCGGCAACAGCGACCAGCGACCGGCCGCGGTCGGCAGTGATCGCAGCGCGTGACTCGGGCGAAGGTGATCGCGCGTGCGCGCCTTTTTGATCGCCTCCTGCCACTTGCGGGCGGGTGGCAACGCGGCGTCCGCGAGCGCCTTCTGCGTGTCGCGTGCCCGGTCGAACAGGCTCTTCACCTCGCCGCGCTTGCGATCGACGAGGACGCGTAGGCTCGCGAAGCCATCGGCGGTCGCGATGCCCGCGCCGACGAGCTCCCACAATGCGTCTTCGATCTCCGCGGGTCGTGTCCCGACGTGGCTCGCGAGGTCGGAGAGGAAGCTCGCACCGTGTGCGGCGAGCGCGTCGCGCACGGCGGTGGCGAGTGGGGAGAGTGTAGACGGCTCGCCCGCGTTGACCGCCGCGGCCGCGCGGAGCCACGGCGAGTCGGTGCGCAGCATGAGCGCGAGTGGTGCGGAGCGACCGGGTGCGGCGCGCTTCGCGGGCTTGGAGCGCTCGCGGGCGTCGGCGCTGTCGATCAGTGCGTTGGCGATGTCGGCGAACTCGCCGGCGGGGTTTCGGTTCCAATTCGCTTGATCGACGTTGTCGTTCGGGCGGCGGTTCTCGTTTGGGGGCGCGGCATCGCATGCGGCGCTGTCGATCAGGGCGTCGGCGATGTCGGCGAACTCGCCGGCAGACTTGTTCGAGCTTCGGTTCTGGTCGGATCGGATTTCGGACGATGAACCAGGGAGAAGAGGAGAGAGGGGAGGGGGATTCGATCGGGCTGCGGATGCACCGTCGCGCGGTGCGCCCACGTGGGCGTGTGGGTTTTCTGGATCGAAGTGCAGGTGATCGACGTTGTCGTTCGCGCGGCGGTCGTCACGTGCGCGGCCGCCGCCGATCGACGGGCCGTCGCGCAGGGCGCCCACATGGGCGCGTGGGTTTCGCGGATCGAAGTGTTCGTGATCGACGTTGTCGTTCGCGCGGCGGTTGTCACGCGCGCTGTGGTCGCTGCCGGTCGACGGGCCGACGTTGCGCGGTGCGCCCACGTGGGCGCGTGGATTTCGTGGATCGAAGTGTTCGTGATCGACGACGTCGTTCATGCGCCGGTCCTCGTCGGTCGGCGCGATGCGGCGGTCCTCGTCGGTCGGCGCGACGCGTGCAAACGTCTCGGTGGCATCGGTCGTCGCGATGCGCGCAAAGGTCTCGCGCGCCGTGCGGAGGGCATCGCGTACGTCGTCATCGGATTCGTCGAGATCCTTCGCGGTGCGCGCGGCGTTTGCGGCCTCGTCGTATGCAGCGCGCTCGGACGCCCGGCGCATCAGCGCGGAGGTGGTGACGAGCTGGACGATGACCTGCTCGCCGTACCCGGGTGTGCGCGCGCCGGTGAGCGCCGCGGCGGCCGCAGCCGCGATCTCGTCGCGCGACAGACCCTGGCGACACGCAGCGTCGGCGGCGAGCTCGGCGATGTTGTACGGATCGGTCGGGTCGGCGGGCCTCGGCTTCTTCCGCGGAGGCGGCGAGACGTCGGGCTCCTCGGCTGCGTCGACGGTGACCGTGCGCGGCGAGAGGCGCGCCCACACGACGTGGCCGGCAAGGCAGAGCTGATCGAGCCAGGCGTGGTCGTAGTTGCAAATCCGCGCGGGCAAGACCTCGCGCTCCCACGCGCCGGCGGCGGTCTCGAACCCCTGGAGCTGTTCGACGACGCGCGCGAGGCCGTCGGCGCCGATGACCTGCGTGTGCTTGGCGACGCGCTGCCAGCGAAGCAGGAATCGCATCAGCGCGGCGGCGGAGACTGGCTCGATCTCCTTGCGCAGCCGCGCGAGGGTGAGGCGATGAATGCGCGCGAGTACGCGGCGGTTGCACCACTCGAGCGCGTGCAGCGTGGACGACTCGTGCGCGTTCGCGAGTGCGGCCCGCATCGACGTTCCGCCGCGCAGCGCGGAGGCGGGCAGGGCGCCCGAAGGCGCGGATGGGGTGAACGAGCCGCGCAGGATGGCGCCGTCGCCTTCGAGCGCGAGTAGCGCGCCGAGGATCTCGTCGATCGGGAGCCCGAGCTCGTCGGCGAGAGCCGGCGCGGTGACGGGGCCGCGATGATCGAGGTGCGCGCTCGTGATCCGAAGGATGGCTTCCTCGCGTGGCGGGACCTTGGCCCACGACGGCGTGGGAATCGCGGGTATGCACTCGACGTCGGCGCCGAGGATCGCGCGCACTGCACCGAGGCGCTCGGTCGCGACCCACGCGGCGATATCGATGCCCGGTGCGCTCGCAGCGGCACCCGTTGCTGTGTTCGCATCGGGGCCAGTCGCCGTGTTCGTGCAGGATGCATCGGCGCCGAAGACGGTCGTGTTGGTCGCACGGGCCACCGCGTCGTCGGCGAACGAGCCATGCGGCGATCGCCAGCGGATGCGAGTTGCGCGACCGGTGCGCGTGAGCGCCTCGAACCAATCGTCGGCGCCGGGGGCCCACGTGCGTGCGAGCGGCTCGGGCACGAGCCACAGCGCCATCAGCGCGTCGTGCAGCTCGTCGGTGTCACGGACCGTCGGCGCGACCTCCTCGGCGGCGGCAGCGATCGCCGCGATGTCGAACGCGCCGACGTCGTTGGTGCCCGTGGTCGAGATGGTCGCGGGCAGCCCGCGGCGCAGCTGTACGGCGCGCGTGCGGCGCTCCTCGAGCGGCGCGTCGTCGAGAAATGCGTACGGGTTCGCGTTGATCAGCTCGTGCGAGAGCGGCGACGGCTCGACCGTATCGCGCGCCATGACGGCAATCTCGCCGCGCTCGAGGCGCTCGATCATCTCGCGCAGCCCCTCGAGGTCCATCGCCTCGACGAGGCAATCGCGGATCGTCTCGAACACGAGCGGGTGATCGGGGACCTCGCGCGGACCCTGAATGTTCTCGCCGCACGCGACGGCCTGCGGAAACACGACCGAGAGCGTGTCGGCCGCGCGCATCTTCACGAGGTGCGGCGGGACCTTCTTGCCTGCCTTGCGGCGCAGCACGGTCAGCGAGCGCGTGACGTTCCAGCGCCAGCGGATCTCGAACATCGGGCGATCGAGCAGCGCCTGTACGAGCGTTTCTTCAGCCTGGTGTGACGGTACGTAGCCGAACACCGTGTCGAGCGGAAAGCTGTGCGGTTGGCCGAGCGAGATCACGATGCCGTCGTCGGTGGCCGCGGCCTGGAGCTCGAAGTCGAACGTCACGCAGAACTTCTTGCGCAGCGCGAGGCCCCACGCGCGATTGATGCGGCCGCCGAGCGGCGAGTGTAGGACGAGCTGCATGCCGCCGCCCTCGTCGAAGAACCGCTCCGCGACGAGCAGATCGTTGCGCGGCAGAGCACCGAGCGCGATGCGCGACGCCGCGTAGTACGCGACAAGCTGCTGCGCGGCGCGCGCGGGCATGGACGTCTCGGCGACAACCCACGCGGCGATGTCGTCGAGGGGTTCGTCTCGCTCCAGCCGGACGTCGATCTCCCTGCGCAGATCACTGACCTCGTCGGACAGCTCTGACGTGCGCGCGGGCGCTTCGCCGAACCAGAACGGGATCGTCGGTGGCTGGCCCTTCGCATCCTCGACGATGACCTTGCTCATCTCGATGCGCTTGATGCGCCACGCGGTGTTGCCGAGCTGGAAGATGTCGCCCGCCGACGAGTCGATCGCGAAGTCCTCGTCGACCTCGCCGACCTTGATCTCCTCGGGCCACTGCACGACGGCGTAGTTGTTGTTGTCGGGGATCGCACCGCCACACGTGATCGCGGCGAGCCGCGCGCCACGGCGGCCCTTGAGCACGCCCGTCACGCGATCGCGATGGATGTGTGCGCCGCCGCGACCGCGCCGGTCGCTGACGCCTTCGGCGAGCATCTCGAGGATCTGCTCGAGCTTGACGTCGTCGAGATCCGCGTACTGCGTGGCACCGCGCAGCATCACGCGCAGGTCGTCCTCGCGGATATCCTCGGCGGCGCACGTGGCGACGATTTGCTGCGCGAGGATGTCGAGCGGTGCGTCGCGTAGCTCGATCTCGTCGAGGTTTCCGCGACGCACGCCGCGCACGAGCGCGGCGCACTCGACGAGCTGATCGCGCGTGAGGGCGAACAAGCGGCCCTTCGGCGTGGCCCCCAACGTGTGGCCGGAGCGACCGACGCGCTGGAGCAGCGTCGCGATCGAGCGCGGCGAGCCAAGCTGCACGACGAGGTCCACCGTACCGACGTCGATGCCGAGCTCGAGCGACGCCGTCGCCACGGCGCACTTCACCTGCCCGAGCTTGAGCTTCTGCTCCGCCGCGAGGCGCAGCGCGCGCGACATCGAGCCGTGGTGCGCGACCACGTGCTCCTCGCCGAGCCGCTGCTCGAGGGCTGCGGCCGTGCGCTCCACGAGGCGGCGCGTGTTGACGAACACGATCGTCGAGCGGTGCTGCTGCACGAGCTCCGCGATGCGATCGTAGACACGACCGAACTGCTCGAGCGACGCGACCGCACCGAGCTCGTCGTCGGTGATCTCGATCGCGAGATCGATCACGCGCCGGTGCCCCGAGTCCACGATGTGCGGCATCGGCCGCCGCGTTCCGACGAGCAGCCGGCCGATGCGTTCGATTGGCTTCTGCGTCGCCGAGAGGCCCACGCGCACGGGTGTGCGACCACACGCCTGCGTCACGAGGCGATCGAGGCGCTCGAGCGAGATCGCGAGATGCGCACCGCGCTTGTCACCCGCGATCGCGTGGATCTCGTCGACGATCACCGTGCGCAGCTGCGACAGCGCCGCGCGTCCACTCACCGTCGTCAGCAAGATGTAGAGCGACTCCGGCGTCGTGACGAGGATGTGCGGCGGCCGTTTCGCGAGCTTTGCCCGCTCGCTCGCCGGCGTGTCACCCGTGCGCACCGCAACGCGAATCGTCGGCAGCTCCACCCCGCGTTGCGCCGCGTACTCGCGTAGCTCGGCGAGCGGCGCCTCGAGGTTGCGCTGTACGTCGTTCGACAGCGCCTTCAGCGGCGAGATGTAGAGGATGTCCGTGTGATCGTCGAGGCCGTCGGCGAGCCCGCGCCGGACGAGCGCGTCCATGCATGCGAGGAACGCCGCGAGCGTCTTGCCGGAGCCCGTCGGCGCCGCGATCAGGACGTCGTGACCTGCACCGATCCGCGGCCAGCCATCGCGCTGGGGATCGGTCGGCGCGCCGAACCGCTCGCGGAACCATCCCGCGACGAGCGGATGGAAAGCGTCGAGGGCGTCGGCGACCACGGTACGGCAGCGTACCTCACCGGTCTGAGAATTCGTTCAGGTAGAGATCCCGGGTCCGCGAGTTCGCTGACATTTCACTGTCAACGGCTCGGACGGCTCGGACAGATCGTGTTGCACGTGGTGCTGCCCGCTGCAGCGCACAGCTCGGCCGGCGGCAGCAGGCGCGAGAACACCTGCACGTTGTCGATCCCACCGACGAAGTGCTCGTTGAACCGCGGTTGGCCGGGACCCTGACTATTGTTCCATGAGAGGTTCGCACCGATCGCGAAGCCGTCGTCGCCGTCGGTCGGAATGTCGCGATCGTCGGTGAACTCGCATCCAGCGACGTGACCGTCGATGTACACCCGCATCTCGTCTTGCTGATAGGTGCAGGCGACGTGGTGCCACGTCCCGCCGGCACCGACTGGCGGCGAGTCCGTGACGACCGTGCCCGAACCGCAGCGGATCGTCCCGCCAAGGCGCAGCGACGCGAAGTACTGCGTGTTGTTGTCGTAGAGCCAGCGACTGTTCGTGATCGACGTCGGCAGACTACCGGGGTCGACCTGGATCCACATCGCGACTGTCAGGTCCTCGGCGACGTCGAGCGCCGGCGACTCGGCGATCCACACATGCGACTGGTTTCCGACCTGCACCGCACCTTCGATTCCCTGGTGGGTGTCGCGCTGCATCGGCGTGAGGTTCTGCGCGACGATCGTGTGTCCGACGCTCGAGCCATCGACCGCGAGGTTCGTCGAATCGTCGAAGTCGATGCACAGGCGCAGATCCGGATCGTTCGTGGAGCACATCCGGGGAACGATGGTCGTGCCGGCGTCCGGCTCTGTGGGGTCGGGCTGATCGTCGCCAGCGCTGCCGACTTCGACGTGGAAGCCGCAGCCCGCCGCGAAGATCGTGATCAGCCACCAGCGCACGACTGGCTAAGGTGCAAGCAAGGGGCCGCGCGCAACTCGTGCAAATGCGTGCGAATCACACGCCACACGGGGACTTGTGGCCCCGCTACTGACCAGAGGCGTCGTCACTTCCGGCTGAGGAAACAGCCGACTAGAACTTCGACGCGATTAGATCGCAACTCGCCGCTCGTGCCCGCGATGGAGCCGCGGCATGAGAGAGCAACGTGATCGAGCCTCCGCGACCTTCGCGTCGTCCGCGCAATCCACGCGCATCGGTGACCCCGTGTGGCCGGAGCAACCGATCGCTGGCCACATCGACCCGCAGGATCCCACGCAGCCGGCCGACGTCTCGTCGCTGCTGCATTGGGCCGAATCCACGGAGCCGTTCGAGCAGATCAGTGCCACGTCCGAGACGTCCAGCCCGCAGACCACCTCATCGAGCGTCGGATCGCCGTTGCATGCAGGGAGCGGACACGGCTGGACCTCGGAGACTGTTCGCCGGCCTGCCCCTGCCAAGGGTCTTGATCCGCTGACTGACTTTGCGCGAGCTCGCCGCGAGCACGAAGGACGGTTGCATGGAGGCCACGAGGCGGTGCTGCGCCCACGGCCTGCACCTGACGTACAAGATCCGGACGAGCGGCTCGAGAGTGAGCACAAGAAAGGCCAGCTCTACGCAGCTGCATCGTCTGCCCGCGCCGCACGGCTCTCGATCCTGGCGGTCCGCCCGCTCGACCCAGCACGCGCGCTCGAGATCGCGCGAACTGCCTGCGAGCAGGCCGTGGATCACCTGCGCGAAGCACGGCGCTCCGAGCAAGCGAATCCCGTGCGGCGCTATTACAAACCGACGGAGCTCGATCCGGAGGACGAGCGATTCGCTGCCAACGACGCGTACGCGAACTGCCGCCTCCTCCTCGATGTGATCGCGACGCTCGAGGATCGAGACAGCATCAGCGACACGACCCAGCTCCTCGCACGCCATGCGCACCTTCCTGCGAGCTTCACCACGGTTCCACCGGCCGACGCGTTGGAGCGTATCGCCACGATGTCGCACGGCATCGAGAACGACGGAGTTCTCCTCGCCGTGACCGCGCCCTTCGAACAGGCGGGGCGCACCCTCGACGACGCGGTCGACGGCTTCCTCGATGCGCAGCTCACGATGAACAAGGACGAGGTGATCGAGGATACGTCGGCGGCAAAGGGCCCGCGCTTCTTCGAGCCTGCCGCCGCGAAGGCCGCACCCTTGATCCGCCGCGCGGTCGCGCTCCTCGACTCGGGCCACACGACGGCCAACGCTCGCGCGCCGAAGGTGATCGCTGCGATCCAGGAGCTCCACCGGCGCGCGGAGCGCTTCGCCCAGTGGGCGATGCACGGAACGCTCGTCCCGGAGGCGGCGCGAGAGGTCGTCGCACTCGTGAACGCGGTGGGACACCACGCTGGACTAGCACCCCTCCAGGCGCGCGAGCTCGTGCGTGGAGGCGACACGCAGAAAGGAAGCGAGAGCAGCTTCGAGCAACTCGCAGACGCATGGGACGCCGTATTCGATGCGCAAGGCAAGGCGCTTCGCCAATTGGCCAACGAACCCGCACCCGACGCAGCGTGGGAGCCGTCGCTGTTCTCGAAGCTCGCATCGCTGGCGCTGGGAACTTTGATCGGCGGAGTTGCCGGCGCGGCCGCCGCCGTCGCGGAGCAAACCCTCGCCGGCTCGCGCTCGCCAGGCGTCCGCGGCTTCGTGGCCAACGGCGTCGAGACGCTCGTCGGCGATAGCCTCGGACCGATGCTCGGCGCGCGTGCAGCCGGTGCTTCGATGGACGCGACCCGCAAGCGGTTCTTCTTGCACCAGGCAGACACGCTCGATGACTACAAGCTCGTGTTCAAGAGCGTATATGTGTTGCGTGTGGGCCTCGAGACCGATCGGATGCCGGAACGACGAGCGGTCCTCGTCGGCATGCTCGAGGGCATCGCGAAGGGAGTCGCGTCCATCCAGGCCGCGCAGCAAGCCCGTGCCGTACAGGACTGGGCGACCTACCTCGCCCATCAAGCACACGGCACCGAGGTACGGACAGGCTTTCCCGGCGGCGTCGAGATGGCCGGTGTGGGGGACAACGCCGAGGACGGGCGGCTCCGGAAGGCGATCGTCCCCACGGGCGTGCTGGCGATTCACGTGCGCGTAGTCGACGGTGCTCCGCTCGTGACTGGATCGTCGGTGGGGCTCGGCGCCGCGGACGCGATGCACCTGAGCGGACAACGAATTGGTAGTCTGCGGATGCCCGTGCAGTTTCACATCACGAAGCATGTCCCCGACAATGGGCGAGACCCGAAGGTCATCGTCTCGCGCAACGAGGAAGGCACCCTGTGGCTGCGAGACATGAACGAAGGGGCGGTCGAGTGGCTCGGCACGAACGCGGAGGGTGCCTTGCTCCAGGCGAAGGACATCATCGAGATGGTCGATGACACGAAGCTCCAGAGTGTGGAGGGACGATAACGGATGATGGACGACCATAGGACGGCGGTCGTGCGTGGGTTCATGCTCGCTTTTGGTCTGTTGCTCGGTCTCGGGTGCGAGGCAGAGCGGGACGCGTATCAAGACGCGCTGGAAGGAATGGCGTCGAGCGACCCGCGACGAAAAGATCGAGCCACCTACAAATTCGTCGAGATTCGCTTCAACAAAGGAGGCGACTACCCCCACTGGAAGCTGCCACCGATTGGTTCCGGTCCACTTCCTCCACATCCCGAAGACGCACGCGTGCGCCAGCTGATGGCAGAGCGGATCAAGGGGCGATATCGGGATCCAGTGGCCGTGAAGGTGCTCGCGCTCCTTCGCTCGCCTCACACCGAACCTGAGCTGATCCGCTGCGCCATCGACGAGAGAGGGGGAAACTTCAAGTGCCTCGAAGCGCTCGCAGTTACAGCGTTCCCCGCCGATCTGAGCGAAGTGTCACGTCACCTCGACGAGAGTCTCGCGACCCAGTTTGCCCTTGCATTTCGAGGACACGCCTTGCCGCACCTGCAGGAGATCGCGGCGTTCGAGCGGGCTCCACGCTGCCGGTGGGCGATCGGGGGGCTAACCATACTACGGGTGCAGGAGCGGGAGCTGTATGCGCCGAGTGTGGTCGCCACGGCGGCTGCCTTGCGCAATCGGGACGCCGCGTGCCGGACGTATGCCGTCGAGGTCATCGGCCAGCACATCGGCTACCAGCATCTCCTCATCCCTGCGCTGCTCGACCCTTCCGACGAGGTCGCGCGGGTAGCGCGAGAGATCGTCGACGGCACGCGGCCCCCCACACGCACGATCGACACACCCTACGACTGAACCGACACGAAGCCTTCTCTCCCTCGTCCATACTGTTACGCTACTGGTCGCGAGCCGCTTTCGGCCACGCGCTCGCGTAGTGAAACCGGATCTGTTCGTCGGAGTAGCGGTGCTCGCGCAACGAGCAGGCGTCTCGCACGGCGAGCCACGCGCGCCAGTCCCGCAGGTCGGCGCGGGCGTTCGCGAGCGCGGCCTCGCACGCGCCGGTGCAGACACACGGCTTCGCGATCGGCGCGGGCGGAGGGATCGCGAACGCGGGCGGTGGCTCCAGCGCGATCACGGCGCGCAGCGCGAACCATGGGCCGAACGTCGGATGGATCGCGAGCCCCGCGTCGGTGAGCGATGCGAAACCCACGCGATCCGCGAGCAGCTGGAACGGCAAGAAGCCGCCGTCGTATCGCGCGTGCGAGAGGTAGATCGTCGCGTTCGAGCTCGCGGGCGTGCTGTCGCTCGTCGAGCCCTCGCGGAGCGCGCCTTCGATCGAGCACTCGACGTAGGTGTCCAGGGGATTCGTACCGCGCGGCGAGCGACGCGTATCGACGAAGTGCGGCCACAGTGCACGCGTGTTGGCGACGAGCAGGCCGAGGCGCGGTCCCGTTGTCAGGCGTGCCCACCGGGCCAACGGGCGGGAGGACCGGGAGAGCACCATTCGTTGCGACCCGTCGCGGTTCGTCGTGATCTCCGGTGCGTCGGGCGATCGCGCATCGTTTTCCTCGCGACGAGCCTCGACGCGCGCGAGCTCGCCGAGCGCGTTGGCATCGAACGCGTGTACGAGGTCGAGGCCCGCGTCGGCGAGCTTCGTGACCAAGCGCGACATGTCGATCGCCATCGCGCCGAGTCTCGCACGATGCCCGTAGGTTGTTGGTATTGTCCGTCGCGACGCGGGACGACGATGAAGGTCGAACGGAGAAAACAACGGAATCGTCCGCGGAGACGAAAGCCCGATCTCGTGACCGAGCAACATCTGTGGAAACTGTCTTTGCTCCGCACGTTCATCGCGAAGCATGGGTGGGGGAAGTTGACGAAACGCACGATCGTTTCGTCCCGGGTGCGTCTACTCTCGTGGGTTCAGACACGTCGGGCCGACTATCGAACGGGAACGATCGCCGACTGGCTGGTTGACGAATGCGAAGGCATTCCCGGCTGGTCGTGGTCTCCGATCCAGGATGCCTATCGGCGCAATCTCGACAACCTTCGCAGGCTCGTTCGCAAGAACGGCTGGGATTGGCTCCGGACGAAACCAATCGTCGAAGGTGTACGCCTGGACAGGTGGGTGGCACATCGCAGACGCGAGTACAACGCCGGTACGATCGTGCACTGGCTGATTCCCGCACTCGAGGCGATTCGTGGTTGGACGTGGGATCCACGTACCGAGAGCAAGCGGCGCAATCTCCTCGAGCTACGTGGCCACGTCGTGCGCCACGGCTGGGACACGCTCGACGAACACACAGTCACTCGCACGGGAAAAAAGATCGGACAGTGGACAAACAACATTCGCGCCGAGTACCGAAGGGGTGCGTTGGCCGGATGGCTCGTCGCCGGTATGGAGAGCATTCCGGGCTGGACGTGGCAGCCGCGTCGCGCACGACAGGAAGCGAAGGTTGCGCGGCTCGCGAGGTACGTTGCCGAACACGGCTGGGAATCCGTGACGGAGATGCTCGTCGTACGCGGTGATCGGATCGGCACGTGGGTGAGCTACTGCCGCGCGTGCTACCGCAAGGGGATACTGCCGCGCGAGACCGTCGCTGGACTGGAAGTCATTGCCGGCTGGTCGTGGACGGCGCGGACGTCGTGGCCACGAACGAAGAACAAGTCCGGACGTTTCACCGGACGGCGTCCTCGAACCTGACCGATCGTCGCGGTCCGCGCGTTGCGAACGGGTTGCGCGCGGGGCATGGTCGCGGCATGGCGCGCCTCCATCACGAACGCATCGCGCACAGCGAGGCGTCGCCCGCGAAGTGGCTCGCGTTGACGCACGGAATCTACGGAGCGGGCTCCAACTGGCGCGGTATTGCACGCAAGATCGTCAGCGTGCGTCGCGACTGGGGTGTGGTGCTCGTCGACCTGCGCGCACACGGCAAGTCCGAGACGGGGGAGCCTCCACACACCATCGACGCGTGCGCGGCCGATGTCTGCACGCTCGTCGAGTCGCTGCGCGTCGACGGCGTCGACGTTCGCGCACTCGCGGGCCACAGCTTCGGCGGCAAAGTGATGCTCGGGGCGCGCGAACGCGTCGAGGTCGCCCAGACGTGGTTGCTCGACTCGAATCCCGGCGCGCGGCCCGGCGCGATCGATGACGAACACGACAGCGTCGTGCGCGTGCTTCACATGCTCGAGCGATTGCCGAAGGTGTGGGTCACACGCGAGGCGTTCGTCGGCGCGGTGGTTCGGGAGTTCGATCAGGGGTTGGCGCAATGGCTCGCGATGAACCTCGTGCCGCGCGAGCCGAATCAGTTCGTGAATCGGTTGGAGCCAACCGTGTTGCGCGAGCTCCTCGCGAGCTACTTCGCGACGGACGCGTGGGGATGGATGGCCACCGACCGCGGGTTTGTCCATATCGTGATCGCGACGCTGTCGCAGGTCTGGCAGGCGAACGACCGCACTCGGCTCGCAGTTGCCGGCGCACACGTGCAGGGACACGACGTACACGCCGGCCATTGGCTGCACATCGACGCACCCCAGGCCGTCGTCGATCTTGTGGCGACCACACTGCCGTGAGCGGCCAGCGCTTGATGCGCTACAACTGCACGACGATGGTTTGGCGCATAGTCCTTCTGGTCACGCTGTTGTCGGCGTTCGTGGTGGCGGGGCCTCGTGTGAACCCGACGAAAGTTCGCGTGACGCGACACGCACCCGCTAACTGCGGCGGGGCGGCGTTGCCACCCAACGCGCAGCCAACGAAAGACACACCGGTGGCGGGCGAGACGTTCCACTTTCGTCGAGGGACGAAGAACACTCAGACTCGTATCATCGCGAGCGCTGTTACCAATGGTGAGGGCTGGCTCGCGGTCAGCCTCCCTGCGGGCACCTACTGCATGATCGGCGAAGGAAAGCGCAAGCTCCGACGATCAAGTATCGGTCCGAACGCCGCGTGCCTCGACGGCCTCGCCCGGATGTGCGACGCCGTGATCAAGGCGCCGACGGACTCCGGAACACTCGAGCAACACACCCCGTGTTTCGGCCCCTGTTACACGGGACCGATGCCACCGTAGCGCTGGTCGGCGATTCCGTGATGGATCGGACATCTTGCCGGCACCAATGATGCAAGCCCCGGTGCGGGCCTCTCACGTGAAGCGGAAGTCGTCACATCTCGCGCACCTACGCGACGCACCCGCCAACTTGGTTGGTCAGCAACGCCACACTGGGTCGAGTGTCGCCACACAGATGATGCGTGCGTTGGCGCTCGTGGTGTTCGTGGCGGGGGGCGCTGTAGCAAACCCGCGCGTTGCGCTCGTCGACGCAGGGTTTGTGTGGCACGCGCCCGATGCGTGCCCCGATGCAGCGAGCGTGAAGTCGCGCGTCGAGCAGCGCTTGGGCGGTGGGCTCGATGGAACTCTAGCGCGCATCGAGATCGAGGTAACGCGTGAGCGGGCGGGGTTCGTGGCTCGGATCGACGCACGCGCCATCACTGTCGCGAACGATGTGCGAACGCTGCGCAGTCGCCGGTGCGATGCGCTCGCCGATGCGGTGGCAGTCGTGCTCGCGAGGCTCGCGAGCGAGGTGGGCCTGTCGCGCAACAGAGCGCCGACGCGGATCGAGCGCACGGCCGATCCGCGGGCCGCGCAGGCGGCGCCATCGGATGCGCGGCTCGCTGGTGCGCCTTCTTTCGACTCGACGGGCCCGATCGCGATGGCCGGCACGACGACGAGCGTCGCGGCGCTCTCTGCCGTCGAGGCCGGCGACGAGAGCGAACGTGACATGAGCACGCAGCGAATTGCCGACGACGAGCCGCCGCCCACGCGCGTGCGGCGTTGGGGTTTCGGGCTGCACGTGCTCGGGCTGTCGGGCGTTGGCGCGTTGCCGCAGATCAACCTCGGCGGCGAGCTCGCGGCGTTCGTGCGCCGCGCGGACACGTTCGGCGCGATCGGCGTGAGCCGCTGGGTTCCGCAGGACGCGAAGCTCGCGCCGGGCGCCCCCGGTGGTGTCGAGGTGCGGCTCGACACGCTCACCCTGCGCGGCGGATGGGGACCGTCGACCTTGCCGCTCCGCGCGTGGCTGCTCGGTGAGGTCGGCCGGCTGCAAGGCACCGGCGTCGGTGTCGACGGCGAGCGCACCGCGGGCGCGCGCTGGATCGCCCTCGGCGCGGGCATCGGCGTCGGCTGGCCGATGTCGGATCACGCGCGGCTCGTCGGCACGTTCGAGATCGCGGTGCCCCTCGAGCGCCCGCGGTTCATGCTCGATCGCGGCTCCGACCTCTATCAACCCGGAGCGGCCGCAGCGCGGTGCGCTCTCGGGCTGGAGGTCGGATGGCCCTGAAGTCCCTCTTTGCGGCGCGCCTTTTTCGCGTGCGGCGTGACGGATCTGCCGCGCTCGCGACACCAAGCCTGCAGATGCCCGCGGTCGCGCACGCCCTCGATACGGCCCCGACCGAGCGGATCGAGCGGATCGAACAGGTCGTGCAGCTGTCTTTCGACGAGGTCTACGCGGCGCACGTCGCTTACGTGTGGCGCGTGCTGCGCACGTTCGGCGTGGGCGAGCAGATCGAAGACGCCGTACAGGACGTGTTTGTCGTCGTCCATCGCCGCCTGCCCGAGTGGGAGGGTCGCGCGCAGATCACGACGTGGCTGTTCGCCATCGCGCGGCGCGTGGCGAGCGCGCATCGCCGCAAGGGCGCCGGCGCGATGCGCACCGAGTCGCTCGAGCACGAACCAGAAGGGCCCACCGACACGTTCGCCGCGATGTCACGCGCACAGGCCGCCGCGACCGTCATGTCGATCCTCGAAGCGATGGACGAAGACAAGCGCATCGTCTTCGCGCTCGTCGAGCTCGAGCAGCTGTCGGTACCCGAGGTCGCACGCATGCTCGACATCAACCTCAACACAGCCTATTCGCGGCTGCGCCTCGCGCGCGCTGCGTTCGAGGCCGCCGTGAAAGCGAAGGCCCGATGACCGCGCCCGAGCTCTCTACCTCCGCACGCGCGTTGCTCGATGCAGCGCGCGAAGGCATGAGCCCCGACGCCGACGCGATCGCTCGCGTGCGCGGCAAGGTCGCCGTTGCCGCCGGTGGCGCCGCTGCGAGCGCGCTCTTCATCAAGATCGGCCTCGCCGGCGTGCTCGCCGCGATCGCCGTCGGAGCGATCGTCGCGCAGTCGCGCGGTGAGGCACCGATGACCCTGCAGCTCGTTCCCTCCGAGGCCGCGCCGGCGTCCGTACGTGAGGTCGCGTCGCCGGTCGCGATCGACGAGAGCACAGCGACGGCCGAGCCCGCCGAGCCCACACCGATCGCCGAGCGCGCGCCGATCGCCGAGCGCGCGCCGATCGCCGAGACCGCGCCGATCGCCGAGCCCGCGCCGATCGAGATGGCCGCGGTTCCGATGCGCCGCGACGAACCTGCGAAGCTCACGGTCGACATCGAACCCGCCGATCTCGCGCGCGAGGTCGAGCTGATCGATCGCGCGATGAGGGCGCTCGCGACCAACGATCCGAGGCGCGCCCTTGCCACGGTCGAGCTGCACGTCGCCGAGACTCGCGGGCGCGGTCAGCTCGCCGAGGACGCGGCGGCGATCGAGATCGAGGCCCTGTGCCGCCTGCGGACGCCTGCTCGCACGATCGCCGCGAAGCTCGACGCGTTCGACGCGCGCTTCCCGCGCTCCGCCCAACGTTCCCGTCTGTCGACTCGCTGTGAGGAGAACTGATGCGTCTCGCACGTTTTGTCGTACCTCTCGTCGCGGCGCTCGCCGCTTGCAACGACCCGAACCTCGTCGTCGGCGAGCTCCAGGACACGATCATCCTGCCGGCGATCCCCAACCGCGATCTCGATCTGCTCTTCGTCATCGATGACTCGCCGTCGATGCTCGACAAGCAGTTCGCGCTCGCCGCCGCGTTCCCGCAGATGATCGACGTGCTCTCGCAGCTCGACGACGGCCTGCCGAACCTCCACATCGGCGTCGTGACCTCCGACATGGGCACGAGTGCGAGCGAGTCGCCTCCCGGTCCCACGATCGGCGCGGTCGGTCTAGGTGGCTGCACGGGAGTTGGCCTCGCGGGCGCTCTGCGCACCATGGTCGTCACCTCCGACGGTGCGCCGTACCTCGTCGACATCGAGGTGCCCGGCGGCGATCGCGAGCGCAACTACGACGGCGCGCTGCGCGATGCGTTCACCATGAACGCGAGAGTCGGCGCCGGCGGCTGCGGCTTCGAGCAGCACTTCTCGGCGATGTCGCACGCGTTCGATCACCCAGCGAATACAGGCTTCCTCCGCCCCGAGGCGAACCTCGCGGTCGTGATCCTCGCCGACGAGGACGACTGCTCGGCCCGCAACGCCAGCGTGTTCGGCCCCGAGTCAGCGGCGTTCGGCGCTCTCACGTCGTTCCGCTGCTTTCGTTTCGGCGTCACGTGCGATCAAGACTCGAACGAGGTCGGCGCCAAGACGAACTGCCAGTCGAACGAGAACAGTCAGTACATCGACGCCGTGCAGCCGTACATCGATCGCCTGATCGCGCTCAAGGGTGACGAGCGGCGCGTGATGGTCGGCGTGGTCGCGGGCAACACGGCGCCGACCGTCGTCGAGCTCCGGCCTCCGCCCGGCGGTGGCGCCCCGCAACAAGCGATCGGGCACTCGTGTTCGATCGAATACCCGACCGGCCCCGCCGTCGCCGATCCCGCGATTCGCCTGAAGACCTTCATCGAGGGCTTCGAGGGGCGCGCGACGTTCACGTCGGTGTGCAGCCCGGATCTCTCCGCGCCGCTTCAGGAGATCGGCTCCACGGCGAAGCGCATGATCGGCGATCCGTGCCTCGACTCCGCGCGGCTCGCCGACGTGTCGACCGCGCCGGGCGTGCAGCCGTCGTGCGAGGTACTCGACATTCCCGACAGTGCGCCGACGACGCCGATGTCGCTCGCGGAGTGCTCGTCCGGCGCACCCGACTGCTACGAGATCGTAGCCGATAGGGCCGCGTGCCCCACCACGGCCGACCATTTGCGCATTCGTCTGAACCGCACGAGCGCGGTCACCGCCGACACGTGGACGCACGTGCGCTGCAAGCGCGCGGAGTAAGCACGCTCAGCAGCGTCCCCGGTGCGCGTTGCATGCGCCCGGAATGACCGCCGGCCCGCGAACGCGTGGAACCTCGCCACGTTTGCCGAGTTGACGATTTTCGCGAGACGAAGAGCGTGGGGTTCCTCTGAGCGAATATGACGACAGCTACGCGCGCCTTCCTCTTCGCCACACTCGCCACCGCCGCCTGTCTCGAGCCTGACGAGGAGCTAGAGCTTGCCGAGCGCAGCCTCGCGGTCCAGCTGCCGAACTACACCATCGTCACGAACACCGTGACGTCGACGACCAACGAAGCAGAAACGGGCGCGACCTGCCCGGAGGGGATGAACGTTCTCGGCGGCTCCTTTGCCGCGACCGATTCCACGGGCGCGTACATCCACACGGTAGTGCCGTCGGTCTCGGCACCGACGGTGACAAGTGCCTCGTGGTACGTGCAGACCCGCAACAGCGCGCCGCGTCTTCGAGCGTGGAACCTTCGCGTCACCGCGATCTGCGCGTCGCAACCCGCGGACTACCGTATTGTCACCACCGCTACCGACCACACGACACTCTCGCAGAAGCAGCACAGCATCGCGTGCCCGGCGGGTTCGGTCAGCACGGGTGGCGGCTTCGTACTCATGGACATCGACGGCAACATCCTTCCGGGCGAAGCGACTTACGTCATGCCGAGCTGGGACGGCACGAGCTGGCTCGTGAACGCGAAGTCGCCGACGCCGACACCCTGGTCCCTTCGTCTGCTAGCCGTGTGCGCCGCACCGTGGGCCCTGCCCGGCTACGAGGTCGTCACGAACGAGTCCGCCTACGACGCGACGTGGTCCAAGGAGCTGACCACCGACTGCCCCAAAACGAAGGCGATGACGGGCGCCGGCTGGGGCGTCGTCGACTCGACGAACGCGATCCTCGAGGGGACGTCGCTCACGCACGAGGTCGGCGCGGCCGGTCAGACGTGGCTGACCACGGCGACCAACCAGAGCGGCTTCTCGCCGGAGTGGCGCCTGCAGCAGCGCGCACTCTGCGTCGACTAGCTCTTGTCGTCCTCGTCGCTCGCCGGCGGCAGCACCTCGCGAGGACCGGGCAGCTCGCGCGGTGGCAACAGCTCGGGCTCGATGTCGACGGGCGCTGCCATGAAGATCGCGGCGTCGAGCTTCTTGAACGCGCGCTTCTTGTACCAACCGAGCGCGCGCTCGTTGTTCTCGGCCACCTCGAGCACCAGATGGTTGAGGCCATGCACGCGCGCGAGGTGATGTAGCTGCTCCATCGCGAACGAGCCGACGCCGCGCCCGTGCCAGTCAGGATGCACGGCGAGCTCGTCGATGAACAACGGCCGCATGTCGCGCTTCTCGAAGTAGCGCGGGTTGATCCAATTATCGGAACCGGTGACCTCGTAGCTGCACTCGGCGTACGCGACGATGTCACCGTCGACCTCGAACAATAGCTGCTCGATGCCTTCTTCTTCGAAGATCTCTTCGAAGCGGTGCTTCGATCGCGGGCGCTGATACTCGACGGTCTCCGCGTTCACGTCGCGAAAGCTGACCTTGAGGAAGTCCCACACGCGGTTGATGTCGCGCCGGTGCATGTGGCGCACCGTGATGAGCGGGCCCGCAGGCTTTTCCTTCTTCTTGCGACGACCCGACTTCGGGATCACGTGAGGGCGCACCTCTGCAGGTGCAGCTGGCGCATCGGCCGGCGGTGACTTTCCTGAGGTGCGCTTGCGCGCCATGAGCTACGAGAAGACCCCGCGGAGCGCTTCACCACAAGGCGCGCGGCCGATTTCCGTGGGGGCGCGCACACGTTTGGGCGGTGCGACCGTGCGCTAGCCATCAGGAGCCGACGCGTGCGACGAGCGCCGTGATGCGCTCGACGAACGCTGCCTTGTGGTGCCGATCGAACTCGGCCCACGTGGAGAACGTGGTCGGGTCCGCACGGTCCACGAAAATCGTGCCGAGCAGGTGATCGACCTCGTGCTGGTACGTGCCGGCCTTGAGGCCGTGGACGGTCTCGTCGATCGCGTTCCCGTGGCGGTCCCAGGCCTGACAACGCACGGACAGATTGCGCTTCACCATTCCGCGGAGGTTAGGCACCGAGAGGCAGCCCTCATTGTTCACGAACTGCTCGTCTCCGACGGGTGTGAGGACGGGGTTCACCAGGATGGTCAGCGGGATCGGCGGCTTGTACGGATAGCGTGGGTTGTTGCGCACTTCGATCGCACAGATCCGGATCGGCTCGTAGATCTGGATGGCGGCAAGGCCTGCCCCGTCGGCGTCGTGCATGGTTTCGACGAGGTCGTCGATGAACGACTGCATCGCTGGTGTGGCCAGCTCCTCGCGACTTACGTCACGTGCGGTTTGGCGCAGCACCGGGTGCCCGATCTGCGCGATCTTGCGGATGGCCATAGGCCGACCTTAACAGGCGCGAACGGGGCGTTACACGGGCCGTGGGTCAGTGACAGCGACGCGAAGTATCTCGTTTGCGCCAACTTTGTGTATAACCGCCGCCATCAAGAGAGGGGTTCCGATGCGCAGCTTTCTGTTCGCTTCCATGTTCCTGGCAATCACGGCGTGCGGTGACGATGGCGGCACCAGCCCCATGATCGATGCGCCACCGATGGTCGACGCAGCTCCTGATGCGCCTGCGGCCGTGCAAGGCTTAGGGCAGTTGTGCGGTCAGGGCATGCCAGCCTGTCCGGCCACCGCACCCGACTGCCTCACCACGCAGGGGGCTACAACGGGATTTTGCTCTGCGGAATGCGTGACCAATGGTACCGGCATGACCAACGCACAGGGTTCGCTCACCTTGGCAACCATCACACCGGCCCCGAACAACGCAACCTGCCAGGCCGCGTTCTCGGCGACGGTCGGTACCCCAGTTTGCGCGCTCATCCTCGGTGGCTATCAACCTCCGCACAATCCCTTCATGGCGAACATGACGTACACGATGCTCACTCTCGAGTGTGCAATCGGATGCGGCGCTGGCAACACGTGCCCGACGGGCCTCACCTGTAATATGGGTGGCTGCTTCCCCTGATCTCCGAGGTTGTCATCTGTGCGGATCAGCCATGACGTTTAGTGGCTAGCGGACGGACTCGCGAAGGTGCCATCAGTTCGTTGTGGGTACTGTCGACGAATCGATCGCAGGTGACACGGTAAGCGCTGTGAGCTGCGTGCTCGCTCCAGTCGGAGCGAACACGACGATGTAACCCGCGCTTCCTCCTCCGGCCCCGAGGCCGGTGGAGTTGTTATTACCGTTTCCGTTCGTCGGAGACGTCACTGCACCACCGTTGCCGCCGGATGCATCGCCCTGGGTCACCGTGTTATCGGGGCCGCCCGGCGCCGCCGTTGTGGAACGATGCCCGTCGGTTCCGCCACTGCCTGGCTGTCCGCCGCCGCCACCGCCGCCACCGTTCGCGTAGAGCTCTCCAACGACTCGGACGATCATGCCTTGAATGATGACCGTGCCGCCCGAGCCGCCACCACTCGCCCGAACGAGAACCACCATGATCGGTGGCGGTGTCGTGTAGAGGTAGTCGCCGCCACCGCCACCACCGCCAGCGTCAATGAGCCCTCGAACCGCGGTTTCGCCACGACACGAGACAAGCATCGCCGCACCACCAGCACCACCGGGCGGTTCGGCCGTTGCCGCCGTGGTCGGTTGAGTGCCGCCAAGAAGCGTCGTGATCAGTAATGGACTAGATCCAGTCGGCCCACCGTTTCCCGCCCCACCAGGACCTGCCGCGCTTGCACCCGAGCCACCGGCTGTTCGATAGCCAGCACCACCACCTGCATCGCCCGCACTGGTACCGGACTTCGTGAAGCCGCCGCCGGGACCGTTGGTCGTGCGATCGGCACTGACGTCGAGGGTTCCGTCGATGTCGAGCTCGCGATCGGCAATGAAGGCGATGGCGCGCGAGCCGCGCACCTTGACCACGCGCTGCGCAGCGATGCGGATCGTTGGCGCACGAATCACACAGATCTCTGGCCCAGCAGCCTGAGGCAAGATCTCGTCGCAACTCGCTGCGTCGGAGGTATCGATCTCGGTGTCGGCAGCATACACGACGGCGTCGTTCGTACTGAGCTCGGTGCACACATCGGGCGCGAACTTGGGAATCAGCCGGGTCTCGCACTCCGGTGTGGTGCACGGCAGGCAACCCGACTCGCCGCATCCGTACGGACACTGGACCATGTCGAAGCTCGTGCCCTCGGCGTTGCAGACGAGGGCAGCGTCATCGCGGCACTCCTCGAACATGCCCGCCTCACACGTGACGGCGACGCACGTTCCAGGAGTTCCGCTGATCGCGCCTGTCTCGTCGCAGAACGGTAAGGCAGGATCCGAGCAATGATTGTCGAGACAACTCCGCGGATTCGGAGTGGTGGTGCACGCGACACAGCAAGCGAGGACGAGTACACGAACCATAGCCAACGATTTTCCACGAAATCGCATCCGTCGAAAGCGCGTTGTCGCGTGAGGGACGTTTCGGTCCAGCTGCCGCAAAACGCGGCATTGCGGGCGCTGCCGAACTATGGCTGCGAAGGCAGGTCTTTCGGTCGCTGGTAGTCCTTCGCGCGGTCGCTCATTCTCGAGGAATGAGGGGTAGCGCGTTCGTAGTGGCAGTGTGTGCAGCGTTGCTTGCCACGCCGACGCGCGCGGACGCGTGTAGCTGCGTCGCACCAGGCCCGCCGTGCGCCGAGATGTTCTCCGCGACCGTCTTCGTTGGAAAGGCGGTCAGCACACGAGACGTTCTGCGCACGCTGAAAGCGCACGTGACCTTCGAGGTGATCGAGGTGCTGCGTGGCGCGATCGTCACGAAGACCGTGGTCGTCGAGACGGACTCCAAGCCCTCGATGTGCGGCGTCCAGTTCCAGATCGGCACGACGTACGTCGTGTATGCGGGCGGCGATCCGAAGACCGTGCTCGAGACGGGCTTGTGCTCGCGGACGCATCGAGTTCGCGACCTCGCGACCGACGAGGACGTGGTGTTCGCGCGTGCATCGAGGAGAAGCAAGGCGACGAAGGCCCGCGTCGAGGGGCGCGTGGTGATCGAGGGCGGGCGCAGGGAGCCCGGCGCGGGTCTCGAGGTTCGGGTGAAGGGGACACCGCTCTCGACGACGTCGAAGGACGACGGCACGTTCACGTTCGAGCTCGCGCCGGGTACGCACGAGCTCGAGGCGATCGGCAAGGGACTGCGTCCCTACCAGGGGCAGCGGCACCTCGTGTCGGTCCTTCACGCGACGATGTGTCCGAGGCCGCACATCACGATGTCGTGGAACGCGCAGATCCTCGGGCGCGTGACGTACGCCGACAATACGCCGGCGAGCGGAGCGCGCATCGTCGGGTTGCCGGCGCCGGGGTCTCCGTCCTGGGGGCGCCTCGACGGGATCGCGGACAGCACCGGTCGGTTCACGTTGAACGAAGTGGGCGAAGGCACGTGGCTCGTCGTCGTGAGCCCGGAGACAGAAGGCGGACCATCGTGGCACACGCCGCACCCGACGACGTACTACCCGGGCACGCCCACCGCGAAGAAGGCCACACCGGTCGCGATGAAGAAGGGAGGGCTCGTGCCTGACATCGACTTCGTCGTGCCCGCACCGCACGCGGTCGTGTCGCTGCACGGCGACGTGAAATACGCGAACGGAACACCCGTGCCCAACGCGCGGATCTTGACGAAGCCGAAGGGGCCGAACCGGTCGGCGAGCACTATCGCCGGCGCGAAGGGCGCGTTCGAGGTGCGAGAGATCGCGGGACTCGAGCTCGCGCTCACCGCGTGTCACCCCGACGACTATCGGACGTGCAGCGAGGTGACGATCAAGGTCGCCCCGACGACGAAGCGCATCGCGCTGACGTTGCCGAAGTAGCGCGCCTGCTGGCGTTCACGCGGGCGGTGTCGGCGGCGCATCGGCACCGACCGCGTCGGCGATCGATGCGTAGCCGTGCTCTCGCACGAGCCTCGCCAGCCCGCGGTGAACATCGCACGCCCACGATGGCCCGTGATAGATGAACGCGGAGTAGCCCTGCACGAGCGTCGCGCCCGCACGGATGCGCTCCCACGCGTCGTCGGCGGTTGCGATGCCGCCGACCGCGATCAGCAAGCACTTGGTTCCGACGCGTACGCGGAGTCGCCGCAGCACCGCGAGCGAGCGCTCCTTCAGCGGCGCGCCCGAGAGGCCACCGGCGCCGAGTGCCTCGACCTCGTCGGCGGGCGTGACGAGCCCGGTGCGCGCGATGGTCGTGTTCGTCGCGATGATGCCGTCGAGGCCGAGCTCGAGCGCGAGGTCGGCGACCGCATCGATGTCCGCGTCGGCGAGGTCGGGCGCGATCTTCACGAGCAGCGGAATGCGGCGCAGCGGCGAGACCTCATCGCATTTGGCGCGCACGGCCGTCAGCAGCGGGCGCAGCTTGTCGACCGCCTGCAGGTCGCGCAGCCCGGGCGTATTCGGCGAGCTGACGTTCACGACCATGTAGTCCGCGAATGTCGCGAGGTGGCCCGCGCTCGTCGTGAAGTCGGCGATCGCCTCTGCCTCGGACACGCGCTTCGTCTTGCCGATGTTGATGCCGACGACCGCATCGGACGGGCGATGTACGAGCCGGCGCGCGGCCGCCGCGGCGCCGTCGTTGTTGAAGCCCATGCGATTGACGAGGGCCTTGTCGCGCGGCAACCGGAACAAGCGCGGCTTCGGATTGCCGGGCTGCGCTTCCGCCGTCACCGTGCCGATCTCGATGAAGCCGAAGCCGAGCGCGAGCATCTCGCGCACGTGTTGCGCGTCCTTGTCGAAGCCGGCGGCGAGACCGAGCGGCCCGGGCAGTTCCTTGCCGAACACCGTGGTGCGCAGCCGTGGATCGCGCGTCGAGTACCAGCGTCGCGCGAGCCGCCGCACGCCGGGGATCGCGAACGCGAGGTGCATCAACGACACCGACCAGTGATGGGTCGGCTCGGCGGGCAGCCGCTGCAACACGAGCCAGTAGAAGAAGCGGTACATCCGCGTGCGCATCCTAGCGCGCCACGGGTTCGCGGTATGGTGAGGGCGTGACGAACGCGGAGGGCCCGCTGGCCCAAGCGGCGGAGCCACGATAGTGGCCGACTTCGCGTTCGCGACGTGTCTGCCCGGCATGGAGCCAGCGGTGAAACGCGAGGTCGCGCGCACGCGGCCCGATCTGCGCTTCGCCTTCTCGCGTCCCGGCCTTCTCACGTTCAAGGCGCCCGGCCCGCTCGCGCCCGAGGACACGCCGGGCTCCGTCTTCGCACGCGTGTGGGGCCGCTCGGTCGGCGCCGCCGGTGACCTCGTCACCGCCAAGGCGCAGCTCGCAAACGTGCGCGCCGACCGCGTCCACGTGTTCGCGCGCGATCCCGAGGCGGACTACGCGCTGCTCGTGCCGTGGGCGCAGCTCGCCGCGCCTACCGAGGTGCACGACGGTGACGCATCGATCGGCGACGACGCACGCGAGGGCGAGCTCGTCGCCGACGTCATCGTCCCGCCTACCGCGGACGAGCCCGTGTGGATCGGCGCGCACCGTCACGAAGCGACACGCGGAGGTTCCCCGGGTGGCGTTCGGGCTGTCCGCGTTCCGGACACTGCGCCCTCACGCGCCTACGCGAAGATCGAGGAGGCGATCGCGTGGGCGCAGCTCCCCGTCGCGGCAGGGCAGGTTGCCCTCGAGATCGGCGCGGCTCCGGGCGGCGCGGTGATGGCGCTCGCACAACGCGGGCTCGAGGTCATCGCGGTCGACACGGGCGCGCTCGCCGACAACGTGCGCGCGATGCCGGGCGTCGTGCACCTCGACAAGAAGGTCGGCGCGCTGCGCTGGGAGGAGCTGCCGGCGAACATCGCGTGGCTGCTCGTCGACGTGAACCTCGCCCCGCAGGTCGCGCTGCACGAGATCGCGCGGCTCATGCCGTTCCTCAAGAAGTCACTCGTCGGCGCGGTGATCACGCTGAAGATGAACGACTGGCAATTCGTCGACGAGCTGCCCGATCTCGCGCGGCGCATTCGCGAGATGGGTCTGCCCGACGTGCGCATGCGGCACCTGCCGTCGAACCGGCGCGAGATCTGCGTCGTCGCGCGCCCGCGCTGATTCACTCTTCGCGAACGTGATGTGTTGACGCAGCGCAGGTGTCACCGTTGGCGAAACGCAAACCAAACGCCATGGTCCCGATTCGTGGGACGCAAGGAGGGTGAGGTTCGCAGACGTCGTCCTCGTGTGCGTGACGCTAATGGTCGGCCGCACCGACGAGGCGCATGCGTGCTCCTGCCTGTCGAACGCGTTTGATCTACCTTCCACAGGTACCACCGGCGTTCCAACGAACCTTCGTGAGATCTACTTCTCGAAGTACTACGCGGGCGACGGCGTTCGGCTGCGGTCAGCGGATGGCGAGGAGCTCGATCTCGGAACTGTGCAATCTGCTCCGGGCTACGGATCCTCGCTGTGGGTCGCCTCGGTGCCGACTGACCTTCGGCCCGACACATCTTATGTGCTTCGGAACAAATACGTTGGGCCGTTCGACCCGGCGCTGCTCGCATTCACGACAGGATCGGGGCCCGATCAACTGCCACCACCACGGCCGCGATTCGAGCGGTTCGGAATTGACCACATTGGTGGGGATCTCCAACCGTGTGGACGAGAGACGGCTCGAATCCACGGATACGTAGCCGCTCCGCGCGACAAGGACATTGCAACGGTCGTCGTGCGGTTTGTCCGTAGTGATGGCCAACGTGAAGAGCGGATCCTGCCGACGTCACCCACTGGAACGCTGAACTTAGAGGAGACGGTGTGGTTTCCGAGCATCCTTGGCACGCAAGACTGCCAGGTCAAGCTGGAGCTTCTCGAAGACGAGACGTACCGCGTCGAAGCGTGGACCATTGACGTCGCAGGAAATCAGAGCGAGGTGACCGCGAAGGAGGTTCTTGTGGATGCAGGCTGCGCCACCACACGACCGGGTTCGCTCGGCGTGATCGCCGTTCTCGCCTTCGCTCTGCGACGACATCGTCGCCGATCGAGCGCCCGATGGACCGAGGGGTGACGGCTCGCATCCTGGTCGAGGTCGATGCTGTCCACTTACACGTCAGCGTGAGACAGATTCGCAGCCTCTATGGCCCCGGTTCACTTGGAGCGTTCGCGTTCGAGCCGATCACGCGAACGATCTCTTCGCCGCTAACCAACACCGGGCGGAATCGGTCAAGTCGTCGCATCGCCAGTGCGAGATCGCGAGCGTCAGTGGTTCCACTCGTATCGAACAAGTGCCCATCGATGCGGACATCCTCGAGCGCATCGCGGACAGTCTCGACACGCTTTGCGAACCCGGAGAACGTGAGCGGCGCTTGTTCATCCGGGCGCTCAATCTGGATTCCGACGTAGACCGTATTTCCGAGAGTCTCCCCATGCTCCGCGTCTACCAGGAGTCGATAGCAGAACGTTCCTACTGGATGAATCGTCATCGCCGGTTCCCCTTGAGTGTCGCCAAGATTCCGAGAACAAGTTCAAGATGCTCTGGGTCGCTCTCGTAAAGCTTTAGCATGCGCTTTGAATCGACCAACGCCTCTACTCCAGTGCTAACGACCTCGGTTTCGCCAGTCGCATAGACACGCCCAGTGTACTTGTCAGTGAAGCCACCCTCCACACCAACCTCCGCGTCTAAGTAGTCTCCCCGCGGATCGAGTTCCTTCAGTCGCGTCGGAGTGGGGATGTTGCCATTGGCGGCGTAGCGTGCACGAGCATCGCGAAACGATGTCGCGGCGGCCGCGACACTCGGATTGTCATACTCGGTTCCATGGCCGAGCTCGTGAAAGATGGTCTTGCGCTGGGGGCTACGCCCAAGGTTGACGGTGCTCGTCTCGCTTGCGCCCCGGTTGACGTAGTTGGCGCGTGCGCGGTCGTGGTCGAGAGCGACGTCAGGAGTCGTGCCCGTCAATTGCATAAAGTCGGCAACGTCTTGGCGAACAGCGTTCTCGTCGCCTCGGACCCTCGCGATTGTCGAGCGAGCAGACGGCGAGATTGGTATGGCGGCCGCGGCCGCAGTTGTTGATGGTGACACTTCGCCAACCAGCGTTTCGTGTAGACGGGCGGACTCCTGCAACGCCCTCGGGCGGTTCTGCTCGATCGTCTTCTGTCGCTGCCTCTCGAACGTTTCGAGCACATTGGCGCGACTCGTTTCAATGCGGTCGATCTCTTCGACGATTGACGCCATCTTTCTTGGGTCATGGTCGTAGAGCGCCGGATTCGAGAGCCTCAAGTTCGCGTCTGCGGACCGAGCATCCAACATCGCGAGCATCTGTTGTTGATTCGGCGTGAAGGAGGGATGAACCAATTTCTCCAGTTCTGGCGGAATCAAGGCGCGCCCTCGATGAACCATCTCCACGTGCGGGGCGTTGATAGGTGCGTAGGTCTCTGACCATCCGCGAGTATCACGGGCGGGCGACGCTGGATCATGATCGAGGCGTGGTCTGATCTCGACTCGGTTCTCGTCGCCCCCAGAAGCGCGTACTCCTGTCGGCCTACCTCCGTGCGGCCGGCGTTGCACGGTTCCACCAATCAGATCGACAGCCGTTCCCACGTCGACGTTCCCACCGCCTATCGCGACGTTGGCGGCTGTGTCGACAGCGGTGCCGAGCCCCTCGCGTGCGAGGCTCGCTCCGCGTGAGGTTCCCTTGATCGCGTTCTCGGCCTTGCCGCGGAAATAGCCCGGAAGGACCGCACCGACGCCTGCGCGCAGCACCGCGCCGCCTGCATCGCCGCCATCGATCACCGCGTGCGCCGCCGCGCCGCCCATCGCCGCGCCCGCGTTGCCCACGCGCTGCATCGTTTGCACGTTCTTCGCCGCTTGCGTTCCCGCCTCGACCCCCTTGCCGAGGCTCGCGAGGCGCGCCGTGAAGATGTTGACCGCCATGTCGACGGCCATGTGCTTGATGTCGTCGCTCGCGTCGTAGGCTTCGCCGGCGATCAGCTCCTGCGCTGCGATGCGTGCGGCAGCGAAGCTCGCATCGACGGCGATGAACAACGCCGGGTTCGCGGTAAGTAGGGCGGCGATCTTGCCGGCGATCGAAAGCGCTTGTTGCATCTTCGCCGCGGACTTCTTCTTCTCATCGCGCTGGAGCTCGAGCGCCTTCGACGTCGACGTGTCGCGGCGCTGGAACTCGCGATCGTCGACGCCCGCGCCACCGCTCTGCTGAAGTAGCGCCAGGTTCGACGCGTGGAGGTCTTCGGAGCCGCGGTTGCCGTGGCCGAGCGCGAACCGCATCTGCTCTTCGCCCGCGAGGTGGCCGGACTCGCTGAGGTCGCGAAGCTCGGTCTGCTGTGCGATACGCTGATCGCGCGTGCGATCCGCGAGCGCACCGGTCTCGCGCACGTGCTGCATGCGCAGCTCGCCGACGTTCATATTCTCGCGTGCGAGGTCGGCGGCGATCTCTTCGGTCGGTCGCTCGTCGCCCGTCATCTGCGCGAGCAGCTTGGCAGCGGCGTTCGCCTTCGCAGCGTCGGGGTTGGCGAGCATGCTGCGCTCGGCGCCGAACTTGCGCTGGTAGTCCGTGTCGTGGCTGGCGATCGTTCCCTTCTTCGCCTGCTCGAGGATCTCGGCCTTCTTGGTCGTGTCGCCCGAGAGCTCCGCGCGGCGGACCTTCGTCGAGAGCTGGGCGTCGCCCTCGTCCCACATCTCCATCGCTGCGTAGCGATCGACGCTGGCCCGCTCGCGGGTCTTTGCCATCCGGTCGTCTTTGCCGGCCGCGTTCGTGACCATACCGGTGATGCCGCTGTCACCGGATCCGCTGTCGTGCGCGGCTCGGCGGTCGTAATACGCGAACAGCTGCTCGTCCACGTTGCGGCCCTCGATGTCGTCCGCGCTCTTGCCCTGCATCAACGCGCTCGTGCGGCGCTCGTTCGCGTCGTGCAGGCGGATTCGCTCCTCGAGAGCGCGACGCTCGGCCTGCGCGGCCGCGCGTTTCTTCGGATCGGCGCTCTGCAGATCCGGGTTAGCGAGCGCGCCGTCGATCAAGGTCTGATCGAACGTCTTCATCCCCTGACGGAGGCGCAGCGCCTTTTCACCGACGACGTCGCCATTCGCGGCCGACTCGATGCGCATGCGGACCGTCGGATCTGCATCGCTGAACCGCTCGGCGATCAGCGCGTCCCAGCTCTTGCCGTTGCCGCTTTCCTTCCACGCCTTGCGCGCGGCGGCGAGCTCGGCGGGAGAAGACTTCGAGAGCTCCGCGATCAGTCGCTCGGGATCCTGCGCCTCTTTCTGCTTCATCTTCTGGGCCGCTGAGCCGTTCAGCGCGTCGCTTGTCGAGAGCTCGACGGGCGCGAACATCGCCGCGATGCGCGCGCCGTCCGCGACGTCTTGCTTGCCGTTCATCAGCGCCGAGAACTCTCCGCGCCGCTCCTCCGGCATCGACGCGATCACGCGACCCGCGAGCATCGGATCGCTCGCGTGCAGCTGCCACATCGACTCGGGGCCGAGCTGCTTCGCGATCGCGTGGATGCGATCCGGATCGCTCTCCGCGGCCGCGTCGGCGAGCTGCGTCTGCGCGAGTCTCACCGGATCGCTGCCGAGCCCGGTCATCGCGATCGACTCGTCGTGCTCGGTGAACGTGCGATCGAGCTCCTCGAACACCGTCGTGCTCTTCGTGCCCGACGTCTGGAGGCGGATGCGCTTGCGGATGACCTCGATCTCCTCGGGCGATCGCGGGCCCAGGATCGCGGCGATCTTGTCGGCGTTCTCGGAGTTGTCGCGCTCGGTGCCGCGCGTGACGTTCAGGATCTTGTCGGCCCACCCCGCGGCCTTGTCCTCGAGGTCGGCCCGCTTGTCGGGGCTCATCGCCGCGAGCTTGTCGGTCGCGGCGTCGCGCTTGTCGCTGACGAGATCGAGCGCCTGCTCCTTACCGTGCGCGCTGTCCCATGTGTGCTTGCCGAGAAAGTCGGTGAGCGAGCCGTTCGTATGCGCCGCGAACTGCTCCTTCATCTTCTTGCGGGTGAGCGCGTCGTCGGCGCTCTCGAGCACGTGCATCATCGCGTATTGGCTGTTGCGGTCTCCGTTCTTGCCGTGGACCATCAGCGCCGCGTTGAACACCGATGCGTTCAGCGCCGCCATCTTCTCGGCGACGTCAGCGGGGAGGCCCGTGTCCTTCGCGCTCGCAGCGGGCGCCGTCGATGCGGTCGCTGTCGCCGCCGTGTTCGTTGCCGGCGCCGTCGATGCTCTCGTCGCGCTCGAACCCGTCGCCGTTGTTGGCCTGGGTTTGCTCGTGCGCTTCGCCTTGCGAGTACGCGTGGTCTTCTGGGTCGGCGCGTCGTCGTGATCGTGGTCGACCCATGGCAAGAGCGCCGCGAGGTTCGCGACAACGCCGGGCACCGCGAGATCGTCGGTCGTGTACTCGCCGCCTCTCGGCGCGTCGTCGCTTGCAATGGGGCTGCTCGACGTCGAGTGCATGACCTCGCGGCTCTTGGTCTCGAGCTCACTCACCACGCCGCTCCGCGTTCACGCACGCAAACCTTACGCGAGCGAGCTCTCGTTCCCTCCCGATTTCCTCAGCAACGGCGCTGGTTTCCGGCTCGGGTGCCGCAATTTGCGACATTGACTCGGGCTAACGTGTGATGGCGTCGAGATCCACGAGCGACGCAGTCCAACGGCTACTCGACGCGCACCGGTGCGCCGAGAATCGATATGAGGGAGATGCGGTACGATCATGTCGTGAGTCGGTCTCTCGAAGAGCTCGCACGCAGGTACGTCTGGTGGCAGCCCGCCGACGTGACGCTCGCACGGAGGTCGCACTTCCTGTGTCAGGTCATGCAGCTTGGGACGTACGACGACGTACGCACCGTTCGCGAGCTCGTCGGTGATGACGCGCTTCGGGACGCGCTGACGAACGCCGCTCCGGGGATCCTCGATGCGAGGTCCTGGAACTTCTGGCACCTCGTGCTGTTCCGCAAGCCGCCACCTCCACTCCCCGAGCGGACGTTGTCGTGATGTTTGTTCCGAAGCTCGACGTACTTCCATCGTCGCAGCGAGCGTTGTGGGGCGATCTCGGGGCGGTCCCATCGTCGTTCGTGTTGTACGGCGGCACGGCGCTCGCGCTTCATCTCGGACACCGCGAGTCTGTGGACTTCGATTTCTTCGCGCACGACGAGCTCGATCACGCAGCGCTGGAAGCACTACCGTTCCTCACCAGTGCGACCACGCTCGATGTGACGCCGAACTCCCGGACCTTTGTCGTGCGTCGTGGCGAGGGCGTGAAGGTCTCGTTCTTCGGCACGATCCGATTCGGTCGTGTGGGCGCGGTCGAAACGACAGCGGACGGACACGTGCGTGTCGCCTCGCTCCTCGATCTAGCGGGAACGAAGATCAAGGCGCTCGTACAGCGAGTCGAGTCGAAGGACTACCGTGACGTGGATGCGCTCCTCGTCGCGGGGGTTCCGATCGTCCGGATTCTCGGTGCAGCCCGGGCGTTGTTCGGCGAAGCATTCAACCCGCTGGTGGCACGCAAGGCGCTGTCGTACTTCGTGGGTGGTGATCTCGACACGCTCGACTCGGAGATGCGGGCGCGTCTCGTCGAAGCAGCCACGCATGACCTCGGGATCGAAGAGCCTTCGAAGATCTCGCCTCGACTCGACTGACCATCGGCGAACGCGCGAGGTTTGGCGATGGCGCTCACTTCGCGGCGAGCTGCCAGACCGGAACGTGATCGCCGCTGCTGAGCGACTCGTCGTGCCGAAACCCTACGAGCGTCTTCGCGAACGTCGGCGCGAGGTCATAAATGTGATCGACGTCTGCCTTCGGCCCGCCCGACTTGGTCTGCTCCTTCTCGAGCCTTGCGAGCAACACGCGCACATCCCACGGGACAGCGCCCTCCATCGTCGGTGCGGTAACGCCGTCGCTGCCATCGTACGTGATCGACCACAGTGCCTTGCCACCGCTGAACATCGCGAGCTCGAACGCCATCGCCGAGTCGTCTGTGTACATGTACACGACGTCGCCCTCGTCGGACAGCATCGCCGCCTGCGCGCGCTTGACCTCGTTCATGTAGTCCCAGCCGTCACCGATCACCACGAGCCACGCGTCGACCTCGACGGCATAGAGCCCGGTGTCGTAGACCTCTTCTTCGATTTCGGCAGTGGCCACGAACTTCAGGCGCCGGAGGACGGCCTCTCGGTCTCGCCCCTTCACGGCGAGCCAGCGACAACGAAATCCCATGCCGGAAACGTACTCTGCCCGCGCTCGGGTTTCTGCTTCCCGGGACGCACAGTGGCGCCGATCGCGTAACGCTAGCGCGCGAAGCTCTGGATCGCGCTCGGACGGTTCGGACGTCGCTCGCGTTCTGCGTACGCGCGATCGAATTCTTCCTGCGTGTAGCGCGTGCCGAGCGGCGGCGGCGGATCGATCTGGATGAACGCGTTGTCGCGAATGCGCAGCGCGCGCACGCGTGCGAGGCAGGCCTCGATCTCCTTCGTGCCTTCGGTGCGGCCGAGGATCGCGACGGCGGCGTCGAGAGCTCGTGGCGAGACCGGGATGCCGCTCTCGTCTTCCTTGCGAAACTCGCACGCGAGGAGCGCGACGCGCGCGATGCCCCAGGACGGGCTCGTGATCGCGGGTACGAGGCTGTCGAACTGACCCGCGTCGAGATCGCGACACGCTTGTCGCTCCATCGACTGCTCGGCGCTCGGCAGGATCGGCGGGTCTTGCTGCGCGACGATGCGATCCATCGTCTCGATCAGATCGGCCGCGAGCTCGCCGTTGGGCTGTAGCTCGGCGCAGGCCTTCGCGTATGGATGCGCGTCGACGTGGCGACCTTGGCCGGCAAGCGCGCGCGCCATCGCATGCAGCCCGTGCATGCGGTTCTCGCGGCCGCCGGCCTCGATCAGTGCGCGCGCGAGTTGTTCGCACTCGACGAACTCGCCGGTGCGATAGAGCGCTGTCGCGAGCGCGGCCTGCAACGCGTTGTCCTTCGCGCCGAGCGCGATCGCCTTGCGGCCCGCTTCGATCACGACGCCGTCGTTGTCGGCGCGCGCGGCGGCCATCGCGAGCGCCGCCCAATCCTCCATTGTACGGAAGCGGCGCGACGCGTACCGCAGCACGATCACCGCGTCGACGTCGCGGCCGGACTCTGCGAGCAGCTTGCCGATCAGACGCGGCGCGTCGTTGCGCTCGTGTTGCGACAGCACCTTGATCGCCTCGGCGGGGCGCCCCGTGCGCGCGAGCGCGACGGCGAGGCTCTGCGCGCGCTTGGCGTTGCCCGGCTCGCATGCGTTCGCCCAGCGCAGGTGCTGTACCGCGAGATCGAGCTTGCCGTCGGAGGCGGCGGCGACACCGGCGTCGTAGGCGCGCTCGCCGTCGAGCGGCGTCGAGACGTTGGCGATCTTCCACTTCTGCGCGAGATCGACGAGCGCGGGGCCGCGATCTTTGGTCGCCGCGAAGACGAGGCCGCGACACGCGGCGGTGAAGCCGTCGAGCGGGCGCGCGACGAGCAGGTTGTTCGCGAGGCGCAGCCAGGGCGCGGCGGTCGTCGGGTTCGCCATCGACGCGAGCCAGTGCACGTCGACCTGCGTGGCCGGCGCGACACCCGCGATGGAAGCGGCCTGCGACCACGCGAGGTACACGCGGCCCGCCTCGACCGCGCGCGCGCACCGGGAGAACAGCATCGCGGCGGGCTCGTATTGCGACGGATCGGCCGCGAGGTCGTGCGCGAGGCGCAGCTCCCAACCGGTGCGCTCGTCGCCGCGCAGGAAGCGCTGCACCGACGGCAACCCGGCGATCATGCCCTCGAGATACGCGCCGTGTTCGGCTTCGAGATCGAGCGCGCGCTCGATGCGCAAGAGCCACGTGTCGAACAGCGCCTCGGGAGCCCCGCCGAGCGAATCGACGAGGCGCAGCAGCGCCTGGATCGCTCCCGCATCGATCTGGTAGCGCGAGCGGCGTACGAGGTGCAGCGCCTCGGTCGCGATGTGGCGGTACGCGCCCGCGATCGGCGTCGGTGGCCCCATCGCCGCCTCGAAGTAGTTCACGAGCGAGATGCCGAGCGCGAGCACGGCACCGCCCGCGTGTGCGTCGCGATCGCGCGCCGGGGGGATCAGCGCTGTCCACCACTCGGCCGCGAGCGCGTCGGCCGCGCGCAGCGTCGCCTCTTTGGGCCACGCGAGGCGCCCGACGACGGCCGCCGCCGACGACGCGGCCTGCGGGACGGCGCCGATCAGCTCGCTGATCCACATCGGATCGAGCGCCAGCTTGCCGCGCTCGCCGAGCGCGTTGCGGATGGTCTGCGTGTCCATGTCGGGCACGAAGTCGGCGAGGTCACGCGCGGCCATCTGCGCGAGCTGCACGGCGCCCTTCTCGACCCGCCGCTCGATCGCGCGCTCCCACTCGCTCGCGGGCCGGCTCGCGGCGAAGCGCAGCACGCGGTTGATCTCCGCCTCGAGGCGGCTCTGCGAGCGGCGCAGCTGGACGATCTGGATCTGGTCGAGCGCCTCGTCGAGCTCGCCGTTGAGGATCAGCGCCTTCGCGGCGGACAGGCGCGCCTTGCCATCGCCGATGACGCCCGCGCCATCGAGGCCCGCGCATTGCCAATACGCGACGCTCGCCTGATCGAAGCGCCCGACGGCGAGCAGCGCCTCGATCAACATCCCGGCGTCTTCCTCGTCGGTGATGCGCCCCTTCGTGAGGCCCTGGAGCACGCGGCCCGGATCGCCGCGATGGTGGCCCTCCCACGCGAACGCACGTGCGAGGAGGCCCGCGTCGGTCTTCCAGTGCGAGATACGCTTCTGCGCCCAGCCGAACGCTTCTTTGCTCGGCGCGTCGTCGGGAACACGCGACATCGCTTCGTCGGCGAGCTCGATCGCTTCGGCGATGCGACCGACGTCGAGGTGCGCGAACGCGATCAGCAGCGCGGCGTGATGCGGCGACTGCCAGTCCGCCGCTGACATCTTGCCCGCGCCCGCGCGATCGAGGATCTCGCGACACCGATACTGCGCCTCGGCGAACGCTTGCCCGGGGCGTCCCACTTGCCGCAGCCGGCGCACGCAATCGAGGTGCGCCGCGCCGAAGCCGGGTGACGCCACCGTCGCGCGATCCGCCCAGCGATAGCTCTCCTCGCGGCGGCCTTCCTCGGCGAGCTGCAGCGAGTAGTTGTGGCAGGCGAACGGGTTCGCCGGCATGAGGCTCGCGGCGATGCCTTGGTGCCGGACGCCTACGCTCTCGAACAGCCGATCCCCTGCGAACGGCTCGCCCCAGATCGAGAGATGCGGCTTCGCGTACATCGGCGCTTCACCGACGAGCGGCAGGATCGCGCGCCGATCCGTGTCGCCCGCGAGCAGGCCCGTGACGTACACGTTGCGCCGCGCAACCGCGTGCTGCGGATCGAGGTGGAGGATCGTCGCGTCGATCGATGCATCGCGCGACAGTTCGCCGAGCACGCGCAGGAACGGGATCGCCAGGCGCGGCGGTGGCTGCGCGAGCCCGCCCAAACTCGCGAGCGAGCCACCTCCCTCGAGCAGTGCCGCGGCACCGGCGAGCCTGTTTGCGGCGGCGAGCAGGTCGTCACTCGTGAAGTCCGTGATCGCGCCGACGAGCGGGAGCCGCCGCGCCGCCAACCACGCGCCGAGGCACTGCGCGATCTGCTGCGCGAGCGTCTGCTGCGGGTTCGCGACCCACTCGTCGATCGTGCCGTACGGCTTGCGGCATCGCATGAGCGTTCGCTGCGGCCGCGCCGGATCGAGCGACAGATCGAACCACAGCACCTCGTGCCGACGCGACACGCGGAAGAACCAGTCGATGCTGTCCTCGATCAGCGGGTGGTGCGCGTCGAGCAGCCGGCCGTTCTCGTCGACCAGGCGCTCGTCATCGTGGTCGCCGAGCGTCACCACGCGGTGGCGAATCACATGATCGAACACGATCAACGAGATCAGCCGGGCTATGTACGGCGCGGAATCTTCGAGCTCTGCTGGAACCACCAGCGTGCTCGCGAGAAACGTCGCCCGATGCGGGTACGGCAGCGGCCCCATTGCCCGCTCGGGAATCTACGACATTGTACGACCGTCCCCCCAGCGCCCAGACCTGCGAAAGCTAGTGATCGGCCTCCAAACGACTGTGATAGCCTTTTGACGCACCCAAACCCGTCGCAGTGGACAGAAAGATTCCAGGAGAGACCAGGCCGTGGGAACGAAGCTCTACGTGGGCAACCTGAACTACAACACGAACGAGGCGATCCTCAGAGAAGCATTCGGAGCGAACGGTCGAGAGGTGACGAGTGTGTCCGTCATCATGGACCGTGAGACGGGTCGCTCGAGAGGATTCGCCTTCGTCGAGTTCGCGACGCAAGAGCAAGCCCAGGCGGCGCTCCAGGAGCTCGATGGCCAGGAGCTCGACGGTCGCATGCTGCGCATCAACGAGGCGCGCGAACGCGAGGCTCGTGGACCCGGCGGTGGCGGCGGCGGCGGCGGTGGATTCCGCGGCCCGCCGCGTCCCGGCGGAAATGGCGGCGGCCCCCCCGGGCCAGGCGGAGGCGGAGGAGGTGGCTATGGTGGCGGACCGCCCGGTGGTGGCGGTGGCGGCTATGGCAATCGTCCGCCTGGTGGTGGCGCTGGTGGTGCTCCTCGGCCCGGCGGCTTCGGCGGTGGCGGTGGCGGCTTCGGCAATCGCCCCGGTGGTGGCGGCCCTCCCGCTGGTGGGGGCGGAAAACGCGGACGGAACGAGAAGGATCGTGGTCGGGATCGTGACGAGGGTGGCGACGGCGGAAAGAAGGGCCGTCGCGGTCGCAACGTCGATGACGATGGCGAGTGGTAGGAGGGCTGGCGTTGGCAAACGTCGTCGAGAGTGAACGGCGTTAGCGCGAGGCCTCGTGTTATGGACGTGGCGTGTCGACCGAACCGTTCCCGTCGTGGATCGCCGAACAGCTGCCTGCGGGCTGGCGCTCGTCGATACACGCGACCGGCGATCAGAAGATGCACGTGCTGGAGTGGGGCCCCGCGAACGGCCCCGCGGTCGTGCTGTTGCACGGGAACCCGACGTGGGGCTTTCTGTGGCGCAAGGTCGTCGCCGCGATCCGCAGTCGCAAGGACGGCGACGAGCTCCGATTGATCGTTCCCGATCTGATCGGCCTCGGGCTATCGAGCAAGCCCGCGATGGAGGCGCATTCGCTCGAGCACCACGGACAGTGGCTCGGTACCGTGCTCGACGACATCGCGCCGGGTCCGCTCGTTCTCGTCGCGCAGGATTGGGGAGGGCCGATCGGCCTCCTCGCGATGGCGTCGCGCCTCTCGCGCCTCAGGGGTCTCGTCCTCGCCAACACGGCGATCAGTCCCCCGCACGCGAAGTTCAAGCCGACCATGTTTCATCGCCTCTCGCAGCTCCCCGTCGCGAGCGAACTGTTGTTCGTGCGACTCGGGTTCCCGCTGCGCGCGTTGCACCTCTCGCAGGGAGATCGGTCAACGATTCGCGGCGACGTCGCGAAGGCATATCGCTGGCCGCTCGCGTCGCGTGGCGATCGCGCGGCGCCGCTCGCACTCGCGCGCATGGTGCCGAACTCCGTCGACGATCACCCGTCGATCCCGGCGCTGCAGGTCACCGATCAGGTGTTCGAGAGCGTGAAGGTACCGATCGCGCTCGTCTGGGGCACGAAGGATCCGATCCTCGGCCGCATGATCAACCACCTGGAGCGACTGCGTCCGGACGCGAAGGTCACCCGCACCGAGGCCGGCCACTTCCTGCAGGAAGAGGTCCCCGAGCTGCTCGCCGACGCGATCTTCGACGTCGCGTCGCGAGCCTGACGGTGGCCAAGGACACGTTCACGGTCGCGCCCGACGATGCAGGCCTGCGCCTCGATCAGGTCGTGGCGAAGCGCATCGCGGCTCTGTCGCGGCGCAAGGCGCGTGCGGTGATCGACGAGGGCGGCGTGTTCGTCGATCGCACGCGCACGAAGGTCGCGAGCCGCATCGTGCGCGCGGGGCAGGTCATCGAGGTCAACATCGGTAGCGCCGTCGAGCGGCCGCGCGATGAAGCACCTGCGTTGACGCCGACGGTCGTGTTCTCCGACGAGCACGTCATCGTCGCAGACAAGCCGGCGGGCCTCGTCACCGCGCCGACCCCCGAGAGCGACCGCGGCGACATGTTCGACCAGCTGTCGCGACAGTTCGGCGAGGTCTTCCTCGTCCATCGCATCGACTTGCCGACGAGCGGCCTCCTCGTGTTCGCGCGCACGCGCGATGCCAACAAGAAGCTCGGCGACGCGTTCAAGGTGCACGATGTGGAGCGCGAGTACCGCGCGGTCGCGATCGGCGACGTCGTCGCGCAGACGATCGAGCGCCCCGTCGACGGCAAGCGGGCGGTCACGCACGTCGGTGTCCTCGAGCCGCTCGCAGGCGCGACGCTGATCTCGGCGCGGCTCGAGACGGGGCGCCAACACCAGATCCGCCTGCACCTCGCAGGGAACGGCACGCCGATCGCCGGGGACACGCAGCACGGCGGCGAGAGGAGCCGCACGTTCGTCCCGCGTGCACCGCGCCTCGCGCTGCATGCGGCGGTGCTCGGCTTCGCGCACCCGGCGACCGGCGAGCGTGTCCGCTTCGAGTCGCCGATGCCCGCCGAGCTTGTCGCCTGGATCGAACGTCTCCGTCGGCCGACGACACCCGCGTGAACACCGCGTGCTTGTCGTCTGATCGAACGTCTCCGTCGGCCGACGGCACCTTCGTGAACACCACGTGGGACGTGTCGGCGTGATCACTCGCCGTCGGCGACCGCCGCGAACGTCCACGCCTTGACCACCGCGGCGCGACCCGCGAGCTCGTCGAACACTCCGGTCATCGCTGGCCGCGTCGCGAGCGTATTCCACGCGTCGAGCGACGACGTGGTGATCACGATCGACAGGTCCCACCGCGCGGCGCTGTCATCCGCGGGCAACCCGACCACGACGTTCGCGCCGGCCGAGATCAGCTGGGCGCGGATCATCTCCGCCAGCTCCGCACGTGTGCCGACCTCGTCGTCGAGGAGCTTCACGAAGCAGAACCGCTGGATCACGAGACGAGCCTACCATTCGCGGTGTTTGGCGGCGGTGCCGAGAACCGGGCGACACTCGCGGTGTTTGGCGGCGGTGCCGAGAACCGGGCGACACTCGCGGTGTTCGGCGGCGGTGCCGAGAACCGGGCGACACTCGCGATCGTCCTCGGGTGCTCGGCGGTCGCGATGAAGAAACACGAAGACTCGCGGCGCCGAGGAAGGTCGAGATTCACGGTGGGCACTCGATGTAGTCGTCGAACAGGGCGAAGTCGGGGCTGACCGTGATGAACGGTGCGTCCACGCCGATGTCGATGAACACGGAGCTCGCGTCGAACGCGACGGAGCCAAACTCGTTCCACGTCGCGCCGTCCGGCGAGGTCGCGGCGAACAACCGTCCGGCGCTCTCGCGCAGGCGCAACCATCGATCGTCGACGGCGTCGAAGGGATCCGTCGGACCTCCCACGGAGACCTGCACCTGACCCTGCACGATCGCGAGGTGCCTCGAGGCGCCAACGCTGGGGTGCCACCCCATGGCGGCGAACGCGTTCGCCTGCGAGCACGGCTGCACGACCTGGACGATCGTCGACCTTCCACGCATGTCGCGGTTCCCCGGGGTCTGGATCTCCCGAAAGTCGCCGATGGGGCCATCGAGGTCGATCCGCAACACTCCGTTCGCAGTCACCGGTGGTGGCACGACAGTCCACGACGCGGCGAGCGTGTCGAACGTGTCTCGCGTGCACCCAGCGAACGGACCGTCGAGATCGAGGGGCGCGTCCATCGGTCCGTCAAACGCGTCGATCGGCGAGGCGTCCCGCGAGGACACGTCGAACCCGACGCGCCCGCAGCCCGCGAGTCCGACGAAGAGTGCGAAGTGCCCGAAGAGCCCGAAACCGAGGAGCCCGACGAGCCTGACGAGCCTGGTTCGCGATTGTGCGCGAGGCTCGCTGGCTGACGCTTCCGCGGAAACGCCGGCGCTGCGACCGCGAAGCTCGCTCGCGGAAACGCCGGCGATGCGACCGCGAAGCTCGCTCGCGAACGTTTCCGCGGAAACATCAACGATGCGACAGCGCTCGGTTCTGATCTGATTCACGGGGTCAACGCGGCCAGGAGGTACGTAGGCACGATCGTGCCACGTTCCGCCCAGCGCGAGACGCCCGCGAGGTGGGCCGCATCGATTCCGGCCCCGACGGCCCCGGCGATGTCGGTCTCGAGCTGATCGCCGATCATGACGATGCGCTCGACACCGAGGCGTCGCGCACCCTCGCGGAACAGGTGCGGCGCCGGCTTGCCAAGGCGATCGAACACGAGGCCCGCGTCGGGGAAGCGGCGCGCAAGCGCGGTCTCGACGAGGAGCGCCATCGCGCCGGCGGTGAAGCCGAACTCGCCCTCGCCTTTCGGGTACACGAGATCCGGGTTCGGCACGACGAGCGCGGGCCGTCGTCCAGCCTCGACCGCGCGCACGATCGCCGAAAACGTCAGCTCGATTCCCTCGAGGAACGGCGTGCCGGCGTCGTCGCAGATCGCGACCGCGTCGATGTCCATGCCGGGCGCGACCTCCACGGGGATGCCGCCGCCCTCGACGACGAACGCGATCGAGTCGTCGGTACCAAGGACACACGTACGCGCGCCGGCGAGCCTGTGGTCGCGGAAGTACGCGGGCAAGAGTGACCCCGACGTGACGATGCGCTCGCCGGTGATCGCGAGACCGAACCGCGCGAACCTCTCGACGTACGTGCCGACCGACCGCGACGCGTCGTTGGTGACGATGGCGTACGGCACCCCGCGCCGGTTCAGCTCGGCGATCAGCGCGGCGGCGCCGGGGAGCGGTCCGCGTGCGTCGACGAGGACGCCGTACGCGTCGAGGAGCACGCCGTCGTACGTGGCGAGCAGCTCGGCGATCGTGGTGGGGCGGGGCGCCACGGCGGCGGCATCATAGGGCGCGCCGCGGTCGGGCGCGAGGTCACGGCGCGTCGCGGTCGCGGTCCGCCGCGAGGTCG
>JBJXGN010000061.1:0-29342 GCA_046160585.1 Kofleriaceae bacterium
AGCGCAAGCCTGGTACAGCGACGGTGTAGGACCGGAGCCGGTCATTCAATGACTACCTACGGTTGGTCGTTCGAGAACTGCGTCGGTAACCGACAAGCTCGGTGCAGGTGCGCTGTCCAGCCGAAGCGGAGCGCATCGATGCCCGGTTGTTTCCTCGAAGCCGTCGCCCACCGCGCGATCTCGGGGCTCGGCTCGAGCGACGCGAGGCGCTCCGCGCCGTGGCATCGAAACTCGTTCGCGATCGCTCGCATCGAGTGCGCGTGATCGCATCGAGAGAGAATCTTTGCAACGAAACGCGCGAAACTCCCTCTAGGGCGTCATGTCTCGTCTCTTACGGGTCGTGGTGACGGTCCTTTCATTCGCACCAACCGCCATTGCGGACATCGACAATCGAGGGGCCTACACCGATCGTGTGGACATCGTCGTGCCGCCGTATCACGGCCTCGAGCCAACGCTCGCACTCGTCTACAACTCGCAATCGACGGGTGGCATTGCTGGAGCGGGTTGGCATCTCGAAGGCGGGTCCGCGATCATGCGAACCGGCAAAAACGGAGGAGTACCGAGCTTTACCTCCGAGGACTTGTTCGTCCTCGATGGTGTCGAGTTGTTACCGTGCAGCGCGAGTCCCGCGAGTGCGAGCTGCCGAACTGGTGGAACCCACGCGACGCGTGTCGACGATTTTCGCCGCATCAAAGAAAACTCCAACAACACGTGGACGGTGTGGGGCCGCAACGGGACGCAACGCCACTACCAGCAGATCGGCGTGCTCGATGGATGGCCGCGCTGGTCGATCGCCTCCGTCGTGGACATCCACGGAAACACGGTGACGTACGGCTACAATTGCATAGCCAACGATCGGGACTGTTACCTCGAGAGGATCCAGTACGGCGATGGGGTGGCATGCAGCCCGACCGACGACGTGACGACGGGCACTGACATCATTTTCCGATACACGGCGCGGGAGGATGCGGCGACGTACGCGACCGGTCTCCAGCTCGCGCGTGTCGGCAAGCGACTGCAGACCATCGAGGTACGGTTTGGCGGCCGCCAAGTCCGCGCCTATCACGTCGACTACGCGGCGAGTCTCCAGACCAGTAACTCGTTGGCGTCGCGGGTCCGCGTCGAGGGCGCTACTGATGCAACGCTCGCGCCTGGCGACGCGCCGCTTCACGCGTTCCAGAGCGCGTCGGAGTCCCTAGCGACTCCGTGGGAGGATCAACCCGCCGTCGAGCTCGGGGAAAGCGCGTGGCCGACGAACGATCCAAGCGAGCAGGCCTTCGATCAGGCTACGTCGTTGCTCTACGACATCGAAGCCAACGATGGCGGCGACAACCCATGGTTCGCCGCTGACCTGAATCTCGACGGTCGCGCCGATGCGATCGGCTTGTTTCCGTCGGCGGGGCACATGGTGGAGTTGCGCTCTGCGATCGCGCGAGCCGGCGGTGGCTTCGACATCACGACGCAGGAGACGCCATGGATCAACAACTCCGCGTGGGACAACCCGCGCTGGTTGCGATACCAGGTCGCCGATCTGAACGGCGATCGTCGCAGTGACATCGTGATCCTGCGCAACCCGGGAGGAGAGGGATACGAGATCACCACGCACGTTGCGCTGTCGAACGGCGCCGGTGGGTTCGACGTTCTCCCCGATCGGACGATTCCGGTCATGGGGTGGGCGTTCAAGTCAACCGAGCGGCGGGCGCGCAACCGTTGGCTCTCCGGCGATGTCGACGGCGACGGTCGGAGCGACATGGTCGCCATCGAGTGGCAGTGGAGGTGCACGCCGGAGGTTGCGGCCATGTGCGGATGCACACCGGACGCGGCTCCCGAACAGATCTGCGAGCACGCCGCGATCACCACGGGGAGGTCGCTCGGTGACGGCTCGTTCGTGTGGAAGACCGAACAAACGCCGTGGTCGATGAAGGAACCAGACGATCCGCATTGGCATGTGGGCGATCACGACGGCGACGGTCGTGCCGACGTGATTCGCGTCGAGCAGGAAAACTCCACCACGCCGTACATGCGCGCGCGGTTGTCCGTCGCACAGTCACGCGGCGACGGGACGTTTGCTTTTCATTCGCAAGACACCGGCGTTTCGTACCACTCGCCGCTCTACCGCCTGTTCGACCGGAACATTCGCGGTGGCCACGATCGCACGTTGATCGGCGACTTCAACGCGGATGGGCGCACCGACGTGGTCCTGTTCGGGGAGTACACCGTGCCCAATTCCTTCAACCGGATCGTGATCAACACGGCGTTCTCGACGGGCGTCGACGGGAAGTTCGAAACGATCGAGACGAGGACTGCCATTTCGAGCCTTCAGCTCAATTCGACACACCCGGGGCGACCCGATCAGAACTTCAACAAGTGGTTCGTCGCGGATCTCGATGGAGACGATGCGAGCGACCTCGTGATCACGTCGCACGACAGTTGGGGCGCGTACTCCCCCGGTAATCCTCTGGATCCGAGGACACCACCGACCTACGCGACACTCGCGGCCCCCTTAACCCCAGAACGCGCCCGGGTCCAGATCACGCGGTTGATCTCGGACCATCGAGGCGGTTGGGTTCATCAAGGTTCGCGCGTTCGCAGCGACTGGGAGCTCACGTGCTACGAGATCGACGGGTACCGCAACAACTGCGAAGGCGACACGTACTACGACCTACTTCCCGGCGACGTGAACGCAGACGGGAGAGACGACCTCGTCTATATCGGTCGCAATTGGAAGGGCGACGGCACTCTCCGGTTCAGCGCCGATCTCACCACGATGCCCTACGTAGTTCGTCGCCACGACGTTTGGCGTTCGACGGATGTCGACGGCGATGGTCGTTCGGACCTGATCGCGATCCAGGCGGCGAGTCCGGGCTTCATGGTGACGACGCGACTCCAGCGCGGGACCGCGCCGGTCGTCATGGAAGAGCAGGGTACCGCCTACCTTACCGACATAGAACTCCCGCCCGATGCGAGTCAATCGAGCTGGCGCGTGGTGGATGCCGGTGGCCCCGATGGGGCGCCCGACGGCAAAGCGGACCTCGTGTTGATCGAGGTTGGCGAGAATGGCCAGCAGCGTTTACACGTGTATCTCGGCAACGGCGACGCGACCTGGAACCGACCGGCGAAGCCGCAGTACGTCGCCACGCACCCGCCAGGAGAACGTGGTGCGTGGCGCACGATGGATGTCAATGGCGATGGAGCGACGGACTTCGTCAACCTCGCGCGCACCGATACACCCGGGCTCCAGGTCCTCACCGTCTTGTCCAACGGGAACGGCACCGTGCGCGGACATCACATCGGGCCGGTCTTCGACAGGACAACGCCGCCGACGGCATCCGGCGAACCGGGCCCCCTCGGATCGGTCGCACGGACAATGATCGATCGGTGGGAGGTCGCCGACATCAACGGTGACCAACGCGACGACCTCTATCAGCTCGACTATCAGTCGATAGGGTTCGGCACGATCATGCGGACGCTCATCGCGACCGACAACGGATGGCGACAACGCGCGTATCCGTTGGGGGCAACTCCGCGCCTCGTGCAGCACTACCATCCCGCCGACATCAATGGCGATGGCTCGGCGGACTTGGTGCATCTCGAGGTGCTCGCCGACCCTCGTCGGCTGGTGGTTCGCGGGCTCGTGTCGAAAGGCAGCGGCGACTTCGAGGTCGTCAGCTGGAATCCATTCCCGCTGACCTCCGCGGTCGCGCTCGACGCGCGCGCTCCCATCATCACCGACCTCGACGGTGACGGGCGCAGCGACATCGTCATCGCGACGGAAGTGAACGGCAGCACGCGCTTCATGACGTTGTGGAATGTTGCGACCGGATGGAAGTTGGCGCCCGAGGTGACGCTCGCCGCGACGACCGAAGGCCGAACCGGTCGGTGGTCGCGGTTCGAGCTGACCGGTGGAGGCGTCGAGCTGGTCTCGGCGACACGGGGTACGCTCGACGTCGTTCGTGCCTTGGTTCCTCGCGACGAGATGATCGTGCGATGGAACGGTCTCGGAGCGCGCACGGCGATCCAATACGGATCGAGTGAAGGGCATCACGCCGACATGCCGATCGGCAATGCGCTTCGCATTGTCGAGCGACTGACGCATACCGACACGACCAACCCGACGGCACCGGCGCGCATCGACGAGCTAGAGGTCACACGTGCACGCTATTCGCGGACGCACCACCAAGCGCTGGGCTTCGAAGCGGTCACGTCGCGCGACCCGAGCGGCAAGACGTTCGATCTCTACAGCTTCAGCGACGCGTGCGGGGCACAGCTTCGTGGCACCGAGCGGCACGACCTGAACGGAAAGCGCATCGCCCACAGCGCGACGTCGTTTACAGCGCCGGGACCCGGTGCAGCCGTTTGCTTGGTCGCTTACCAGACCAACTACGAATGCGAAGGCGATCCGTCATGTCGGATCACGCGTGACAGCTTCGAATACGACGCGTACGGCAACGCAGTTCGGCACACCGAGCACGGCGACATGTCGACCCTCCTCGACGATCGACGTACCGATCGGCCGCCGGTGCCGAACACCACCGCGTACATCGTCGACAAACCCGCGTACACGAACGTGAGCTCGTACGAGACCGGCGCGTGGACCGTTGTCGCGCAGACGTTGCACATGTACGACACGAACGCGTTGCACACGAGCCCGCCGACGAAAGGCGATCTCACCGAATCGCACGCGTGGGACGACGTCGATCAGACGTACCGCGTGACGCGGACCGAGTATCAGTCCAACGGATTGCCGACGAGGAGCTTCGCCCCCCAGACGACCGCGAGCCCCACCGGCGTGTGGAGCCAAACGCTCTACGATTGCAACTACAAGCGCTATCCGATCGGACATTGCACCGCCGAGGGATGCACGTACACCCGATGGGACAAGGGATTGGGCGCGAAGACGGGGCACACCGACCTGGGCAGCTACTTCACGGATTACGACATCGACGTCCTCGGTCGAACGGTGCGCGTCCATAACCCCGATGGTGGTGTGGCCACCATGGCGTACCCGACTCTCCTCGACCTCGGGACGACCGCTCAGCGAATGCGCGGTGAGGTCACCGATGGCAGTTCCGACGGGATGTGGAACGTCACCTACCTCGATGGCCATGGTCGGGTCGCGCGATCGATGGACGAGACAGGCGATGTCGCGGCGCTGACCTACGCCGACGACACCGTTACCGCGACGACGACGTATGGATCGGGAGCAGCTTCGAACGTTCGCTCATTCGAATACGACACGCTCGGGCGCTCGCGTGGCATCACGGTCGCTGCAGGAACGCCGGGGATGGCGCGCATGCGCACCGACATCTTCGTCGGTGGATGGACCGAGATCGATGCGATGGGCAACGATCGCACCTACTTCACCGACGGACACGGTCGCGTGGTGTCGGTGCGCGATCGACTTCGTGACTGCGAAGGGTGGGACGGGGAATGGACGAACCCGCTCCAGTGCGGAGGCGCGTACCACTTCACGCACTACGTGTACAACGCGCTCGATCAGATCACCGACATCATCGACGACGCGGGCGCCGTGACGCACTTCGAGCGGGACTCGCTGCAGCGGATCTCCGAGAAGTGCGACCCGAACAGCGGGTGCTGGCAGTACGAGTACTTCGCCGATGGACGTGTCGCGTCGCAGACCGATGCGGATCAACGACGCGTCGACTTCGAGTACGACGCCGCGGGGCGAACGCGACTGCAAACGTTCTCGCAATCGGGAGAACCGTCGGACCGACACGTCGAGATGTTCTACGACGTCGATCCGCTGACGCTTAAACGCGCGGGCAACAGCCAGGGACGGCTCACCCGCGTCGTCGATACTCGCGATGGCGAGAAGACGATCGTCGACACGTATCGGTACGACGCGATGGGGCACATCGATCGACACAAGCGCTGTGTCGACACGGACTGTGTCGAGATGGGCTTCTCCTATGACACGGTCGGCCGCCTGGTCGAGGTCACGTATCCAGATCGTCGAGGCGAGCTGACCGTCGATTCGGAGCGCGTGCCGTACACCTATGACGAGGTGGGTCGGGTGAAGACCGTGGGCGACTACGTCAAGGGGATCGTGTACGCGGGTGGACAACGCGAGTCGGTGGACTACGGAAACGGCGTCGTCACCAAGTTTACCCGCAACGCCCATCGCGCGTGGGTGGAGCAGATCGAGGCACGCAGGGTGAGCGGATCGCTCGTGAAGCTCGGCTACTCGTTCGACGCCGCGGGTCGCGTTCGCAGTCACTCGAGCGAGAACCTTGCGACGATCAACTGGACGTACCGCTACGATTCACTGGATCGCCTCACGACGATCCGCGGCAGCGATGTGGCTCACCACCAAGACCTCAAATACACGCCGACCGGGAGGATCGACGTCAACTCGAAGATCGGCGCGTACCACTACGACGATCCGAAACACGCGCACGCGGTAACGCGGACGGAGGCGGGAGACCAGCTCACCTACGACAACGGCGGCCACCTGTTGAAGAGCAACAGCGTCGAAGTCACGTGGGGGACCGACGGGATGCCCAGGCTGCTAAAGAACACGACCACGGGCGCCAAGGTCAACGTCGCGTACGACGTGAACGAGCAGCGCGTCGTTCGTACAGGGCCGAATGGTACGACGATCTCGTTCAACCCCTTCGTGGAGAAGCTGCCGAGCGGCGAGCTTGTCTCGTACTACCTCCTCGAGGGACGTCGCATCGCACGACGCGACGAGGCGGGAACCAACTACTACACATACGATCTGCAAGACAACGTCCGCCTCGTGACCGATGAGGACGGCGACGAAGTGGCACGCTACGACTACTCGCCTTTCGGTACGACGATCTCCTCGACGGGAGCGATCGCCAACGACGTCACGCTTGCGAATGGCCGCTCCGACGAGGATCTTCCGCTGGTCGACATGGGCGCGCGCTTCTACGACCCGCGCCTCGGGAGGTTCATCTCGGCCGACACGATCGTGCCGGACCCCTTCGACTCGCAAGCGCTCGATCAGTACGCATACGTGCTGAACAGTCCGCCGAACTACACGGACCCGACCGGGCACGCGCCCGACGCGATCACCGATCGAGAGAATGGCGCGCCGACCAATCTGGTCGACTATATCCAAGTCGAGTTCGGTCAGATGCGCGCCAAGCCGCACGCGAAGACTTCGGGCACGGAGGGGAAGCAGGGCATCACGATCGGTTCGCGCTCGTTCGGTCTGTTCGACGAGACCGAGATGGCAGGAATCCTCGCCACCTATGACGAGATGGAGTCGAGTACTGCCTCGGATGCATATGACCTGCTCGTCAGCCGCAAGCGAGCACCTGCAATCCCGAAGTTCACGGTCACCGCACAGGATCTAAGGGACTCGCTCTATCGCGGCGCGCCGTTCGACCCGTGTCGTCACGGCCCGTGTATGGGCACCAGTGATGGACGGATTCAGTCGATGGGGGAGCGCGCGGCGTTACGCGCAGAAAACGAGCACTACCGCCAGTTCGGCTCGGAGACGACGCAGGAGCGAGTCGAGAGAGGCTTCAACGCGTGGATGGGTGGTTTCATCTTTCTCAACTCGCTCGGCGGGATCAAGGTCACGAAGACAGGTCCAGCACGACCTTCGTACAGGTTCACGTTCTCGATGGACAAGGTGTGGCGTCCCCACTTCTGGGAGTCGACGAGGGCACGCGTTCAAGAAGCGGCTGGCTACAACAACCGGACAGGCTTCTTCACCTGTCGACACTGCGGCAAACGCACAAACCAAGGTCAGATCGATCACACGGGGTGGCCGTGGGTGCATCGCTTTACGGAGGCGCTGCTCATGGCACGTGGAACGGGGATGCGAACCCCTGCGCTGAAGGAATTCCTGCGCGCCGAGTACCAGAGAGATGTCGAGCTCATCTGCAGTGTCTGCAACAACCAGCGAAGCGACCAAGGCAACGAATTCGCACGCGGTGTGTGGAAGTTCTTGTTGGGCGGAGACTAACGATGAAGCCCAACGTTCGTTCGAATCATCGTCGCAGTATCGTTGCTCTTCTCGTCGGGCCACTGGTGCTTTTCTTCTTCGCGATGTCTTCGTCGCCAGCGCCAGCGCCAGATCTCGAGCCCTCGGACGTGCGAGGACGGACGGGTGCGTGGAAACACGTGCCGGGGCCGCCGCCGCCACCGTTGCCAGAGCTACGGCCCAAACGCACGAACACCCCTCCCCCGATCCAAGGGACACCGGAGATGGCGACGTGGGTCGAGCCGCTGCGCGGTCAACCAGCGTTCGAGTAGTCTAGAACCGCTGGGCGGAGCGATTGCGCCACCGCGTCTGCGGCGGCGAACACAGCGGGTGCGGCGTCGATCGCTGCGCGTGCGCGAACGAGATAGATCACCGAGCTGTCGAGATGCACGTAGTAGTAGCGCTGCGCTGTCGAGTCACCCTCGAACGTGTAGTGCTTCACGGGCTTCACGACGCCGGGCAACGAGCCCGCGTCGATGCGCGTTTGACCGGCGGAGTTCAGCGTCTCGGGCGGCGGAACCTGGTCGTCGTGGAACGGGCCGTAGAACTGGATCACGTTGGTCGGCGAGCCGTCGAGGCGCAGCTCGTACGCGCCGTGCTCGTCAGCGAGATCTCCTGACGCGCGCAGCGTGAACCCTGCGGGCCACGCGAGCTCGTGGTTGTCGGTGACGATTCGCCACGGCGCAGCGTTCGGGATCGTGCCGAACGACGCGAGCATGTCGTCGTACGACTGCACGCCCATGCCGAGGACGAGCTTCGTCGTGCCGCGCTCCTCGGTCGTGTACGTGACGATCGACGTGTCGGACATCGAGTGCTTGACGAACGCACCGGTCGGCGGCGTGCCGGCCTGGATGCAGAGCGTCCTCACCGTGCCGCTCGCGCGTGCCGCCGGGAGATCGAACGGCCCGAGCACGAGAGTCCCATCGGCGAGGTGAGCGATGCTGGCCGGGAGGAGAGGTCGCGCGCTGACGCCGTGACCCATGATCGACAGAGAGAACTGTCGCGGCCCGAGCGCGACATCAGAGGCAGAATGGCCGCGCTTGAACAGATCGGTCAGACCCATTTGTGAACCGATCGTGCGCACGGATGCTCGACGGGAACAACGTTTCAGACTTTGGTCAGCCACGGCACGGACAGAACGATTCTGCGCTCGCAAGCTCGCGCAACCCATCACGTGGTACGGTCGGACCCATGAGTCTCGTGGGGCAGATCGCCGAGCTACAGAACTTCGCCACGTTCAAGGAGCTGTCCTGGGAGGGGTCGTTCGAGGACTACTTGAACCTCGTCCGCAAGACCCCTCAGGTGACGCGCAACGCCTACCAGCGCCTGTACGACATGGTGCTCTCGCACGGTGTCGAGGAGTACATCGACAACAAGAAGAAGCTGACGCGCTACAAGTTCTTCCGCGACGAGCAGCATGGCGGACGCGACGCGATCTTCGGCCTCGATGTCGCGCTGATGCGCCTCATGAACGTCCTCAAGTCGGCGGCTGCCGGGTATGGCACCGAGCGCCGCATCATTTTGCTGCATGGGCCGGTCGGCTCGTCGAAGTCGACGATCGCTCGCCAGCTGAAGAAGGGCATGGAGGAGTACAGCAAGACCAGCGATGGCGCTCTGTACACCTACTACTGGACATTGCCAGGACCGCTCAGCGAGCTGGCCGGAGGTAGTGAAGTCTTCCACTCGCCGATGCACGACGAGCCGCTGCGCCTGATCCCCGCCGACTGGCGGCAACAGACGATCGACAAGCTCAAGCTGGGCAACGACGACCACAAGGTGAAGATCAACGGCGACGTGAACCCGGCGTGCCGGCTCATCTTCAAAGAGCTGATGAAGCACTACGCGGGCAACTTCGAGAAGGTGATGACGCACGTGAAGGTGCGCCGTCTCGTTCTCTCGGAGCAGGACCGCATCGGCATCGGCACGTTCCAGCCCAAGGACGAGAAGAACCAGGACTCGACGGAGCTCACTGGCGACATCAACTACCGCAAGATCGCGACGTTCGGATCGGACTCCGATCCGCGCGCGTTCAACTTTGACGGCGAGTTCAACATCGCCAACCGCGGCATCCTCGAGTTCGTCGAGATCTTGAAGCTCGACGTCGCGTTCCTCTACGACCTCCTCGGCGCGACGCAGGAGCGCAAGATCAAGCCGAAGAAGTTTGCGCAGACGGACATCGACGAGGTCATCCTCGGTCACACCAACGAGGCCGAATACAAGAAGCTCCTGAACAACGAGTTCATGGAGGCGCTCCGCGATCGCACGATCAAGGTCGACATCCCGTACATCACTAAGGTGTCCGAGGAGGTGAAGATCTACACGAAGGACTTCACGACGGACCGCGTCGGCAAACACGTCGCGCCGCACACGCTGTACGTCGCAGCGCTGTGGGCGGTGCTCACGCGCCTCGAGGATCCCAAGAAGCACTCGCTGTCGCTCCTGCAGAAGGCGAAGCTGTACGACGGCAAGACGCTGCCGGGCTTCACGCAGGACAACATCAAGGAGCTCCGCAAGGAGGCGCAACGCGAAGGCCTCGACGGCATCTCGCCGCGCTACATCCAGGACAAGATCGCGAACGCGCTCGTCAGCGACAAGGCAGACGGTGCGATCAACCCGTTCATGGTGCTCAACGAGCTCGAGAGCGGATTGCGCAGCCACTCGCTGATCTCGAGCGAGGAGCAGCGCAAGCGTTTCGGCGAGATGCTCAGCGTCGTGAAGCAGGAGTACGAGGACATCGTGAAGAACGAGGTCCAGCGTGCGATCAGCGCCGACGAGGACATGATCGCGAAGCTGTGCGCCAACTACATCGACAACATCAAGGCGTACACGCAGAAGGAAAAGGTCAAGAACCCGTACACCGGCCAGGACGAGGAGCCGGACGAGCGGATGATGCGATCGATCGAGGAGAAGATCGATATCCCGGACTCGCGCAAGGAAGACTTCCGTCGCGAGATCATGAACTACATCGGTGCGCTCGCGATCGAGGGCCGCACGTTCGACTACAAGACGAACGAGCGACTGCACAAGGCGCTCGAGGCGAAGCTGTTCGAGGATCAGAAGGATTCGATCAAGCTGACCTCGCTCGTGTCGTCGGTCGTCGATCGCGACACGCAGGCGAAGATCGATGTCGTCAAGCAGCGCCTGATCAAGAACTTCGGCTACGACGAGGTAAGCGCGACCGACGTGCTCAACTTCGTCGCGTCGATCTTCGCGCGAGGTGACGTCAAGTCGTGAGCGATCCACTGGGGAAGGGCCCAGTGACGGTCGAGCTCAACCACACGCTGGCCGAGCTCCTGGCGAAGCTCTGCGTGGAGCTGGGCACCGAAGATCCGGCGGACGTGATGTCGCGAGCGCTCGGCCTTCTCGAGATGGTTCAACGCACCAAGCGCGCTGGCGGGCGACTCTGCTTCGTCAACGAGCGAGGAGAAACGGCGGACGTCGCGCTATGAGGATGTCGTGAGCCAGAAGATCGACCTCGACCACGGACGGTTCAAGCAGATCATCCGCGGCAAGATCAAACAGAACCTGCGCAAGTACATCTCGCAGGGAGAAATGATCGCGCAGAAGGGCAAGGACCGCGTCGCGATCCCGCTGCCGTCGGTCGACATCCCGCACTTCAAGCATGGCGACAAGCAGCAGGGCGGTGTGGGGCAGGGCGACGGCCAGCCGGGCGACTCGCTCGGCGGTGACGGCGAGCAGCAGCCGGGTGCCGGCCAAGCGGGCGATCGCCCCGGTGATCACCTGATGGACGTCGAGATCTCGATCCAGGAGCTCGCCGAGATCATGGGCGAGGAGCTGGAGCTACCGCGCATCCAGCCCAAGGGCACCGAGAAGATCATCGCGTGGAAGGACAAGTATTCGGGCATCCGCACCACCGGCCCGGAGTCTCTGCGTCACTTCCGCCGCACGTACCGCCAAGCGATGCGCCGCCAGATCGCGATGGGCACGTACGACGCGAAGAACCCCATCGTCATCCCGATCAAGGACGACAAGCGCTACCGCAGCTGGCGCAAGGAGCCGCTGCCGCAGTCGAACGCCGTCATCATCTACATGATGGACGTGTCCGGCTCGATGGGCGACGAACAGAAGGAGATCGTCCGCATCGAGAGCTTCTGGATCGACACGTGGCTGAAGAGCCAGTACCACGGCATCGAGAGCCGCTACATCATCCACGACGCGATGGCCAAAGAGGTCGATCGCGACACGTTCTTCAAGACGCGCGAGTCCGGCGGCACGATGATCAGCTCCGCGTACAAGCTGTGCGCCAAGATGATCGCGGACGAATATCCGAGCGAGCTGTGGAACATCTATCCGTTCCACTTCTCCGACGGTGACAACTGGAGCGTCGACGACACGCACACGTGCGTCGAGCTGCTCAAGAAGGAAGTCCTGCCGTTCGTGAATCTGTTCTCGTACGGCCAGGTCGAGTCGCCGTACGGCTCCGGTCAGTTCATCAAAGACCTGACGGAGCACTTCGACGAGGACGAGCGTGTCGTCACGTCCGAGATCAAGGGCAAGGAAGCGATCATGGACTCCATCAAGGAGTTCCTCGGAAAGGGTCGCTAGATGCAAGCACGACGAAGGTCGGGCGCGCCGCACCTCCGAAGGGAGTGCGTAGGTATGCAAGCACGACGAAGGTCGGGCGCGCCGCACCTCCCGAAGGGAGTGCGTAGGTATGCAAGCACGACGAACGTCGGGCGCGCCGCACCTCCCGAAGGGAGTGCGTAGGTAGATGTCTATCAAGCGGTTCCCCGCGTATCTGCGGGATGCACAAGAAGAGGTCGAGGGCTACGCGAAGCACTTCGGCCTCGATTTCTTCACGATCCTGTACGAGGTCCTCGACTACAAGACGATGAACGAGGTCGCCGCGTACGGCGGCTTCCCGACGCGGTATCCGCACTGGCGGTTCGGCATGGACTACGAGCAGCTCTCGAAGAGCTACGAGTGGGGCATGTCGAAGATCTACGAGATGGTGATCAACACCAACCCCGCGTACGCGTACCTGCTCGAGGGGAACTCGCTGACCGACCAGAAGATGGTCATGGCGCACGTGTGCGGCCACGTCGACTTCTTCAAGAACAACTATTTCTTCTCGAAGACCAATCGCAAGATGATCGATGGCATGGCGAACCACGCAGCGCGCGTGCGTCGTCACATGGCGCGTTGGGGCCAGGAGGCCGTCGAGGACTTCATCGATACGTGCCTCTCGCTCGAGAACCTGATCGATCCGATGAGCCCGTACATCCAGCGCACGCCCAAGCCCAAGGCCGCGCTGCCCGACGAGCTGATGGACGACGACTCCGGTCGCGTCGGCCGGCTGCGGTCGAAGGGCTACATGGACTCGTTCATCAACCCGCCCGAATACATCGAAGCGCAGAAGAAGAAGAAAGAAGAGGAAGCGAAGAAGCAGAAGCGCCGCTTCCCCGAGCATCCGCAGCGCGACGTGCTCGCGTTTCTGATCGAGCACGCGCCGCTCGACAACTGGCAGCGCGACGTCCTCGAGATCGTGCGCGACGAGGCGTATTACTTCGCGCCGCAGGCGATGACGAAGATCATGAACGAAGGGTGGGCATCGTATTGGCACTCGAAGATCCTCACGGAGAAGGCGCTGACCGCCGCCGAGATCATCGACTACGCGGAAGCGAACGCCGGCGTGCTCGGCACGTCGCCGGGGCGACTCAACCCGTACAAGCTCGGCGTCGAGCTGTTCCGCAACATCGAGGACCGCTGGAACAAGGGCCAGTTCGGCAAGGAATGGAACGAGTGCGACTCGATGGACCAGAAGCGCAACTGGGACCGGCGCACGGGCCTCGGTCGCCAGCGCATCATGGAAGTGCGCAAGCTCTACAACGACATCACGTTCATCGACGAGTTCTTCACGCTCGAGTTCTGCGTCGAGCAGAAGTTCTATTCGTTCGGGTTCTCCGAGCGCAGCGGCAACTGGGAGATCATGAGCCGCGAGTTCAAGAAGGTGAAGGACCAGCTTCTGCGCATGCTGACCAATCGCGGCCAACCGGTGATCGTCGTCGAGGACGGGAACTTCGACAACAAGAGCGAGTTGCTCTTGCGCCACGTTCACGAGGGCATCGATCTCGATGGCTCGCAGGCGCGCGATACGCTGCGCAATGCGAGCAAGCTGTGGACACGGCCCGTGAGCCTGCTGACCAAGGTCGAGGGCAAGGGCAAGATGCTCCGTTGCGAGGACGGCAACATCAGCGAGCGGAGCGCGGAGTACTGATGCGCGGATGGAGCGTGTTCGGAGTTGCTCGATGAAGCTGTGGGCGTGGGGCCAGTCCGATCCGGGACGCAAGCGAGAGCGGAACGAGGATAGCTACCTCGTCGATCCGGAGACCGGCGTCATGGCGGTCGCGGACGGCATGGGTGGTCATCAGGGCGGCGCGACGGCGTCGCGGATGGCAGTCGAGTACCTCGGGCGCGAGCTCGCCGACGCGCGCGGCAACTACGAGCAAGCGCTGATCGCGCAGATCCAGAAGAGCGCGCGCGTGACGGAGGAGATGGAAGCCGTCTCGGATACCGACGACGTCGACCCGATCGCGGGGCCGCGCGACGTGCATCGGCGAGCGTTCGCGCCGACCCTATCGCCGGTTGGCGATACGCCGGCGACGCGACCGACGCCACCGTCGGGCATGGAGATCACGTTGACCGCGAACTCGGTTCCGGTGTTCACACCGGCGCTCGAGCTGATGCGCGGCGTGGTGCGGCGCGCGTCGAGTGCGATCTTCGAGGCCGCGTGCATCAAGCCCGAGCTGCGCGGTATGGGTACGACGCTGACCGCGGTGCTCGTCAACGAGGGGCGCGCGCACCTCGTGCACGCGGGCGACTCGCGTTGCTACATGTTCCGTGACGGGCAGCTGCGCCAGCTGACGGACGACCACTCGTGGATCGCGGAGCAGCTGCGTTCGGGGGCGATCAGCGAGGCCGAGGCCAAGAGCAGCAAGTTCCGCCACGTGATCACGAAGTCGATCGGCTTCGAGCGCGACATCGAGGCGGACATGAAGAGCGTGTCGATCAGCGCGGGCGACTGCTTCGTGCTGTGCAGCGACGGCATGTCGAACTACGTCGAGCACGGTGAGCTCGAACGCATCGTCGCGATGACGTGGTACCGCAAGCTGCCGCAGACGCTGATCGAGCTCGCGAACTCGCGCGGCGGCGACGACAACATCACCGTCGTCGTCGGGCTCGTCTCGAACACGCCGGCACCCAGGTAAACGAGGTGGCTACCAGCGCAGCGGCGAGAACGTGCGGAAGAAGCACGTGCGCGCGTCGTCGGATAAAGGAATGCTCGCGATCAAATTCCGCGCCGGCTTCTCGGCGAGCGAGAAGCGCGAGACCACGCCCGCATTTGTCGCCACGGTGAACGACCGCTGATCGGCGGAGACGTCGATGGCGAGCACCGAACCACCGACGAAGATGTAGCCGAGCAGCTGTAGGTTCTCCGCGGTGCCCATCCAGCGCACGTAGCCGTTGTCGAAGCCGAGGAGGAAGCCCTCACCGAACGACGCGATCACCTGCACGCGGCCGGGCTCCTGCGCGATGCCACCGTCGAAGTTCTCGATGCCGCCGGCGACGAGGCCGTCGAGGTCGATGCGAAAGGTCGTGTTCGTCAGGCGGTTCGACAGCGAGGCGTAGAGGCACGCGGCGTAGGCGACGTGCGGCTTCGTCGCGTGAAACACGGCCTGCGCTGGAAAGAACGCGTCGTCCTGGCTCGTGTTCTCGAGGAACCAGCGATGGTCCTCACGGCGGTAGATCGCGAGGCCCGCCATGATGCCGCGACGGAACAGACCGCCGCACGTGATGCGATCACCGGCGGGCGAGATGTCCGCGTTCGCGAAGTGCATCGCGATCTCGAGCGGCCCGTTGTCGGGATCGTGCTCGGCGGCGTATTCGTCGAGAGTCGCGTCGAGTGGGTAGAGGCGCTGCTGGCGCCCGTGCGAGAGCACGAAAATGCCGGCAGTCGCGACGAGGACGACCTCGCGTCCGCTCTCGGCGATGCGCAGCGCGCGAACGCCGAGCTTCGCCCCGGACGATGATGCGAGCGAGTTGAAGGCGTCGAAGGTGGCGTGCTGGTAGCTCGTCGGGTAGCCGATCGTTACCGACTCGGTACCGCGGTGGAGCTCGATACGGTCCTCGAACGCGTACGCGTGCGTGCGCTTGTCGTGCGACGCGCCGAAGGCGAGGAGGCCGGGCACCGGTGTGACCGCGGTGGGCGTGATGCGCATGACCATCGGTCCGCGGCTGGGGTGAATCACGCGCGCGAGCGTCGTCCCGTTGCCGCTGTCGAGCACGGCGTCGACGACGAGGCCGAAGCGATCCCAGAACGCGGCGCCGACGCCATCATGATAGAGCGGGAACAGCTCGCGACCGCGCTTGCCGTCGGCGTTCAAGCCGGCGACGCCCTCGATGACCGCGCGCTCGAGATCCTGTCGATCGAACACGGGCTCCTCGAAGCTCACCTCGCCGTCCTCGGACGCGTACATCTCGGCGAGCCAGCGATTCAGCTCGCGCGTGTAGCGATCGCCCTCGGTGGTCCATGCCTCGGCAGCGGCTTCGATCGACGGGAACCTCGTCTGATCCGTGTCGTTGCGCGCGTTGCGATACAGCTGCTTCTCTTCGAGCACCGCGCCCGCGTCGCCGAGGATGCGGAAGCTCGTCATCATGCCGTGTTCGTCGAACAGGTACTGCACCTCGCGCGCGTCGTCCTGCGAGACGTTCGGAAAGCTCTGCAGCTCTTCGTCGGGGACACGGCGGAAGTATTTGCTCCGCGGCACGCCGTCGTCGAAGAGCATCGAGTCCTGCCCGATCGATCCATCGGACAGGTACTCGCGGAGGCGCACGAGCTCGCCGCGCTCGCGGGTCTCGACGTGGCGCAATACGCCCTCGAGGTCCCATCGCTTCGTGTCGCCGTCGCCGCTGACCGCGAGAACCCACACCTGGTCCTCCTCGTCGAGCACCGCGGCGGTCGGCACGCTCGGTGGGCGGTCGAACTGGCGAACGCCCGCCTCGTACCGTTCTGTCCGCACGAGCGCGCCGTCACTCGTCCACCAGCGCCACGTGCCGACCTTGACCCAGGTGCCCTCGATCTCGGCGGTGGATCCCTCGACCCAACCGTAGTCGCCGTCGTCATCTTTCTTGAAGTGCGCGCTGGCGGCGACGCCCTCCGGGCGCTGCGTAGGGAACGGTGTTCCGTCCTCTATGACGCGGCGATCTTCGCGATCGTAGAGGCGACCATCGGTCGTCTTGCCGTCGACGAAATCCATCTCGCAGCGCCAGATCTGCGCACCGAGTCCGGCGGGGAAGTCCTCCGTCGTCTTGCTCGTCGAGCGCGTAAACACGTTCGTGCCCTGCAACACGCCGTCGACGAATCGACCGGTGCGCGATGGCTCCTGGTTTTCGTGGTAGCGCGTGAACACGCCGTGCGGTGTGCCGTTGCGGTGCTCGGTCGCGCAGCATCGTGTCCCGTCGGGGCGGTAGTACGTCACGAGGCCGTGGAGCTGACCGGAGGCGTTTCGCTCGGCCACGATCCACTCGTTGTCTTTCTGCTCCCAGTAGGCGGCGGTGGGAAGGGACGTCGGCTTGTGAGGATCGGCGTGCATCGCGTCGGTGGGCAGCAAGCACCGGACCACGCGCAACTGCCTGAAGGTACACGCGACCGAGACACCTACAGTACGCAAGAACTTGCGTGACCACGCAACGCCGGAATAGTCGGTGCTCGCCGCGCATACTCCCTGTTCGATGCGCCTCTCGACCTTCCTCGTGTTCGTGTTCGCATTCCTGGCGACGCCCACCGACGAGGCGGAGGCGTGCAGCTGCGTCCAGCGCTCGTACGCGGAGCACGTGAAAGCCGCAACGCAGGTCTTCGTCGCACGCGCCGGCAAGCCTGTGAAGACCGGGGATGCGCTCAAGCAGACGTTTACCGTGCTCGCGACGCTGAAGGGAACCGCGACGAAGCAGTTCGTGCTCGATCGTCCCGCAACGCCTCCGTGCGCATCGAAGTACGAAGAGAACGAGGTCGCGATCCTGTTCACCAGCGGCGGTGATCTCAGTCCGTGTCTCGGCAACGTGCCGCTCGGCTCGCAGGTCACCGAGCTCGCGGCGATCCTCGCCGCAACGAAGACCAAACGCGGCGACGTGACGGTGGCCGCTGTGGAGGCCGCGTTGCGCGAAGCGCTCGGGAAGTACACGCACGACCGGCCGCAGATCTGGATCCGTCACCCATCGCTCGCCGGCTCGTTCCGGATGGGAAAGAGCAACCTCGAGCTGACGAAGAAACCGTACAAGGGCGAGGTTCGCATCAAGACGTCGTTCGCGACGGACTCTCTCGCACTCGTCGACGGCACGTACAACATCGAAGGTCTGCGCTTCACCGTGCTCCTGTATCTCGACACGACGTGGAAGGTCGCCTGGTCGCAGGTCGTCGAACGATAGGTTCACGCGAATGCCTGGCAACCGTCAGCACGAAGCTGCCGGCCGTCGTGGGTGGGATGGGATCGCGGTAGCCCGGCCTTACAGGGTCTAGGTGCACGCTGTTCTCGATGCGCTCGACGGTTTCGGCGGTGTCTATGTGGCCGTGTTCGTGTACGGGATCCTCTCCGGCGTCATCCCGGTGACCAACAGCGAAGTCCTGATGGCGGCGCTCGGTGCGGGCTCGTCGTACGGCGTCCCGAAGCTGCTCGTTCTCGCGTTTCTCGTCGCGGTCGGTCAGGCGGTCACGCATGCGGCGCTGTATGGCACGGCGCGCGGGCTCGCGAAGGCAGGTACGTCCCGGTCGCCGAAGTTGGAAGCGCGGATCGCGAAGGCACACGAGGTGGCCGAGAAGTGGAAGAAGAGCGAGCTGCTGATGCTCGTCGGCGGCGCGACGATCGGTGTGCCGCCGCAGGTGCTCGTCGCGACGGTCGCGGGCACGATCGGCATTCCCTTTCGCACGTTCGCGACGATCGACGTGCTCGGGCGCTTCGTGCGCTTCGCCATCATCGGCCTTGTCGCTTACCTGGCAGTCTAGTCTCTGCTCGGCTCGGTTTGGCGGAGCGCGGACTTCACGACCTTGCCCATGGCGTTGCGCGGCAGCGCGTCGATCGCGTGCACCTCGCGCGGGCGTTTGTGCGGCGACAGCTGCGTCGCGACGTGATCCGCGAGGGCGGCCGGCTCGACGGGCCAGCGCAACACGACGTACGCGACGATGCGCTCGCCGAGGTCCGGATCGGGCGCGCCGATCACCGCGGCCTCCGCGACCGCTTCGTGATCGCATAGCGCCGCCTCGATCTCGCCGGCGCCGACCTTGAATCCGCCGCACTTGATGATGTCGGTCGAGCGCCGTCCGACGATCGTGACGAAGCCGTCGTCGGACAGCGTCGCGATGTCGCCCGTGTAGAACCAGCCGTCGGCGTCGAGGACCTGCGCCGTCGCGTCGGCGCGTCCCTGGTAGCCCGCGAACACGTGCGGGCCGCGAACGCAGATCTCGCCACCGAAGTCGCGCGCGTCGGTCGCCGAGAGCGGCACGCGCGCTTCGTCGACGAGGCGTAGCTCGACACCTCGCAACGGTGGCCCGACGGAGCCGGCACGCCGGTCGCCGTCGACGCGCGTCGAACAATTGATCAACGTCTCGGTGAGGCCGTAGCGCTCGACAGGGCGCTGGCCGAAAAGTCGCTCGATGGTGCGATGCTCGCTCGCGCGCAGCGGCGCCGAGCCGCTGACGAGGAGGCGCGCGCGACGCATCGAGTTGGCGATCGCTGGCGAGCTCGTCGCGGCTTCACACAGGCGGTGGTAGATCGTCGGCACCGCGAACACAACGGTCGGGCCCGCGGCGCATTGCTCGGCGACGGCCGCCGCGAGATCGGCGGCCACGAATCGCGGTACCCAGCGCAGCGCACCGCCGCGTCGAAGCGCACCGAACAGCCCGAGCACGAGGCCGTGAACGTGGAACAGAGGGAGCGCATGGACGACCGTGTCGTCGTCGGTCCACGCCCACGCGTCGGCGAGCATGTCGAGGTTCGCTGCGATGTTGCGATCGCTGAGCGCGGCGCCCTTCGGTGCGCCGGTCGTGCCCGACGTGAACAGTAGGAGCGCCGTCGCGCCGGTCAGCGGAGCCGGCATCCAGTCGTGACTCGAGGCGCGGTCGCGAGAGCTCGGCGCGCTCGATGCCGGGTCGCTCGAAGCGTGGACCGCGAGGGTGGGCGCCCGCCCCGCGACTGGCGATGGATCAGCCGCGAGGCAGATCGATGGCGACGCCGTCGCGAGGACATGGGCGAGCTCGGCTTCACCGAGCTTGGGATCGAGTGGAACGACCACGTAGCCAGCGGCCGCGAGCGCTGCGAATGCGACGAGCGTCTCGATCGCCGGCTGCGTCCACACGCCCACGGGCGCGCCCGAAGGAAGGCCGCGTTCGCGTAGCGACACGACCACCCCGGCGCTCGCTCGCGCGAGCTCGCGCTGCGTGAGCGCACGATCCCCGACTCGCAGGGCGACGCGATCGCTCGGCGCGAGAAGCCACGGGAACATCAGCACCCGCCGACCGTACCTCGACGACCGGCGGTGGTGTACCGACGAGCGCATCGCCTGCGCCACAAAAAGCCAGAACGCGCAGTACCTGCGCGTTCGTGGTCAGCTGACTAGTCCGAGCCGCACGGCGGGACGACGTGGAGGTTCGAGACAACCTGCTCGACACCGTCAGCCCCCATCACGGCGCCTACGATCGCACGGCGCTCGGCGGCGGAGTGGACGTCGCCCGTCAAGGTGACGCGACCGTCGACGATGTCGATCTGGAGCGCACGCGTCTCGCGTTCGGCCTGCCGCGAGAGCGCCTCGACAATCGCGGCGCGGATTGCGTGCGGTGCGACGCGCGGCTCGATCACCACGATCTGATTGATCACGCCACGAACCCCCGTGATGTGTTGCGCCACGCGCGCCGCGCCGAGGCGTTGGCTCGTGTACGGAACCGCACCTTCAAGCGTGACGATCCCACCGTGGACACTCGATTGGATGAGCTCCGCCGGAATCGACTCCTCCCGCGCGAGCCCCTCTCGAACGAGGGCGGCGAGGTCGTGGTCGGTCTTCATGAGGCCTGTGATTGCAATGGTCGTACCCCGACCGGCTTCGAGCTCGGTCCGGTGAACGCGCAAACGTTGCGCTGCCCATTGCAGCGTGGTTCGAGCGGCGTGGTGGCGCATCGCATGCACGACCGAGGAGCATGCAGACTCCCGTCGACATCACGTATCGTGACATGCAGCCGAGCATCGCTCTCGATGCCACGATCGAACGCTGGGCCGATCGCCTCGGTCGTCTCGAGCCACGGATCTCGCACTGCACGGTCGTCGTCGAGCGACCACATCGCAAGCATCGAACCGGCCAGCAGTTTCATGTCCGGCTCGAGATCGCGATTCCGGATCGCGTCATCGTCGTGGGGCGCGACGCGGGCCACGACCAAGGCCACGAAGATCCCTATGTGGCGGTCGGCGACGCCTTCCGCGCGGCTCGGCGGCAGCTCCAGGAGGCGATCGAGATTCGCCGGGGAGACGTGAAGCTTCACGCGTGAATGCGCAAGGTGTGCGTCTTGGCCAGTGTCGACCGCAACGCTTGCAGGAAAGGAGGGTTCGATGTTCTCCAATTGCAAAGAGATCAGGCACGCGATCGTGTACGGCAGCAGCGGCCAAGCGATCCGGGAACGCGTCCAGGTTCCCAGCCCACCGGACGTGCTCGAGAGGTCGTTTGCCGAAGACGAGCCTCGAATCCGCCACATCATGAGTAACGATCTCGTGTGCGCCTACGACGACCTCGAGATCGGCGCGCTGGTGTCGCTGATGTTGAGGCACCACATCGGCAGCATTCCGATCCTCGATCGATCGGGACGTGCGATCGGTGTGGTGACGAAGACCGATCTTGTCGAGCACCTCGATGGGATGCTTCGCACTCCGGCGGCCGGCGAGCAGCGCCCGCACGTCGTACGAGCGCGTGATCTCATGATGCCTCTGCCGCTGACGTTGCCCGAGTCGGCGACCATCGCGCAGGCCGCGAAGCTGATGCTCGCCGAAGACATTCACCATGTGCTCGTGTCGTCGGAGGGTGGCTTCCTCGTGGGCGTCGTCTCGTCGATCGACCTCGTTCGGTGGATGGTCGCGATCACCTCACCGTGTGACAGCACGCATAGATCGTGAGTCGCTCGCGGCAGGTCGTCGCCAGCGATGCGCTCGTCGCAGTGCGTGCTGGAGCGACCGTTGCAGGGGGGGTTGTCATGGCGAATCGACACGAGCTGCACGCGTTCAACTACGTCAATCGACCCTACGCCGATGTCCGGAGGGAGATGCTCGCCGGACCTCTGGAGTTGTTCCGCGATGCGACCGCCAACGCGGGAGACACCGACGGCAAGGCCGAGCTTCACGTAAAGGCTGCAGGTCTCGACGTCAGCGCAGAGATCGACATCGAGCTGCTCTCGGTCCACGAGGAGCTCGACGTGCCGCGGCCGACGACGAAGCTCGAGATCGCGTGGAGAGCGACGCGCCGCCCCGGGCTGTTTCCAAAGCTGCGTGCCACGTTGTCGATGTATCCGCTCTCACCGACGGAGACGCAGCTAGAGCTCTCCGGTGTCTACGAGCCGCCGATGGGTGCGTTCGGCGATGCGATCGACGTGATCGCGATGCGTGATCGCGCGCGCGAATCGGTGCAGCGGTTCGTCGACGACACGGCTGCGTGGCTGCGCCGTTAGGTTCGTCGACGCCACGCCCATTGCTGCGCCGGTAGTTCGAAGACCATGGCCCGGCCCGTGCACGAAGCTCACTCATGTCCAACACCCAAACGCTGCGGACGAGGTTGGTGCAACGCCGAAGGACGCTGCTCCAGCGGTATCGAGAGGAGCTCGAGCGCGTCGAGGACGCATGCGCATCGGAAGCGGAGCAGCCCCTCTCGTCCGCTCCTGCGTAAATAGTGCTCGATCCGCCAGGTCTGGGTGAGCGCGCCTTGATCGGGGCCGGAGTTCCCGATACAGGAGGGCATGCGTGCTCGATGGGCGCTTGTCGCGGCGATCTGCGCGACGGTGTTGGTTGGAGCCGCGATGGGGATCGGTGTCTTCACGTTTGTCTACGCGCGTGGCGCGTCTTACCTCGGCAACGATCCCGCGTTGTGCGCGAACTGCCACATCATGCAGCCGCACCTCGATGCGTGGGCGAAGTCGAGCCACCACACCGTGGCCGTCTGCAATGATTGTCATGCGCCGCCTGGAGGACTTCGCAAGTACTGGGTGAAGGCCGTAAACGGCTTCAACCACTCGTACGCGTTCACGACGGGAGACTTCATGGAGCCGCTCCAGATCACGTCGCGCAATCGTGCAGTCACCGAGGAGCAGTGCCGGCGTTGCCACGCCGATCTCATCCATACGATGGGAACCGCCGAGGTCTCCTGTATCCGTTGCCACGACGCGGTTGGCCATCGCGTTCGCGAGTGATCCATGAGCGAAACCACGAACGATTCGACGCCGAGCCCCCCTCCGTCCAAGCGCACCAAACGCAAGCGCTTGATTCTCTTCCTCGTCGCCGCGGGCGTCGCGGGCGCGCTCGTCGCCGCGGGCGTCGCGTTGCTGCTCGTGAACATCACGGAGCGAAAGCACGAGGGGCAGAACCCGTACTTCCGTGTCGTCGAGATCACCAACGACACGGTCGATCCGGCGATCTGGGGCAAGAACTTCCCGCTTCAGTACGATTCGTATCGGCGGACGGTCGATCAGGTCCGCACGCGGTACGGCGGAAGCGAAGCGGTCCCGCGGACGCCGACGAAAGCCGATCCGCGCTCGGTCACTGCGCAGTCGCGCCTCGAGGAGGATCCGCGGTTGGTGGCGGTCTGGGAGGGCTATGCCTTTGCGAAGGACTTCCGCGAAGAGCGGGGGCACGCGTTCATGCTCGAGGACCAGGTGTTCACCGAGCGGCAGCAGGTGACCAAGCAACCCGGCGCGTGCCTGCATTGCCACGCGTCGGTCTATACCGCGTACAAGAGTGCAGGCGACGGCGACCTCGTCGCGGGCTTCGCGAAGGTGAACCCACTGCCGTACGCCGAGGCGCGAAAGCTCGTCGAGCATCCGATCGCGTGCATCGACTGTCACGACCCGACCACGATGCAGCTCCGCGTCACGCGTCCGGGGTTCATCGAAGGTATTCGAGCGCTGCGGGCGAACGAGGGCAAGACGGACTACGACGTGAATCGCGACGCCACGCACCAGGAGATGCGCTCGTTCGTCTGCGGCCAGTGTCACGTCGAGTACTACTTCAAGGGAGCCGAGAAGCGGCTGACGTACCCGTGGCACAAGGGGCTCGGGATCGACTCGATCTATGCGTATTACACGGAGGTCGATCACGCCGACTGGACGCACGTGAAGAGCGGCGCGCGAATGCTCAAGGCACAGCATCCCGAGTTCGAGATGTGGAACCAAGGGATTCACGCACGGTCGGGGGTGGCATGCGCGGACTGCCACATGCCGTACACGCGCGTCGGTGCTACGAAGGTCAGCGATCACCACGTCCGTAGTCCGCTGCTGAACGTCAACCGTGCGTGCCAGACGTGCCACAAGTTCAGCGAGACCGAGCTGCTCGCTCGCGTCTACACGATCCAGGATCGTACGTTCGAGCTCCGCGGCCGCGCGCTCGACGCCGTGACGGCGTTGATCGACGACATCGTTGCGGCGAAGGCGACGGGCAAGACGGATGACGATCTCGCCCGTGCGCGCGCGCTCCACCGCCAGGCGCAGTTCTACGTCGACTTTATCGAGGCCGAGAACAGCATGGGCTTTCATGCGCCCGGTGAGGCGCTTCGCATCCTCGCGACGTCTATCGACCTCGCGCGTCAAGGTCAGCTCGCGCTGCGTGGCGCGAATGTCGAGGCGAACCCGAACCCGATCCCGCCGAGCGCGGGCGCGGGTTCGGCCGGATCGGCGCCGCCTCCGTAGCGACGACGCACTCGCACGTGGCCCGGACGCACAAGACGTACATCCAGCGACGTGAAGACGACGGTCGCCGACGAGCCGTCGTTCCACGCCTGGTGAAATATCCAGACGCCTCGCATGATCGCGCCGAGTTGCGATGCTGCGCTCGAGGCGCACGTGCGACACCCGAAATTTCGTCGAGCATCGCGAAACCTTGGACGTCTTCGAGCGTCCGGACACCCATGCACCGCGTGCTACTGCTCGGGTCTTGCCTCTGCACGGGTGTCGCCAGCGCCGACATTCGTCTCGACACGGAACCGGTTCCCGAGCTGTTCGCTCTCGAGGCTGCGTTCCACCTCGATCGAGGACAATACTGGGGCTCGCGTACCAAGTCCGGCATCGTCGGCTCGATCGGCGCCGGATACGGACGATTCGATGAGGACGACACGGGGACGCTCGTAGGCGCGATCGCAGCCGGCAAGTACACCGAGACCTGGCTCGCGCTCGCGAGCAGCGAGCTCGTCATGGCCAACGAACAGATCTGGCGCGGTCATCACGTCGGCCTCGTCGGGCTCCACAGTAAGGAAGATAGCGCCGACGGTCTCGGCGGACGCGTCACGCTCGAGACGACGCTCGATCACGGCGAGGCGCGCGGGCTCGCGCCGGTGCGCCTCGGGCAAGGCCGCTATCGCAACGGCGACGTTGGAGGTGAAGCGTTGCTCCACCTCGGCGACGACGACGACATGGTGTTTGTCGCCCAGCTGTTCGGCGAGCTCGGCACGACGCGGTGGGACTCCCCTCTGCTCGATCACGCGAATCGCGGATCGATCGGACTTGGCATCGGGCTCACGCCCGCGGACGGCGAGCTTCCGCGGGGCTCGGTCGATCTGCTTCGCGGACGTGTCGAGCACGTCACGATCCGCCGTCCGATCGTCGCAGCGCGCGCGACCGCTCCGCTCGGCGACACGAGCGTTCGCGTCGTCGAGCTTGGCCTCGGTGCCCACGAGATGACGTTGCACATCGATCGCGAGCTACTCGCGGTGATCGAGGGTGACCTCGGCTGGTCGTGGATCGAAGCAGATGCATCGATGGGTCGCATCGACGACAACATGTTTCGTATGAAGCTCGCGACCGCGCTCAAGTGGCGCACGGATCGCTCGCGACAAGCGCGTCGCCTCGGCATCGGCGTCGCGCGCGAGCCGGGCTACACGCCAGATGGACAGCGACTCGTCGTCGACTGGCGCACCGATCTCACCTACGGCGTCGATACGCCGGTGTACGCGCTCAAAGCCAGCGGCGGCCTCTCGTGGATCAAGACGGTCGCGGGAGGATGGATGCCGTCGTTGCCGCGCTACGGAACGTCCGTCGAGCTGTTCTTCAAGATCGCGCTCGGCTTCGAAGGTGGGGGGTACTTCGCGACGAGCTACGAGAACCAGCTCGCGGGGGATCCGTGGGCCGCTGCTCGTGCATGGAACACCGAAACGGGATTGCTCCTGCGCTGGCGGCGCGATCCCGATCTCGCCCCACCCGTGGCGCAGTTCTGCCGAGGCGAACACTCGCACTAGAGGCTTCGCCCGCGCTGATCGGGACGCGCGGCGGATGGCCGTGCTATCGAGCAGCGGCCATCGGGGCGCGACGGTCATGGCCGTGTTATCGAGCAGCGGCCATCGGTGGCGCGACGACGGTGACGTAGATGTCGCGATTGCCGTTGGCGGAGCGCACGCGGATCCTCGTCTTGCCGGGCGACTTTCCGACAGCGACGAGCGCGGACATCGTCTGTCGTTCGTACACGCGCGTCGCGTACGCGTTGCCTTGCTGCTCGAGCTGTCCGATCGACGCGTCGCGAACCTCGACGATGCTCGGGTCGTCCGACGTCACGCGCATCTTCTCGCACGGCCTGGTGCCCGTGCAGCTGATCGCGATCGCGACTCCCTTCGACAGCTCGAGACGGTAGTTCTCGATGCCCCAGAAGCCGTCGATCGCTTCGAGGCGCGCGGCGCGCGAAGGCGGCGCTGTCGATTGAGCCGTCAGTGCCGGCGGGCAGCCGGCGAGCAGCGCGAGCGAGAGTGCGGCGAGCGCCTGGAGTCCGCGCTTCATGGCAGCACCTCCACGTCGACGGTCGTGGTCGCGTTGCCGAACGAGACGGACACGTGTGCCTTTCCGGGCGCGCGGGCGCGCAGTCGGCGGCGATCCGCGGAGCCGTCGTGAAGGATCGCGAGCGTGGTGTCGCCATCGACGGACCACACCGGTGACGCGATGCCGGCGAGGCGCTGCGGTCCGTTCCACAGCGCCGGCACGAGCGTGATGTCCTCGTCGACGGTGAGGCCGATCGAGCTCGCGATCAGATCGCCATCGCGACGTGCGAGCGTGATGTGCGTGATCGGCGCGACCCAGACGTGGATGAAGTCGATGACCGCGCCGTCTTCGGTCGCGATCAGGACCGCCGACGCGCCCGGTGACTTCGCGACGAGAGCGCCGTTCTCGACGGCGAGCACGCCGGGATCCGCAGACGTGAGCACGAGGTTCGGCGTCGCCGTGCCCGCCATCGAGATCGAGACGTCGGGATGGAACGTCGAGCCGATCGCGAGAGGTTGGAGTGGGCCTTTCTTCGCGCAGGTGGCATCGTCGGCGGAGCAGTGGCCCACGAGCGTGGCCTGCTCGAGTGCGGCGCGGCTGCACCCAGGTACCGCGAGGGCGATGCCGAGGGCTAGAACATCGAGGTGAAGTCTTCGCATATGCGACTCGAACGGGGGCCGATCGCGCCGCTTACATGTGGAGGGTGAAGTACGATCGGCCCATGCGTGGTGCCGTGATCTTCTTCGCCTTTCTGGCGAGCGCGGGATGCGACCGAGCCAAGACGACGAAGGTCCAGAAGAAGAACCCTGCCGGATCGAGTGCGGGTCCCAACGCCGCCGCGGCGCCCGTGCCGAATGCGTGCAACCTGACGGCGCTCCCGCTGCGCCGCCCACAACCCGAGAGACTCGTGGCGATCGGTGACGTACACGGAGACATCGCGGCGACGCGATCGGCGCTAAAGGCCGCGGGCGCGATCGACGACGCCGACAACTGGATCGGCGGCAAGCTCGTCGTCGTACAGACGGGCGACGTGCTCGATCGCGGCGACGACGAGCAAGCGATCCTCGATCTGTTCTTCGGGCTCATCGACAAGGCCAAGGCCGCCGGCGGCGAGTTCATCTTCTTGAACGGCAACCACGAGCTGATGAACGCCGCGGGCGACTTTCGCTACGTCACGCCGGGTTCGCGCGACGCGTTCGGCGATCGCGTCGCGGCGCTGAAGCCCGGCGGCGAATACGCGAAGAAGCTCGCGAGGCACGACCTGATCGCGATCGTCGGCGACACGGTGTTCTCGCACGCAGGGCCTTTCGGCGAGTTCGTGACGCACCTCGAAGAAGTGAATCTGTCGTCGCGGTGCTGGCTCGACGGGCAGGGTGGGAGCGGCTACGAGCCGCCGATCGCGATGACCTCGGAGGACAGCCCGATCTGGACGCGCGCGTACGGCATGGAGACCGTCGACTGCGCGGCGGCGAAGGCGGCGATGGATGCGATGGGCGTGAAGCGCATCGTCGTCGGGCACACGGTGCAGCAGAACGTCAACAGTCAGTGCGACGGCGCTGTCTGGCGCATCGACGTCGGGCTCGCCAAGCTGTACGGCGGACCGATCGAGGTGCTCGAGGTGTATCCGGCGCCGCGCGTGATCACTGGAACGCGCTGAGCAAGCCCTCTGTATGCCGCCGGCGCACGAAGCGTTGGCGAACAAATCATCGACGAGAAATTCGCGATGTCGCGCGCCGGTCGCACGCGCGTCGCAACTTTTCGATCGACACGAATCCCACTAGCGTGCACGCATGAAGCGTCGCCTCGTCGGTATGCTCGCTGTTGTCGTCGCGATCGCCGCTGCGATCATCCTCTACCTCCAGCTGCGTGGTCGTGACGTGAAGGGCCCCGACAAGGTCTCGGTCTCGCGCGGTGGAAGTGGCTCCGCGATGGTGCCCGCGACACCGAAAGCGCAGCCGGAAGCGCCGCCCCAGCGCCCCGCGCAGAAGTGGACGCTCGACACGGATCCCGAGGGACCGCTTCGCCTCGAGGGCCAGGTGCTCGGGCCCGACGGCAAGGGCGTCGCGAACGCGCTCGTCGCGATCACGACGGTACCTCCGCGCAGCGTGAACGCCGACGACGACGGCACGTTCTCGATCGACAAGCTCGTCGCGCGCACGTATCAGCTCACCGCGAGTGCGACCGACCTCGTCGGTGGCCCCGTGTTCTACAAGCCGCGGGATCACGGCGATCCCGTCGTCATTCATATGTCGGCGGGCGCCGGGGTCGACGTCACCGTCGTCGACGATCAGTCGAAGCCGCTTTCGGGAGCCACCGTCAAGCTCGGCGATTCGTCGGAGCGTGCCGCACAGACGAACGCCGAGGGCAAGG
>JBJXGN010000062.1:0-78990 GCA_046160585.1 Kofleriaceae bacterium
GCCCCGAAAGCGACCGCGTTGGACGGATCGCGGCCGTCGCCGATCACCTTGTCCATCCCTGCCAGCATCTTCCACGCGAGCTCGCGACGGCGCACGAGCTCGGCGCCGCTCGGCAGGAACGCGAGGCGCACCTGCGCCGGAGAGGCAGGGCGCGCGACGGGCTCGTCGGCCCACACGCGGTGCCAGGCCTGCTCCTCGGGATCGAGCTCGCCGCCCTCGCCCTCGCCCTCGTTATCGTCGTCTTCTTCGTCGTCGTCGCTATCGCCCGCGCCATCGCTGTCATCGTCGTCGTCGCCGTCGGGCGTGGCCGTCGGGTCGGCATTCGCGGCATCGGCTCTGCGCTCGAGCTCGTCGGGATCGTCCGGGTCGTGCTCGGCGGGATCCTCGTCGAGGTACTCGACGCGCGCGACGGTGGGGGCGCGCGTAGTGGCGGTGCTGATCGCCGGCGCGACGGCCGGTGCGCCCGGGCCTTCGAGCAGACCCGCGAGGTACGGCGAGAGCACCGCGAGCACCCCCGTCTCGACGAGCAGCTCGAACGATCGCCGCGCGGCGCCTCCGCGGAGCAGGCGGTGAATCTCTTCGAGCAAGCGCGGTGGAGCGCACTTGCTGATCTCCCCGCGCCAGCGCAGGAGCGCGCGCCACGTCGCGGGCTCGAATCCGAAGTCGAGCCGCGCGGCGAACTTGATCGCGCGCAACATGCGCACGGGATCCTCCTGGAAGCGAACGTCGGGGTCGCCGATCGTGCGGATCAGCTTCGCGTCGAGGTCGGGCAGACCGGCGACGTGATCGATCACTTCTTCGCGCTCGACGTCGTAGAACAGGCCGTTGATCGTGAAGTCGCGGCGGCGCGCGTCGTCGGTCTCGGTCCCGAACACGTTGTCGCGGCGGATCAGGAGGTCGTGGTCGTCCTCGTCGCGCGGGTTCGCGCGGAACGTCGAGGTCTCGATGATCTTCGAGCCGAAGAACACATGCGCGAGACGGAAGCGCCGTCCTATGATGCGCGAGTTCCGGAACGTCGACTTGATCTCGTTTGGCGTGGCGCTCGTCGCGACGTCGAAGTCCTTCGGTGTTCGTCCGACGAGGATGTCGCGCACACAGCCACCCACGAGGTACGCCTTGTGACCTGCTCGGGTCAGCTTGCGCACCACGCGGTCGGCATCGGAATCGATGGCAGCGCGGTCGAGCGAAGGCATCGGACGAGGTGCCCTGTACCACGCACTCAGAATCGCGTGCAAGTGCGCGAACCCTTTGGAGCTGTTACCCCCGGTGCTGGCTCATGCGATAAACGTCTGCGGCCTTAAGTATTCAAGGGTCGCGGTCGGATCTCGATCACGCAACGAATGTCGTCCATGCCGCCGCCGCCGCCGCTCACTTCCTTCGTCGAGTTCGACAGGATCCCGGTGATTGGCCTGCTGCTGGAGCTCGACGGCACGGTGGTGGCGGCCAACGAGGCCATGTGTCGCCTGATCGCGAAGCCGGCTGATCAGATCGTCGGTCGCAAGCTCGAGGACTTCAGCCGCAAGAACTCCGTCCACACGCAACACCAACAACACACGACCATCGACGAGCTCGAGCTCGACGGCCCGGAAGGACCGGTGACGCTCGAGGTCGTGATGTCGATCATCCGGGCGGGTTGCCGCGACCTCCTCCAGCTGTTCGGCATCGACGTGACGGCCCGCAAGAACGCCGAGCTCGTCGCGAAGGCGCGCGCCGTGATGGAGCGGCAGACGAGCGCACGCCAGCGCAACGAGGCGCTCGGCATCGTCGCCGGTGGCATCGCACACGACTTCAACAACCTCCTCGTCGGGGTCCTCGCCGAGGCGAGCGCCGCGCGGGAGGACCCGTCGCTTCCACCGCAGACGCTCGAAGCGCTTCGCCGGATCGAGAGCGGCGCGCGCAAGATGTCTCAGCTCACGCGATCGATGCTCGCGTACGCGGGGCGCGGTCGGGTCGACAACAAGCGCCTCGATCCCGACGGTCTCCTCTACGAGATGGCCGAGTCGCTCCGCGCGATCTGCTCCGAGCGCACGCTCGTGCTCAACGCGTCGGCTGGATCGTGCGCGATCGATGCCGACTCCAACCTGTTGCGCCAGATGCTCGCGAACATCGTGCAGAACGCGTCCGAGGCGAAGGGCACACGTGTCGAGGTCACGAGCCGCATCGTGATGCGCCAGAACAGCGCGTGGTGGCAGCTCGAGGTCGGCGACGACGGCGAGGGAATCGAGCCGAACGCGCTGCCTCACATCTTCGAGCCGTTCTATACGACGCGACCGGATCAGACGGGGCTCGGCCTCTCGGCGGTGCAGGGCATCGTGCGCCGGCTCGGTGGTGACATCGAGGTCGACTCGCTCCCGCGACAGGGCTCGCGCTTTCGCGTGCGGCTCCCGGTACTCGAGGGCGTCGAGGCTCCCGCGCGTCCGACGCAGACCCAAAGCAACGCGACGGCGCGCCTCGCCGGACTGCGCGTGCTGATCGCCGACGACGAGCCGAGCGTTCGCACCACGGTGCGCCGCCTACTCGAGAGGCGAGGTGCGAACGTCGAGGTCGCCGTCGACGGCTCCGACGCGGAGCAGAAGCTCGACGCGAGCTTCGGGCTCGTCATCCTCGACGTGTCCATGCCAGGGCGCACGGGCTACGACGTACTCGCGACGGCGCGCAGGCGCTATCCAGAGATGCCTGTGCTGCTGATGTCCGGGTACACCGAGCTCAAGCGCGGTGCGGGCGGCGAGGAGCCCGATGGCTTTCTCGAGAAGCCGTTCACGGCGCGCGCTCTCGACACGCTGATCGACGAAGTGATGGGTGCGCGTTCGCGGTAGGGGGCTGTCCTTGTGTCGCTACGCCGTTGCGCCCCTTTCAGCGCACATCATTGGCTTCGTTTCCGTCTGGACTAGCGCGAGCGCAGCCAGATCTTGCCCCACGGATCGAAGAATGCGGGCGTCTTCGCGTCGAGGTGGAGCTCGCCCTCGCCGACGAGCGGCTCGTAGCCGCGCGCGACGACCATCACGCTGTACGTGCCGGGAGCCGGCACCGGTTGCTTGAGCTGAACCTCACCCTGCGTGTTCGAGCGCCCCCACGACAGCACCTGATCGTCGAGGCGATTCACGTCGACCTTCTTCGCGTTCACGCCGGGCCGCAGGATCATGACGAGCGCGTCGCGAACGGGCTGTTCGTTGGCGGCGTCGAGCACGCGCGTGGAGATGCGTACGCCGCCTTCGCCCGGCGCCTCGACCGCCGACGGCTGGAGATCGACATCTGTGTGTCCCTCGCGCGGCGTCCAGCCGGTCTGTGCAATCGCGAGGAGATCGCTCGCCGTCGACAGCGGGCGTACGAGGCCGACCTGCGCGGTCTCGAGCATGCCGCCGCTGGCGTTGGTTCGGGTCCGGAATGCCGCGGCCACACCGACGAGGCGGCCGTGATCATCGACGACGGGCCCGCCCGAGTTGCCGTGCGTGATCGACGCGTCGGTCTTGATGAAGTCCTTGCCCGAGGTTCCGTTCTCGCCGGTCCATCCCTCGACGCTTCCCTCGCTCAGCGTCAGGCCTCCGCCGCCGACATCGGGATAGCCGAGCACCCACAAGCGCTGCCCCATCTTGATGTCCGCGGTGCGCGCCTCGGGCAGCGTCGGCCACACGCTCGCCGCCGCTGGCACCCACGCCCGCCCGTCGAGGTCGAGGTCGCACTTCACGAGGGCGAGGTCGAGGTCCCTCTGAAGCTTGCTGCGACTCGGGCGACCCGCGCACCACAGCTGCGGCGCATGATCTGGCTGCGAGAACCTCCCGATGACGAACACGTCGTGCAACCGCCCATCCTTGTCGTGGATGACGTGGTAGTTCGTCAGGATCGATCCGTCGCTTCCGACGACGACCCCGGATCCGCCGCCGCGCGGACGCAGCCGCCCGTCGACGAGATCCGCGACCACCACCATCACCGTGGAGTCGAACGCACGCGCCACAGCATTCGGATACGTGCGCTGGCTCAACGTGCGGGTCTGCGGCACGAGCGGCAGACCCGTCTGCGTCGGCACGCGCAGCGAGGGCGCGACGACACTCTCGATCTGCCCGAGCTCTGCATCGCCGCCGAAGAACGTCACGACATAGATCTGCTCGCGGTCGATCGTCGCGAACTCGGTCGCCCTTCCGACGCGAGGCACGTCGCCCTTGTCGGCGACATGTGCGAACCGATACGCGGTGCGCAGCCAATCGTGTCCCGCGATCGAGCGCACACTCGAGTCGTCCAGCGTGTACAGCTCGCCCCATCGGGTGCGGCGATCGAGCTCGAGCCCCGTGACGATGTTGCTCCACGCGGGCTTCTTGTCGATCAGCACCTCGAGCTTCACGTCGGGATCGAGCGAGCTCGTGAGCAGCACGTGATACAGGCTCGGCGGCGCGACCGGGCTCTGCGGCGTTAGCCCGTATGCGATGCGCGGCGCGGGCGACGGGATCGGCTCGGGCGAAAGCCACATCGTCGAGTGCTCGAACACGAGCCCGCGCTCGGAGAACGTCGTCGTCGGCGCGGTGACCATCCCGCGGTGCACGCGGCCCGCGACGACGATGATCACGAACGCGAGCAGCAGTACGAGGATGTCGTGCCGGTGATATTGCGTCTTCAGCTCGGCGAGATCCGTTTGCGCGCGCTTGCGCAGGCGCTGGATCGCCGCCGCCGCGATCTGCACCGCATCGAGCTCCTCGTCCTCGCCTTGCTCCGCGGGCGCCTGCGGCTGCGTCTCTGTCGAGCCCGGCTGCGCGTCGGCCTTCGCTTGGCTGCCCGCGCGTCCGGGCGTGCTCGGCGCACGCGGACCCGGTGCGCTCGGCGCGCGATCGTTCTGCGTCCGATCGTTCGGTGTGCCTTGATCCCTCGCCTGATCCTTGTTGTGCTGCTGCGCCTCCGCCTGCGCCGCGACGTCTTCGGCGAGTGCGCGCAAGATCCGGTCGCGCTGCATGCGCACGGTGACCACCGGATCGCTGCTCGTCGATCCCTCGGCCGAGATCCCGATCTCGATCGCGGGCGGCACGTCACGCCCCTCGGCCTGTGCCTGCGCTCGCGCGCGCGCGGCCTCGATCGCGGCGCCTGCCGCCGCGGCGGCGACGATCGCGGCGCCGCCTGCGCTCTCGACGTCACCGACGATCTCGCCGACGATGCGCGCCGCTTCGAGCGCCGCGGCCTTCGGGTCCGGCATGGCCGTCGACATGACGGGGATGTGCTGCGACGCGTGCGGCGTCGCCTCCGCCGCCCTCTCGGGCTCGCCGAGCATCCACTCGGGCGACGGCATGTACGCGTTGTCGTCGGTGGGCTTCACCGCCGCCGCCCGGGGCAATCGTTGTGACGAAGGTCGATCGCTGGGACCCTCGGATGGGGCGCGGAGGCCTTGCGCGGATGGGCGCTCGGCGGGCCCTTCGGACGTGGCGCGGAGGTTCTGCGCGGACGGCCGCTCGGCCGGCGACTCGGACGTGGCGCGAAGGTTCTGCGCGGACGGGCGCTCGGCCGGCGACTCGGGGCGAAGGTTCGGTGCGGACGGGCGCTCGTTCGTCAGCGGACGCGTGTCGATCACCGCAGGTGGCTCGACGGGCTCCGGGGCCGGTGGTGGTGACGACTTGGTGGTCAGGTTGTCGTCGGTGATCTCGGCTTTCGGGACTGGAACCGACTCGTCGCTCTTCGCGACGAGAGGCATGAACAAGTCGGAATCGACAGTCGGTTTCGATTCGCTCGCGGTCGCATCGGTGCGTGCTCCGGAATCGACAGTCGGTTTCGATTCGCTCGCCGTCCCATCCGTGCCGGAATCGACAGTCGGTTTCGATTCGTTCGGCCCGAGCGTGATGTCGGCGGGATCTGCTTTCGCGAACGAGGTGGAATCGACATCCACTCTCGACGATGGCGCCGAGTCGTCGATGTTCGAGGCCTTCGCCGACGGCGCCGAGTCGTCGATCGAGACCTTCGCGGACGGCGAGGATTCGTCGAGCTTCTCGACGGGTGAGGACTCGTCCGGATCGAGCGTTGTCGCCGTCGGGGCGCCGGGCACCGGCGTCTTGCGCGACTTGCGCGATGACTTCTTCTTGCCGGAGGTCATTCTTGCCTCCGGAACGGCGAGCGCTTGAGCAGGTGCTTTGCCGCGAACATGATCGCGGCAAAGATCGTGGCGGCGAATAGCGCTGCGTACACGATGCCGCGCCACGGCTGGTTCTTCATGCCGGTGGCGGAGACCCATTGCTCGATGATCTGGAACTGCCCGTTGAGCACGGCGGCCCCGAGGAGTCCGAGCATGAGCAGGAGGCCGCGCAGCGAAGCCTTGCGCTGGGAGAACTTCGCGCGACCCATCACGTAACCGAGCGCGCCTGCGAACGACGCGTGAGCGAGCGTGGTGACGACGGCCTGCGCGGCGGCCGTCGAGAGATCGATGGAGTGGCCCTGGCCCGCCATGCGGTGGAAGTTGACCCAGACGGCGAAGCCCGTGCCGCAGGCCATCATGTAGACGATGCCATCCATCGGCTCGTCGAACTCGCGGGAGAGGTAGATCGTGTAGCGAACGACCGCGTACTTGCACATCTCCTGGGCGAGGCCTGCGACGAGGACGGCGTACAGGACGCGATCGAGCTGGGTGAAGGCGTCGAACAGGTGGGGTGAGGGCAGGCTGCGCATCTCCAACGCCTGTGGAGCGACGATCTCGAACTGGACGAAGTCGGCGAGGGGCGCGGCGATCAGAGCGCCGAGGACGCAGACGCCGGCGACCAGCTGCTTCGGTTCGGGCTCGTGGCGATCGAGGAGGTAGAAGAAGCCGAGCCAGAGAAGGGCAGGGATGCCGGCCATGATCCCGGCGACGACGGGCCCGATGTGGACCGCGCGATCGAGCCCCGCGACGAGCTCGATCAAGCCCGCGATCAGGACGAACGCCACGAGACCCGCGATCAGCACGAACTTGCTGCCGATGAGCACTCGGGCTCGGTGGAGGGACCACCGTGGCCTACGCATCCCGAAATCTTACGCCGACGGCGGCTAGCGCGCGCGTTCGCAGACTCATATGCTCCGACCCCTAAGCTTCCATGGGCAAAAAAGGTGGTACCGACGCGCAGTTGCTGACCATGCACGAGTTGGCGGTGTACCTGCACCTCGACGACACCACGGTTCAGAAGCTGGTCTCCTCCGGCAAGATTCCCTCGATCCAGGTCGATCGGCAGTGGCGCTTCAAGCGCGCGCAGATCGACGAATGGATCGAGCAGCAGCTCGTCGGTGACGACGAGAGCTTCGTCGACGTACCGGACGGAATGAAGCTGCCTCTCGAGGATCTGCTCCCCGATCAAGCGATCATCACGAACCTGCGCGCGCGTACGCCGGTCGGCGTGATCGAAGAGCTCGCGGCGCGCGCGTACACGAACGGCTGGTTGCTCGACAAGCCGTGGTTCGTCGGCGCGGTCGTCGAGCGCGAGTCGCTCTCGTCGACGGCGATGGAGGGCGGCGTCGCGTTCCTGCACACGCGCGCGAAGGACAAGGGCAAGATCGGCCGGCCGTTCGTCGTCGTCGGGCGATCGTGGGAAGGCATCATGTTCGGAGCGCCGGACAACAACCCGACGTACCTGTTCTTTCTGCTCGGCCTCAAGTACGACCGGCTCCACCTGCCGATCCTCGGTCGCCTCGCGCGCGCCCTCCGCAACCCCGCGACGATCGCCCGGCTCCGTGCGATGTCGTCGCCGGATCAGGTGCGCGCGTTGCTCCTCAAGGAGGACGCCGAGGTGCGCGCGGGTCGTGAGGACCATATCCAGTCCGCCGACGCGTTCGCGCCCAAGCTCGACCGCCAACTCCGCCTTCGCGCGATTCGACGATTGCAGACCCAGAAGACCGCGGAGCAGGTGACTGCGGAGAAGCGAGCGGCCGCGCTCGAAGGACCAAAAGCCAAGCGGAAGTCCAGAGCCGCCGCCCCCAAGACCGGCGCCCCCCGGACCCCGATCGTACCCAAGCCCCCGGCTGCCAAGCCTGTGGCCGACGCCGCCCCAAAGGTCGCGCCGAAGGCCGAGGCCAAGCCCGTTCCGAAGGCGATCGACGTCAAGGCTAAACCTCCGATGGCAAAGCCCGCTCCCAAGGCGAAGCGCTGACCTGCGGCCAGCGAGGCTGGCGAAGGCACGTTGGCCGGCGAGTGCACGGTCGACGAATGCGCGTAGCGCACGGCGAGTGCCGGCGTAGGTGATGTAGATCGCTCCGCTCCCGGCGCACGACGGCGCTATGCTGAACGCATGGGGCGCACCGCCCTGTACGCCGATCCGGTACCGTTTCGTTCCGCGCGCGCGGAGGTGCAGCTCGACGCCGACGTGTTGGTGCTACGCATGCCCGACGGTCGGCACCGGCGCCACGTGCTGCACGGAATGACCGCGACGACGGTCGACGGTGCGGTGAGCGTACGTGTGGACGTGCGCTGGGAGCGACGGTTCGTTCGAATGCTCGTCCTCGAACGCGATCACGAGCGCGTCGTCGTGATCACGCCGCCGGATCGCGGCGCCGTCGCACCTAACGTCGTGCGTGTACCCGACGCGCCGAGCGAGGCCGCGATCGTCGACGACAGCGCGTGGGAAGTCCTCTCCGAGTGGGTGCTGTGTGGAGGCCGTCTCGCCGCATGCGCGATGGATGATCTCGCGCGCCTTGCGGTGATCGCGTCGCCGCAGTTCGCCGCGTTGATCGGCGAGGTCGCGGCGCAGCGTGCCCTCGAGCTCGTGTGGGCCGAACGCGGCCCTCTGCGGGGAGCCTCGGATCTCGACGATGCGTTGCAGCCGCTGGCCGATGCAGCACGCGTGTCCGTCCGCGCGGGCGAGGCGCTGTTCGCAGCGCTCGCGCACGCCGCCGGTGTCGCACGGCTCCGGCGTCGATGACGGGCCGTGTCGTCGATAAAGTGGCACCGGGCACGGCCTCGGCGGTAGCCTACCTACATGCGATCGACGGCGATTCTCGTGCTCGTTCTCGTCGCGTGCGGTGGCGGGCGTGATGTGGACCGGCTGCTCGGCGCGCGATGCGACGACGACAACGACTGCGACGAGCGCTGCCTCGGCCCGAACAACGATTTCCCCGAGGGCTTGTGTTCGTATCGCTGCGAGGTGAGCGACGAATGTCCGCCCGATGCGTGGTGCATCGACACGAACGGCGGCGTGTGCTTGTTTGATTGCATCGACGACCTCGACTGCGACTTCCTCGGTCGCGAGTGGGTGTGTCGTGATCGCGATCTCCGCAACGGCGGAGGAAGGGAACGTGTATGCGTCGGACGCTAGGCGTTGCGGTCCTCTTCACCTCGTCGTTCGTCGCAGCGGAGCCCGCAGGCGAGGTGGCATCGAGCACGGAGCTCGCACCGAGTGATCAGGGGATCGGCGCGGCGATCGGCGTGGCCGCGGGTGGAAGCGTGACGCCCGGTGGGCTGCGCGTCGCGGGGCACTATCTCTATCAGCTGTCGTCGCAGGACTGGTTCGACGGCGTCGCGAGCTTCACGTACGGCGGCGACACGGCGAACTGCTTTCGCGATCGCATGTCGACGACGATGTGCGAGCACGGGTTTACCGCGGGGTCGGGCGTCGAGATCGCCGCCACGGTGCGCCGCATGTTCCGGCCGCAGGGTGTGTTCCAACCATTCGCGCGGCTCGGCGTCGGCATCGCGATCGCGCGCTTCGCCGCTGATGACGTCTTCGGTCTGGGCATCCCGGTCCACGCGGGTGGCGGTGTCCGCGCGCGGGTCGCTCCCTCGGTGTCGATCGTCGCGCAGGCCGAGCTCACCCTCGGCATCGGCGCGTACACGCAAGACCTCGGTGCGGAGCCGCTCGTCGGCATGGCGATGACGGCCGGCGCCGAATTCGACCTGCGATGACGCCGCGGGCTTCCTGCGCGTTGCTCGCGTGCGCGGTGCTCGGCGCATGCGGCAAGGGCGACGACAAGAAGAAGCCAGCCGACAAGCCCACAGTCTCGACGACCTCGTTCTCGCCGCGTGTCACCGCGAACGGCAAGCTCGTCGGTGCGCGCGTGTTGTTGATCGCTGCGGACGGAGAGCCGCTGCGCATGGGCAACCTCGACGTGTACGGCAAGCGACAGGGTGCTGCAGCGTGCGCGATCGCGCCGGACGTGATCGCATCGTACGACGGCATCATCCTCGGGCGCGGCGTCGGGCTCGTCCCCGTCGGAGGCGACGCGTGTGTTCCCTCACCCGCGATCCCGTACGGCAAGTACCGGGTGTGGGCATGGCGCGGCATCGAATACGAGCTGTGGGAAGGCGAGGTCGACCTCTCGGCGAATCGAGGCCCGGTGAGCCTCGCCATCGAGCTCGAGCGCGCGTGGACACCCGAGGGCACCGTCGCCGCGGATCTGCACGTGCACGCCAAGGCGTCCCTCGATTCACTCGTCCCGAATCCGCAGCGCGTGATCGCCCAGGTCGCCGCCGGCATCCAGGTGATCGCTCTCTCCGATCACAACACGAACGGCGACCTCGACATGGAGATCCTCCAGCTCGGCTTCGAGGACACCGTCGCATCGATCGCGTCGAACGAGATGTCGAGCGACTACTTTCACTTCGGCGTCTACCCCGTCGTCGTCGAGAAAGACAAGAAGCATGGCGGCGCGGTCGGCGACGACGTCATGCGCTACGCCGGCCTCGACGCGATGTTGGCGATGATAGAGCGCCTGCCGGGAAACCCGATCATCCAGGTAAACCATCCGCGCTTTCGCTCGGTAGCGATGTTCGACAACACGAACTGGGACGGCGTGAGCTGGCCGCCGCCGTTCCCACTGACGTTCGATGCGGTCGAGGTCCTGTCCGGATACACCGCGTTCAACGCGACAGGCGATCGCCGCATAGATGACAGCGTGCGCGACTTCTTCACGCTGACGGATCACGGCGTTCTCGTCGCACCCCTCGGCAACAGTGACACGCACGATCTCAACTGGGTCCTCGACGGAACGTCACGCAACTACGTCTCTATGCCCGAGGACAAGCTCGATCTAAAGACGTTCGACGAGACCGCGTTCGTCGAGGCAATCCGCAAGCACCGCGTCGTCGCCACGACGGGCCCGTGGCTGTCCGTCCGCGCGTCATCGAGCGAGCGCGCGAAGCCCACCGTAGGCCCGGGCGACACGGTGAAGCCCGAGGCGGGTGGGATCTGGCTCGACATCATGCTCTCGCAGGCGAAGTTCGTGAAGACCGAGCGCATTCGCATCACGCTCGGCACCGATCAGGGACCGAAGCTCTTCGGGGAGATCGACGTGCCCATCGGCGCGCGCACACATCACTGGGCAGGACGTATCCCCGTCGGCATCCTCGACACCTGGGTCGCGGTGACCGCCGACGGCGACACCGCATTGCCGCTCGCAATTACCGGTAGCTACCAGAAGGACCGCTGGAACCGCCCGGGCGTGACGCCGTACGCGATCGCCGCGCCGATCCTCGTCGACGCCAATCAAGACGGCGTTTGGGTTCGTAACGGACCGCTGTTCCCGCCGAAACCACCGCCGAAGCCCGGCGAGGGATCGGGCTCGTCGGTGGGATCGGGCTCGTCGCCGTGACTACTTCGTGACGCCCTTGGGCAAAAGCAGCCAGTACCTTCCCGCGCCTCCCATCCGTCCGCCTTTCTCCGCGGCCGTCGCGTCGTCGCCCCAGTAGATGTCACCACGCACGGCGCCGAGGATGCCGCCGCCGGTGTCCTGGGCGACGAGGAGCTTGGTCCACGGCACGCTGCCCGTCTTGCCGACGGCGGGTGCGCGCGTCTGCACCCAGATCGGCGTGCCATGCGCCACGAACGCGCGATCGATCGCCATCGAACGCTCGGGTGTCAGGATCACCATCTGCGATCCGACGGCGCCCGGCTGCTTCGACTCGGAGAAGAAGACGAACGAGTGTGATTGATCGACAACCTCGTCGAACTTTGTCGGGTTGTCGGTGAACCACTTGCGGATGCCCTGCATCGTGCCGCTGCCCGGCGCGGAGAGCTCGCCCATCGACTTCAGCACGCCACCGACCCCACGGTACGCGCGACCGTTCTTGCCGGCGAACTCGAGCCACACCGTCGAGCCGTCGTCCATGATCGCCTTGCCCGAACCTTCGATATGCGCGAACAACACGTCGACCGGATCGTCGGCGTACATGATCTCGAGGTTCTGGTTCGCGAGCGCGCCGAGACGGATCTCCTTGCGCGTATGGAACGGAACGATGCTGCGCTTGTCGTCGAGGCGGCCCCAGATGCGACGGCCCGCTGCGTCGGGGATGTGCTTCGACAGGTCGACCATCACGAGGTCTTTCGGCCGGCCGTACACCGGATATTTGTACTTGCCCTTCTGCTTACGCGACGCGCGCATCTCCTGGACGAAGTAGCCGGTGAGCTTTCCCTCGGGGCCATTCTTCCCTGCCGCGACCCATGGAACGAACTCGGACTCGAACATCGCCTTCGCCGCGGCGTCGTCGCCGGCCGGAAGCTTCGCGGCGGCGGCGCACGCCTTGCGCCAGTGCTTCGCGAGACCGCCGTGACCGTCGTGCCCGACGGCGTCGCCATCTTTCAGCTCGCTGATCTTCGTGCACGACCGCAGGAACGAGCCGATCGCCTCGGCGTGTTTGTCATCCGCCCATCCCGGTAGCTCGCTGAACTTCGCCTTCGCGAGCCTTAGCTGATCGTGTTTGGGCGGCGGCGGCTCCGCATCAGGGGATGGACAGTCATCCGCGACGACCGTTTTCGCCCCCAACAAAACGAAGAAGATGCCGAAAACACCAAGCCCGCGCATGTCGACAACGATGACAACGCGCGGGCTCGAGGGCAAATTGCTGCGCTTTTGACAGCGCGGGCGGGCGCTTAGTTCAGCTTTCCGCCGTAGTAGCGCGCGCCGAGGAGAATCGCGAACGTGTCACCCACACCGAGCGGATCGGCCGGCGTGAGGTCGAGGGCGAGGCCCGCGAGGACATCGAGGGCCGGCATGACGTTGTACGTCGCCGTCACGGCGAGCGGCGTCGCGTCCGCGAAGATAACGGCCGTCGCGCTGTCCTTGATGTTGATCGTCGCGAGGCTCGTGTCGAGCTGCACGTACAGCTCCGGGGTGGCCTGGAAGCCGACGCCGACCGGAATGTTGAGCGCCATGGTGAACGGGTCGAGCCCGACCGTCAGCTGGTTGCCCGGCGTGACGAGCGAGATCTTGTCGGTCACGTTGTACTGCACGTGAACGCCGAGGCCGAGCGGTGCTACCGCACCCGAGGTCTCACCCGTCATCAGATCGACCGAGGCCGCGAGGTCGTAGCCGATCTGCGCGCGAGCGATCGCTTCGAGCTTTCCACCCATGGCGCCACGCGCGAGCTTGACGCCGACCTGCGCGAGGATGTCGCCCTTGCCGACATCCGACGTCGGGAACGCGTAGTGCGCGAACGCGAGCTCGATATCGTCGGTAATGCCGTAGCCCACGAAAACCCGGATTATTGCCGGGTCGAAGAAGGACTCCGTGAAGTTGACGACGTCCGCACCGACCGCGAACACGCCCGCGGGCAGCGTCAGCGGGCGAGCGATGACGGCGCGAGGCCAGCGGGTGGACCCCGCTGCAGGCGCGTTCGGATCCGGCATTGCGTTCGGATCGGTTACAGCGCCATCAGGCGGCGGTGCGTTCGGATCGGGCTCCGTCGGAGCAGTAGCGTCCTGGGCGAGGGCAGTACCTGCGAACCCGAGCGAGGCGAGAGATGCAATCAATAGCCGCGAGGCTGTCTTCATCAGAATTCTCCTATGACTAGTGGTGGATCGCATCCCCCGCGATCCCGATGTCGCAAACGTTAGCGAACCCTGATCGCGGAGTAAAAAAACGAGCCCCAAAATCGAGGTGATCACATATAGAAGAACCGCGCACGACGCGGCACCAGACGTATGGACGTGCAAGGGCTCACCCGCCAGGCCGTACACCGCCGGGGATGTTCATGGCTGCTTCGCAGCCGAAAACGAGAAACGCCCGCGAGGTGTTCGCGGGCGTCGACGAGCGCGATCCTGATCGCTACTGGATTGTTGTCGGGCGGATGAAGATCTCCACCCAGTTGTCCTCGAACGGGTTGTCCGCGGGTTGGTTGATGACCCACGACGAGATCACGATGTCCGTCGAGCGCAGACTCGATGACGCGTAGAAGCCATACGCGCCGGGCCACGGCTGACCCTCGGTGACTCCACCGGCGATCTTGATGCGCGACCACGAGTTGTCTTGCTGCCTCACCGACAGCAAGAGCTCCTGTGTGGTGGCATCCTGATAAACGATCCACGGCACACCCGCGACGAGCTGCAGCGACGCGTCCTCGCCGACGAAGTGGAACTCCGGCTTGGGCAGACCGTCGACGGTAGTGCCGACGAGGCGATAACCGTTGTCGACGACGACCGGCATGGCGCCCGTCGCGTCCGTGGTGTACTGCAGCGCCGTCTCGAACGACGTGCCCTGCACGTAGGCGACGTTGACGACGCCCGCCGGATCCACCTGGACCGACGGCGACCAACCCGCGTCGGCGTCGATCATGCCCGTACCGTCGAGGACGCGCGCTACGCCGAACTGACCCGATTGCGGGTTGAACTTCGACATGCGGAGGTCGCCCTGGGTCCAGTCGTAGTAGACGACCACGGGGGCGTTGTCGGCCATCCGCGCCGAGTCGATGAACATGCCGAGCGTGTTCGGGAACGGATACACATTCGGGTTCTGCGGATCCTCCGGCGGCAGCGGTGCAGACTCGACGATAAACAGCATCCAGTCCGCCGACGATGTCGGGTTCGGCGTCTGCGCGGCCGCGAAGCGAACCTCGGCGCGCGCGCCCTGGGTGTCCTTCACGAGTGCGAGGTACGCGACGCCGGGGCGACCGTCGTCCGAGCGCAGCGTGAGCGACGTGAACATGCCCACGAGCAGACCGTCTTGTTCGCCGAGCATCTCGCCCGAGCCCTGCTGGATGACGTGCTTCTGCCACGTGCCACCGGCCTTGTGTGCGAAGCGCAACGAGCTGGTGTCGCGATCGAAGTACGTGACCATCGGCTCGCTCGCCGAGTTGACCGCGATGCTCGTCCACATGCCGACATCCTCGCCCGAGGCGTCGATGCCACCGCGGATCTTGGAGTCGGGGATCAGGACTGGACCGCTGGGCACGCCGTCGACGTACTCCCACTTCTCGACGGGAATGCGACCGGGACCGTCGGCCTTCGCGACGACGAGGTCGCCGTGGTTGATCGAGTAGCCCGACACCCAGATCGATCCGTCGGTGCCCGTAGCGACATCGGAGTACGGACCGACGCGGCCCGCGATGATGTCATCCGAGCACACACACTCGCCGTCGATGCAGAACGGCAGCTCGCCCTGTCCGCAGAAGTCCGGACCGCAGTCCGACGCGACCTCGCACGACTTGGCGCCGGGGTCACCGCAATCGCACGCCGGGAGGAACGCCGTCATCACCGACATCGCGACGAACGCGGCGCCGTTCGCGACGACGCGGCGGTGCTTGGTCACGAGACGCCGAAGAGACCTCGCGACGTCGCGGCGGCGCTTGCCGCCGAGGAGCACGAGACCGACGAACAGCGCGAGCGCCGTGCCGCCGGTGGACGGACCCGAACCCGCATCGCAGTCGCAGCCCGCGCCGGACGACTGTCCGTAGTACGCGATGATGCCGTACTCGACGTTACCGGCCTCGTCCTTCGCGTAGACCAGCACCTCGCCGTCGATGGCGAGCTCGTCGAACTTCGACTTCGTGAGCTCCGCCGTCGAGCCACGCGTCCACGGCGTGGACGGCTCGGTCGCGTCCGTCTTGCCGAACGCGTAGGTGAGCGAGTGCTCGCTGACGATGTCGAACATCGGGACCTTCGCCACGCCGTCGACCCACTCCATCTTCTTCATCAGGATCTTCGGGGCGACCGAGTCGATGATGACCTTGGTGGTGGTCGCGGCCGACGTCGAGCGATAGTCGCCCTTCGCACGCGACTTGATGCCGATGCCGTACTTGCCCTGCCAGGCGAACGCGGGGTCGCGAATGACGAGGTGGCCGTTCGCGTCGGGCGTCCTGAACGGGCGCTGCATGCCGCCGTTCAGCTCGTAGGTGTACTCGAGCTCGCGGCCCATCGAGTCGTACTTCGGCGCCTCGAACACGACCTCGGGCATGCCCGGGCCGCCCTTCATCATCGCGTCGCGGATCTGCGAGGGCGCCGGCGTGGTGACCGACTTGAAGCGCGGCTCCGCCGTCGACTGGAACGCCGGGCCAAACTCGGAGTCGAGCGCGTTGACGTTCGCCATCATGAGCGGGCTCGTGTTGCTGACCTGGCGCATGAGTGTGCCCGCACCGAGCGACGCGAACAGCGCGAGGAAGTCGTCGTTGGAGGTCACGACGTGCTGGATCGAGAGGTTGTTGAGCGAGAAGCCGGCGAACTCCGGCACCTGGATCGTGCCGATGTTGCCGAGGAGCGGCGTCACGAGGTCGAACACGCTCGGCAGCACCATCTCGAGGTGCTGCGGCGTCTCGCGCACGAACTCGCTGTTCAGCACCTTGACGTCGACGGTCGACGACGAGATGCCGACGAGCGTCGGCTTGATCTGCGCCGGCATGCCGGGTTGCTGCTCGAACTCTAGGTTGACGCCGACGTTCATCGACAGCTCGAGCGTGAACGCGCGGACGTAGCGCTCGAACAGGTACGCGTAGAAGTCGATTTCCATGTTCTGGATGCCAAGCGTCAGCGCCGGCGACGTCGGCGTGTTGTCGCCGACGGTGAAGTCGATCGGGCGCTGCGGGCGCGTCACGAGGAGGAGCGGATCCTTGCCGGTGTCCGTGGTCAGCTCGGCGAGCGAGGGAACGAGGATGCCGATCGTGCCGACGTTGAGCTGGTTGATCGTCGTGGTGCCGACACCGAGGCAGAGAGCGCCGGACGTCACGAGGTGGTGACCCGCGAGATCGAGGAACGTCTCGGAAAGACCCATCGCGAGATCGGCCGCCGGCTCGGGGTTACCGTCGAACGCACCCGCGGGCGGGAGGAAGAACGTGTTACGCGCCGGGTTGTCCGGCGGGCGCGGTAGGTTGTGCGGGGCGGCGCCGAACGCGGGCGGCGTCATCGGGGGCACGCACAGGTTCGGCTCGCTGATGAACGGGATGCCGTCGGGGCGCATGCCGCTGCGCGTGGCGGTGTCCTCGTCGGCGTTCATGCCGGTGATGATGCCGAGGCTGAGAGCGCGCCTCGTCATGTCGGCCCGGACGTAGCCGCCGGGGACGATGCGAGCTTCCATCAGCGCGGACGCGCCGGGCGACACGCTGTCGAGCATGTTGCCGACGTTCATGAGGCCCGCGATGCCGAGTGGATCCGGGAGGAGGTCGTTGATGAAGTCGGTGACGAAGGGATCGAGGAGGTCGGAGACGAACTCGAAGATGAACGAGCCCGCGATGTCGTCGGCGATGTCGCCAACCGCGTCGATGATGTCACCGATGATGCCGCAGCCGTTCACGTTGACGTTGAGACCGAAGCTGTTTACGTGGCCGGCGAGGGCCAGCTCGCCGGTCGTCGCGTTGATGCTCGGCGTCAGGTCGAACGAGCCGTTCAGGTTGTCCGAGTTGATGTTAATGGTGCAGCTGCCGAGGCTGACACCGAGCAAGCGTCCGGTGATCGTGATCGACGTGCTCACGCGCGCGGAGACGGTGACGCGAATTTTTCCGTCGGACGTGATCGAGATGTTCGGCGATCCCGCGTTCATCGTGACGTTCAGCCGACATCCGGGATTGCAGCCCGTGCCCGAGTTCTGCGTGCAGTAGCAGGCGCCGGTGTTGCCGAAGCCGCTGTTGCAGTTTCCGACGGAGCCGCGCGGAACGCAGAAGCCGGTCGCGAGCTGCTGGTTCAGCACCGTCGTGAGCAGGTTGGAGATCTTCGTGAAGCCGGCCTGCGTGACGCGGACCTGTGCGCCACCTTCGATCGTTTGATCTCTGGGAAGGCCGCCGCTCGGTAGTGGCTGCACCGAGCCACACGCACCGCAACTACCAAAATTTCCGCAGCCCATCGCGATGACGAAGAGCGCGGATAGAATCAAATCGAGCTTAGTAGAACGTACAAACACGCTGGCCTCCCGGAGGTCGAACGAAATGCGTGTGGTCCCTCACCACGCTAATTCCTTCGTATACGCTGATCGCCACTCAGACCGAAAGCAGAAACTCGCGCCTACCCCCCGATAAGTTTGGGCTTTTCGGGTCGTACCTCGCAGCGCGTCCAGGACGAGGGTTCGCGGGCTTAGACGTGAGGAACGTGAGCCGTCGCGCAACTGCACGGCGCAAGCGCCAACGACGATGCAGTCACGGCGACGACGGCCTCACGAGTTCGCCTCGACTCGTTCGCACGGACTTGACAGTTCGCGTCGTCGGAAGCTATCTACTGCGCCCCAACGGGTCCGTAGCTCAGTTGGATAGAGCGCCGGGCTTCGAACCCGTAGGTCAGCCGTTCGAGTCGGCTCGGACTCACTAGAACTGAAAACTGAAGATGTACTTCCCGGCGCGAGTCGGGATCCCAACCGGGGGCATAGCTCAATGGTAGAGCATCGGACTCTTAATCCGCTGGTTGAAGGTTCGAGCCCTTCTGCCCTCACTAACTAAGCATTGATCGCTGCACTCTCGCCCGAGGTGCTTCCACGACCGCGCGAGCGGGCCGCGAGCAGCGCAACGATCCTCTATCGGGATCGATTTCGCTGCGCGCAGCCTCGAACCGCGGCCCGAGATGGCAGCGATAGATCGTCTGCTTCTCGTACTGCTCGCCGGGCTTGTTCTTGCGGCCCATCACCCACTCGCGCCAAAACGCACCGTGGAACCCTTCTGAGCATTGAACGCATGATCCGCAGGCGCGTTGCCTTTGCGAGCGGAAGCCGCAGGCTCGGTTGGGTGGGCATGACGTCTCCGTTGGTCGAGCGTTGAAGCACACGAACCGGCCCGACTATGACGGCGCCGAAAGAAACCCGGATGCTGCCTGCTGACGCTCGCGGTGACCGAGCCGAAAAATCGATCCGCGGGCAAGCTCGTCATGGCCGAGCCCGCCCTTCTGTCGAAAATCGCTGCGATCATTGCCACAGCGTTGCCCAGCAATGTGACGATCAGAGGTCCGGGCGATACTCCGGGCCATGGCCCGTGCCGCGAACCGATTCAAGCTTCAACCGGCCGATCCCTTCGATCTGATCCGCTGGCTCGCGCGCTCGCAGAGCGATGCCCGCAAAGCAGTCGCCGAGCTCGTGCAGAACTCGATCGACGCGCGCGCGAAGACGGTCCGGATCGAGCGACGGCGCGTGCGGGGCGCTCCAGCGCTGTTGATCCGAGATGACGGCGAAGGCGTGTTGCCGGCGCTCGGGCGTGAGGAGGCGCTGCGCCATCTCGGTACCCACGTCGGGCATTCGCACAAGCTCGGGTTGTCGCCGGCGGAGCGCCACAGTCGCGTGATTGCCGGTCAATACGGTGTCGGTTTGCTCGGGTTCTGGGCCATAGGGTCGAAGCTGGAGTTGCGTTCGCGCGTCGCCGGTTCGGACGTGCACGTGTTGACGCTCGTCGAAGATCGGCAAACCGCGGAGCTTGGGACGGTGCCGCACGAGCTCGACGCGTCCGACACCTTCACCGAGCTCGCCGTCTTCGAGCTTCACGACGCGGCGCTCCGGCAGCTTTCGGGGCGCCGACTCGCCGACTACCTGGCGGCGGAGCTTCGCGGGCCGATCCTTGCGTCGGGGGCCACGGTCGAGGTCCACGATCACCTCGTGCGCGGCATCGGACAGAAACGCTTCGAAGTCACGCCGCGCCGGTTCGAGGGAATTCCGATTGCGGTCCCCTCGGAGATCGCTGTCGATGGCCATCCGTCGATCCGCGTCGAGCTCTACCTCGCGCGCGGCGCGGAACGGCCGGCGATCCAGCTCGCGTGTGCGGGCACGTTAGTCGCTGATGACCTCGCCGAGCTCGACGTGTTGGGCTTCGATCATGCGCCGTGGCGCGGTTGTGATGTTGTGGGTTTGATCGACTTCCCGGGGTTCCAGGTGCCGCCCGGGACAAGGCGCGGCGTGGTTCCGAACGCCGCTGCGATCGCGTTCACTCGAGCGTTGGCAACGATCGAGCCGGTGATCGTGGCGGGCCTCGCGATCCACGAGCAGCGGCGCCGATCGGAGTCCGACCGGTCTCTGGTCGACGACCTTCGAAAGGCGTTGCGTGGGCTCCACGAGCGAATGCCGCACTACGACCTGCCGAGCGTCGATGACACCCGCGCGGGTGTGTCGGTCGAGGCTGCGGGCGTGTCCGGGCGCGCTCTCGAAGAAGTTGCTACCACACCAAAGGGCGAGGCTGCCGACGAGGGATCCCAGTCAGATCTGTTTCCACCGGGTCCCCTCGCCACGGTGGCGATCGTGCCGGTGAGCATCGAGATCGCCGCCGGTGGCGAGCGTCGGATCTGCGCCCGCCCCGTCGATGCGGACGGTCGTGTCGTGCGCACCGGTGTGAGCTTTGGATGGGCGATCGCCGGCGAAGGATTTTCGCTCGTGGGAGATGGCCCGCGACCTGCGCTGAGTGCGGCCGGCGACTTGCTTCCGGGCGCCGAAGCTGTGATCTCACTGGTGGTCAGTCAGGGAGAGCACACGGCGAGCGCGCTGGCGATCGTTCGATGTACCGATCCGAAGCGACGAGAGAGAGGCAAGGAGGGCATACCGCGCCCGGTGTTGATCGACGCACCTGGGGCATCGTGGCGCAGTCGGATGGAAGGTGATATCTGGCAGGTCAATACCGGGCACGAAGACTACCTGGCGTTCGACGACGGTCGCGCTCGGCTACGATACGTGGTCGCGTTGCTCGGCAAGGAAATCGTACTGCGAACGTACGGTCAGCCTGGCGCGGGGGAGTTGCTGGAGCACTTGGTTGCGGTGATCGCGCACGCTGAACGGAACCTGCGTGCCTGACGCTCTCAGAGAAGCGGGGCGAACCAAACGGCGAGGATCATCACGCTCGAGAGTACGAAGACTAAGCCGAGTTCCCCAACGCCGATCGGCCCGGCAAGAAGTGACATGTGCGCTTAGCCTTGAAGCGGCCCGACAATGCCGTTGAGCGTGGCGGCCCCACCCCGTCGCGAGTGGTTGGGGTGGACCCGTGCGCGCCCCTTCAAGGGCCTGTCTCTCAATGAAGCCGAGCTCGGCGAGGTCGGGATCGCTCGTAAGGAACGCACGTCATTGACAACTTAGGACTCCTAAGTTATGTGTCGTGCATGAGCCGGACCCGCCTTCCGCTCTTCAACGAGAACACCGAGCCGCTCTCGTCGCGCATCGCGGCGGGCCTGCACAAGATCGGGCTCGCGATGAAGCAGCACGCTTGGCAACAGGCGAACGAGGAGGGCTTGTCGGCGACACAGGGGCAGATCCTCGCAGCGCTCGCGACGCACGGAGCACTCACCGGCTCGGAGCTGAGTGAGCGGCTCGGTGTCACGCTGCCGACGATCAGCGACTCGGTTCGTGTGCTCGTCGAGAAGAAGCTCCTCTCGAGATCCCCTGACCCGCGTCATCCTCGCGCGACGCTGCTGACGCCGACCAAGCGGGGTGCTCAGCTCGGCGCGCGTGCACAGTCGTGGCCGGAGTTCATGGCCGGCGCGGTGACGGACCTGACGCCAGAAGAACAACGAGCGTTCTTCTCCGGCGTCCTGAAGATGATCCGCAACCTCCAGGACCAAGGCCTCATCCCGGTGAGCGGCATGTGCGTGACCTGTACGCACTTCCGCCCCAACGTCCGCTCCGGCGCGTCGCCACACCACTGCGCGCTGGTGGACGCGCCGCTCGCAACGGATCAACTACGCCTCGACTGCCCCGAGCACGAGCTTGCAGCCGAGGCGTCTCGCAGAGAGCTCTGGGAGCAGTTCATGCGACCCACCTGAGCGAACGCTTCCATATCGACTCAGATTCCGCGGCCATTTCGGCCGACGGCAACGGCGGAGCACTGCTCCGAGAAGGAGAACAGAAACATGAGCAACATCCCAGGCTACATTCTCGGCACCGCTGCGGTCTCTCCCGTGACCCCCGCCGACTTCGACCAGATGAAGGCGAGCGTGCTGTTCGGCGAAGAAGACGTGAAGTACCTCCGCATGTCTCACGACGTCGTGAAGGACGAGGTCGAGGCGATTCTCGACGTCTGGTACGGCTTCGTCGGGAGCCAGCCCCACCTCCTGGCATCGTTCACCGGCAAGACGGACGGCAAGCCCCTCGGCGACTACCTCGGCGCCGTGCGTAAGCGTTTCGGTCAATGGATTCTCGACACCGCACATGCCGTGTATGAACAGAAGTGGCTCGACTACCAGCACGAGATCGGACTCAGGCACCACCGGTTGAAGAAGAACAAGACCGACGCGGCGCCATCGACGGACCTCGTCCCGTTTCGCAACCTCTTCGCACTCGTCTACCCGGTGACGTTCACGTTGCGTCCGTTCCTGGCCAAGAAGGGACACTCGGCGGAGGACGTCGAGAAGATGTATGCGGCGTGGGTCAAGTCGTGTCTCCTGCAGGTCACGTTGTGGAGCTACCCCTACATTAAGGACGGCGACTTCTGATGAAGGCAACCGCCCTCGCTCCGCCTTGGAGAACGACGGAATGGCTGAACACTCCGGCGCCGCTCACGCTCGAGCAGCTTCGCGGTCGTGTGGTGCTGGTTCATGCGTTCCAGATGCTCTGTCCAGGCTGCGTTTCGCGCGGCATCCCACAGGCTCAGCGTGTCGCCGAGTTGTTTGCCGATGCACCTCTCGTTGTCGTCGGTCTGCACACTGTCTTCGAGCACCACGACGGGATGAAGGTCGAGTCGCTGCGGGCGTTTCTCCACGAGTACCGCGTGCGTTTCCCTGTCGGAGTGGATGCGCCTGATCCGGACGGCGCGCCGATCCCGCAGACGATGCGGGCGTACGGCATGCGCGGGACGCCGACGACGTTGCTCATCGACGCACGCGGCCGGCTGCGCCGACAGGTCTTCGGCGTCCACGATGACCTCATCCTCGGCGCGGAGCTGCAGACGCTTCTGCTCGAGGCGGCGTCGGACGTGAAGGACGGCTTGCCAGCAGCGAACGCGAGTGGTGGTGGCGGCGAAGCAGGAAGAGCGCTCCCCGACACCAGTACATGATCGGTGTTTCCCTATGCCTTCTCGGCCGCGTGCTCCAGCGCCACGCGCACGAGCTCGAGTACGTGCTCGTCGACGAGTCGATAGTAGATGTGCTTGCCGTCGCGGCGTCGCTCGACGATGCGCTCCGAATAGAGCACTCGCAGCTGCTGCGATAACGTCGAGAGCTTCGTGCCGGATTCCGCGGCAAGCTCCGACACGCACCACTCGGTCTGACCCAGTGCATGCAGCAGCCTGAGCCGCGCGACGTCTCCTGCTGCCCGGAAAAGCGCAGCCGCGCGCGTAAAGGCCACGTCGGCTGGCGCCTTGGGCATGGGACGTCGCGGGTGCGCGTGGACTGAAGCGCGCGACTTGGCCGATGCGCGTTTCATCGAGGTGCCCTTCCAATCGTCGACGAAACAGGAACGCTCATGCCGGCGCGAGCGGACCGTGGTCGTCGCAGTGGCCTGCGTGGACATGGTGAAGATGACCGGCGACGAGATAGTCGACGTGGTCACCGTGCGGGACCGCGGGATGGCCGCAATCCGCGCCGTGCACGTGCTTGGCATCGTGTTCGCTGCACGCGTGATCGGGCATGCACGCGGCGGGGTTCGTCGCATCCACGGCGACCGAGCACTCGTCGATGTGATCGCCATGCACTTGGTGGAGGTGGCCATCGTGGACGTAGTCGACATGGTCGGCGTGGCGAACAGCAGGGTGACCACAGTCGGGTCCATGAACGTGATCGTGGCTGGGATGAGTCGGGTGGGTCATAGGTCCTTGGTCAGGTAAAAACCAACACTTCAACGAATGATGAAATGATAGTGCAAGAACCGACTGCCGGTCAAGCCGCAAAAGCGGGCCCACGTCGCAGCACTCGCATCGGCCCACGCACGCCGAGCGCGCCACCGGCCACCGGCCACCGGCCCCCGGCCACCGGCCCGTCGTCCCGTTATCGCGTCAGTTCGTCGTCGAGTCCGGACTGTGTCCCGTTATCGCGCCGGTTCGTCGTCGAGCCCGGACCGTGTGTGTGCGGCGGTCCGCACCTCCGGTACCGCCGCGAACGGATCGGGTCCGTCGACAGGCGCGGCCGTCGGCGACCACGCGCGCACGCCACCGGGAGGCGATGCAGCGGTGGAGAGCGGCGGCATCCCGAGCGGATGTTCTGCTGGTGGGCGCTCCGGCGTGACCGACGGCTGGGCACTCGAGCGAGACGCACGTTCCGGAGCCGCCGCGCGCGAAGTTGGCTGCGGCGTTATCGGTGTGGCGAGCTCGCGCCAAAGTAGGACAAGCCCACATACGAGGATCAACGTGGATGCGACGAGGTACTTCACGAGGTCAGCGCCTCGCGAAAGATCAACAACGTCGCGTCGGCCGGCACGTCTTGCGGTCTGATGACGTCGATCGTTTGGTCGACGTTGTAGCGGAGTGTCGAGCCAGTGTCGCTCTCGAGGTATGCCGGGTTGAAGTCCCCGTTGAAGCGTAAGATGCCTCTGCTGTCGTACGGGGCGTCGGGGAACGTTCCCTCGCGGCTCTCGTCGGCGTAGTCAATCGCCTCGTCCATGGTCTCGAAGGCCTCGCCACTATACGCATCACGATCTCCGTAGATCCTGCCGGTACTACTCTTGAAGCCCCAGCGGATCCCCGTGCCCGGTTCCGGTTCCGTGCCCGCCTTGACCCCGGGCTGCTCGTAGAACTCCTTCGAGAAGAGGCGTGGTGCCTCGGCTACGAAGGTGCGGTGCTCCTGCCTCCACTTGAGTCGCTCGGGTGTGTCTTCAAGGATCACGATCCGCAGCGGGTTGCGCTCCTTGTCGTCGGGCGACAGTTCCTCTTCCTCCTCATCATTCTTCTCCTTCTCTTTCTCCTCCTCCTCCTGAAACCCTGTGGGGTCCGCGAGGCGGATCGGATTGTTGAGGACATAGCTGTAGCGGTTGAGCGTCTGTGGCCGCGCTGGATCCGGCGCACCCGACGGGTCGGGCTGCGTGAACTGACCGTGCGCGGGATCCATCATCCGGGCACCCATGTGATACAGGCCGGAGTCATCGCGTCGCTGCCCGGCGATTCCGAACGGGTCTTCGATCCCCGACGCCGACGCGAGCTCGCCGAACGCGAACGCGAGCTTTCGGCCGGCGACCGCCGCGGTGTTCGACGTGAGCGTACGCACCGTGCCGATCGAGTCGCCGTGGTAGTACGCGACCGCGCCCGTCTGGTCGCGCCGCGCGACGCGCTCGCGTCCAAGGTAGTAGTACGACATCGACGACGTCCCATCGGCCTCGAACAGATCGCGGACGAACACCTTGGTGCCCGCACGAACACGCGTCCCCTCGGCGTCGTAGGCGTACGTCGTCGTGCCGTCGTCGACGAGGCGGTTGTTCGCGTCGTAGGTCGCGTCGTCGCTCGCGCCGATGCCGAGGCGGTTGCCGTTCGCGTCGTAGCGCACGGTGACTCCACCGATCGACGTGGGCGCGTGTGGACGAGCAACGCCGCCTGCCGGGTACTGGTACGTGGTCGTCGCGGCACCGCGCCGCGCGGTGAGCCGAGCACCGATCGGGTCGTAGGTGAACGCTTCGTCGAGCGTGTCGTCTGCGGTGTTGTTGGCCGACGTCAGTCGCCCGAGTGGGTCGTACACGAACTGCCAGGCGTCGCGCACCTCGGAGGTGCTCGTTCGCCCGGTGATGTCTCCCGAACCGGTGCGGGTGACCGCGAACTGATCGCGGACCACACCGCCCGCGTTCACCGTTTGGCCGAGCATCCACCCGCGTGTCGGCGAATACGTGCGGGCAACCGTCGCGCCGTTGCCGTAGGTCGCCGCGGTGAGGTTACTGCGCGCGTCGTACGCGAGGCCGCTGACGTATCCGCCGACGCTGGCCACGCGGCCTCTCGCGTCGTACGTCAGCGTGACCTGCTCGCGTACACCGCCGACCGCGGGGTACCGGGTCGAACTGAGGCGTCCCACAGCGTCGTAGCTCCAGTCGACGAGATAGGTGGTAGCGCCGATGGTCTTGCTCTCCTTGTGTAGGCGCCCGGCCGCGTCATAGTGGCGGCGCGTGGACCCGGTCAGATCCGTGAAGCTCGTCAGCCAACCGATGTTCGAGGAACCGACAGCGACCTCGTCGTACGTGAATGCGGCGTGCGTGGTCGTTCCCTCGCGGCGCTGCAGCGGCCGGCCGATCGCGTCGTACGTCAAATCGATCACGACGCCGCGCGCGTCGCGCTGGCTCGTGACCCGACCCGCGTCGTCGTACGTGTATTGCCACACGCCGAGATCGGGGTCCTGCGACTGTGTGCGGCGACCGAGCAGGTCGTACGCCGTGATCGTCGTGTTGCCCTTGGCGTCGACAACCTGCACGCGCCGCCCGAGGAGGTCGTAGCCGATCGTCGTCGTCTGCGCGACGGGCAGTTTCTCGATGACCTGCACGAGCTGCTTGTACGCGTCGTAGAACCGGTCGGTGACGAGACCGCGGTGGTCGGTCGTCGACACGGTCCAGTTGCCATAGGTCATGGTCGTGGCCGCGCCATCGGGCTCGGTCACGACCCGAGGGCGCCTGAGCGCGTCGTAGGTCGTGGTCGTCCACACCGGGGTCCCGCCACTCTGGTACGGAGCGCTGCGAGCGCTAACGAGCCCGCGTAAGTTGTACGTGGTGTCTGTCGTGATCCCGCCCTCTTCGACAACGCGGACGGTTCGCCCGAGACCGTCGAGGTACGTTTGCTTCCACAGGCCGTCCGGACTGCCATCCGCGATCGCGGTGGTCACGAACTGCGTCGTCGGGTTGCCCCAGTTTGCGAACGCTGCGGTCGCGACGCTGCCGTCGGGCCCGACGCGACGGATCGCGCGGCCGAACACGTCATAGGTATGGTTCGTGATCCCGCCGTTTTCGTTCGTGATCGTCGCGACGCGCCCGAGCGTGTCGTAGGTCTGCGTCACCGCGTGGCCAAGTGGGTTCACCGTGCCGACGAGCCGATGCCGCGCGTCGTACGACTTCGTGGTGGTGTTTCCGAGCGGATCGATCATCTCCGTTTCGTTGCCGCCCGTGTCGTACTGCAAGCGCTCGACGACGTAGCTCGAGCCGCCACGCCAGCGCGATCGCTTCGTGACGAGGCCGCGAGTCGGCGCGGTGGTCGCGCTGACAGCGTTATCGTAGGCGAGCTCCGTGTACGCGAGCTGGGTGCCGGCTGGGTTGGCAGCGCCCGCGCGCACCGTAGTCGTCGCATCGCGTTGCGTGATGAACGCGGTCGGGTTCACGACCTGCGTACGAAACGTGGTGCGTTCGTCGCCGGTGATCGCATCGTCGCCGTATTCGATCTCCGACGCGACGGCGCCGTACGCCGAGTAGGTCCAGCCCCGGCTCGCCGACTTGCACGTCGGCAAGCCGTTGCACTCGTAGTCGTAGCGGCGGCTCGGATTGGACACGTAGGGCACGGTGGTGCCGTTGCCGCTCCGCGCGAACGTGGTCGAGTGATAGCTCACGAGTGCGGCGTTCGTACGCACGTGCGTCGTCGCGATCGTCCCGGGCGGATCGGCCACGTGTTGTGTGAACGCCAGGTCGCGGATCGCACCACCGCCATCCGTGACACGAGAGGTCGCGAAGCCGAAGAACCGCCGCTCCGCCGGCACGTAGAGGCCGCCGGTGTAGCTGTACGTCGTGGTCGATGTTTGGCCGCGCCCGTCGAGGATGCGCGAGTTGGCGAGCACCGGGAACGCGAACGGGAGGTAACCGTTGGGAAACGAGGACGAGGTCGTGTACGTGAGTCCGACGGAGCCACCGGTCGGCAGTGTCACGGTCTGGAGGAGGCCGCTGAACTGCGCTGACGGCGCGAGGGTAACGACGTGAAAGTTGACTCCGATGCAGTGCGTGAGGACGATCGACAGGCGTCCATCTCCGTCGACGTCGCCAAAGCCGATTGCACCGCTGTTCGCCCACGAGGTCGAGCCGCCGGTAGCCACCGAGTTGATGATTCCCGACTCGAAGTAACCGTCACCACGGCCGTAGCTGACGAGCACCCGGAGGCTGGTGCCGCCTTGCGCCGCGACGCGATCCGGAACGCCGTCGCCGTTGATGTCGACGAACCCGGCGGTGAAGTTCCCGATCCATGCATTGGCTCCCGACCAGCCGATCGAGCTCAACGGTCCCCCGAACGTGCCGTTGCCGTTCCCGAGGTTCGCGACGATCTTGACGTCCGAGTCGCAGTCGCTGCAGATCGCGCCGAAGATCGAGTACGCCTCGTCGCCCACGAGATCCGCGAGCCCGTCTCCGTTGACGTCGACCAGCGCGTCGCCTGCATACGAGTCCGCGACGCATCCGGCATTCAGCGTCGAACTGATGCGTGGGCCGAAGGTCCCGTCGCCGAGGGAGAGATAGGTGTTCGCACGCGCCACGTCCGGAGAGCTCGCGCTGCCGCAGATCCTGGATCCGCGAAGGACCACCACGAGGTCGTCGCGGCCGTCGCCGTCGGTGTCACCGGCGTGGATGCGAATGCTCGCGAACACGCCGCCGCTCAAAAGGGTCCGACGGGTGGCGGTGGCCAGGGTCGTGCCGTTCGAGAGCGAGATCAGGGCGTCGACGTTGCCGTAGTTGCCGTTCAGCGGGTTGGAGCGAGCGAGTACGAGATCACTGCGCCCGTCGCCGTTGAGGTCCGCGAGCAAGACCTTGTCGAACTGATCGCTCTCGCCCTCCGAGCTGATCCGCCGCACCGCCGGGAACGTGAAGGTGCCCGTCGCCGTGCCGAGCGCGAGTTGCACGTCGACGTACCCGACCGGGGCGGCACCGCAACAGCGATAGACACTGCTGCGCTGCACGATCACCAGGTCGGCCTTGCCATCACCGTTGACGTCGCCGGATCGCACCTCGTCGTACCAGCCGATGTTCGGGTTCGACGTGGTCGTCGAGCGCATCGACTGCGGCGCGAACGCTCCGTCGGCGCGGCCGAGCTGGACGACCAACGAGAGCGTGCCGCTGTTGTTGCCCCCGACGCCACCGCTGCTGTAGCGGGCGATAGCGACGGCGTCCCCACGGCCGTCGCCGTTGACATCGGCCACCAGCGTTTCGTCGTCCGTGCTACCGGTTGGTCGCACGATCACCCCGGACGACGTCGCGCCGATCGCAGGTCGATCGGGAGCGTAGGCGAACCGGGTTGCCGGCAGGGCCGTCCCGCCGGTCACCGCACCGGCGCCATTGAGCACCGCGTCGCCGCCGTACTCCTGTGCGCTCGCGAGGTACGAGCGCCCTGCACCGCCGGTGGTGTACGAGAGGCGGTATGCGCGATGGACAGCGCCGTCGGTGCGAACCGCGATCGCGACCAATCGCTTGTCGATGCGGCGCAGGCCGGTCCCCGTGCCGATTCCGAGCACGTCGGTGCGCCCCTCATACGCGAACGTGATCGTCGTGCCGTTGTACGCGATCGACGATGGGTAGCTCGTGCCGTTCGAGGTCGTGTGGGTATAGGTGACGGCGTTGCCCGAGGTGTCGGTTCGCGAGCTCAGCACTGCGATCGGCTCGGCGAGCGTCGTGTATCGATCGATGACGCCGGTCGGCGAAGTAACCGTCCACGACGTTCCTGACTTGACGATCCGGACGTAACGCTCGTGCTTCGTGGTGTGCGTACCGCCGGTCATGCAGCTGGGCGACGTGCTCCCCGCGGCGCACGCGATCATCGGCTCCCCGTCGAGCTGATACGTATCGGCGCTCGTGTACGTCGGCGCGCCGAGGTTGGGCGAGACCCGCTCGATCGTCGAGAGACCTTCGAGCGTCATGCCGACGCCGACCCAGCCGTTCTTCATCGACGAGGCGTACGCGATGACAAGTTGGGGCTCGAGCCCGTGCCACGCCGGCACGGCAAGCGCGACCCGATGCTGGCCTGCGCCGACGAACGGTTTCGCCGGCATCAAGGTGACCTCGGGTGGGATCACGTCGAGAGACTCGGTGTCCGCACGCACGGACGATGTGGTGGAGAGAAGCGCGAGCACGATCGAAGCCCGAATCATCCCTGTTCGCTATCATCGCGAAGCGTCGACCCCCAACTCCGCTCTCGGATCGCGGTAACCGCTTACGAGCCTTTCGATTTCGGCTGTGAACGGCGACGACGACTCCGCATTGCCAGCGCGGGAGGCGCCGCTTTCGCCGTGGTCTCGGCAATTCCCAGCGTCATGGCGACACAACGAGACACCTGCGGGATCAGTCGTTCCTCCGGAGGCGCGAGATCCGGGAACAGAAGCGACACGAGAACCGCGCCGCGCACCGCCGAGAACGCGACAAAGAGACGCTCGTCGAGGTCAGGTGGACACACCGGCCAGGCGACGTCGGAGCCAGGTCGTGACCTCCTGAAGGATGCCGCGGTACGCCTCCTCGGCGACGTCGCGCGACCACTCGAGCGGCACGTCGAAGCTCAGCCTCCGCCGGTGCGAGACAGGGAGCCGCGGCTCGGTGATGACGACACGGCACACCTCGGCGATCGCCGTCGACATGTCCATGTCGTCGCGTGCCGTGATCTCGCGAACCTGATGCAGCAGGGTGCGATACATCTCGCGCGACACCTCGGCGAACAGCGCGGCTGTCGTCGGAAAGTAGCGATGAAGCGACGCGACGCCCACACCGGCTCGCTCGGCGATCAACACGAGAGGCGTGTCGGGACCGAGCTCGACCGCGGCCGCGATCACGGCCGACACGATCTTCTGCGAGTCGGAGCGTCTCGGCGCCGGCTTGGGAGGCGCTTTGATCACGGAGCGCTGCAACGGAGCGCTGCAAACTCGAACGATATCAAACCGGGTTCGTAGGCGTCTCGGCCCAGCGCACGCGTGACTTAGAAGATCACCGACCCACAGGGGAACTCGGCCGACAGCTGCGCGTTGGGCTGGGTCTGGAGGGCCGTGCAGGCCGAGCCGAGGAGCCGGATCGTGTTCGCGTCGACGATCTCCCAGTCGGTCGGATAGATCAGCTGCACACCGCCGAGCCGCACGTCACCCCGCGGGCCGGCGTCGGGAGTGATCTGGCCGTCGAGCGTCAGCTCGCAGCTGACGACCCCGCCGATGATCGCGTCGAACGCCGCGGTCAGCTCCGATTGGTTGTTGGCCTTGTAGAACGGCGCGGTCCCGGTGGTGACCGGCCGACCGACGCCGGCGTTCGCGACCTCTTGGAGGTGCGCGTCGGACACCTGATTGCCGACGCTCAAGATGAACACCTGAATTCCGGCGGCGTACGCTGCGGCGGCAGCGTTGATCGAGGCCTGCTGCGCCGCGGCGGTCGGGTTCGGGTTCGGGACCGCGCAGGTGTCGGGCTCGCCGTCGGTCGCGACGTCGATCACGCGCGGCGAGCCATCTGCCGGCGCCGGAAAGTTGGCCGCGACCGCGGCGAGCGATTCTCCCGTCGGCGTCTCGTCCGCCCAGGTGTTGCCGTCGAGCAGCGTGCGGATGCCGGCAAGGTTACCGGCCGCGCGGGCATGCGACGTCAGCGCCGGGCACGGCGCCGTGCCGTCGAAGCTCGTATAGAGCGTCGCGCCGAACACCACCGAGCTCTCCAGCTGCTCGACGACGCCGCCGGTCGCGACGAGCGCGTCGCGCACCGCGGCCCACCGCGTCTTGCCGTTGAAGTTGGCGTTCATCGAGCCGCTCTGGTCGATGAGTAGCTCGACGTGGGGCGTCACCCGCGTCGGCGTGAACATCACGCTCGGGCAGTCGAGCGCGCACCTTCCCTCGGCGCTGCACTCGTAGCCGTTGGGGCACGCCACGTCATCCGAGCAGTCCGCCGTGCAGAACCCGTCCGTGGTGCAGTAGAAACCGGACGAACACGGCGTCGCCCCATCACACGCAGCGCCGCACTCGGCAGGGGGGGCCGACACAGTACACACCGGACCGTGCTGCGATCCTCCCGAGCTGCTATCGGGACCGCCAATACCGCCGTCGTTCTGGGTCCCAGACGGTGGCGATCCACACGCCGCTAGCGCCCCGATCACGATGCCGAACCATCCACGTCTCGTCATTGGCCATAGTGCGCGCACGTTCTCACCGTACCCGAGTCGCGGTCCTTCCCGAGGTAGTGCTCGGGGAGCGGTGAGCGAACGTACAGTAAGTATGGTGCGCGCGCATGTGATGCCGACGACACCACACAGCGCACCACACACTGCGGAGTCGGGAACTACGTGAACCAGCGTGATCGGCGTCGAGTTGCGCTACACGGTCCCGCTCGACGACAACGTCGCTCGCGCTAGGCCGCTTGGGCGCCCATCTCGCGCTTGAACGCTTCGGCGACCTCGTCGCGCACCTTGTCCTGATTGCCCTTCCATAGGACGAGCCACAGGATGAGGCCGATGAGGATGCCGGAGCCGAAGATGATGACGACCCAGAGCAGGCTCGCGCCGATCGAGGGGAAGTTGCCGTTGATGGTCAGCCCATCTTTGCGCGGCAACACGGTCGCGCCGATCAAGAAGCTCTTCTGCACGTCGACCATGCGACCCGCGCGGAACTGGTACTTGTAATGAGGCAAGCGCGCCTCGAGAAACTGCTTCACCTGCTCCTTGTTCGGTGGCTGCGCCATCTTCAGTTTCATCCGATTCCCTCCGTCGACGAGCGTTCGATGGAGTGTGGGCGTGAGTCAAGGCCTGGTACCCCTGATCCCGCGCCGAAGCTCGTGCTGCAATCAGCGAGCTGCTTCGCGAGATGAAGGCGATGGAGACTCCGAAGCGCCCGCTACGTTGTAGCGCTGCGCGAGCGGATCCCAGCTGTACACGGCGAGGGCGTCGACCTTTGCGGTCTTGATCGGCCGGAAACCATCGCTCATCGGGATCGACGCGGCGGAGGTTACGAGGCGTGGGCGCGCGTATTCGGGCAGGGTCGCGACGACGGTGGACAGCGCTGCGAGATCGAGCGTCGTGTTCGGCCGCACTTGGATCACGGCGGCGATCGAGTCGTCGTGGACGTACGCAATGCACAGCGCGATGTTCGGTACCTCGTACAGCGCATCTTCGATCCGCGTCGACGGGATCGGCCCCATGCGCGTCGAGATCATCTGGTTCGCGCGGTCGACGAGCCAGAAGTCACCCTCGGTGTCGACGGTCGCGATCTCGCCGGTGACAAACCACTGGTCACCCGGTTCGAACGCGTCGCGCAGGATGCGCTTCAGGTCGACGTGCGCGACGTCGCCGCTCTTCGGCGACATCTTCGCGATCAACATGCCGGGCTCGTCGAGCCGCGCGCGCACGAGGCGTCCGTCGCCCGTGCGCTCGAAGTCGTTCGCCGACGCGTTCCATCCGGCGACCACGGTGTCGGGGCTGCCGGGCAGCGGGCGCCCGACGGAGCCGATCTTCTTGCCGCGCGCGTTAGCGAGCACGGTGTTCGCCTCCGAGGACGCGTACATCTCGAGCACGCCGACGGGACCGAAGCGATCGACGAGGCGGCGCCACGCGTCCTTGCGCAGACCCGAGCCCGCGAACAAGCGTACCGGATTGTTCTTCTCTCCGAGGATCGGCGTCGAATCGACGAGCGCGCGTGGCATCTCGCCCGCGTAGAACACCACGCTGACACCGTATCGGCGCACTTCGTCCCAGAACGTCGTCGCGTCGAACTTCGTCGCGAGTGCGAGGCGAGAGCCGCCGACGAGCGCCGAGCCGGCCGACACGAGCGTGCCCGACGGGTGGTGCAGCGGGAGACAGCAGTACACCGTGTCGCGCGTCGTTAGCGTTGCGGCGGCGGCAGCGCCGAGCGCGGAGAACGCCCAGCGACGATTCGTGATGCGCGTCGCGCGCGGCGGCTCGAAGCGGCCCGACGAGACGAACACCATCGCGAGATCGCGCGCGCGTCCCGGATCGGGCTTGAACCACACCGGGATCGTGACCGTCTCGGGATCGATCGACTCCATGTCGATCACGCCCGCGGGCAACGTGCGCTTCTCGCCGGGTTGCCACGGCACCTCGCCGACACCGCCGAGGACGAGCAGCTTACCCGCGAACGCGGGACGTGCGCGCACGGCCCCGGCGGGATCGCAGATCAGCATCTCGGCCTCGCCGAGCTCGAGCGCGCGCGGCAACACGGCATCCGGCGTGTCGGGCGAGAGCAACACGGCGACAGCGCCGAGCCGGTTGAGCGCACACACCACCGACAGGTGGGACGGGCGCGAGGTCATCATCACGCCGACCTTCTGGCCGGGCACGATGCCGCACGCGATCAAGCCACGCACCACCGCGTCGACACGGCGGTTCGCATCCGCGTACGTGAACGCGCGACCGCGGAACAAGAAGAACGTCCGGTCGCCGATCTTCTGCGCCTGCTCGGCGAGCGACCGACCGAACGAGATCAACGAGTCGTCCTGCAGGTTGCGAAGCTTGTTGAGCCGCGGGAGCTGCCACCGCGCGTTGTCGAGATAGCCACCGAGATCTTCCGACAGCTCGGTGATGCGTTCTAGCGCGGCGTTCGCGGTCTTTTCGACGAGCTCCTTGACCAGCTCGAGATCGAACGCGTCGCGTTCGTGATCATCCTCGTCGTGATCTTCGTCGGTAGCGGGGACCACGTATTGCTCCGGCGCGCGCACGTCGATGGCGTGCGCGGGCAACGGCAGTCCGCCTTCGCGCCAGCGCATCCAGTCCACGATCGTCGGCCACGTGACGGTCAGCGCGGTCGAGCCGACAACGAGCCCGAAGTGGCCCGCCTTGACCATCACCTCGTACATCACGCTCGATCGGGGCGCAGCGCGGCGGATCCCGCGAACGGCCGCGGGACGCCCCATCTCGTCGCGGCTTCCGACGAAGTAGAGGATCGGACATGCGAGGTCCGCGAGCGTGACGGTGTGGCCATCGATCACGAAGCCACCCGACTGCATGCGATTGCCGACGATCAGCTCGTCGACGAACTTGCGGAATGCAGGGCCCGGCCATGCGACAAAGCCCTCACCGCCCAGGAACAGCCGCTTCGCTTCGCGCTTCTCGAGCTCGGTGCGGTCGTGAAGGTTTCTCACGAAGTCGAACAGTTGCTTAACTTCCTTGCGCGCGCTTAGCAGCTTGAAGCCCGTCGACGTGAAGAAGCCCGGAAGGCCCTCGATGCGCTGCAGCGGCCACTCGAGGAGCGAGCGAACGCCCGACACGATGCGCTCGGTCGTGTCCTCGCCGAGCTTCACCGTGCGATGGAGATCGACGGGGCTGCCCATCGCGATCACGGACGCGAGGCCAGCACCCTTGCGAAAGGCGGCGGCCTGATAGCAGAACATGCCGCCCTGCGAGTAGCCCGCGAGGTGAACGTCCTGGCGCGTCGTCGCGCGAACGCGATCGATCGCTTCGGACACGGCGCGCACGTGATCGTCGAGCGTTCGATCCATCCCGCCTTCTTCGCGCTCCGGTGCGCCGAAGTCGACGAGCCACACGTCGACGCCCCAGCGCGACAGCGCCGCGATCGCCGAGACATCGGGCGAGATATCGTAGACCTCGGACGCGACCATCAGCGGCGGTACGAGCAGGAGCGGCGCCGCGACCGGTTTTGTGCCGGCGTCCGGCGTCTTCGCGTAGTGGCGAAGACGATAGACGCGCTCTTCGTGCGTGACCTCGAACGGCGCACCGTACGGCGCCGTGAGGCGACCCGCGCGCCGGATCTCGAGTATGTTCTGCCACGCGAGGCCGATCCGGCGGAGGCGCTTCGCCCACCAGACCTGACGGCGACGACGACGTGTCGCCTGGCCCTCGCTCATTCAACCCTCATGGAGCGGGCGGCGGCGGAGCGCCCATTCCCGGACCTGGCTGCGGGCCCATCGGGCCCATCGGGCCCATGGGAGCGGGGCCCGGAGGCGGGCCGCCGCCCTGGCCCTGGAACCATGTCGGTGGCGGCGCATTCCCAGCGGGAACGAGGTTGAGATAGATCGGGCCGTCGTCGTAGCGCTGCCAGTTACCGGTCGCCAGATCGATCACGATCGGGAGCAGCAAGAACAAGATGCTGACGATGAACCAGCCGTTCAGCGTCTTCGACCGGATCATCATCACCGGCTGGTAGCCCGGGAGATAGATCTGGATCTGACCGGGGCGCGAGCGATCGAGCTGGACCGCCGTCGGCGTCTGACCGACCGGCATGCTGTTGACGTACACCCACGCGCCCGGTGGGTTCGTCTGCACAGGAACCGTGTCCGGACCAGCGGCGAATAGCGTCGCGCATCCCGGAGTCGTCAGTAGCAGCATCAGACCCATTAGCAGCATCGCAACGCAGTTCCGAGTCGCCTTCTTCGTCGGTGTCATCACCCTGGTCTCCTTCACATATACGTTAATCAGGCAGCTTCGCGAGCGAGGCGATATCCAATGCCGCGCTTGCTTTCGATCAGATCGTCCGCGGACAGGCTCGCTAGCTTGCGACGGACACTCGAGTTGTCGACGATGTGCCGGCGGTGTTCTCTGGACTCGAGCACCGCATGCTCGCTCGACACTGACGCATGGAGTACGGCGACCTCGACGCGAGGACACAGGACCCCGATCGAGCGGGCCGACGAGCAGAGCACACACATGCGCGGCTACGATCACCCGGGAGCACCGTGCATGCAAGTGCGAGGGCTACCAGCTTCCGACGGCGCCGGCCCGGCTTACTTACCGGGCGGCAGCTCCTTCTTCTTCTTCTTGTCCCCGAACAAGCGCTGTCGCTTGCGACCGTTGCGGTTGTACTGCACGGCGTAGAGGAGGCCCGCGATCCCCGAGAGCGGCATCACGACCATCAGCACGGGGAACAGCAGCAAGGTGGGAAGCTTCGCGGCGATCGCAGCGAACGCGAGCCATGCCGCAGACGCGGGGGCGGCCTCGCGAAACGATCCCGCATAGAGCCAGCCGAGCGGACCGAACAGACCCGACAGCAACGCGGATTTGACCCATGACTTCTCGCCGGCCTTGGTCGGCTTCGCGAGCTCGTGCTTCATGTCGCTGGCCTTGCCGGCGAGCTCGATCGCCGTACCGAGATCGCCGCTGCGCGAGCGCGGTGTGGCGTCGTCGGAGTCCTCCGGCTTGCGCCCCCGTGTCACCGATCCGAGCGGTCCGGCTTCGGAGCCGGAGCGCTTGGTGACGAGCGCCGCCTGACGATCGCGTAGCGCGTCTCGTTCCGCTTGCTGCGCCGCGCGTTGCTCGCGCACCTTCTCCATTGCAGCGGCGCGGCGCTTCTGCTGCGCCTCAGCGTCGGCCTTGACCTCTGCTTCGAGCGCCGCTAGTCGCTCCATGAGCGCGCGGTCGTCTTCGGACACGCCTTCGACTATGGCATGATCCGCCTAGATGTCGCTGCGTTCGTGGTGCCTCGTGCTCGTGACCTGCATGGGCGTGTTCGCGTGCGGTGGCGATGGAAGAGACGCCGACGAGCCTCAGACCGCACGAGAGAAGATGCGGCGCGAGGCCAAGCGCGACAAGAAGAAGGACAAACCCGTCGACTCCACGGGCAAGTCGTGGGGCAAGTGGCGCTATTCGGGCGACCGCGCCGAGTGCTTCTACCGCCTCGGGCAGAAGTGTTACAAGACCGAGGCTGCTGCCTGCGCCCAGGCGCGCTGCAAGAAGCCCTCGAAGTGCCACTCCGAGGGCGCGGCGCCGGCGCAGATCAGCTGCAAGGCGCCAAACAAAGACGACTGATCAGGCTGCGGCTTTGCGGGCGATCACGCGCGGAATGCGGACGCGCGGACCGATGCGGAACTCGATCATCTTCACGTCGCGATAGAACTCGCCGTCGATGATCGGCGCCATCAGTTTGTCGCCGACTGCCTCGAGCTTCATCTCGCGACAGGGACGGTCGAGGATGTTGCGACCGATCATCTCCTCGCCGCGCGCCATGCGCGGGATGTTGCGGATGATCGACCACGGGCTCGGCGTGCCGACGATCGCGTTCATCAGGCCTGGCTGATCGGCCTTGCCGAAGAAGCGGAGCACGTTGCCGAGGTTGATCGACATCGACGCGACGTGAACGCCGGTGAACGAATCGCCGGGGAGGCGCATACCATCGAGCTCGACCTTGCAGGCTGTCGGCTCGAACATTTCCTTCGCGTACGTCTTCCACGCGCCGAAGGGGAGCCTCGAGAGCGGCGATAGCGCGATCGGCGCCGACGCGACGGTGTTCGCGACGATGTTCACGATCGTGCGCGGGTTCGGATCGGCGTGCGCGTAGTACTTCGAGTAGAAGCGCTGGCCGACGCCGCCGGCCGCGGACGCGAAGCCATACGTGCGGAACGGGACCTCGACGCCGTCGATGATCTGGATGCCATCGATCACCATCGAGTCGACTTCTTGCTCCTCGATGGTCACGCCGCGCTCGACGGAGTTGCGGAGCGATCCGAGGATTCCCTCGGCATCGCCCTGGATGCCGACGTTGTTCGCGACGAAGTCGATCGTGCCGCCCTTGGTCGGCAGCGTCATCGGCAGCGTGAAGTTCGTGTCGACGAACTCGTCCTCCTGGAGGACCTCCATGCCCATGCGCAGCATCCAGTGGAGCGCGCCATCACCGCCGTCGGCGACCCACACGCGTGCACGCTTGCGGAGGAAGTCGCGAAGGACCGGCTTGATCGACTCGATCGACTCCGTCTTGTGGACCTCGCCGAGGTCACCCACGATGCGCTGGAGCCGCTCCGCCCGGTCCGGGCGATTGCGGTTCTTGCGGCTATTCGGATTCGTGATGACGCCGATTTCCATCGAGCTGATTTGGCTGCAAGAGCCGGGCGAGACGCACTGCGTCGTAACCGTCCGGAATCACGACCGTCACAGAGGCAAAAAGTAGCTGCCTGCGTAGGCCCTTACGCGGGTCCTGGATAAGGCGCGAACCACTACCACGATGCGACCCGCGCCGGATCCGACGCACGAGGCACCGTCCGGCAAGAATCGTCGATACTCGAGGTGTGCGAATCGCGATCGCGTTTCTGCTGGTGGCGTGTGCTGCCGCGCCGACCGTGAAAGCCCCCGAGAGCGATCTCGAGGCGACACCGGTGGTGAAGCGGGACGTCGATCCCGACGTCATCGCGGCCCCACCCGTCGACCCGATCCTCGGGCTCGCGCCACCGACGCACGACGCGGAGGTCTCGTGGATCTCGCCGGGGCCCGCGCGGATCGAGATCGCGTCGAGTCCGATCGAGACCGCCCCACCGAACGCAGCTCCCGTCGCGGGCTCGATCCTCGACGCGCAAGGGACACTGGTACGCGTCGCGATCCGGCTCGATCACGCGCGGTTCTTGCTCTGGATGGATCGCGCGCGGATGTTCGGCGTGATGAAGCAGGAGCAAGAAGTGCGCGTCGCGGACGGCATGATGCCGAGCGAGGCGGCACCGCTGTTGTTCCCCGGGGCGCGTGTAAAGCGGCTCGCGCGCAGGGATGGCTTCGTGCAGATCCGCTACGTCGGGGCGCTCGAGTTCGAGGGGTGGGTGCCGGAGACATCGATAGGCGATCGTGGAACGTCGCGCTCGCGCGGACGCATACCGACGGGCACGAAGACCCTCACGCTGATGCCCGGCTCGATCATTCGCGCGAAGCCGGACTGGTCCGGAACGCAGGTCGCGCTTGCGGCCAACAACTACTTCGTCGATGTCGTGCGCGAGCTCGATCCGAAGTGGACCGAGGTGCATTACATGGACGGCGAGATCCGCGTGCGGGGGTTCTATCAGCGCTACTCCCCGCCGGGGCGCACGCACCGCGAGCGGGTGGATCCGAACACCGTGCCGATTCCAATCGCTGCAAACGCGAAGGTCGCGAGCGGCACGTGCCTATACGCGCGGGTCGGGGGCGATGCGGTCGGCTACATCGTGGGCGATCGCGACGTGTCCCTCGAGTCGGGGACGAACCACTGGTGGACGCTCGCCATCGACACGCCGTGGGGGCCGATCAGCTTCGCCGCACGCGGCGAGGCGGCGATCGAGCTTGATGTATGCGCACCACCGAGTAGCGTGCCCGCATCGACGCTCGTGCCCGCGGCTACCTCCCCGTGAACACCGGCTTGCGTTTCTCGAGGAGCGCGGAAATGCCCTCGCGCGCGTCGTCCATCGCAACGCTTCGCGCTTGCACGATCGCTTCGGCCTTCGCGGACTCGCGCACGGATAGATCGAGTCCGCGATAGATCGCGGCCTTGGTCTCGCGCACCGGGAACGGCGCGTTGTCCGCGATCGTGCGAGCCATCGCCATCGCGTCGGTCATCACCTGCACCGCGGGCACTGCGCGATTGACGATGCCGAGGCGCTCGGCCTCCGCACCGTCGACGAGCCTTCCGGTGAGCAGCAGCTCCGACGCGCGAGCGACTCCGATCAGGCGCGGCAAGAGATGACTGATCGCCATGCCAGGCGCGAGACCGATCGCGACGAAGTTCGCGCCGTACTTCGCTTCGAGCGCCGCGACGCGAAGATCGCAGACGAGCGCGAGCCCGAAGCCACCGCCGACGGCGTGACCGTTGAGCGCGCCGATGATCGGGACTCGAACGTCGAGCAACGAGAGGAACGGCTCGTACATCGCATAGCTCTTCTCGTGCGGCGCCTTGTCATCGCCTTCGCGTTGCAGCGTCGACTTGAAGTCAGCGCCCGCCGAGAAGCAATTGCCGGCGCCGGTCACGACGAGCACGCGGATCGTCTCGTTCGTCGAATCGGTGAACGCTGCGGTGCTCGCACGTGCGAACGCGTCGAGCAACTCGGGGGTCATGCTGTTGCGATTGTCCGGTCGATCGAGCGTGATCACGCCGATCTGATCGCGTGCCTCGTAGCGAACTGCATCCGACATGAGGCGCACGCTACCGCATCCGCGTTTGCCTACTCGATCTCCGCAGTGTGAACCTCGCCGCTGCGGATCGCGCAGGCGCCTGCGGGCCCAGCAGCCTGGTCTCGCGGGCGTCGTCGCGAATACGGCGACTTACATCTGGCCCGGTGGCTGCAAAACGTCTCCACAGGGAGCTCGTGGGCTCCAGGAGGAGACGTCATGTTGAAAGCCATCATCGCAACTCTTGTTCTCGCATCGGGTGTCGCGCTCGCAGATCCGGGGCCGAGCGTCACGTTCCGTGGTGAATCTCGTTGGGGTGATCCCGAAGAGGTTCAAACGCACGAGCGTGATCGGCGCCCGCAGTGGCGCAACCGCACGTGGGTGGCCCTGACGTCGCCGCTACAACTCGATCGCCGTCGCACGATGATCGACGTGAACGAGCGCCGTCCGTTCCATCAGCTGCGCCTGCAGCTCGCGACGCACGGAATGACGCACATCGATCGCGTCGTCGTTCGCTTCAAGAACGGCGAGCGCCAGGTGATCGACGTCGATCAGCGCCTGAGCACGCGCAACCCGATGATCAGCATGGACCTCGACGGCGGGCATCGCCGTATCGATCGGATCATCGTGATCGGCGACTCGCGTCGCGGTGGTGCGATCCAGGTGTTTGGCATCTAGTCGCACTCCTGGCCCTATTCGCCCGAGCGTTTCGCGATCACGCGCAACGCCGACTTCGCCGCGGCCACCACCGCGGCGTTGTCGTCTAAGAGCGCCTTCTCGAGATACGGCCGGGCCATCGCACGACCTTGATCGTAGATCTCGAACGCGCGGCACGCGGCCTCCCGTACGCGCGGATGTTCGCTCGCGAAGTACGGCAGGATCCCCGACGGGCCCTGTTTCCCCGACAGCGACTTCATCGCGGTGATCGCGTGGTAGCAGTCCACGCGCCTCGTCGAGAACGACTCGCACGCGAGCCCCGCGAGATCAGGGACCGCATCGACGTATCCGAGGCGCTTCACGCCCTCGATGCCCATGCGACGCACGTATACGTTCTTGTCGTCGAGGTAGCGCACGAACGACGCACCATCGATCGTGTCCGCGATCCCGATCGCGACCCATAGCGCATTCGCGCGCTCGATCCCGTCGCCTCGTCCGTTCGCGTACGCGAACAGCTCCGCGAGTGGCTCGCGTCGCGGCCGCTGCCTCGCGTGTTTCAACGCCGTGTCGACCTTCCACAGTGCTTTGCCGACGAGCATCTCGACGAGCGACTTCTGCGGCTTCTTCTCCTTCTCGTTCTTCTCCTTCTCGTTCTTCTCCTTCTTCTCCTTCTTCTCCGTCTTCTCCGTCTTCGTCTTCGTCTGCTTTGCGGTTGCTGGCTTCGCGGTGATCTCCGTCGAGCGGGTGACGCCGAGCCGCGCGAGATCCCAGTCGATGTCGCGCGCCCACCGGCATCTCGCGAGTCGCGTGTTGCTACCGGTACTCGAGATCGTGATCTCGCCCGGCGGCTGCCACGAGATCCACGCCTTCACCTGATGGCGCTGATGCGGCAGCAGCGCCATCGATCCCCATCGCACCTCCTTCAGTCTCCACACCGCCGTCGACCACAGCACGCGGCGCAGCGCCTCGCGGTGTTCCGCTTCGTGCGACGAGTGACTTCCCCTGGGTACGCCTTCGAGCACTTTGACCGCGCTCTTGCTCAGGGCGATGCCGTACATCGCGAGGGCCTTGTCGAAGTCGCCCGCATCGAGAAGCGCGGCGCATTCGAGCGCCTGCTGGTCGTCGGCGGGTCTCTCGCTGTCGCTTCGCCACGACCACCGCGCGTCCATCCAGCGATGCGTCTCGTTCAGATCGTTCGCGTCGACGAGCTCGAGCACGAGCCGCTCGCCGTCGCGCTTCGCCGTCGGTCCACGCACCGCGAGGAAAACCTGACGTCCCGCTGCGAGCTTCTTCGTCGACGCCACGGGCGCGAGCAGCACGCGCGTCGCGACAAGCCGCCCCTGATCGTCGCGCGGAAATGCGCGCGCGATACGTGCGGCGTCGAGTTTGTCGCGCGCGTCGCGGAGCTGCTTCTTGCCGGCGTTGGTCACGGACCACGCGCCGGCATCGACCTCGTCGACGAGCGTGGCGAGCGGCGCCTTCGCGATCGCTTCGAGCGCGGGTCGGACGACGGGCAATATCGACGACGCAGCGCTGCGGACGACAGGCTGCTTCGCCTTGGCCCACCGCTCGAGGATGCCGACGGCGTCGGCGAGAATGCAGGTGCGCTGGTGTCCGACGCCGTCGACCTTGATGTCGAAGTGCGCGCGCCCGGTCCCGGGGAACGGATTCCACGTGATGACGTTGTTCTCGACGACGGACGGGACGACCTGGACGAACCCCTCGACGCCCTCGCAGCGTAAGGTCGCGGCGATCACGCCGAAGGTCTTGGCCTCGGAGTAGCCGACCACCCACCGGGATCCGAGTGCATCGACCAGCGTCCCGAGGAACTTCCTCCTGGCCACATCGTCAGGTCGACTCACCTACCGACGGTAACACCGCCAACAAGTCACTCGACAACCCGGCGCCGGTGCCTATCGTGGGGCCAAGTGCGGCGATGGCCGGCCTCGTTGCGCGAGGTGCGCGAGATCGTCGTCGGTGGGCGCATTCGCGACGCGATCGCGGTTCCGGTCCCTCGAGCTCCTCGGTCGAAGCGAAGCGAGCGCGGCGATGCAGGCGTTCATCGCGGCCGTCGAGCTCGCGAGCGACGCGCGACTCTCGCGCGCGAGGTGAGAGTCACTCGCCGGTGCGCCACGGCTGCGTGTGCCCACCGCCGGTCCACGGCTGCGTGTGTCCGCCCCAGCGCCAGCCACACCACCAGCGCGCACGCTCCACGAGGCAGTTCCAGTAGTTTCGAAGTGCGGTCATCCGCATGTCCGAGTACATCTGTCCGCAGTTCGGGCGCTGGCGGGGAGGTTGTGCGAGGCACCAGTTCATGAAGTCGTCGGCGGCGTCGAGCTCGTCGTTGTACTTGCGCCAGCAGCTCTTGCCGGCGGCCGCCTCCGGAGAGCTGGCGCCGAACGTCGCATCGATCACGTCGAGCGCCTGGTCGGGCTCCGCGGCGCACTCGTCGCCTTCATCGGCGACGTCGGTGATTGCTTGCTCCGTCGTCTCGACGGGCGACTCGGTGGCGCAGGCGGAGAGAACGACGAGGAAGATGGCCAAGTGTTTCATGCGCGAACAGGGCTGCAACGGTCGATCCACCGTGCAATCCGCGGAGTTGCGCGCCTTCGTGTGGACACGCGATCCACACTCGCCCTCGTCACGAGCGACGAGTAGGAACACGGGTTCACGGCCCCTTCGAGCGCACTCGTCTCGCTGTTCGCGGGCCGCACCGTGGAGTGTGATGCTCGGCCTGTCCGGCTACACTCGTGGCGATGCCACGCGGGCACGTCAACCTGCGCCGAGGTTTGCGGGACGGCGAGCTGTCGACGCGCTATCGCCGTCTGCGCGACTCGCCGGAGATGGCCGAGCGGGACCACAACGACTGGTACGACGATGACCCCGACGACCAGGGCATCGAGTACGACACATTCTGGAATCCATGGCGCCAGACGAGCCCGGCGGACTTCGAGATCGAGAAGCTCTGGAAGGGCCTGGCGCAAATCGTCGAGAGCGCGCGGACCGATGTGCGTTTGCGAGACGCAGCAGAGGGAGAAAAACTCGTAGCCGCGCTCGCCGAACACGTGCAGCGAATCACGAGCATCGACTGGCAGCTCGCGGTCGCGCAGCAGCTCGATGCACCACGCGCGGAGTTGCGCGCTGCCGTCATGCGGGAACCGGCGCTCCTGGCGTGGATCGCGCGGCACCGTGGGCCGACGCTGATGCTGCTGCTGTTGTCGCCGTTTTGGGTGCGCTCGCTCGATGGGTGGGTCGCGCCCAGCGACGACGACGCGGTCCTCGGACGCTCGCTCCTCGAGCATCTGTTCGCGCGCTATCCGATTCCTGCGCCGTTGTTCGTGCCGTGGACGGAGATGGCGTCACCCGGGCTCAAGTGGGCGACGTGGCTCGTCATCCTCGGCGGCGGCGCAAGCCTGCGCCGTGCGGCGTCGCGCTTTGGTTGGCAGGTCTCGGCCAAGCTCGGCCACCACCTGTTCGATGCACCTGCGGGCCTCGAGCCGATCGAGGCAATCATGTGGGCCGAGCTCGTGCAGCGCGGCGGTACGGAGGTCGAGCTGCGACGTTTACGCCGTCATCAGGCGTTCGTGTTCGACACGACAAACGCGACGCCCGGGTCGGATCGTGCAGCGCGCTATCGCGAGTTCTGGATCGCGACCGTGGACTGGATGGTTCGCCATCGCGATGTACTTACCGACGACACGTGTCAGACGATCCTCGATTGGGGGATGCATCGGTTCACCGAAGACCTCGCGCGAGGAACGCCGGCGCACGAGTGTTTCTCGTGGAGTGGTCGCTCACCGGTAGCGGCGCACGAAGCGGCGGCCCTGTATGCACAGCAGGTGTCCGCGATGTATGGCTACGTCGAGCACGTCCTGTGGTCATCGCACGGCTGGGATTGGAGCGACGCGAAGAGCGAGTGGTCGATTCTCGAGCTGTGTTCGGCACGTGAGCTCGCCGCGGAATCGGCAGCGATGATCCATTGTGTCGCTGGCTATTCGAATCGTTGTGCATCGGCCGCGTCGGCGATCTTCTCGGCTCGGTTCAAGAAGGAGCGTGCGTTCACGATCGAGCTCGAGCCATCCACGCGCCGCGTCGTACAAGCACGTGGAACCCGCAATCGCGAGTGCACGGCCGCCGAGATGGCAGTCGTCGAGCGCTGGTTGCACGAGACGTCGCAATCAACGGCGACGAAAGAGTAGCGAGTGATTGTTTGCGGGCATCGAGACCGCGCCGCGAAGCGTGAGGCCTTCGGCGTCCGCGGCCGTCGTGAGATCGCGGAGGTCGCGCACGCCCCAGGCCGGATCGCGCGAGCGGAGCGAGGCGTCGAACTCGCGATTTGACGGTGCGGTCTCGCCGTCGAAGAAGTACGGGCCGTAGAGGTAGAGCAGGGCGCCGCTGGAGAGGAGGCGACTCGCGGTGGCGAAGAGTGCGAGTGCGGCGGACCACGGCGCGATGTGCACCATGTTGATACACACGATCGCGTCGGCGGCGGTGAGTGTGGTGGGCTGCGTGATGTCGAGCTGGAGTGGAGCGAGCAGGTTGGGCAATCCGGCCTCGTCGCGATGTGCGGCGATCGAGGCGAGCGCCGTGGGCGACGGATCGGTCGGCTGCCACACGAGGTGCGGGAAGGCGCGAGCGAAGTGGACCGCGTGCTCGCCCGAGCCGGCGGCGATCTCGAGGACCAGCCCGGCGTCGGGGAGCTCGCGCTCGAGGACCTCGCGGATCGGTTCGCGGTTGCGAGCAGTGGCGGGCGCGTGTTGCTTCACGAGAGACCGAAGCTACTGCGGATCGTCGAGCCAGGCACGTGCGTCGGCAACCAGTGGCGCCCAGGACGCGGAGCCTTTCGACAGCAGCTCGATCGCGTCGGTCGCAAGAGCCTTCGCGCGTGCCTTGTCGGCAGGCCACAAGATCTGTGCGAGCGCGAGCTTCGCGCCACCGAGATGACCTGGATCGAGCTGGAGCTTCTCGAAGATCGCGATCGACTTCTCGAAATCGGACGTCGCTTCGGCGGTGCGGCGCGCGAGGCCACGAAGCTCGCCCCGCAAGAGGTACGCGTTCGCGGTGCGTGCGGAGATTTCGCCGTCTGTGGCGAGCAGGATGGCGAGCGCGTTGTCGATTGTTGCCTCCGCATCCTTGGGGCGCCCGACGTTCGCGAGGATCGTCGCTTTCGTCGACAAACAGTCGGCGTGGTTGAACGAGTCGTCACCCGCGCCGAACGCGATGATCTCGCACGCACGCTCGCTGATCGGTAGCGCCTCTTTGTACTCCTCGAGCTCGACGAGGATCGATGCTTCCAGCGACAGGGTCTCTCCGTATCGCATGTTGCGCTCGCCGAGGATCTTGCCGAGGGCTCGCGATCCGATACGGGCTTCCACGAGTGCTTCACTCGGTTTCCCGATCTGCTGGAGGACCTGTGCGAGAGCCGTGCGGGCCACGGCGCGATCTGCGTTCTCTTCACCGAGCATCGTCTCGGCGAGCTCGACGCCCTTGCGCGCGTGGGTCAGGGCGTCGTCGGCGTTCCCGAGGAACGCGTAGTTGATCGCGAGTCGCTCGTGGAACACGTGGAGGGCTGCGTCTGTTGGTTTCACGAGCGCCATCGCACGGTGGTAGACGGGAATCGCATCGGCGAACTTCCCCTGGCCTTCGTAGAGATACGCGAGACCCATGAGCGCGCGGTCGAGGTACTGCGGGGCGGATCTCTCCGCGAGCTCGACGGCGCGGCGAAATACTGGTTCCGCGGAAGCGGCCGTCGCGCCGCCTGCCTCGATCATCGCGGTGCCCTTGAAGTAGAGGAACAGCACCTCGATGTTCGCGGGGCGGCCGAGGCGATCGAGCGCTGCGTCGGCGTAGGTTGCGTATTCGAGTGCGCGGATCGGGTCCCCTTCGTCGAACGTCACCGATTGGATCAACTGGACCCAACTGTTGGTCGCGATGTAGTCGTCGTGCGCTCTCTCGGCGGACGCCGCCGCTTCGCGAAGCGTCTCCATCGCGACTCTGTTGTCACCGCCCATCGCCTGCGTGGTGCCGAGCAGATAGAGCATCTCTCCCCGAAGCACGGGCCACGGACTCTTCGCCGCGTCTTCGACGAGCTGCTTCGCGCCGGGCAGCGCGACCGCAAAGTTCGCCGTATCGCGCGCTTTCTCGATGTCGAACCCCAGGTAGCGCAGGTCCGCGACCGCTGCCCGTTGCGATGGATCCGCGGGCACCCGTGCCACGAGCAGGCCCGAGCGAGGAACCGCGCAACGGAACGGATCGAGCATCGTGCGCGCCATCGGGGACGCTTTCGCGCCCACGCGGTGCACTTCGTCGATGAACGCCGTGATCTCGGTCTTGCGGGCATCGAGGCACGTGGCGACGGCGGGCGCTTGCACGGGCTCGCTCTGCGCGTTGCACGTCTCGGCGTGCGTGATCCGCCACGCAGACCTCGCGCTCGTGAGCTTCGCTTTCGCCACGTCGTCGACAGGCAGGTGCTCAGGAACCGCAGGCAGCGATGCGAGGCACGGATCGACACGCTCGGTGCCACCCGCAAGCAGCAGAGCACCGGCGATCCCCGCGCCAACCAGGCCCGCGCCACCGGCGGCGACGAGCAGGCGCTTGCGCATCGCACGCACGGCCGCGAGCTCGCGCAACAGCGAGGACATATCGGGCCAGCGATCGATCGGTGCGATCGCGAGTCCTCGCTCGAGCGCGCGGATCAGGCGCGCAGGCACCGTGCTACGCGGTGGCCGTGGACGCGCTGTCATCGCGGCACGAAGCTCGCCGATCGTCGCGCCGCGAAACGGCCGTTCGCCGAACAACGCTTCCCACAGCGACACCGAGAACGCGAACACATCCGCCCGCGCATCGACCTCGGACGCCTCGAGCTGTTCCGGCGCCATGTACGCGGGCGTGCCGATCGCGGCGCCCGTCGCCGTCAACCGCACGGCGCGGTCCGCCAGCGAGCTGTCAGGCGAGCCACTCCCCTTGGGAGCAGTGCCGATGGCGACCGCGCGTCGCGGTGCGCTCGGAGCGCGGTCGGTGCCGACGGCAACATCGCGCGGTGGCGTCGGGTTGGCATTCGCGATCGCGGGCGAGGCGGCGACGGTCGTCGAGGTCGCGGCTGCATCGAGGCGGTTCGTGATCGCCGCACTACTCGCGGGCGATGGCTCGATCGCGTACGCGATCGCGTCCATCGCGATCCCGAAGTCGGTGACGACGACCTTGCGCGCGTCGCCTTGGACGAGAACGTTGTCCGGCTTGAAGTCGCGATGAACGATGCCGGCCGCGTGTGCAGCCGCGAGGCCGGCGCCCGCACGCTCGAACATCGCGACGATGTCGCGCCACGCTGGCTTCGTGCGCGCGAGGTGCGCGCCGAGCGTTTCGCCGCGCACGAGCTCCATCGCGATGAACACCGCGTCGTCGTCGGTGCGGCCGACATCGTAGACGGTGATCACCGATGGGTGCTCCACCTTCGCCATGAGCCGCGACTCCCGCACGAGGCGGTCCGCGAGCACGGAGGCGCTGCGCGCGAGCTCGGGGTGCAACACCTTGACCGCGATCTCGCGATCGAGGTCGGCGTCGTAAGCGGCGTAGACCTGGCCCATGCCGCCGGCGCCCAGCAGCGAGCGCAGCTCGTACCGACCCATGCGCGTCCCGACGAGCGAGCGCGCGCGCGCCGGCGCGTGCATCGGCGTGACCAGGCTGGGCGTTCCGTGCGGGAAGCGGACGACGTTGTCGCGCACCGCCGCGATCACGATCGATCGGCACGAGTCGCAATTGTCCAGGTGCGAGACGACGCGAGCTGCTTCCTGAACATCGAGCACGCGCTCGAGATGAGCACCGAGCACGTCGTCGGAGGGGCAGGCGTCGAGCACGTGCGCGGACCGTATGCGCAGTGACGGGCCTCGATCCAACGAAATTCGTCCCGTTCATGCGACATCGGATCCCACCGGGCATCTACGGCGCATGACCGTGAAATCGCTATGGGTACTCGGGCTCGTCGCGGGATGTGGCTTCGGCGACAACAGCGGGAGCGCCGCTATGGGAGTCGACGGCAGCGTCGACCCGGCCGAAGACGCGCGCGTCGAGGTCGACGCACCGACGAGCCAACCCGCGTGCGGCAACGGCGCGAGAGAGGGCACCGAAGAGTGTGATGATGGCAACCTCGCGAGCGGCGACGGCTGCTCGCCGATCTGCATGGTCGAAACCGCGGCCGCGTGCTCGCTCGTTCCACAAGGCGGGTGCTCCGGCGCGACGCCCGCGTGCGATATCGGCGGCATCGATGTCACCGAGTGCCGCGCTGTGACATCGATGGGGACGAGCAACAACCACTGCTCGTCCGCGACCGAGTGCAAGGCCGGGTACACGTGCATCGGCCACGACGATCCGAACATCGCCCCGTGGTGGTGCGCGCGGTTCTGCCTCACCGACGCGAACTGCACCGGTTCCGGATCGCGTTGCATCGTCGATCTCGTCGACGAGAACGCAGACCCGCTAAACGTCACCGTGTGCTCGAACTCGTGTAACCCGGTCACGCAGAGCGGTTGCCCATCGGGGATGGGTTGCCTTGTCTCTGGAGCGACGGGTGGCGCGTACACCAATTGCCGGTACATGGGTGGCACGCCCGATGGCAGTACGTGCGTAACGAGCAGCGACTGCTTCGAGGGATCCACGTGCGTCACGATCGGCTCGACCAACACGTGTCGCTCGTACTGCACCGTCGGCGACGACTCTACGTGCGTCGGCAGCGAGCAGTGCGACGGCTTCGCGACGCCACTCATGATTGGAACCACCGAATACGGCGTCTGCCGCTAGAGGACCCCATGCGCATCATCATCTGTTCTGTCCTCGCACTTCCTGCGGTCGCAAACGCGGATCGCCGCGTCGAAGTCGGTCTCGCAGTCGGCGGACACGCGTTCTCGTCGAACACCGAGCTCGGTGTCGACGACGAGATGTCCGAACCTGGTCCTTCGTCGAGCGGCGTCCTCGGGTTGCGGATCGCCGTGCCTGTCATCGCGCGGCTCGCCGTCGAGGGAGAGGCCGTCATGATTCCAACGGACGACGACGTGCTCGGCGACGAGATCGACGTGTTCGGTCTGCGTGCTCACGCGCGTTTCGATTTCTTGACGGGACGCTTCAAGCCGTTCGTGGTTCTCGGCGCGGGTGCGCATGTGTCGCGCAGCGATTCGCTGCAGGTGGACGACGACACCGATCGCGCCTATCACTGGGGCGGCGGCGCGCGGTTCGCGATCACCGACAAGCTCGACGCACGCGTCGATCTGCGCCATCTGATCGTCCCCGATCGGACGACGGACGGCGCGACGAGCGACGTGGAGGTGACGGCCGGTATGATGTATCGCTTCGGAGGGAAGCCGAAGCCGAAGCCGCTGCCACCACCGATCGTGGTGGTCGTCGAGGATCCGGAACCGCCGCCGCCACCACCTTCGCCGCCACCCGCTCCGGAGGTAATCGAAGCGCTTGCCGGGATCGGCTTCGAGCTCGACTCGGCGAAGATCGATATCGCGTCGGCGCCGATCCTAGAGAAGGCCTACATCCTCCTGCGGGACAAATCCGACATCGAGATCGAGATTGCGGGTCACACGTCGTCGGACGGCAACCCCACGCGCAACATGTGGCTGTCCCTCGAGCGCGCGAAGGCCGTGAAGACATACCTCGTCGGGCGCGGCATCGACGAAGCGCGTATCCAGACGGTCGGCCACGGCTCCGACGAGCCCATCGCGTCGAACGCGACAGAAGAGGGCCGCGCGCAGAACCGACGTATCGAGTTCCGCATCCTCCACGAGATGCGATGACGCGCTAGTTACTCGACGTCGGCAGGGAGAAGCTGCGAGAGGCTGACGTCGAGCTGGCTGCGCACCATCGCGTTCATGCGATCGAGCTCCGTGGTCGACAGCTCGAGCCGCTCGACGAGCAGCTCGCGCGTCTTCGCGAAGACTTCGTCGCACGCCTTCTGGATCCAGCGCGCCGCCGTCGCGCGATGTACGACGTAGACGGCGCCGATCTCGTCGATCGACAGCCCGTCGACGTACGACATCTTCAGCGCCGACTTCAGGCGCGGCTCGAGCTCGGCGACGGCGTCGCGTAGCGCCTTCGCGAACGCTTCGGCGTACTGGCGCTTGAGTAGGTCGAGCTCCGGGTTGTTCGTCGAGATCATCGCGAACGAGCTCGTCCAGTCGTCCTCGCCGAAGACCTCCTTCGCGCGCTTCTGGGACCGCTTCATCATCAGCGCCGTGCGCGCGGCGGCGATACCAACCCAGGCGCGCAATGGCCCGCGCCCCGCATACTGCGCGAGGCGCGGTGCGCCGTTCTCGCCGACGAGCATCGACGTGCGCAGGCGCTGCAGCGCTTCGTCGATCATCTCGCCGCGGCCGTCGATCGCACCGATCGCGCCGCGCGCGGCGATCAACACGTCACGATCGAAGATCGCGATCGCGGCCGGATCCTTCGCGAGGCATGCCGCGGCGAGATACAGATCGGCGGGGAACCGGCTCGCGTGCGCCGGATCCACGGCGTCGACGTGCGCCTCGAACTGATCGCGATCGAGCGCGACGTCGGGCCACGCGATCTTGCCTGCTTCCCAGTCAGTCACGACGGCACTTACGCGCCGCCGAGCTCGTCGAGGAACTGCTGCGCGTCGGCGAAGGCCGGATCCTCGCGCAGCGCCTTCTTGGCCCACAGCTCGGCCTTCGCGCGGTTGCCACGGGCGTGCTCGATCTTCGCCTCCCAGAGCAACGCCATCGGCCGCGTGACCGGCGACGGGTTGTCCATCAGCGTGATCGCACGCAGCGGCTTGAGCGCGAGCTCGTAGTCACCGATCTCCGTCGCGAGCTGTGCGAGCTCCGCGGCGACCTCGGCATTCTTGCGATCGACGTCGAACGCCTTCTTCAGCCAGTTCAGCTGACCGTCCTTGTCGCCCATCATCGCGGACACGCGACCCATGCGCTGCTGCAGCACTGCGAGCTCGGGCGTGCGCTTCTTCTGCGCCTGGATCGCCGCTTCGAGCGTGCGACCCGCATCCTCGAGCTGGTTCGAGGAGATGAGCACGTCGACGTTGAGCATCAGCGCCGCATGATCGTCGGGCTGTAGCTCGAGAGCCTTCGCCGCCGGACCTTGCGCACCGGCTGCATCTTCGAGGTGATACAGGAGCAGCTCCGCCGCGCGCTTGTAGTTGTTGTACTTCACCGCCGCGTCGCTGCTGTGATCCGCATCCGCGATCAGGATGCCGGACAGCATCTTGTATTCCCCCGCGGCTTCGTACATCTCGCGCAGCTTGTTACGGAGCACTTCGACGTCGGGCTGCGCCTGGTGCACGACCTCGAGAACCGGCACCGCGTCGGCGGGACGCCCCGCTTGCGTCGACGCGGACGCCGCGCGCAGCGCGGCTTGCACCTGCGCCTCGCCCTCGGTGATGTACGCGAGCCGCGTCGCCGCGGCGGCCACACCATCCCAGTGCTCGATCGACTCGTCGAGGTCACACAACATGACGAGCGGCTCGACATCACGCGGATCACGCTCGATCCATGCGACGAGGAAGCCGCGACCACGCTCGAGCTCGCCGTGCTCGTTGAGCAGCGACGCGAGCTTCAGCGTCGCCGTGCGCTCCGTCGGCATGTCGCCGTCGCGCTCGGCGCGCGAGCGCAGTCGCTCGAGCCCGTTGACGAGCTCCGAGATGCGCGACTTGTCGAGCAGGTACGCCTCGTCGAGATCCGCAACCGCCGATGCATCGTCGCCGAGCTGTTGGCGGAAGTTCGCGCGGAGGAGTAGCAGCGACGTGCGGCCCTCGCCGGTCACGGTCGCGAGCGCCTCGCCGATCGCGCGCTGCGCGGCATCGAGCTCTCCCGCCGCCGCGAGCGCGGCTGCGTGATCGGTGACGAGCTCGGGCACGTTCGGCGCGCGCTGGCGCGCCTTGCGTAGCACCTCGGCCGCTTTGAGCGGTTGACCGAGGAAGCCCGAATACGTCGACGCCGCCTCGCGGAGCCGCCCGACCGCTTGTTCGTCGGGGAGACGTTCGGCGTCTTTGGTCATGAGCTCGGCGAGCTCGGACCACAGCTCGTTGTCGCGGTACCACTTCTCGAGACGGTCGTGAATGTTCCGATCGTTCGGTGCGCTACCGTGCGCGAGCTCGAGCGTGCGCTGCACGCCCTTTGTGTCGCCCGCGGCTTCCCACATCGTCGCGAGCTTGCCCGCGAGCTCCGGCGCGCGCTCGGGCGTCTCCACCGCGAGCAAGCGCTCCATGAGCACGGCGCCCTCGCGCGGGTTGTCGCCTTCGCCGAGCTGCTTCACGACGCGACGGAGAATCTCTCGATCGTCCGGCGCGATGATCAGCGCGGCGCGATACACGCGGATCGCGTCGGGGTTCTCGTTTTTCTCGAGCAGGTCACCGAGGCGGAGCGCCACGTCGATCGTCGAGTCGCGATGACCGCGGCGCTGCGCGTCCTCGAAGCGAGACCACAGGAATTCCGCGATGCCATCGTCGTCGCCGAGGTTGCGCAGCGTCGATTCGTAAAGCTCCGCGGCCTCGAGGTTGTCCGCGTCGTCGGACAGCGCGTCGCGCAGTACGTCGAGCGCGTCGTGGTAACGCTTCAGGTTCTCGATGAGGAACTTCGCGTGCTCGAGGCGTAGCGCGTTGCGCTCCGCCGGCGTGACGAGGTTCGGGAGAGTCGAGCTGATGACGCTTCCGAGGCGATCGCCGTCGCCAAGCTCGCGGTAGATCGTGAGCAGCGGTTGCCACACCGCGCGATCGCTCGGGTTGCGCTCGCGCAGGAATTCGTAGACCTCGGCGGCGAGATCCACGCGGCGGTGTGCGAGCGCGCGCGTCGCGATGCGCATCGCAAGTCCGTCGACGATCTCCGCTTGATCGCTGTCGACGATCGGCGCGATCTCGTACGTGAGATCGCGTGCCTGGTTCAGGTCGCCCGCGGCGAGCCGGCGCTCGGCAAGCGCCAGCACGCCCCACGGCGCGGAACCGAGACCGTCGACAGTCTCGCGCGCAGCAGCGACCGCGCGGACGAGCAACGCTTCCGCGCGCTGGTCCTGCCCCTGATCGACGGCCAGGTCGACGGCTTCGCGGATCTGCGCCGGCGTGGCCGACGACAGCGACGCACGCCGCTCTAGGAAGTCGAGCAGCAGCTCGCCATCGCCGCCGTTGCGCGCGACGCGCTCGTACATCGTCATCACGCGCTCGTCGTCCGCGCTGTGTTGCGCGGCTTGCTTGAGCAGGCGTCCAGCTTGCCCCCAGCGCGGCTCCGCCTGGAACGCACGTTCGAGGAGATCGAAGCCCTGCTTCCGCCGCGCGTCGCTCGAGAGGAAGATCTCGGCGAGGCGATACAGCGCATCGACCTGCGCTGGCGTCGGCTCGGCATCGGTGCCCGCGAGCTCGAACATCTTGTCGAGCGTGCGCGCCTGCTCCGTGGTGTCGCCGAGCGCAGCGGCCACGCGCGCTTGGGCGTAGAACGCCTCCGCGAGTCGCTCTCCGAGGATCTCGACGCGACGATACAGCGCCGCCGCTGCCTTGAGGTCACCGGCATCCTGTTCGAGCGCTTCGCCCGCTCGCATGAGCAGCGACGCGATCAGCGGTGGATCGTCCTTGCGGCGTAGCCGGTCGATGACCGCGTCGACCGCGTCGACGAAGCGCTTCGTCTGGCCGAGCTTCTTGGACAGATCGCGCGCGCGCTCGTGCAGATCGGTGCGCGCCGGCATCACGTTGATCGCGCGGATCAGCGCGTCGAGCGCCTCGTTGCCGCGATCCAAGAGTGCGAGCGCCTCGGCCATGTCACTGAGCAGCCGCGCCTGCGAACGCGGCTCCGGGTTTGTACCGAGGCGCTTCTCGAGCACCTCCAGCAGGCGAGCGCCTTCGTCGTGGGCGATCAGCGATCGGCGCAGACGGCGCACTTCGGCGTCCGATTGGATCGCTGCTTCCATCGCCGACTCGAGGAGCTCCTTTGCTTGAGCGTTTTCACCGCGAGACGCGGCGAGCTTGTGCAGCTCGAACAGCACCTCGGACGCTCCGACCGCGGCCTCGTCATCCCCCGGCGGCTGGCGGCGCACGACGAGGAGCAACGCTCGGTAGGTGCGCTCTGCCTTGTCGACCTGACCCGCGGTGCGCGCCATCTCGGCGAGCTCCTTCTGGATCGACGGGTTCGACACGTCCATCTTCGAGGCCGACTCCATCTCGGACATCGCCTCGTCGATCTTGCCTTCGGCCTGCGCGACACGAGCGAGCTCGACGTGCAGCGCGGCGCGATCGGGCGAGCGACGGCGACCGAATCCCTCGATCAACTCGGCGAGGGCGGCGCGCGCTTCCGGCAGCTTGCCGGCGACGCGTTGGCCGATCGCGAGTGCCGTGCGCAGATCCTTGTCGGTCGGATCGAGAGCCAGTGCGGTCTCGAGCGCGGGGATCGCCTTCGCCGGCGAGCCGAGGCGCGTCAAGTAGATCGTCGACGCCTCGCGCGCGAAGTCACGTGCGAGCTTCTCGTCCTTGAGGAGCGGCAGCGATCGCGTGAGGTGACGCGCGAGCGGCTCCCACTGTTCGCTCTTGCGATACAGATCCGCGAGCAGCGTTCGCAGCTCCAACGCTTCGCGTTGAGCAGGCATCCTGGTGCTCGCGGCTCCGCCGCTCGCGGGCGCCGACTCCTTGTCGTCGAGGTTGACCTCGATCGCGGTGATCGCGCGGTCGGGCTGGTTCGCCGAAAGGTGGGCCTTCGCGAGCTGGCTCACGACCATCAATCGCTCGCTCGGCGGAACGGTGCCCAGCAAGCTCTCGAGCCAAGGCACGGCCTGGCCCGGCTGGCTGCGCTCCAGGTTCAGGCGAGCGAGCGCGCGCAACGAATCGCTCGTCGGCGCGAGCGCCACGACGCGGCGGTGACCGCTGATCGCGCGCTCGATCTCCTTCGTGTCCGTCTCCGCGACCTGCGCGTAGCGCGCCCACAGCTTCGCGGCACGTGGCGTGTCGCCGGCCGCCTCGAGGCGTTGCGCCTGTCCGTCGAGCAGGTCGACGAGCGCGCGGTGCTGGCCCTTGCTCGAGAGCAAGTCGGCGACAGCGTCTATCGACGCTTCGTGACCCGGGCGCTCCTCGAGGTTCGCCTTCAGTGCGTCGAGTCGACCACCGCGCTCCTCGACGATGCCGACGAGCTTCGCGAGCTCGAGACGCAGGTGCAGCTTCTTCTCGGGATCGTTCTCGAGACCGAGTTGGATCTGACGCAGCGTGAGTAGCTCGGGGACGCGGTCCTCGAGGCCGAGCAGGTGCGCGAGTCGCTCGATGACCTCGAGGTCGTTCGGCGCCTGCGCGAGCACGCTGCGGTACATGTCGATCGCGGCGGCGTTGTCGCCGAGCTCGACGGTGGCGAGCTGCGCGGCGCGCAGGCGCATGTCGCGGCGCGTGTTCTGGTCGAACGGCAAGCGCGCAGCCTCGATCAACGTGTCGACGGCGGCGCGGGCACGCCCGCCCGTCCTGTAGAGATCGACGAGCGCGTCGATCGCCCACTTCGCGACCGCGTCCACGCTTCGCGCGGACTTCACGTTCGCGGTGCCGCGCCAGGCGGCCGTCGCGCGGCCGAGCACGGCCGACAGGATCTGCAGTGCCTGCTCGCGATCGCCGAGCTTGCTCGCGACCTCCGCGGCGCCGACGAGCGAATCGAGATCACGACCGTCCGCATCGGACAGCCGCCGCAGCGCTTCGAGCAGCGCGGGCGTCGCGCCCTGATCGCGCTCGAGGGCGACGAGCTCCTGCAACGACGTCGCACGCTCGCCGCCGAGCTCGAGCGCCTTGCGCAACGACTTCGTCGCGCCCGGTTTGTCAGACAGGTGCTCGCGCTGTAGCGCCGCGAGACGGAAGTAGAAGATCGCGCTGACCGACGCGGGCAGCTTGTGCTTGTCGAGCGCCGATCCGAGCGCCGCCGCGAGCTTGTCGTGCGCGTCGGCCTTGGAGCTCGCCTTCGCCGCGGCGAGCTCGAGGAGTCCAAGCAGCTCGTCGTCGAATGCCTCGCGAATACCGGTATAACGAACGACGGCCGCCGCCGCCTCGTCCCAGCGACCGAGCTGCGTCCCGAGCGACGCGAACGCGTGGACCGCGCGGCGATTGCCGGGCTCGACCTGCGCGACCTGCGCGTACGCGTCGGCGGCGCCCGCTTCGTCGCTCAGGTGTTCCGCGACGAGATCCGCGTACGCGAGCTTGAGCCGCGCGGCCTCGCGCGCGTCGTTTTTCAGCGCGTCGATCGCTTCGCGATACGCGAACGCGGCGACGAGGTAGTCCCCGGTCGACTTCGCGAGCGACATGATCTGGTTCTCGATCAGCTGGTCGCGCGGCGCGAGCGGGAACGCCTTCGCGAGATCCTCGAGGGCACCCTTCGCGTCGTGTTTGTGCTCGAGGCGCAGCTGCGCGGCCTCGCGCAACAGCGCTAGGCGCGTGCGATCCTCTTTCGCCTCGGCGAGACGAGCGGACAGAAGATCGAGCACGCCGCCGAGGTCGCCGTTGATGCGCATCGCCTGTGCGAGAGCATCCGCGGCGCCTAGGCGCGTGACCTGCTCGTCGAGCAGCGCGGTCAGTCCCGCGCGAGCTTCCTTCGACGCGGGATCGATCGCGATCGCGTTGCGGAACGCGGCGAGCGCACGCGGCGGGGCGTTCAGGTGCTGGCGCAGCGCATCGCCGAGGCGCACGAGACGCCCGACCGTGCGGTGGGTGGCGCGCCCCGATGCGCTCTCGAGCAGGTCGGCCATCTCCGCCCAACGGCTCGTCTGCGCGAGCAGATTGGCGAGCGCGGTGATGCCTTCCTCGTCGTCCTTGTGTTCGGCCACGACGCGCTGCCAAGCGCCGATCGCTGCATCGAGATCGTTGCGTTGTGCATGATGCACGAGCGCGACGCTGACGAGGTCCGCGCGGCGCTGCATCGACGAGCCCGCCTTGTTCGCGCGGCTCTCGAGCGCGGCGACGAGGTCATCCCATCGCTGCTGGGCCTGGAGGATCCCGATGCGCGCGTCGAGCCCCGACGTGTCGCTCGGATCGCTGTCGATCCGCCGTTCCCACAACGCGAGCGCGCGCTCGGTGTCGCCGAGCGACTCGGCGAGCTTCGCGGCTTCCGACAGGATCGAGCTGCGCGCGCCTTCGTTTGCTTCGAGATACGCCTGGCGCTCGAGGACGGCCAGCCGCTCCTTCGGGCGATTCGTTTGCGCGTACAGCGCGGCGAGCTTGCGGGCCACGCCGAGCTGCTCGTTCTCCGCGGCGCCGTTGATGCCGCTCGCCTCCACGAGCAGCTTGATCGCGCCGTCGACGTCGTTTAGTCGATCGAGCCGCGTGCGTGCGGACTCGGCGAGTAGCTCGACCTGACGCGTGGGGTCGTTTGCCTGGCGCGCCGCGTTCGCGACGCCCTCGGCGTAGCGGTCGTGGAGGCCGCCACGATCGGCGAGTCCGCGCAAGCGCTCCTCGGTCGCGCTCGACTCGGGTTGCATCGCGAGCAGGGCCGCGAAGTGGATCATCGCGGCCGGAAGATCATCTAGCTCGGCGAGGCGGCTACCGGCCTCCTCGTGGAGCGGGCCGCTCTTGCCTGGATCGAGCCCGATCACGCGCTCGAGGATCCGGATCACTTCGCGCGGCTTCTGCCCGGCGTCGTAGTGGGCGCGGAGGAGATCGAGCGCCTGATCGCGCACGGTGCCGGCGGAGTTATTCGCGCCGATGATGCGCTCGAGGAGCGACGTCGACTCCTTGTCGTCGTCGGCTTCCGCGAGCAACGGGCGCGTCGCGGCGAGCGACCGGCCCGGATCCTTCAGCGAGTCGAGCCACACGGAGGCAATCCGTGCGCGGCTGCGTTCGCGCTCCTTCTTCGACTGCGAGTCGAGGCGGCTCTCCCACAGCTCGATCAGATCGGCCCAGCGCTCGTGGCGCTCGAGCAGACGTTCCAGACCCTGGCTGACCTGCGCGTCGTCGGGGGTCAGCGGTAGCAGCAGCTTGTAGTAGCCGATCGCCTTGTCGGGCTGATTCGCGACATCCTTTGCGAGCTGGGCGGCCTCCCGGAGCAACCGCACGCGGCGCGATCGATCCTTCGTCGACTCTACGGCGCGATCGTACAGTCCGAGCGCGTCGGCCCAGCGTTCGGCGACCGTGTAGATCACCGACAAGCGCTGTAGTGCGGTGTCCGACGAAGGCGCCAGCGAGGTGACGCGGACGAGGATCTTCTCGAGGACCGACGGGTCATCACCGAACCACTCGTCACAGAACCCGCCGGCGCGTTCGCCGATCATCTCGGCGACCTGCGGCTCGACCTTTCCGGCGAGCGCATCGTTGTAGAGCGCGACGATGTCGTCTGGTTTATCGAGATCCGCCGCGAGACCTTCGACTTCTTCCCATGCGCTCACAGCGTGCGGCGAGTGTTTGACGGCGGCAGCGGCTTCCTGAAACTGAGACAGATCAGCCATGGCTCCTCTAGAGCTCGAAACGCGATCGACAGTCCGGTCCCCTCGCGTCCGAGCGCGAAAATGGTAACGCGATCTATCCGGAGTGACGGGTAGGGGAGGGCCTAAAAAGCCCGTCGGATGCCCAACATCGCCGACAACGGGGCCTGGAAGGCGAAGGGCATCCCGTACCCCGGGCGGCGGCCCGCCGGCTGCCCGCTCGGGCTCTTCAAAAACACCAGATCCTGGGTGGTACCACCCTGGATCGGTCGAACGAAGCTCTCCGTGTACAGCTCGTCGATCCCGGTTCCCACGTCGCGGTCGAACAGGTTGAACAGGTCGAGCGTCAGCTCGAAGCCCCGCCAGGTCGCACCCAGCCGAAGGTTCGCCTGCGTCACGAGCGGCGAGCGCCCGAGGGAGCCGCGCTCGAGAATCGAGAAATATCCGACGTCGGTCGACGCGAACGCACTGCGCGGGCGCCCGGTCGCGAGCGTCAAGCGCGTACCGGCGTGCAGTGTCACGGGGCCGACCGTCCCGCGGCGCGCCGCCTCGATATAGACGCGCTGCCCGACCGACGTCGGAAGGCGACCGATGTCGGTGCCCGTAAAGAACGGGTTGTCGAACTCCTCGCCGTCGTAGAGCGTCGTCCCTTGCTGCGGATCCCATGGACCGAGGTAGTTGCCGATCGTGCGACCCGCCGTGTAGCCGAGGCGCACGGTGAGCTTCGCGGTGGGCTCGGTCGCGATCTCGATGCCGAGGATCTCCGACGAGCGACGCGCCGGTAGCCCCTCGACGTGGCCCGGGTTCACGAAATGTGTGTTGGTGGTCTCGAGCCCGTAGCGCAGGTACCGGCCCTGCACCCACGCGGTCACGCGAAACGCCTTGGCGAGAGAGACCTCGACACCCGCGGTCAGCTCGTCCTGGGACATCGGTTTGATGTAGGTCGGGACGGTGAACACCGCACCGCGTTCGCGATCGCGCACGTGGCCACCGAGGCCCGTCGTGATGTCGTGGACGATCGCGTCGCGCGCGATGATCGATTCGCCGAGCCCCGTCGGTAGATACGCAAACGTCCGGCCGCCGGACACCCACGCACGCGAGCGCCCCTTGCCGAGGAAGTCCCACGTAATACCGCCGCGTGGCGCGAGCTGCTTCGAGTGATGCAGCTGCGGACCGACCCACATCAGCTCCCACCGGAGTCCGCCGTTCACGCGGATCGCGTCCTCGGGAGACCAGGTGTCCTCGACGTAGGCGGCCATGTAGCGCGTGCGATAGCGCAGCTCCGAGACATCGCGATAGTCGCAGTCGTCGAACGCGTTCTCGCCGCACAGGCCACCGGTGTAGAAGCGCGCGACGTCTTCATGACCGGGGAACAGGCTGCGGATCAGCGAGCCGCCGGTGTAGCGCGAGCGGAGTACGAGCCGGACATCGTCGAACGTCGCGCCCGCGCGGAGGACATGGTTGCCGTCGCGATGCGCGACGTCGCCGGATGCGGTGGTGCGATCACCGACGGAATGCACGAGCACCCCTGCGCCGGCGCTCGCGAAGAACCCCTGTGGAACCGCACACTGCGAGATCTGCGGATAGGTGTTGTCGTTGCAACGCGCGGCAAGGTCCGGATCCTCGGCGAGCATCTCCGGGACATACGCCGAGAGGAGCTGCGGCACATTCGCCGAAGCGTCGCGCGGTGACTCCTCGCGATCACTGCGGTGCCACGACAGTTGCGCGGTCATGCGTGTGGACTTCCACGCGCCGCGATACGTCGCGATGCCCGTACCGACGAGATCCGCACGATCGACGCCGGACGCGCGGATCGTCGCGTTGCCGAGGACGCGCGTCGTGCTCGCTGCGTGTCCGACGAGCGTGAGGTCCACAGCGTGTGCGCCGCGTTCCCAGCCGAGCCGCGCGAGAAACGGAACGAGATAGTCGATGGTGCTCTTCTTGTCGCGCGCGATTCCCTCGAGCGCGATGTTCGGAAACCCGTCGGGGATGCCGTCGCTATCGCGATCGACGAGTCGCGCCGCGGTCCACTCGAAGGTCGATTCGCCGAGCGTCGGCGCAACGCCGAGCGCGTACCAGCTCTTGCCGCCGGCGAGCTTCGCTAGGGGGCCGGTCGCGACGACGGTGGCGTTCGCTTCGGCCCCGACGTCCGTCGTCACGCGCCGCACGAAGTAGCGACCCGGTGCGATCACGCGCTGTCGCGCATTCGTCGAGAGTCCACCGAACACCGCCGTGCGGACCTCGTGTTCGTCGCCACCGCGAACGAGCTGGACATCGATCGTGCCGCCGAGCCCGACACGGTCGCGCGCGGTCCATCCGCCGGCGCCGATGGTGATGCCCTGGACGAACAAGAGAGGGACGCGGATGTCCGACGTGTTGGCGCGGATCGAATCGACGGGCGCTCCTTGGATCGTCCAGCGATTCTCGAGGCCGGTCGCGCCACCGAACACGGGTCCCGTCTCGTCGCGACTCGCCCCGAGTGCCCAGTGTGCGATGCTATCGGCGGTCGTGTCCCCAACGGGCAACCGCTGCAAGTAGTCGCCGGTGATGCGCGTGAACAGTCCGAACGGCGACACCACATCGAGCGGATCGTCGACTTTGTCGGTGTCTGGCTCGACCTTCTTCGGCTTCAGCCCGAACAGATCGTGCGGGTCCTCCGCAACTGCCGGCGTCGCGATCGCTCCGAGCGCGATCACGACGACAGCCATACGATGCACGAGTGAAACGGTAGCATGGAGCGTAACCATCCCGGGGGTGCTGCCATCCGAGACTCGTGCGCGTCACCGTGGGCAACACAGCGCCGGTCCACGCGCGAGGGACGTACGTCCTGTATTGGATGATCGCGGCGCGGCGCACGACGTGGAGCTTCGCGCTCGATCACGCGATCGCACGCGCCCGCGAGCTCGAACGTCCCCTTGTCGTGTTCGAGTCGCTGCGTGTCGGCTATCGGTGGGCCAACGATCGTTTGCACGCGTTCGTCCTCGCGGGCATGCGCGACAACGAACGAGCGTTCGCGAAGGCCGGCGTCACCTACCTTCCGTATGTCGAGCTCGTGGCAGGTGAGGGCAAGGGGCTCCTCACCGAGCTCGCGAAGCGCGCGTGCCTCGTCGTCACCGACGAGCAGCCCGGGTTCTTCCTGCCGCGCATGGTCTCGGCGGCGGCGAAGCACCTCCCCGTTCGCCTCGAGCTCGTCGACGGTAACGGGCTCCTGCCGCTGCGGGCGAGCGATCGCGCGTTCCCGAGCGCCGCGCTGTTCCGCCGTCATCTCCAGAAGACGATCGCGCCGCACCTCGCCGTCGCCCCCAAGCCGACGCCGCTCGCACGGCTACCGTCGACGCTGCGCGACGCGGACATCGCGTCATCGATCACGAAGCGATGGAAGTTCTCGACGGACGTCGACCTGCGCACGCTGGTGATCGATCACGCGGTCGCCCCTGCACCGATCGTCGGTGGCTCGAGCGCGGCACGGCGGACGCTCGACGACTTCATCGAGACCAAGCTCGCGCGCTACGGCGACGGTCACAACCATCCCGACGACGACGCTGCGAGCGGGCTCTCGCCGTGGCTCCACTTCGGGCACGTGTCCGCACACGAGGTCGCGGCGCGCGTATGGGCCGATGCGAGGTGGGATCCATCGCGTGTCGCAGGTGCGAAGGTCACCGGCTCGCGCGAGGGTTGGTGGGGGCTGCCGTCGTCGCACGAGAGCTTCCTGGACGAGTTGGTCACGTGGCGCGAGCTCGGCTACAGCTTCTGTTTCCACCGCGCGGACTACGATCGATTCAGCTCGCTCCCCGAGTGGGCGCAGAAGACGCTCCGGGACCACGCGAGCGATCCGCGGCCTGTGACGTACACATCGAAGCAGCTCGAAGCCGCCGCGACGGACGACCCCGTGTGGAACGCGGCGCAACGGCAACTCGTGCACGAGGGACGCATCCACAACTACCTGCGGATGTTGTGGGGCAAGAAGATCCTCGAGTGGTCACCGACGCCGCAGGACGCGCTGGCGACGCTCGTCGATCTGAACAATCGCTACGCGATCGACGGGCGCGATCCGAACTCGTACAGCGGCATCTTCTGGACACTCGGTCGCTTCGATCGGCCGTGGGCGCCGATCCGGCCGATCTTCGGCGCGATCCGCTACATGTCCTCGACGAACACCGTCAAGAAGCTGCACATCGCGAAGTACCTGGCGCGCTGGTCAGCGCAGCCGCGCCTGCTCTAACCCCGCTCGAGGACTCGCCCCACACCGGCGAGCTCGGTGGGTCGGATCGACACGACCGAGCTCTGGGTTTTAGTGCTTGTGGCCTTCGTCGTGGTCGTGGTCGTGGTTGCAGCCCGGGCCATGGACATGGCTCTCGATCTGCTCCTTGACCTTCGCCATGTCGAGCTTCCTCGCTTGCTCGACGAGCTCGTCGAGCGCCTTCGGCGGCAGCGCGCCGGACTCGCGGAACAGAAGGACGCCGTCGCGGAACAGCATCAGCGTGGGGATGGACTGGATGTTCGCCGCGCCCGCGAGCTCCTGCTGGGCTTCGGTGTCGATCTTGCCGAAGACGACGTCGGTGTGCTTCTCCGATGCCTTCTCGAAGACCGGCGCGAAGCCGCGGCACGGCCCGCACCACTCCGCCCAGAAATCGAGCACAACGATGCCGCCCTTCTCGATGGTTTCTTGGAAGTTGTTGGTGGTGATTTCGACCGTCGCCATCCGCGCAAGATGACCGACCCCGCTTCTGCCTGCAAGAGCAACTCGCAGATCAGGCAGGTCCGTCGAGGCTTCCGGGCACGTGCTAGCGTTGAGGTGTGCCCAAGCTGCGAGTCACTTACAACGCGCCAGTCGTCCTGACGTTCGCGCTCCTCGCGCTCGTCGTCACGTTTCTGCCGATGGACACGCGACGTCACTACTTCGCGGCGCACAACGACTTCTACGAATGGTCGAGTTACACGGGCCTATTCCTCCACACGCTCGGCCACGCAAACTGGCAGCACTACCTCGGCAACTTCATGCTGATCCTCTTGATCGGTCCGATCCTCGAGGAGCGCCACGGATCGATGAAGCTGCTCACGATGATCGCGATCACGGCGCTCGTCACGGGCCTGATCAACGTCGCCATCTCGAACACGCTGCTCATGGGTGCGAGCGGCATCGTGTTCATGATGATCCTCCTCGCGTCGACGGCGAACATTCGCTCCGGCGAGATCCCGCTGACGTTCATCGCGATCGCGGTGATCTATCTCGGCGGCGAGATCTATCAGGCATTCACGAAGGACGACAACGTGTCCCGCATGGCGCACCTCCTCGGCGGAGTCTCGGGCGCCGCGTTCGGCTTCCTGGGTGCTCGTCGCGGTGACGACAAGCCGATCAAGGTCGGAGGTCTACCCACGGCCACGGCCGCCGAGCTGCAGAAGAACAAACCGAAGCCGAAGATTTCGGCCGAGCTCTAGGGCGAGCTCTGGTCAGATCTGGTCCACGAAGAAGTCGGGGAACAACTGCGCGCCGGGCACCATGTTGTACTCGGACAGGTCGGTCTTGCCCTCGGCGCGTAGCACCTCGTCGTCGATGAAGTACTGACCGGTCACCTCGCGCGAGCTCTTGCCAAAGATCGCGTACGCCGCGTCCGCCATGATCGCGGGGCTGCGCGAGCCCTTCATCACCTGATCGCCGCCGAGCAGGTTCTGCACCGCGCTCGTCGCGATGGTCGTGCGCGGCCACAGGGCGTTGAACGCGACGCCGTGACGGCGGTACTCGCCCGCCATGCCCAGCACGCACAGGCTCATGCCGAACTTCGCCATCGTGTACGCGGTGTGCGGCGCGAACCATTTCTCCTGCGTGATGCTCGACAGCGGCGGAGAGATGTTCAGGACGTGCGCGTTGCCGGACTCGGCCGCCTTGCGCAGATGAGGTGCACACACCTTCGACGTGAGGAACGTGCCGCGCGTGTTGATGCCGTGCATCAGATCGTAGCGCTTCATGTCCGTCGCCTCGGTCGTCGTCAGGTTGATCGCCGAGGCGTTGTTGACGAGGATGTCGATGCCGCCGAACGTCTCGACGGTCTTCGCGACCGCGGCCTGCACCTGCTCCTCGTAGCGGATGTCGCACTGGAGTGCGAGCCCTTTGCCACCCGCGTCGTCGATCTCCTTCGCGGCGGTGAAGATGGTGCCTGGCAACTTCGGGTTCGGCTCGGCGGTCTTCGCCGCGATCGCGACATTCGCGCCGTCGCGCGCAGCGCGCAGGCCGATCGCGAGCCCGATGCCTCGGCTCGCACCCGTGATGAACAACGTCTTTCCTCGAAGCGACATCCGGGGGTCATATCATCTACGTTCGTCACGTGGTGCCGAAGGACGACGACGACGTGGGTTCAGCTCGGACGGCCGCACCCGTCGCGACGGCGCAGACCGTGGCCACGACACCGCCCGACGCCGCGCACAGCGCTACGATGGCGGCGGGCGCCGCGCACAGCGCCACGATGGTGTCGTCGAACAGCCTCGACGCGATCGGTGAGATCACTCCCGAGTCGCTCGGCGTCGTTTCGCCGCAGGTCTACATCCAGCTCGACGAGTTCGCACGTGGCGGCCTCGGTCGCATCATCCGTGCGAAGGACACGCGCACCGGTCGCATCGTCGCGATCAAGGAGATGCTGTCGTCCACCGAGGATGCCGCGGTCCGCTTCGCGCGCGAGGCGATGATCACCGCCAACCTCCAGCATCCCGCGATCGTCCCCGTCTACGAAGTCGGACGATGGACGAGCGGCAAGCCGTTCTACGCGATGAAGCTCGTGAGCGGGCGCCCGTTCGACCAGGTGATCGCGTCGACGAAGTCGATCGACGACCGACTCGCGCTCGTCTCGCACGTGCTTGCCGTCGCCGACGCACTCGCGTACGCACACGGCGAGCGCGTGATTCATCGCGATCTCAAGCCACACAACGTGCTCGTCGGTGCGTACGGCGAGACGGTCGTGATCGATTGGGGCCTCGCGCGCCGGCTCGACGACGTGGACAACCCGGCCGCGTCGCACCGCGTGATCAGCGCTGTGCCCGGCCAGACGTTCCTCGGCGCTGTGATGGGAACGCCCGCGTACATGCCCCCCGAACAAGCGAGGGGCCAACGCGTCGACGAGCGCGCGGATGTCTACGCGATCGGCGCGATCCTCTACCACCTGCTCGCGGGCAAACCGCCCTATGCGGGCAAGTCGCTCGACGAGCTGCTCGTAAAGGTGAAGGCCGGCAAGCTAGAAGCGCTGAACGCAGTGGATCCTTCGATCCCGGCCGACCTCGCTGCGATCGTCGAGCATGCAATGGCGCGCGAGCTGGCGGATCGCTACGGGTCCGCGGCGGAGCTCGCCGCGGACTTGCGTCGGTTCACGACCGGCCAACTCGTGCGGGCTCACCGCTACACGCGGATGCAGCGGATCGGTCGCTTCGTCGCACGAAATCGCGCGGCGGTCGCGATCGCGAGCATCGCGGTCGTGGCCGGCGCCATCGGCGGAACCCTCGCTGTACGGAACATCATGGCGACTCGCGATCTCGCGACCACAGCCCAGTCGAACGCAGAGCAGGCCCGCGATGTCGCGCGCCGTCGACTCGTCGACGCGACGGTCGATCGAGCGCGTGCCGAGCTCGCCGACAACCAGTACGCGCTCGCGCTCGCGTACACGATCGCGGCCGCGGAGCTAGGCGGGCTCGACGATCGGCTTCGGTTCATCGCGGAGCGTTCGCTCGACAGCCAAAGCGTCTTCACGCGGTTCGACGAACCCGGCGTGATGTCAGTGCTGTATGTCCCCGGCTCCCACGACGTGATCATTTCGAGCAAGACGGGCATCCGTCGCTGGGATTCCGTGCGCGGACGTGTCATCTGGGAGCGCGTCGACGGCATGTTTACCGGCGATGCGGCGGCTCTCGACGCGAAGACGGGCATGGCCGTTCGTGTGCACGGAGTCGAGCTGTTCGATTTCGCGACCGGCGCCGTGAGCCAGATGTTGCAAGCATCGCCGAAGCAAGCGTTTCAAGGGATGTTTGGCCTCGATTCGAGCAAGCGGTGGCTCGCAGTTCCGATCATGGGGGGCCAGGTTGCTCTGTTCGACCTATCCACGCGCTCGTACGCGACCACGATCTCCGCGAAGCTCGTCGATCACTCGCCAATCGTCGAACGCGATGCAGAGCGGTTCGCCTTCATCGGCGCGGTATCGGAAATCAGGTCGCACGTTTTCATCATGACGCGCGCTGGCACGCTGATAGAGGAGCTCTGCTCGAACTGCACCCGTGCAATCGCTCTCGGCGACGAGATCGTCATCGCGGAGCTCGGAACCAACCTTCCGGCGAAGCTCCGCATCTTCGATTGGTCCGGGGCACAGAAGCGAGAGTTCGTGGCGACGACGACGGGAGACGTTGCCGATCTCATCGCATTTCCCGACGGAAAGCGTTTGGCGTTAGCGATGACCGACGGGACGATCGAAGTGCACCATCGTGACACCGGGCTGATGTGGAGGCGCGCGACGGGAGAACGCAGTGCGAGTCTTTCTCTCGACACGGCAGGGCGATTGTGGATGCACAGCACCTTTAGGACTGCGTTCTGCTTCGAGGCCAGCACCGGGGCGCCGATCGGCAGCTGGCTGACCGGTGGCGTTCAAGTGTTCGTTTCCGAGGACGGTGGCCGCGCAACCACCCTGAGCCTCAGTAAGGGAGTCTCGAGCTTCGAGATTCGCTCACCGATCACCGTGATCGCGCCCTCGACGGCCCGGGTGCGAAAGCTCGTGTTCCTCCCGAACCATCGGTTCCTGACCGGTAGCGAAGATGGTCTCGTCGCTGTTGTCGAGCCGGGCAAGCCACCCCGCGAGATCGTTCGCCACGCGAGTAAGGTGCTCCGTCTACAGCTGATCGATGCCCATCGCGTTCTCAGCTCCAGCGCGGAGGGTGTGTTCGTCCACGATCTGAACACGGGTGCACGGCTTGCCAGTACCGAGGTCGGAAGCGTGGCCGCCGCGTCGCCCAACGGTGCGTTCATTGCGATCGGAGGTCCGCAGGGCGAGGTCTTCTTGTGGGACACGACCGCCGCACCGCGATCGATCGGCAAGCTCGGCGTTACCGTCGCTGCTGTGCGATGGAGCCCGGACGGTCTGAAGTTCGGCGCGATCGCCGAGAACGCGGAGCTCGAGGTCTGGGACCGAAGCGGCAAATCATTGGTGCGCATCCCGGCGTCGAACACGGACGCGCTCGATCTGAGCTTCTCGAGCAACAGTACGCACGTGACGCGATCGTTCAAGACACGCGTGGACAACCTCCACGCGATCGAGCCCGGAACGCCGAGCATCGAGCTGGAGCCGGCCGTCACTGTCTACGACCGCTACTCTCTGACGTTTAGCTTTGCGCCAGACGATTCGATGGTGGCGATGGCGGGCACACAAGTACTCGCGTTGTGGGATCTTCCGAGCGGAAAGCTGCGTCACAATTTCAGCGTCAACGCCGACCAAGTCCCGACCGCGTTTTCGCGTGATGCAACGATGTTGTTCAGCGGTGGTGTGGATCGAAAAACGCATCTCTGGGACGTCGATACCGGGTTGGAGCTCACCTCCCTCGAGGCAACCCACGAGGTGTACGGCCTTGTCGTCGACCCGGCCGAGGACCGTATTGCGATCCTGACGCTGGGCCCCGCGATGATCTGGGACGTCAAACCCTTCGCCGGAACGCTCGACGAACTGAAGCGATTGGCAGCGTGTCGCATCGAGGTCGAGATCGTCGACGGCGCGGTGAAGCGACGGCCGACCGACGCCGACGCCGACTGCAATTCGCAGCGCTAGCGCGTGGCGAGTAGCCGATCGAGCGATACCTCGACGCAGCTCGTGACGAGCGCGACGATCGAATCGACCTGGCTCTCCGAGATCGCCAGGCGTGTCGCGAGCTGTGCGCGGATACCCGCGCCGAGCTCGGCGTGGGCGGCGGTGACCCAGCGCGCGGCTGTCGATCGATGCACGCCGTAGCGCTCGCCGATCTGATCGATCGACCAGCCGTCGAGCTGGTGGTAGCGAAGCACGGCGCGCGCGCGATCGGTGAGCGTCGCGAGCGCGGCACGGAACGCGGCGTCGACCTCGGTGCGATAGCGCTCGCGGAGGAGTGCGACCTCGGGATCCAGCGGCGAGATCGCGTCGACGAGCGCATCGCTCGCCTCGGTCTCGCGGCGCTCCTTCTGCATGCGCCGCGCGAGCGCGCGTGCCGCGATCACCCGCGCGTAGCCCCGAAGATCGCCGCGGCCGGAGAACGTCGTGATCGCGGCGGGACGCTCCCCATCGCTCGTGAACAAGAGGCGGCGTAGCTCGGAGCGAATGTCCTCGGTGGCCGCGACGCTCGCGCGGAGCTTGGTGGAGGCGAACATCACCTCGCGCTCGGCGATGCGATCGCAGTGGCCGGCCGCGGTCTCGTCGCCATCGGCGGCGGCGATGACGAGGTAGACGTCGGCGTGGAGCGCACGGACGTCGTCCGTGGTCGCGCCATCGCCGAGACGGCGCACGACCTCAACGGCGAAGCGTTGGTTGTCGACGCGAACGTCCGGCCAAGCGGCTACGCCCTGCGCGTGGAGCTCGGCGACGGCGGTGTGATCCACCATGGGTTGACGCTAACACCGCAGCAGGGCGAGCGGTACGATGGCTGCGTGGGGTGTGCGACCACAGACACGCTCGCGCGGTTCGAACGCGGCGAGCTATCGATCGACGAGCGTGGCGTGATCCTCGACCACGCGGCGGGGTGTGAGAGCTGCCACGCGGCGATCACGGTGCTGTCGGCGACGCCGGCGCCGGTCACACAGCTGTCGGCCACAGCGCCGGTCGATCCGCCGCCGCTCTCGCCCGAAGGCCGCATCGGCCGCTACACGCTCGGGCGCGTGATCGGGCGCGGCGCGATGGGCGTGGTGCACGTCGCGAACGATCCCGAGCTCGGCCGCGATGTAGCCCTGAAGATCTTGCGGCCGCGCGCGTCCCCCGAGCGGCTGCGACGAGAGGCCAAGGCGCTCGCGAAGCTCGCACATCCGAACGTCGTGCGCGTGTACGACATCGGCGAGGACGCGGGACAGATCTTCATCGCGATGGAGCTCGTCGAGGGCGAGAACCTTCGCGAGTGGCTCGCATCACCGCGTTCGCTCGACGAGACGCTCGCCGTGCTCGTTGCTGCCGGGCGAGGACTCGCGGCGGCGCACGCCGTCGGCCTCGTGCATCGCGACTTCAAGCCGGACAACGTGCTCGTCGCGCAGAGAGGCGATGTCCTCGTCGGTGACTTCGGACTCGCGCAGATCTCCCCGCCCGGTTCGCAGGATGGTCCCACGGCATCGAGCGCGGTCACGATCTCGAGTATTCCCGAGGCAGACAGCGAGAATGACGCCGCGCTCACGGCGACCGGCACGGTCGTAGGCACGCCGGCGTACATGGCGCCGGAGCAGATGCACGGCGACGCACTCGCAGCGTCGGATCAGTACGCGTTCTGCGTGACCGCGTGGGAGGCGCTGTTCGGGCGCCGGCCGTACGACGGCGTCACGGTCGCCGAGCTCCGTGCGAACGCCCGTGCGAAGCGCATCGTGCGGCCCGAGCGCGACGTGCCACGCAGCGTCGAGAAGGTGTTGCGTCGCGGGCTCGAAGAGAGTGCAAGTGCGCGCTTTCCGTCGATGGACGCGCTGCTCGCGGCCCTCGCGCCGAGTCGCGGGCCCAGACGGGCATGGATCGCGTTCGGTGGACTCGCAGTCGCGCTCGGCGGCGCGGGCGCCGTGTGGTTTGCGACGCGCGAGCCCGCGATCGACTGTGGTGCGGCGGCGGCGCTGATCGCGCCCGCGTGGGGGCCGCACGTCGAGGGCGTGTTGCGCGGACGGCTCGGCGATCGGATCGCGAGCTCGTACGACGTCTACGCGGGGAACTGGCAGGAAGCGCGCGTCGAGGCGTGCGCAGCGACACACGTCCGTCGCGAGCAGAGCACGGCTACGCTCGAGCGCCGCGTCGGGTGCCTCGATCGCGCTCGCGCCGCACTGCATACCACCGTGTCGATGCTCGTCTCGAGCGGCGAAACGCTCGCCCGTCCCGATGTGGTCGCCGAGTCGCTTCCGGCACTCGAACGATGCGATGCGGCGCAAGCCTCGGCGCCGCCGCCGGTCGCGAACCAAGCGCAGATCGCGACCGTCGAAGCAGAGCTGACGGAGCTCGAAGTCAATCTCGCGGGTGGCGACTCGTCGCTCTCGCTCGCGGAGACCGTTGCCATCCGCGAACGTGCCGAGAAGCTCGGGTACACCCCGACCACGCTTCGTGCACGCATGCTCGAAGCGCGCGTCGCCACCTGGACCGGCGACCGCAGTGCGGCGGAAGCGATTCTCCGCGACGTCATGGTGGAAGCGGAGCGCGCGAACGATGATGCCGCGCGGGCCTTCGCGAGCGCGCTGCTCGCATCGCTGGTCGCCGACGATCACACCAACGAAGCCGCCCAACTCGTGGCTGGTGGACGTGCCGCGCTCGCTCGTGCGGGGGGCGATTTGCAGATCGACGAGGCACTGCTCGCTGCGGAAGTCGAGATCATGGAGGCGCGCGGCGACTTGCGCGGTGCGGCAGCCTTGCAGGAGAAGCTCGTCGCTCGCATCGAAGCGCGGCTTCCCACACCCACGCAGACCACGTCCGGGGCGTACAACCGGCTCGGGCGCCTCTGGGGCCTGGTTCCGGACTATGACAAGAGCCGCGCCGCATACGCGCGAGTCTACGATTTGGCGGCGATCCACGAGCCCGACACCGATCCGGAGAAGCTCTTTCGTACGTTCCCGCTCCAGCTCGCGACGTCGGGTGACTTCGACGGAGCTGTCGCGCTGGGCCAGCGGCAGCTGGCATATCTGCGCTCGCTTCCCGATCCGCCGAAGCTCTTGCTCGCCCAGATCCTCGACTCGGTCGGCAACATTCACGAGTGGGACCTCGACTACGCTCGCTGTATCGAGGTCCATCGGGAGTCCGAGAAGGCGTGGAGTCTGCCGCTCGACGCGTACCGCACGCCCAACGTGGCGCCGAACGAAGTCACGATCGTGAATGGACGCATCGACGCTATTTTCGGAATCGCGGCGTGCCTGTTCAAGCAAGGTCGCTTCACTGCCGCGCTTCCCGAGCTGCGCCGTGCCCACGCGCTTGCCGTTGCCGGCGGTACACTGACGGCGGAGCAGATCCCATCGCTCGAACGGATGCTCGGTGTCACTCTCGTCGAGACCGGCGATGCGCGTGCCGCACGTTCGCATCTCGAGCCGCTCGTCACGGGCCTCGCGGACGGCGCGATGGCGCCGGTCTCGCGAGCACTTCTGCGCTTCGGTCTCGCACGCGCGTTGTGGCTCGACGGCGGGACGAGTGACCGTCCGCGTGCGCGCGCGCTGGCGGAGGATGCGCTCCGTGATCTCGACGAGCTCACCACCGAGGAGATGACCGGCGCGATGCGGAAGCTGCCGATCCTGCGACGGGAGCGTCGCGCGGCGATCGAGAAGTGGCTCGCCGAGCACCGCCTCTAGTGCGGGGAGCACATCCACTGTACAACCGGACATGGACTGTGCGACGGCCGAAACGCTGGCGCGCTTCGAGCGAGGCGAGCTGTCCATCGACGAGCGCGGCGCGATCCTCGACCATGCGGCGGGGTGCGAGAGCTGCCATGCGGCGATCGCGGTGCTGTCGGTGACGCCGCCGGCCACCGTACGGTCGGCGCCGCCGGCGCCGGTGGACCCGCCGCCGCTGTCGCCTGAAGACCGCATCGGCCGCTACACGCTCGGGCGCGTGATCGGGCGCGGCGCGATGGGCGTGGTGCACGTGGCCCACGATCCGGAGCTCGGCCGCGATGTCGCCCTGAAGATCTTGCGACCGCGCGCGTCGCCCGAGCGGCTGCGACGCGAGGCCAAGGCGCTCGCGAAGCTCGCAGATCCGAACGTCGTGCGCGTCTACGACATCGGCGAGGACGCGGGACAGATCTTCATCGCGATGGAGCTCGTCGAGGGCGAGAACCTTCGCGAATGGCTCGCATCACCGCGTTCGCTCGACGAGACGCTCGCCGTGCTCGTTGCCGCCGGGCGCGGACTCGCGGCGGCACACGCCGTCGGCCTCGTGCATCGCGACTTCAAACCCGACAACGTGCTCGTCGCGCAGAGAGGCGATGTCCTCGTCGGTGACTTCGGACTCGCGCAGATCTCCCCGCCCGGTTCGCAGGATGGTCCTGCGGCATCGAGCGCGGTCACGATCTCGAGTATCCCCGAGGCAGACAGCGAGAATGACGCCGCGCTCACGGCGACCGGCACGGTCGTGGGCACGCCGGCGTACATGGCTCCGGAGCAGATGCACGGCGACGCGCTCGCGGCGTCGGATCAATACGCGTTCTGCGTGACCGCATGGGAGGCGCTGTTCGGGCGCCGTCCGTACGACGGCGTCACGGTTGCCGAGCTGCGCGCGAACGCCCGTGCGAAGCGCATCGTGCGTTCCGAGCGCGACGTTCCACGCAGCGTCGAGACGGTGCTGCGTCGCGGGCTCGAAGAAACTGCGAGTGCGCGCTTTCCGTCGATGGACGCGTTGCTCGCGGCCCTCGCGCCGAGTCCAGGGCCCAGACGGACGTGGATCGCGCTCGGTGGACTCGCGGTCGCGCTCGGCGGTGCGGGAACGGCGTGGTTTGCGACGCGGGAGCCCGCGATCGACTGTGGTGCGACGGCGGCGCTGATCGCGCCCGCGTGGGGGCCGCACGTCGAGGGCGTGTTGCGCGGACGGCTCGGCGATCGGATCGCGAGCTCGTACGACGTCTACGCAGGGAACTGGCAGGAGGCGCGCGTCGAGGCGTGCGCGGCGACGCACGTCCGTCGCGAGCAGAGCACGGCTACGCTCGATCGCCGCGTCGCGTGCCTCGATCGCGCTCGCGCCGCGCTAGATACCACCGTGTCGATGCTCGTCTCGAGCGGCGAGACGCTCGCGCGTCCCGACGTGGTCGGCGAGTCGCTTCCCGCACTCGAACGATGCGATGCGGCGCAAGCTGCGGCGCCGCCGCCGGTCGCGAACCAAGCGCAGATCGCGACCGTCGAAGCAGAGCTGACGAAGCTCGAAGTCAATCTCACAAGCGGCGCCTCGTCGCTCTCGCTCGCCGAGACCGTTGCCATTCGCGAACGCGCCGAGAAGCTCGGGTACACCCCGACCACGCTTCGTGCACGCATGCTCGAAGCGCGCGTCGCCGCCTGGACCGGCGACCGCAGTGCGGCGGAAGCGATTCTCCGCGACGTCATGGTGCAAGCGGAGCGCGCGAACGATGATGCCGCGCGGGCCTTCGCGAGTGCGCTGCTCGCATCGCTGGTCGCCGACGATCACACCAACGAAGCCGCACAGCTCGTGGCTGGTGGACGTGCCGCGCTCGCTCGTGCCGGGGGCGATTTGCAGATCGACGAGGCACTGCTCGCTGCGGAAGTCGAGATCATGGAGGCGCGCGGCGACTTGCGCGGCGCGGCGACATTGCAGGAGAAGCTCGTCGCTCGCATCGAAGCGCGACTTCCCACACCGACGCAGACCACGTCGGGCGCGTACATCAGGCTCGGGCGCCTCTGGGGCCTGGTTCCGGACTATGACAAGAGCCGCGCCGCGTACGACCGGGCATACGATCTGACGTCGATCCACGACCCCGGCACCGATCCGATCTTGCGTACGCTCCCGTTCCATCTCGCGACTGCGGGTGATTTCGACGGGGCTGTCGCGCTGGGCGCGGGGCAGGTCGCATATTTGCGTTCGCTTCCCGATCCGCCGAAGCTGTTGCTCGCCCAGATCCTCGACCAGGTCGGCAACGTGCACGAGTGGGACCTCGACTACGTTCGCTGTGTCGAGGTCTTCCAGGAGGCCGAGAAGGCGTGGAGTCTGCCGCTCGAATCGTACCGCACGCCCAACGTGGCGCCGAACGAAGATACGATCGTGAATGGGCACATCAGCGCCATATTCGGAGTCGCGGCGTGCCTGTTCAAGCAGGGTCACTTCGCTGCCGCGCTTCCCGAGCTGCGCCGTGCCCACGCGCTTGCCGTTGCCAACGGTACGCGGACGGCAGAGCAGCTCCCATCGCTCGAACGGATGCTCGGTGTCACTCTCGTCGAGACCGGCGATGCGCGTGCCGCACGATCGCATCTCGAGCCTCTCGTCACGGGCCTCGCGGGCGGCACGATGATGCGGGTCTCGCAAGCACTTCTGCGGTTCGGTCTCGCACGCGCGTTGTGGCTCGACGGAGGGGCGAGTGACCGTCCCCGCGCGCGCGCTCTGGCGGAGGATGCCCTCCGCGATCTCGACGAGGTCCCGGCCGAAGAGATGACCGGCCCGCTGCGAAAAGTACCGATCCTGCGACGGGAGCGTCGCGCGGCGGTCGAGAAGTGGCTCGCCGAGCACCGCCTCTAGATTTAGAAGACGCGACGCCCGATGTGCAAGGCGGCGCGGCGATCGAGACATGGCTCGCCTCGCATCGCCTTCGAGCGTCGCAGCGTTCGCTAGTACGAGGCGTTCATCGCGCCGTCGAGATAGTCCGGATCCGCGGGACGGATCAGCTTCGCGATCATCTGCGCGGCGATGATGCCGCACACGAGACCGCCGGCAAACGCCCAGAAGCCGATCGACACACCGACGAAGCCGGGGCCACCGGGCTTGGTCGCCACGAACACGCACCCGGTGATCATCGCGCCCATGAGTCCGAGCAGCGAGATGCTTGCGGGCGAGACTGCGAGCTCGGGCCGCTTGTTCTTGTAGACGACGAACGCGCCCCACAGCAGGGCGAGGCCGACGATCAACGCGAGGCCAAACGTTACCCAGCCCATCGGCGCGAACGCACCCGACGTAATGCGCTCGGCTTCACTGCCGAGCTGCTCGCGCATCGCGCTCACGAACGCGCCGTTCGACATGTTGCCACCTGGTTCACCGACAACGATGGAACAGCCGTGGCAGCCCATCGGGCCAAAGCCGATGCCCGCGTCCAGGCCTGGACGCTCGACCCAGCTGCGCGAGAACGCGCTGAAGATCAGCATGGCAGCAGCGGCGATCGCGAGTCCGATCGCGAGCTGGCGGTTGTCTTTCTTCGGCTGGGGATTCAGGTCGAGATTCACGTTGTACCTCGCAGATCCGGACGGATACCTGAGGCCACAGTCGCGGTCTATTCGATCTTTTCCCACCACTGGCACCACCACTCACCGCCCACGAGAATTCGCAGCTTTGGGTGCCAGCAGTAGCTCAATTTATCGTCGGGGTTCAGGTAGTACAGGCAGTTGTCGCAGCGCTCGTCGCCGTACGGCTGACCCTTGAGGACGTTGTCCTCGATCATGTGCTTGAGCTGGAGGGCGTTCTTCTCGTCGATCTCTTTGGGCTCGGGCTTCGGCAGGTCGTCGGCCATCGCCTCATCGTACCGCTAGTCGGCAGCAGCGACCTTCACGCGCGGTGCCTTCTTGCGTAAGCGGTGGGTGAACCACGTGACGGTCTCTTCCATGCCCTCGCGGATCTGATGCGTCGGCGCGTAGCCGAGCTTCGCGACGATCTTGTCGATCGAGGCCTGCGAGTGCGGGATGTCTCCGGCGCGCGGCGGCTCGAACGTGGGCTCGACGTTTTCGAGCGAGGGATCGTCCTTCGCGAGGTCGTCGCGGATCAGCGCGAACAGGTCCTTCAGGTTCGTGCGCTCGTTGCAGCCGGTGTTGTAGACAGTTCCGGTGGCGTCGATGTCCGTCGTGGTACCCGCGAGCAGGTTCGCCTGCACGACGTTGTCGATGTAACAGAAGTCGCGGCTATTCGACCCGTCGCCGAAGATCACGATGGGCTTGCCATCGAGGAGCGACGTGATCCATCGCGGGATGACCGCAGCATACGGGCCGTTCGGATCTTGACGGCGCCCGAACACGTTGAAGTAGCGAAGCCCGATGTTCTGCTGCCCGTACGCGTCGTGGAACACGCGCGCGTACATCTCGTCGACGCGCTTGCTGACGGCGTACGGCGAGAGCGGCTTGCCGATCTTGTCCTCGATTTTTGGCAACGTCGGATGATCGCCGTACACCGACGAGCTCGACGCGTAGACGACGCGCGCGATGTTCGCTTCCTTCGCCGCGACGATCACGTTGAGAAACGCATCGACGTTGTGCTGGTGCGTCGTGATCGGATCCTTGAGAGAGCGCGGCACCGAGCCTAGCGCCGCCTGGTGCAGGATGACGTCGACGTCGCGCACCGCCTTCGCGGCGACGTCCGGATCGCGCAGGTCGCCCTCGATGAAGCGAAACTGCAGCCGCTCGTCGGGGTGAATCGCGAGGACGTCCTCGAGGTTCTTCTTGTGACCCGTGAGGAAGTTGTCGACACCGACGACGGACTGCCCGAGATCGAGCAGGCGCTCCAGGAGCGCGGAGCCGATGAAGCCCGCGACGCCCGTGACGAGCCACCGGCGCGGCGCGTTCACCAGGTCTTCACAAACGGCGTCGTAGCGCGAGCGCCTCATAGACTCCAGAGCCGGATTCCGCGCGGTATCTTGACGCTCGGCGGGATCGCGCTCTTCACGTCGATCAGGACTCCACTGTCCTTCACGCGTTCGAAGATCCCGTCGAGGTTGTCGAGGTAGTCCTTGTGCGCGACCGCGAGGATCAGCGCGTCGAGCTGCTGCATCTTCTCGAGCGAGGTCAGCTCGATCTTGTACTCCTCGTGCGCCTCGCGCGGGTCGCCCATCGGATCGTGCACCATCGCATCGATACCGTACTGCGACAGCTCGGCGACGATGTCCGGAATCTTCGAGTTGCGTAGATCCGGCACGTTCTCCTTGAACGTCAGGCCGAGGATGCCGACCCTGGCGCGGCGCAGCGACACGTCCTGCGCAGTGAGCATCTTCACGCACTTCTGGGCGATGAACGGGCCGACGTTGTTGTTGATGCGGCGCCCCGCGAGGATGACCTCGGGCAGGTAGCCGAGCTCCTGCGCCTTCGAGGTCAGGTAATACGGATCGACGCCGATGCAGTGACCGCCGACGAGGCCCGGCGAGAAGCGGAGGAAGTTCCACTTCGTACCCGCCGCTTCGAGGACGTCCGCCGTGCGGATGCCGATGCGATCGAAGATCAGCGCGAGCTCGTTCATCAGCGCGATGTTGATGTCCCGCTGCGTGTTCTCGATGACCTTGGCGGCCTCGGCGACCTTGATCGACGGCGCGCGGTGCACGCCGGCCGTGACCACGGTGGCGTAGGCGCGGGCGACGCGCTCGAGCGACTCGGGGGTGTCACCGGAGACCACCTTCACGATGCGCTCGAAGGTGTGCTCCTTGTCGCCCGGGTTGAT
>JBJXGN010000063.1:0-5488 GCA_046160585.1 Kofleriaceae bacterium
GCCGATGGTGTCGCGGTCGGCCTCCTGTACCTCGACGGTGATCCCAAGAACGCCGAGGTCATCAAGTGGTCCACCGGGTTCCTCGCGCTCGCGCTCGTGTTCCGCGGTGGACCGCTCCTGCGTGCGGGAATGAAGATCCTCGGCAAGATCCCGATCGTGACGACGGCGGTCAAGTCGTACAACGCGCTCCTCGCGGCGTTCAAAGCGCTGAACGCACTGCTCAAGAAGAAGTGCTGGATCTGGCCGAAGAAGGTCGGCTTTGTTCCGCCGGGCGCCGATGCGGGTGTCGTCGTCGTTGCGACCGGACCGGAGTCGCCGGATGCGGGCGTCGTCGAGACGCCGACGATCGCGAAGGTCGAGACGCCCACGCAGACCACGACGCCGACGGACACGATCACCGCAGAGACCGAGGTCACGATGGACAGCATCGAGAGCGCGTTCGACGACGAGACCGCCTCGCTCGTCCTCTCGCAGAGCGATACCCCTGCGGATTCGTGCGGGTGCGACTGCCTGTGCACCGCCGCGCCGCAGAGCATCCTCGATGACATTGTCACCGACGCGGTGTGTAGCGTCGATGACAGCGGATGCTGCGGCCCCGATGACGACGAGTGCTCCGAGACGCAGACCCCGACGCCGATGACCGGCTCGGCGGTGCCCGTGGACTAGCGAGCGATCGAACCTGGTCGTGATGCGCCCGCCGGCGGCAACGGCGGGCGCGTTTCTTTTCGGAACGGTGTTGCTAGCTCGTCGTCGGACTCGACGGACTCGACGCACCGCCGGATGGACACGGATGAGCCGCTCCGAGCTGTTCGCGCAGCTGACGGATCTCCTCGCGCAGCAGGCGCACCTGTTGGGTCATCTCGACGACGTCGCGTTCGACGTCGTCGTTGTTGTCCGCCATCATCTGATCGACGAACACGGCGTTACCGAGCGAGAGGCCCAGGATCCCGCCGACGAGCACGGCGACGCCGAAGTACACGCGTGCCACCACGGCCCACGTGTCGGACGAATGCCGCGCGATCGTCTCGGGGATATCGTGCCAGCCCTCGATCGTGAAGATGCGGAACATCGAGTAGCAGGCGCGCGCCGGATCGCCGAACAGCTCGGGTGCCACGTGGCCGAACAGGATCTGCCCGCCCATCGCGAAGATGAAGTTGATGATCGCGATTCCGAGGAACACGCCGACCGACGCGCGCACCGCACGCTTCACGCCGCTGGCGAGGTGCGCGTGGTCAGGGACGAAGCGGAGCAAGCGAAACAGCCGGAACAGGCGCGCGAGGCGCAGGACCGGAACGCCGACAAACGCGTCTGTCTCCGCGAAGGGCGCGACGAGGACCGGAAGCGACAGCACGGTGACGAGCAAGTCGAAGCGGTTCCAGCGCGTCGCCCAGTACACGTCGCGGCCGCCCTGCATCTTGAGCAGCTGCTCGACGACGAAGTACAGGACGACAACGACATCGACCGCGAGCCAGATGTCGTGCGCCGTCGTGCTCGGATCCGTGAACCCGAACGCGAGCATCGCGACCGTGCCGAGCAGGATCGAGGTCACGACGACAGGCTCTGCGATGAGCCACTGCCTCGAACGCTGGAGGAACCCCATCATTGTTTCACCTCCCTGATGCGCGTCCTACTGATCGACGTAGGCATCGGCCCGCGCAGCGTCAAATGCACGATCGCCTGTTCATCGGGCGATAACATGGAACGACCCCGCGGACACCGCGATCCCGTTCACGATCACATCGACCGCGTGGATCCCCGGGCGTGGTTTGCGGGTGGTGTGGACCGCGAGCGAGTAGCTCGTCTCTAGCGCGAGGCGGCCGCGAGGTGCGAGCTCGACACGGCGGAGCTTGAACACCTTGGGTCGCGTCGTCTTGTCGGCCTTCACGAAGTGCACGGCGGTGTCCACGTTGAGTCGCTGCACGGTGCGAGCGGTGCTGACCAGATCGAACGTCATCTTGACGCGGCGTCCGATCGCGACGCGTGCTGGCGAGAAGCGCACGTTTTCGACGCGCACCGATGACGAGCGGCCAAAGCCAAGCACGCCGAGCGCGTCCGCATCGCCTCGCTTCACCGCGCTGCGAAGCGCGTGTTCGACCAGTGCGCGCATTTCGGGCGCATCGCTACCAGCGAGCCACGCTCGACACGTATCGCTCGCGAGCTTCGCGTCGAGCTTGCTGATGTCGTTGAGGTTGTTCGCGACGCTGCGCCGGACCATCGTCGACGTGTCGTCACGGAGGAGCGCGAGGAGCTCCACGACACGCGTGAGGTTGGCGTCGAGCCACGGCACGCGCATCGCCCACGGTAGGCGCGGGCGCGTGCACTCGGAGACCAGCCTGCGAACGTGCGCGTCCGGGTCGCGCGCCCAGCCGCGCAGCACCGCGAACGTGCGCTCGGGGTCGCGATCGATGAACGGCCGCATGCTGAACTCCGCCGTGAAGCGCTTCGTCAGCTCGTGGTTCGCGCGCATCGAGACGTCGAAGTGCTCGAGTCCGTGCGCGACGACGAACTGCGTATGAGGCAGGTAGAAGAACGGCGCCATCCCGTGGCCGGTGTTTTCGTCCTTGGTGTGGGTCGGCCCGAGCGAGCGCAACAGGATATCGATCGCGCGCGGATAGTCTGCGGGGAGATGCGCGGCGAGCGCGGCGGCAATGTGCTTCCCGCGATCGAGCAGCTCGAGGCGGTCGAGGCCCTTGGTCGCGCGCGTGACGAAGGCTCGGCTCGCGAACGTCGGCTCGGCGCGGACGAGGTCGGCAGCGAGGCGTTTGACGATCGCCGGCGAGAAGAAGGACTTGAGCGTGAAACGGGGCTCGTCGTCGCTGGCCATGGTGGCGCGACCACACTACAGCTACCTGACAGCACTTCGTCAGTATTCGGGCGGTTGACGATCGCTCACGGCCCACCGGCTGTGGGCGCGGTACGCTGATCGCGTGCGCCCCATCCTGTTTGCCGCAGTGCTCGCGTCGCTGACGGCGGGCTGTCGCTCGGAGAAGGAGCGCACTCCATCGCCGGTGCCGGCACGCGAGCGTGCAGATCCGGATCGCGCCGACGAGCGCGAGCGCCTGGTCACGCAGTTCATCGTCGCACGCAACGTCACGGATCCCGCGGTGCTCGCGGCGATGCGACGCGTGAAGCGGCACGAAATGGTCCCGGCCGCGGTGCGCGAGCGCGCGTACGGCGACTATCCCCTGCCGATCGGCGAAGGGCAGACGATCAGCCAGCCGTACGTCGTCGCGGCGATGACCGAGGCCGCGGCCTTGTCGCCGGGGAAGCGCGTGCTCGAGGTCGGAACGGGGAGCGGGTATCAAGCGGCCGTGCTCGCCGAGTTGCCGGGCGTCGAGGTCTATTCGATCGAGATCGTCGAGTCGCTCGCGACGCGCACGGCGGCGCTTCTGCGCGACATGGGCTACGGCAAGATCCAGCTGCGGATCGGCGATGGCTATCGCGGATGGCCCGAGGCCGCGCCGTTCGACGCGATCATCGTCACCGCCGCCCCCCCCGAGGTGCCCGATCCGCTCGTCGACCAGCTCGCCGTCGGCGGCCGCCTCGTGATCCCGGTCGGCACCCACGAGCAGCACCTCGAGGTGCACGTGAAGCAGGCCGATGGATCGACGATCGTCGAGCGGTTGTTCGAGGTCCGATTCGTGCCGATGACCGGCGAAGCGTCGCGCTGATCACGAGTCGCGAGCGAGCACGAAGAAGTACGGCGTCTTCACACCGCGGAGGTCCATCGCGCCGAGCAGCGTGTCGTCGTCGACGCGACGGAAGACGTCGATGATGGGCAGGTGGTCGTAGATCATCGCCGCACTCGAGACGCCGCGATACTCGAGGTTGCGGAGGCGCGCGCGCGGCTTGTCGGTCTTCAGATAGGGCTGGAACAGCCCGACGAGCGGGCGGGTCCGCGCGGCGATCGCGCGGGGCACCGCAGCAACGAGCTTCAGCGGGACCTTCCGCGGCTCCATCGAGAACAGCGATCCGTTCGCTCCTGTGACGAGCAGCGGGTGCACCTTCTCCAGCGAGTCGAAGCGCTTGCCGTACCAGCCGGAGTGCTCGAGCACGCCATCCATCGGGTGCCCGGTCGACAGCTCGTGACCCTTCCACGTGCCGAGGATGTCCTCGGCGCGGACCGAGGGCAGGGCGTCGAAGAGGGCGAGCGCCTGCTCGGTGGTGGTGCGGGGTTCCAGGGCGCTCAGGCGCGCGCGCGACATCGGCGCGACGGTAGCTCCTTCGTGCTGTTGTGTGAAGGCGGTGCGAAGCGCGGCGTGCGCGTGTTATGCGAGGGCCATGCACCTCACGTGGGTTCTCGTCGCTGCACTTGCAGCGTGTAGTGGCAATCCCGGAACGCCCCCGCTGACCCCGGCGGAGCCCGAAGTACCGATCGCACCGGCCACGGTGACACCCGCGCCGATCGATCCGCAGCTCGCGGCGCGTCGCGCGTACAGCAACCCGGGCGGCATGTGGATGCCACAACAAATGACGCTGCCGGGACACGCGTCGACGTTCGCCGCGCTCGGCGTGAAGGTCCCGCCGGCGGCCCTCGCTGATCCGCTGGCGGCGCCGCTCGCCGCGATCGTGCGGCTGAACGGATGCTCCGCGTCGTTCGTGTCGCCGGAGGGCCTCGTGGTGACGAACCACCACTGCGTGCAGGGTGCGCTCCAGGTGAACTCGAAGCCGGAGCGAAACCTCGTCGAGAACGGCTTCCTCGCGAAGACGCGCACCGACGAGGTCAGCGCGGGGCCCGCCGAGCGGGTGTTCGTCGCGCAGGCGTTCACGGACGTCACCGCGCAGGTCCGCGACAACCTCGAGGCGATCGCGGATCCGATCGCGCGCAAAGACGAGGTCGACAAGCGCGTGAAGCAGCAGATCGCCGCGTGCGAGAAGGATCGGCCGGGCGTGCGATGCAACGTGGCCGCGTACTTCCGTCGCGGGATGTACGTGATGATCGAGGAGCTCGAGATCCGCGACGTGCGCCTCGTCTACGCGCCGTCGCGCTCGATCGGTAACTACGGCGGCGAGATCGACAACTGGCAGTGGCCGCGGCACACGGGAGACTTCGCGTTCTATCGCGCGTACGTCGGGCCCGATGGAGAGCCAGCCGACTTCTCGACGGCGAACGTGCCGTTCCGCCCGAAGCACTTCCTGAAGGTCTCGGATCGCGGCCTCTCGCCGAGCGACTTCGTGATGGTCACGGGCTTCCCGGGACGCACCACCCGCACGAAGACCGCGAGCGAGGTGAAACACGACGTCGAGTGGTACTACCCGTACATCATCGAGCTGCTGAAGCAGCGCTATGCGATCGCGGAGGCGAACCTCGCTTCGCCTGGTGAGACGGCGATCAAGGCGGGCGTTCTCAAGCAGAAGGCGCAGAACGCAATGCAGAAGTCGACGGGTGTGCTCGCGGGCCTTTCGTCTGGGGATCTGCTCCAGCGCAAGGCCGCGCTCGACGCGAAGGTCCGCGCGTGGGCGACGCAGCCGGGCAGGGAGCGTCAGG
>JBJXGN010000064.1:0-68151 GCA_046160585.1 Kofleriaceae bacterium
GTCCATTCTGGATCTGACCCAGCGAGAACAACACTTGGCCGAGTCTCGGGTGACTCGGTCCGTGCGCTTTCTCGAGGAGTGCGATCGAGCGTCTGGCGTGCGCCTCCGCGCCGTCGAAGTCTTTGAGCTCGAGCAGTGCGAGTCCCAGGTTACCGAGCGTCGGAACAAGTCCGACGTGGTCGGGGCCCATCGTGACTTCCTTGATCGCGAGCGATTGCGCCCACGTCTTGTGTGCCGCGACGTAGTCACCGGCGATGTACTCGGCGCTGCCGAGGCCGTTCAACACGACGGCGACGTGACGGTGCTGCGAGCCGTACGCGCGCTCGAGGATCCCCTTCGCGCGATCGAACGCCGCACGCGCAGCGGGTAGGTCGCGCAACTCCGACAGCGTCGAGCCGAGCATGTTGAGCAGCCGAGCGAGCGCCGGATCTTCCGCGGTGAACGTCTCGCGCATCGTGATCGCGAGCTCCAGCGCAGCGCGGGCGGCCGGGTAGTTGCCCTTGTTGTAGAGTAGGTCGCCTCGAAGTCCGGACAGCTTGCTCTGCAGGCGCGGCGGATTGCCCACCCGCGCGACCGCGACATCGGCGACGACGAGAAGGCGATCGGAATCGTTGTTCCGCTTGAGGAGCGTGAGGGTGTTTAGTACGTCCATCCACGCGAGCGCGAGACGATAATCGTCGTGCGCCTCGGCCGCGAGCCGCGCTGCGAGCTCTGAGGCGGGGAGCCCGGCCTCGGGCTGTCCGATGGCATCGAGCGTGGCAGCGAGCTGCATCTGGGCTTCCGAGCGGATCCCCGGATCGCCGAGCGCATCGGCTCGTTCGACGAGTCCGCGAATCTCGCCATGCGCTTCCTCGGCTTTGCCCGCCCTGAGGAGAGCCTGTACGCGGGCGAGTGCGATGCCGAGCGTGGTGAGTTGCACACGCCGGGTCGCATCCGTCGGCAGCGCCGGTGCTCCCGCCAGGCGAGGAATGTCCGCGCAGTCGTCGAGCGCAGGAAGCGCGAGCACGGTCTCGATCGCGCGCGCGGCCGCTTTGCGATCGGCCTTGGCGAGCAGACCGAGCGTCGTGTCCAGACCGGCGCGCGCGCGATCGAGGCAGTGGTTGCGAAGATCGAGCATCGCGGGCGATTGCGCGTGCGTGACATACGTCGCCTCGCACGCCGCTCGACGCTGCGCGCGCCAGCTGGTTGACCAGGCATCGAGCGCGGCGATCGTGCGCGGTGAGTCGCCGCCCAGCGCAGTCAGCTTGCCGTCGACCTCGGCGCGCTGCGCCGGCCATGACGATGCGAGCTCGTCGCCAGCGGTATCGCATGTGGGCTCGACGACGCTGCTGCGCGTCAGCATCCACGCGCTGCTCGCTCCGACGACGATGACGGCCACACTCGCGATCGCGATCTGTCTCCGGCGCACCGATGGATCGCGTGCGAGCTCGTCGGCGAGCAACGCGATCGACGGCCATCGCTTGGCCGGATCGGCGGCAAGTGCGCGCCGCAATGCAGCGACCACGTAGCGCGGCATGCGTGCCGTCGGTTCGCGTACCTCGCCCGCGGTGACCGCAGCGTCGATCTCCCCGGTCGTCTCTCCGACGAACGGACGTTCGCCACCGAGCGACTCCCACAGTGCGACGGCAAACGCGAACTGATCCGCCGCCGGGCCAACGACACCCGCGCGACGCTGCTCCGGCGCCATGTACGCGGGCGTTCCGAGCACCGCGCCCGTTCGCGTGAGCGTCGCCGTCGGAGACTCGGTCGCGTCACCGACAGTCTTGTCGCCGACATCGCGCGCGAGCCCGAAGTCGGCAACGCGAACGCGACCGTCGTCGCCGACGAGCACGTTGTCGGGCTTGAAGTCCCGATGCACGAGTCCGGCTGCGTGCGCCGCCGCGAGCCCACGCGCCGCGGCGACGTAGACCTCGATGATCTCGCGCGGCCGCCGAGGCGCCGCCGCGAGCCACTCGCGCACCGTGCCGCCGCGCACGTACTCCATCGCGACCCATGGATGTCCGGCCCAGTTCCCGAGCTCGTACACGGTGACGACGTTCGGGTGTGCGAGCTTCGCGAGCGCCGCGGCTTCGCGAGCGAGGCGCTCGTCCCCGATCTCCGCGACGATCGCCGAGTGAAGCTTGAGCGCGACGTCGCGACCGAGCCGGAGATCTCGCGCGACATACACGCGACCCATCCCGCCCGCGCCGAGCTCGCCATCGATCCGATAGCTCTCGTCGATGACTTGCCCCTTCGTCAGAAATGCGGGCGGCGCCTGCTCGGACATACCGAGAACGTTGCGGAGGACATCATCGTGCTCGCCCCTCGACTCGTCCTTCGTCTCGCCATCGATCGGCGGTGCATCGTCGGAGGAGTCCCCGGCCATCGGACCATGCTAGCAGCCGCGATCGACCGTTCGCCGACGACGAGCATGAAATCCCGTCACATGTCACCGCGGCGTGGGTCTAACTGTCCAGGGCGAGCTCGACCAGACGAGCCTTGAGCCGCTCGAACCGTTTGCGCAGCGCGGTCGCTTCTCTCGTCGCGGTCTCGGGATTGCCCGTACCGAGTACTCCGACGATCTCCAACCACGACATCTCGCGATCGATGCGCAGCCCGAGCAACATGTGGTCCTCGGGGTCGAGCGAGGCGCGCAGCTCGACGAACTTGTCTTGCACGGCCGGCTTCTCGTAGATCGGCGTGGTGCTGCGAACGTGGTTGATCGCCAGCTGCACCGACGGAATCTGCGACAACGGAACTCTCCCGCGGGTGATCGAGTCCTCGCGAATCGTGCGTAGAAACTCGTTTCTCGCGATCTGATACGCCCACACGCGGAGCGTGCCGGTCCAGCGGAACTGCGGCAGGCCTTTCCAGATTCGCTCGCACGTCGTCGCGAATGCGTCCCCGGCGAGGGTGCGATCTTTGGCGAGCCCGACCAAGAAGCCGTAGATCTCGCTGCCGTAGCCCTCGATCGCCGCGGTGAGAGCGGCGTCGATGTCGCCAGCCGCGCACAGTGCGCGCACACGCGCTTCGAGCTGGGTACGTCCGGCGCTGTCCACGCCTCAGCTTACTACCGAAGCCTCGGGTCACACCTCGTCGCAGTGTGGGTCCCCCCTCGTGAGCGAACTAGCAGTTGGCCCGACCAAGGGGACCCTCGCTGCACCGCCGAAGGCCGAAGCCATCGGCGTGGCAAGCCGCCGCGGAGCTCCTCGAGTAGGGGTTCGTCGAGTCGAGACGCCGACGCCCACGGACGTGCGCTCACAGGCAAAACAAAGAGTTCTCGGTCGAGCACTTTGTGGAGGGCAATCGCATCAAGGGGAAGGGCAGCGTCCAGCGCGACGGAAACGTGGGACGCCGCGAATCCGCCGGAATTGGAACGCCGAGTAACGTCGCTCGGTCATGCTCGACAGGACAGGTTCGCCGCCGATAACAGCTGGCGGTAGCGGTCGGCGTGCAGACCCGTGCGCGGCCGACGATCGAGCGCGCGGCTGACGTGTTGACCACGTTCGGCGCCGTCCGCCCCAACGGGCCCGCCCCGCGCCGCGAGCTGGACGCGAGCTCTGTGTCAGGTCGCACGTTCGACCAACAACAGGGTGTTGCCGACGACAATCAGGTCGCGCTCGTTCAGCGGCGCGTGGCAGTACCAGACGTCGGGCACCGACAGCACCTGGTCGAACAGGAACGTACCGTTCGACGTCCGACGGTCCTCGACCACCCACAGTCCATCGAGCTGCTGGATCGTCGCGTGGTGGGTCTCGACGAACTGGTCGTTCAGCGTGACATCGCGATCGGAATGGTGACCGATCGTGATCCGCTCGATGGACTCGAAGCGGAGCGCTCGATCGTCGCCCTTTGGCGATAGCACGTGGATCATCAGCGGGGCGCTCGCAGGAATAGTGAGCCCCGACCGTTCTGCCGCCGCCATCTCGATCGTCGTCTGTGGACGGTTCGCCGCGTCCGAGAGCGTCGCGATGGATGCTGCCATCAGCTCCAGCACGCCGGCGGTACCAGCAGTGTGAAACGCCTGCGCGCTTCGTGCTGCCGCCAGCACGGCGTCGAGCTCGCCGCGGGAATCGTTCGCAAGGGCTGTTCTCCACGCGTCCCAGATCTGCGCCGCGTCGTGCGCAAACGCTTCGAGGGCGTGGAGGTACTTGGCCGTGGACGCCGCCGCGAGCTCGATGCTCGCGCGATCGCCGGTCCCACCGCGGTGGTGGGTCACCCACGCGACGTAGCACGTCACGTCGTTGCGCAGCGCGACCCAACCGGAAGCATCGCGCTCGCGCTCCCAGAGCTCGGCGAGCAGCTTGGCAGCATGGGTGGCTGGCCGGAAGGTGCTGGTCATGCGACGGATCCACCAATGGGTGAATGCCGTGCCAGCGAGAAAATCATCGCGGTTGGTCTCGCGCATCTCCACGAACATCGTGCGATGCGCGAGGCCACGCTCGAACCAGCTCCCCACGTGTCGAGTCTCGCATCCAACCACCGCATTTAGCCACCGCGCCGGTTCGTGCGCGGTTCGCTCACGGTCGATCCTTCTTCGAGTTGCGGCTCTAGCGATCCGCTTCGTCGACCTGTGTCAGAGCTCGAATGTCCCCATGCAGAAGCGTCTCTGCGATAGAACGAACGGGCCGCAGAGGGCGGCGCAGGGAGGTGCGCATGCGTAGGACTCGTATCTGGTTGTGGAGCGTCGTGCTGTGTGGCGCGTGCGGAGGCGTCGATCTGACCGCCAACGCACCCGCGTTTCCTTCGAGCACGGTCACGACGACCCCGGTCAATTTCACCGCCACGTTCTCGATCGACGGCGAGCTGCCGAGCGACTCGGGTGACATCTATTTGACGATGGAGTACCGGCCGCCGAACGGGGCGGGCTTCGTGTTCTTCGACAACGCGCAGATCTCTCGTGCGACCGCAACGCTGATGGAGCCCGTCACCTACGTGTTTCTCGGCAGCGATGGTCGAGGCACGTACGCGTTCCGCGCGGTCGTCGACGCGGGTGGCCTGATCGACGAGTCCGACGAGAACAACAACGTGTCGCCGACGACGATGGTGACCGTGCCCTGACACGCCGCGGTAAGCGGCCGGCGCGTGACGTGCTCGGCGACCCGGGCGGGGCAACGTCGCCCAACGCGGTTTCGTTCCCATCGCGCCGACGTTATGTCAGCGCGCGAGGCTGTGGATCGGCACGCTCGAAAACGTCGAGTCCCACGTCGTCGCAACTCGCACGTCCGTCCGTGTCTGCGACGTTCTGCGAGGGCAGTGCTGGATCGCGCCACTCCCGGTTGCTGTACCGTCACCCCGTTGTACGTCTGGCCCAACTCGTTACTTAGAGGAGGGTCAGATGAGCAATGGAATTCGGTGGACACGTACGAGCAAGATCAAGAACGCCCGCATGATGGAGGCCGTCGCTTGGTCGAAAGAGATCAGCTCGTGGGGTGAGAAGAAACACGGCGTCAAGGTCGAGACCTGGCTCGACGTGGTCGGTGAGTTCGGGACGATTCGATGGTCGGTGGATTACCCGGACGTCGCATCGTGGGACGCCAAGTTCTTGGCGATCAACATGGACCCCGAGTATCACCAGTACGTCGCTAAGGCGATGAAGGACGAGCTGTTCATCGACGGCTCGGGTCTCGACACGCTATCGCGCAAGATGTAGCGCGCTCCCAGTCAGAGCACCGAGCCTCGCAACGGAAAAGCATCGCACTCGCACAACGCGTCGAACACGTCGGTCGTGCAGCTCTTGTCGTCGAGGAGCCCCATGTTGTCGAGGTGCACGCAGTCCTGCCCCGGGTCGAGATCGTTAGGCTGATCGGTGTTCCACGGAGGCGTTCCCGAGGGCAACACCACGTCCTGCGTGGTGATCGGCACGAACGTGCCTTCCACCGCGAGATCGATGTGCCCGAGCCACATGGGCGTGGGCGTGTACTCGTCGCGAATCGCCGCGAGCTCGTTCTCGTCATCGACGATCGCGAGGTGCGTGTAGCCCAAGAATGATCCGCGCGTCGTTTCACAGCGCTCGCTCGCTTCCTGCCAGGTGAACGCTCCGTTGATCCGCAGGTACTCGCGCCCGTCGACCCGTCCATATTCACGCGGGCAGCTCGGCGGCGGACGCTCGAGGTCGTATACGTAGTCGCAGGCGGACACGACTGCGAGGAGAACGAGACAACGCACGGCCACCCGACAAGTCTATCTCCGCCAGCCGTCTCCGTCACCCCGCCACTCGGGGCTGGATGACCGCGTCGACGGTTACTTCAGCTTCAGCTTCTCGATCGACGCGCACATCGCAGCGACGATGTCGCGCTGTGCGGGCGAGATTCCCGAAGCGCCGCAGTCGAGGAGGCCGATGCGCATCGTCGTGCCGGCCTTCCCGTTCTTCTCGTCCCAGTCGAGACGCCAGGTCGTGTCACCGTCGTACTCCAGCGTGAACTTCACGAAGGTGTCTTTGCCGAGGAGCTTCACGAGGTCTTTCGACTCGCTCATGCTCTGCGAGGACTTCTCGGGGACGAACGCCTCGATCGCGAACGTGTAGTCGGGACCTTCGAGGTTGATGTAGTCGTCGTAGGGCGACATGAACGTCTTGAACGACGTCGGAACGCGAATCGAGATGAAGAAGAAGCCCTTCAGCTCGCGGCGTTCATACTCGGCAGGCACGTCGACCACGGGCGGCGCGGCGGGTGCGGTCTTCGCTGGTGGCATTGTTGGCGGTTCGGCTTTCGGTGGTTCGGCTTTCGGTGGTTCGGTCTTCGCGGGTTCGTTCTTTGATGGCTAGGCTTTTGGCGGCTCGGTCGTTGGCGCGGGCTTCGACCCCGGATCGGATTTGCACGCGACGACGAGGAGGAGCCCAAGGACTAGCGACTTCATAAGTAACTATCGCCCATTCGCATGATGCGGGATCGAGGGCAGTCGCGTTTCCCTCGTCGTCTGGCCGCAACACGATCCGCGGCACATTCTGGTCGACCGAAGCCACCACCGATCGCTCGTTCCTCTGTTACGACTCCTGCATGTTTCGCATCGCCTGTGCTCTTGTGATCGTGGGCTGCACCACGGCAAAGCCGCGTGTCGAATATCCCGCCGCGCCCCGTGGTGACGCGGCCGACACGTATCACGGCCAGAAGGTCGTCGATCCGTATCGCGGTCTCGAGTCGGACTCGGCGGAGACCCGCACGTGGCTCGCCGAGGAAGCGGCCGTCACCGATCGCGAGCTCGCTGCGCTGCCAATGCGCGCACACTTCGAGAAGCGGATCGCCGAGCTCCAGAAGATCGCGTCGGCGCGCGATCTGTCTAGGCGCGGTGATCGCTACTACTGGACGTTGAGCGGAACGACGGAGCAAACCATCGTCGTGTCATCGCCGTCGATCGACGGGGAGCCGACGGTCGTGTTCGATCCGAGTGCGAACAAGGCCGAGGGCTTCGTGGGCTACTCGATCGACGAAGCCGGCAAGCGCATGGTGTACGGACTCGCGAAGGGCGGCGGCGATTGGACGACGTGGGCGATTCGCGACCTCGCGACCGGCACGGACCTGCCGGAGCGCATCGAGCACGCGAAATACTACTGGCCCGCCTTCACGAAGGACGGCACCGGCCTGTACTACGCGCGCTTCCCGGCGCCACCCGCCGGAAAGGAGCTCGTCGAACCGGATCGGCACGCGAAGGTCTACTTCCACAAGATCGGCAGGCCCATCACTGAGGACGTCGTCGTGTACGAACGCCCGGATCATCCGGGCTGGCAATTCGATTCGCGGGTCACGAAGGACGGCCGCTATCTCGTGATCTCCGTCGGCGAGGACGGTCAGGTCGGCGACCGAGCACAGGAGCAGATCGTCGTCCTCGATCTCGTCACGCCGGATGCCAAACCGAGGTCCCTCGTCGATACGTTTCGTGCGGAGTATCTATTCGCCGGCAACATCGGCACGGCGCTCTACTTCGTCACAAACGAAGGCGCCCCGATGAAGAAGGTCGTCGCGTTCGATCTCGACGACGGCGCGTGGCGCGAAATCATCCCTGCCGGAACGAGCGTGATCGATTGGGCCGCCGTCGCGGGAGGTGCATTGTTCGTGTCGAGGCTCGTCGACGCGCACTCGGTTGTCACACGGTATGCGCTGAACGGGGCGGACGGTCGCGACATCGCGCTGCCCGGCGTAGGGACGGTCTACGGCTTCTACTACGAAGCGAGCGCCACCGAGCTCGTCTACATCTACTCGGGGTTCGAGACGTCGCCGACGCTCTACATCTATGACATCCCGACGGGGAAGAGCCGGCCGTGGCGCGCACCGAAGGCCGCGTTCACGCCCACTGGCTTCGAGACCACGCAGGAGTGGGCGGCGAGCAAGGACGGGACGAAAATCCCGATGTTCATCACGCGCAAGAGGGGCCTCGCGCGCGACGGTGCGAGCCCGACCATCATCACCGCATATGGGTGGGGCGGATTCTCGAGCACGCCGTGGTTCGACGCGAAGATGATCGCGTGGCTCGAGCGCGGTGGGACGATCGTCACCGCCAACGTTCGCGGCGGCGGCGAATACGGCCAGACGTGGCACCACGCCGCATGGCGCTCGAAGCGGCAGACGCAACTCGACGACTTCATCGCGTGCGCGAACCACCTCGTGACGAGCAAGGTCACCACGCACAAGCGGCTCGGGATGATCGGGTACTCCGGCGGCGGCACGCTCGTCGGTAGCGTGCTCGTGCAGCGCCCCGATCTGTTTGGCGCTGCGATCCCCTACGCCGGGGTGCATGACCTGCTGCGCTTTCAGCTCTTCGGGCAAGGCGCGGGATGGCAAGGCGACATGGGGTTCGTCTCCGACCCCACCGACTTCGCGTCCATGCACGCGATCTCACCCGTGCATAACGCGAAGCCTGCGAGCTATCCAGCAACGCTGATCGTGACCGGCGCGGAGGACGTGCGCGTCGCACCGCTGCACTCGTTCAAGTTTGCGGCGGCGTTGCAAGCGGCGCAGCGCGGCGCAGCGCCCGTGTTGTTGCGAGTGCAAACGTCGACGGGGCACGGCAGCGGCACGCAGCTCTCGGCGGAGATCATCTACCAGGCCGAGCTACTGGCGTTCTTCGCGGCCCACCTCCGCCTGAACTAGAGCGACGGGCCGACAGCCCAAGACGTGTATCCTGGATGGGTGCGTCCCAGGTTGTACTCGGCGAGCGATCTCAGCGCACCAACCGTACGAGTGCGCATGTGCGAACGCACGAGTACACCCACGTTCAGCCAGACACGACGTCGCTTCGCTCCCTCACTGGTCGGTCTCGTGCTGATCTCTGGATGTGGCAGGCTGGGGTTCTCCGAGGCGCAAGACTCGAACGGATCGGACTCGTTCCGTCCGTCCAACGCCGCCCAGTTTGGCGACCAGCCACTCGGGAACGTCGAGATCACCCAGTTCCGCTGGTTGAGCAGCGAATCGGGCGAGCTCTACGATGGCGGTGGCACTCAGGACCGCGCTCCCGGAATGGGTATCAACGCGGGCATCTCGTTCGAGCTCGTGCCAATGGCGGACGGCCGATCGCTCGGGGTGTTTGTCGTCGAGTCGCTGACGATTCGAAGTGGCGGGCAACTGCGAGCCAAAGGCGCGAACTCGATCGCGATTCTGGCCCGCGGTGACATCGTCGTCGAGCAGGGAAGCTTCGTCGACGCAACGGGGCAGGGCTCGCTGGGCGGACCTGGCGGCGCGCACGGGGGCGACATCAATCAGCCCGCAACAGGCTGTGGTGCAGGCGGCGACGGACTTGCGGACACCCTCACGATCGAAGCACCGCCTGACACCGACGGTGGAGGTGCGGGTGGTTCGTATGCGACGCGTGGCGCCGACGGAGGTACCCATGTCTTCGAATCCGAGATCGGGCGATCTCGCCCACCCTGCGGCCCGAGCTTCGAGCCGTTACAGGGTGGGAGCGGCGGCGGCGCGGGCGGCCTGTACATGTTGTCGCCTGCCTTGCGCATCGGTGGTCTGGGTGGAGGCGGTGGTGGCGGGCTGCAGCTATCGGCGCGCGGCCGGATCACGATCGCCGGTGACGTAAGCGTTTCGGGTGGTGGCGGCGGCGACGGGTTGCTGGGCCCTCCCGGCGGTGCGAGTGATTGGGGTGGTGGAGGTGGTGGTGGCTCCGGGGGGACGCTGCTCGTCGAAGCGCCGGAGGTCAACATCCAATCGACGGCGTGGCTCACGGCCAACGGAGGCGGAGGAGGAGCCGACGTTGGCACTCGTTCATCTCCTGCGTCGTTGGATGGCACACCAGCGCAAGGCACCCCGGGCCTCCCCGGATGGGACATGTTCGGCGGCAACGGGTGCGCAGGCACCATCGCCGCGACCCGTGGCGTGACCGATCCCGCTCGCGATGGAGTCGGTGGCGGTGGTGGCTGTGGTGCGATTCGATTGCTGACCGCCTCCGGTGAGCTGCCCGCTGGCAACACCTCCCCGGTCGCAAGTGCGGGCGCGATCGGTTTCGACTGAGCTGGTAGGTCGATGCGATCGATTCTAGGTCGTCAACGTCACCGGTAGCGCTTCGAGGCCGCGGAGTCCCAACGACGCTTTCCAGCTCACGCGATCCGTGGCGAGCTCGATGCCGCGCGTCGCCGTCATCAGCGCCGCAAACGCGTGCTTGGCTTCGAGCCGCGCGAGCGCTGCTCCGACGCAGTAGTGAGCGCCACCGCCGAACGAGAGCGGCTTCGGATCCGGTCGCGTGATATCGAGCTCGTCGGGCCGCTCGAGCTTGCGCGGATCGCGGTTGCCCGACGCAAGCACCAGCGCGATCGGAATCTCCGGCTCGACGCGCGTCCCCTCGATCTCGATCGACTCCAGCGCGACGCGCGGCGCGATCTGCACCGGCGAGTCGAAACGCAGGAGCTCCTCGATCGCGTTCTCGACCAGCTCCGGTTGCGCGTAGAGCGCCGCGAGCTGCGGCGGATTTCGCAGGAGCGCGAGGAGACCGTTGCCGATCAGGTTCGTCGTGGTCTCGTGCCCCGCGAGAAAGAGAAATGTCGCGTTTGCCGCGATCTCGTCCTCGGTCAGGCGGCGTCCCTCTTCCTCGACGGCGAGCATGTCGTCGAGCAACGCGGTGCCGGGCTGCTTGCGTTTGGCGGCGAGGAGCTCGCGGATGTAGACGTCCCATTCGACCATCGCGGTCTCGGCCTTCGCGAGCTGCGCGTCACTGCACGTCTGGAGATCCACGGTGGCCGCCGTGATCGCGGCCCAGTGACGATTCCGTTCGCGATCTTGCTCGGGAATACCGAGTAGCTCGCAGATCACCGTTGCGGGAAGTGGATACGCGAGCTCTGTGATCACGTCCATCGACCCCCGCTCGACGATCGGTTTCACGAGCTCCGTTACGAGCCCTTCGATCCGCGGAGCGAGCGCGCGGACCGCGCGCGGCGTGAACACCTTCATGATCAGCTTGCGCAAGCGGGTGTGGGTGTCACCCGATTGAAACAGAATCCAGTGGCGGCGGTGGAGCGTGAGCTTCGCGTCGGGATGCATCCGCGGCGGGCCGGCGGGGTCGTTGGCCTCGCGAAATCCGCGCGGAGTCCGGAACGCGGCGCTCCTCAGCACCCGATCGATCCCCTCGTATCGCGTCAGTAGCCAACCTCCAAACGGAGACTTCAGGATCGGCGCCTCCTCGCGGAGTTGCGCGTAGAGAGGATATGGATCCTCTCGGCCCTGCGGCGTGAACAACATCATCATGATCCTGCCGGTGTCCGTCATCGGCGACAGCATAGCTCGTCTACCTGCCGTAACAGCGCGAGCGCGATGCCGACGCCGACGAGCGCTGGGCAGTCATCGCGATCGGGTCGGCTTGGACTCTTGCGGCTTGCGAGGCTTGCGCGGCTTGCGCGACGGGACGGTCGCCAGGCGTGCGAGGTCGTCGATCTGCTGCATCACCCACTTCGTCCACGGCGCAGCGACGCTCGACTCCTCGCCATCGTGCCACGGCGTGTTGAGGGTCGTGACGATGCACCCGTTGCGATAACTGTCTCGAATCGTCGTGCCGTAGCCGCCGCGCTTCTCGCTGATCGAATACGTGCCCGCACCCGGCGTGGCCGCGAGCGAGAGCTCGCCATGGTGAAGGTCATCCCGGTAGACGCGGATCCGCGCGAGGTGTCCGGACGGGTGATACGTCGCGACACTGCGCAGCGACGCCGGCACGAAGCTCGCGTCGATCGTCCCGGCTGCGACTCCAGGTGCGCGCGCCTCGCTAATCTCGATCGCTCGCCGCTCGAGGACCGGCACGGCATCACGGCCGAACCTGGCGGAGCGCATCCCATCGGCGAGGTGGAACAGCAGTCGGTCTAGCCCGCGCTCGCGTGCCTGGGCCATCCAGTCCGGCGACCGGGTCGCGCGAAACCGCATGCGATGTGCGGCGAGCGCGGCGTCGTGATCCGGATCGATCTCGCCGATCACGTCTGCGAGCACGAGCGCCTGGAAGTCGTCGGGATCCGTGCGGAGGTGGTCGAGGAGCGTCTGCCGCGACTCGCGGAGCTGCGTGCGGGCCTTGGCATCGAAGGGAAACACGGGCTGCTGGCGGAGCTGATCCATGGCCCGACGCGCTGCAACCAGTGTGCGCCGCGTAAGCTCGCGAGATCCGCACAGCGCGCTGCTCCGCGTTGGAGCAACCCCACCATGCGGCCGCTCCGTTTCGACATACGTTTGCTCCGTCGTGGCGCGGTTGGTCGATGCGACGTTGCCGATCCCGGTAGTCCCGGAGCGCTCGCTGCTCGTGTTCGGCGTCCGCTCGACGGAGAAGGGCCCCGACAACGTGTTCGTGACCGGCACGATCGTCGATGGCCAGACTCTCCGATTCGAACGCACCGCGTTCGCGAGACCGGTGGTCGTAGGCTGGCAGGTTGCCGAGTTCGATGACGCCGTCACCGTCCAGCGGGGGGAAGCGACCGGCGCCGCGACGTTCAACTTGGAGACCGGCCGGCAGGCGTCGTGGGCAGCGACGGACTACACCGTTCAGAACGACGGTGACCCGGGTGGCGCAATGTTCACGGTGGCAGCCCGACGGATTGCTACTCGAGCGCGCGATGAGCTACGACCCGCCGGCCACCGTGATTGCCGGGTACCACGTGATCGAATTCTCGCGCGCGCAGTGATTCAGACCCAACCAACTCGGGCAACGGACGCGCTACAACACGACGCCGAAGCCGACGTAACCGGAGATCATGTGCAGATCTTCCGCGTAGTCGCCATTCGGTGGATCCGTGCCGAGCAGGAGCTTGTCCGCCTTCTCGGCATCGGGATCGCGAAGCGGGTTCTCGGTGACGATGATCCGGTACGCGAACGTCGCGCTCGCGAAGAACCTGCCGAGGATCGGGAACTCGACGCCGACGCCAGCGCGGCCGGAGCCACCCTTGACACCCTTGTCCATCATCCACGCACCGCCGTTCGCGAGGACGCCGCCGAGCGACGCCGCTACGAACGGACGCACCGGGCCGAGCTTCGAGAATCGAAACCGGTACCCGAGCTCGACCGAATGGATCGTGGTGGAGCCGAAGCTGCCCATGAGGCAATCGGTCGAACACGCTTGTTCGTTCGACAGCGAGGACAACTCGTAGGCCAACTGGATGCCGACGAGGTTGGCCTCCAGGCGCACGCCCTTGGGCGCACCGTTCTCGTAGGTCCACCCTTTGTACTCGACGTATTGGTTGGCAACGCTGGCGCCCGAACCCGAGAGCTCGAGGACGATCTTGGGTTCGCGCTCGGACGGCGACAATCCGCCGCTGGCACGAACTCCGCCGTTGTCGACAGTGGTGCTGATGTTGGTGCCCGGTGAGAGCTTGGCATCGGTGAACTGAGGCTTCGCCGGCTCGGCGGGTTTGGCCTCGGTCGTCGGCTCGACGGGTGGCACGGGTGGTACGGGCTCAACCGGCGCAGGCGCAGGCGCAGGCGCGGGAGCAGGGGCAGGAGCGGGCGCGCCGCCGGTCGGGGGCGTGTCATCTGCGGTAGCGATCGCCGACGAGAGAACGACGAGAGCAAAGATCGTGGTTCGCATGGTCATTCTCCTCTCAGCAGCCCGTCGCAGTACAGCGACTGAGGGTCGGGTTGGTCGCGCTGAGCGTTCCCGATGCATCGAAGTTCACCTTCACGCAACGGATCGGGAGGTCCAGGTCTTGGACCACGAACGACGAACTGACGAGGCGCTTCGGGCTACCTGCGCCAAGCATGGCAGCGCCACAACTCTTGACGCGCACGCGACCCGGCATGACATCACGGGGTCCAGGCGACTTCGTATACGTAAACTCGTTGTCGAACTCGATCGACATGAGCGTCGTCGTGATCGGCCCTTTGGTATCGATCTGCAGGTCGAGCCCCGGCACCACATAGCCGATGCGCAAGTCCCAATCGTAGGTACAGCGCCCCATCGTGTCGGTGCAGACATCGCACGTGCGAGACGCGGTCCCCTTAAACGTGAACGGGCCCGCTTCGCACGTGTTCCCCTCCGTGTCGAACCCATCGCAGCCCTCGGACCCAGAGGTCTCGAGGCAGTCGTTGTTGTCATGGTCCGGGGTGACCATGCGCGCCATGGCGTCGACATCGTCCGGGAGCTCGCCAGGCGGCGAGATCAACGTGTCGGCTGCAACCGGGGTTTGGACGAACTTCAACAACGCCGCACCCGCCGCAGCCGGATCGGTGAGGATGTTGTTCTTGATGTCTGCAAACGCGATCACCCCATCGGCGACCGCGATCGCGGACTGCTGTTGAACCTCATCGCCGCCCTCGTCGAAACACCCGCTCAACAAGACTCCACTCAACACGACTAAACTGCCAACCCGCATAATGGCCCCCCGCAATTAATGTTTCCGCCACCCAACCACGTCTGTCGGGTAGGTGGCAAGCGCTGGTCGGGGTTGCCGGTGGTCTAACCGGCGAAAAGGGCCCCAAAGCCCGTGCTGTTCGCACGGGTTGGCTCTCGACGATCGTGGCGCCGACGACGGCGCCGACGACGGAGGTGTGTTTCGGTTGGAAGAACGAGAACGCGACCCACCGGGCCGGCTCGTATCGATTCATCGTGATCGACGACGGATCGCGACGCCGCCTCGATCGTGCCTGCTAGGCTGCGCTCGCCGAGGCGTTCGGCGTCCGGTCGAGACGCCTACTTCTTGACCGTGCGGACCGGGCGGAAGCCGCGGTTGTTCCCGCGGAAGTGGCGGCGGTCCCGCTGATCGCGGTCGGCCACGCGGATGCCCATGCTCGTCGTTGCGTGAGCGCCACGAACCATTCCTTCGTCCTCGAAGCCACCCGTGGTACCGCCGATGATCGGATCGGTCGAGGGGTCCTTGAATGCTTCCCACTCGTACTTGTCCCAGACGCGCTCGTCGACGTTGCCGATCATGTCGTAGAGCCCGAACGCGTTCGGCTTCTTCTTGCCGACCGGGTGGGTCACGCCGTCCGAGTTTCCGTAGTGCCACGCGATGTCGTCGATCGGTCCGTAGGTGACGCCTTCCGCTCCCGCACGCGCGGCGTACTCCCACTCGGCCTCGGTCGGAAGGCGGTAGCCGGTGCAGTCGAGACCCTTGCTCCACGTAGCCTGATCCCCGTCGAGGACGTAGCAGGGCTCGAGCTTCTCTTTCGCCGAGATCTTGTTGAGGTACTCGAGCATCGAGCGCCAGTCGATCTGACCCACCGGGCAGTCGTGCGGGCAGTCCTTGCGCCACGACGGGCTCGGCGTGCCCATGATCAGCATCCACTCGCCTTGGGTCACCTCGGTCGTCTTCATCATGAACGGCCGCGTGATGGTCACCATGGTCTGGTACTCGTTGTTCTTGCGCTGCTCCTCGTTCTCCGGTGAGCCGATCTTGAACTTGCCGGCGGGAATCTTGGCGTATTGCGTGTGGACCTGGGGCATCTTCTTCGGCGGATCGCGGACGTCGTCCTTGAGCGACTTCGACTTCTTCATGTCCTTTGTCATGCCGCAGACCTTCTCCTTCACCTGCCAGTACTGGCCGCCGCCCACGCACTTGAGGCAAGCGGCCTTGGAGCCGCCGAGACCATTGCAGCCGCTGTAGTTGCCGACGCTGAGCTGCGCGGAAGCGACACGCGGTGCAAGGGCGACTGTGAACAGCGCGATCACGATCGAGACCACGGTGCGATTCATGACGTCGACAATAGCGTGGTGTCGGTGCGTTTCGAACCTTGACCCTGATACGGAGCATGCGTCGCGCGGTCTGGAGATCCTCCTTCGTGTTCGCGTAGCTAGCCCATATCGCGAGCGGAGCATCTAGCGATCGCCAGCACTTTCACGGTCGGCATAGTCGGACACGTGTTGCCACCCGTGTTCGATCGCTAGCTGCCGAACGCGCCGACGACGTGCGCCTACTTCAGCGGTACAGCGTCAGGCTGACCATGAACGAGCGGCCGTTCTGCGGCATCAGCGTCGACGAGTACGGAACGGCGGGTAGCGAATAGCGCCAGTTGAACAGGTTGTAGACACCCGCAGCGTAGCGAACACCGAGCTTGCCAAGCACCCCCGAGACCACGGCGTCGGCGATGACGGCTCGCTCCGAGCGTTCGACCGTCGACGTGTCGATGCGGCGGCGATCTTCGAGAGCCGCGCGCATCGCGCCGGTCAGCGTGCTCTGCACGATCGGAAACACGACCTTGAGCCCGGCGTAGTTCGACGGTGCGTTCGCAAGTCGCGCGGTCGCGGTGTTGCTGTCGTCGGCATAGCGCGCGCGGGAGAAGCCATATTGCGCGCTCGCGAGGAACCCGGCCCGGAACTCGCGCCGCAGCTCGAGATCGAGTCCGAGCACGCGCTGGTCGACATCGCTGTTGCGGTAGTAGATGGCGTCGGTGGAGGCACCCGACGAAGCGGCGCACGCGTCGTCGACGTTCACGGTCTCGATGCCATTGCGCGCGAGCGTGCCCTGGATGGAGGCGAGCCCGACCCAGTCCTGCGAGAAGCGGTGGGTCTCTTCGATCTCGAGCGAGTAGATGTTCTCGGGCGTGAGCTCGGTGCCGCACGTCGTACTCACGACCTGGGTCGTACCACCGTCGTTGTAGAAGAACTCGTAGGCGCTCGGAGCGCGGAACGCAGAGCCAGCCATGACCTTGATGATGTCGTCGGGTGTTGGCTTCATGATCACCGCGAGGCGCGGCGACAGGGCGGGGAACGACGACGCGGCCTTCTCGTCCGGGGTGGCCGCGTTCTCGTTGCCCGCGAGGTTCCAGTAGTCGAACCGCGCGCCCAGCTGAACGCGGAACTTCTTCGACGGACGCCAGTCGACGAGCGCGGCGGCCGCCAATACGCTGTACGGCGTGCGGGTATCGAGCGTCGGCGGGCTCATCGTTCCATCGGACGCGATGTCACCGTTCTCCATCGTCACCTTCGGGTGCAGGACACCTTCTCCGCCGATGCTGAACGACAGCTTCTTGCCGATCGGGAACGTCGCGCGCGCCTCGGCGCCTCCCCACCAGCTCCGATAGGTCTCGAAGTAGTTGAACGTGTCCGCGGTACCGGGCGTCGGCATCGCGGGATCGTTGTCGTACCAATAGTCGAGGTGGAAGTACGCGTAGTTCGCGTGCGCGCGCACGAACAGCTCGGTCTTGTTGGCGAGAGTTCGTTCGAGCTTGAGCTCGGTGAGGAAGCGCCGGTCCTGTCCGAACGAGCGCATATCCCCGAACCTGGACGAGTAGTTTCCGGTCGGCACCGTGTTGGTGCGCGAGGTCCAGAACGTCTGCAGCGTGAGATCCTTGTACCAACCTTTGCCGGTGAGGGTGTACGCGTTGAACTTGTCGAACCCCGACGTCGGTTGTGGCTCGACGAGGCCGCTGCCGTTGTCGAAGGCCAGCGAGACGTCGCGTCCCTGTGAGGTCGCGCCGGCTGCGCTCGCCCACACGCCCGCGGAACGCGAGAAGCGCTGCGTGAGGGCGGCGCGTACGCGGGTCGTCGCATTGTCGTAGCTCGAGACCTGCGCTTGGACACCCTCCGGTTCGTCGCGCCCCTTCAGCACCAGGTTCACGACGCCCGAGACGGCGCCGGTACCGTAGAGCACCGACGACGGGCCACGCACGATCTCGATGCGCTCGACGTCACCGAGGTCGACGCGACCGTCGTAGTGGATGAACGGCTGATACAGGATGTTCTCGTTGAGGACGGCGCCATCGCTGAGGACCAGCAACCGGTTCGAGAAGTCGTTCGCTTGCCCGAGGCCGCGGACCGCCGCGTTCCCGTACACGCTGTCGTAGTTGATCGCGACGCCGCGCACGCCGCGTAGCGCCTCGAGGATCGTCGGGTACGCGAACGCCTCGAGCTCCTGACTCGAGATCACGGTGACTGATGCAGGGGCGTCTTCGATGCTCTCCGAGGTTCGCGACGCTGCCGAGACCGACCGCTCGGGGGTCAACACGAGGTCGCGAAGCTCGGTCTGCGAGTTGGTCCGGACCTCGACCGTGCGCTCGACCGGCAGGTAGCCGCGCAAGCTCACGCGCACGACGCGTTTGCCGATCGGGATGTTCGGCAACACCGCCGGCGTGAAGCCGTACGCCTTTCCGTCGACCTCGATCAACGCGTTCGGTTCGTCGGCCGACACGAGCAACGAACCCACTACCGCGACCGAGCTCGCCTCGGCGCGAACGGAGTCCTTCGCGATGATGACGAACTGCTGCGCGGCGACGGTGAATCCGGGGCGCTCGAAGTACGCGATGTGCGGACCCGGGGGGAGGTCGAGAGTGCACGGCAGCACGCAGGCGACGGGGCCGCGTTCGTCGTCGATCCGCACCGAGGTCCCCCGGGGCCCCGTCAGCTCGACCTTACCGAGGATGCGCACGAGCTCGAGCTTGATCGTCTTGGCTTCACCGATCGCGATCGCGATGCCCGACTGCGTCTGGGGCTCGTAGCCCTCGAGCTCCGCGACCACCGTATACGTGCCCGGCTTGAGGCCGAGCTGCGCGGGTGACGAACCGATCGAGCCGAGATCCTTTCGATCGAGGAACACGGTCGCACCGGACGGCGAGGTCTCGACATTGATCACGCCGACCTTCGGCGCGATGCGCGCGAGCGCGGCGGAGACGTCGTTCTTGAGCTTCCCCTCCACGTCACCGCGACTTGCATCGACGTAGTAACGATAGGCGTCGGCGAAGCGGTTGAGCTGCTCGTACGCGCGCGCGATGTTGAACATCACGTTGCGGTTAGGAACGAGGCGGTTCGACGCCAGGAAGTGCTGCAGCGCAGACGTGAAGTCGCCCTTCGTGTAGGCCTCGGCGCCGACCTGGAACTGCAGATCGGCTTCGTCGGCAACGCCGTCGCCGAACGCCGGCGACGACAGGGCGCAAATCAGGCATGCAGCCACGATCGCGTTACGCATCTTGGTCTCCCTAGGCAAAACGAATTAACGGGTGAGCTTGATGTCCAGAGGTGGAGGTGACGCGCTACCAGAGCCCTTCTTGGGCGGCGGCTCTGGCGGTCGCTTCTTTGGCGGCGTCGCCGTCGCAACGCGCTCCAGTCCGACGGTGGTGTCGAAGTTTTCGTCGAGGGCGATCGTCTTCTCGACCGTGGTGTAGCCCGCCTTCTTCAACACGAGCTTCTCGGTGCCGTTCTTGCCCGGGCGCTCGGTCTCGAGCGGGGTCGTGCCCAAGAGCTCTTTGCCGAGGAACACGCGCGCCCCCGCGGGATCGCTTCGCACTTCGAGACGAACGGTCGGCGCGGGGGTGGTCGCCGCGCTTCCCGTGCTTGCCGAGCCGGCCTCCGTCGGTGTCGTCGGCGTTGTCGGTGTCGTCGGTGTCGGGTCGGCCTTCACCGCCGGTGTGTCGACCGCCGTCGGTGAGCTCGGCATCGTGATCGTGTCGTTGCTGGCGACGTTCGGAACGGACTTGTCCTTGTTGCCGCCGAGCAGGAGCACGAGGACGAGCGCCAGCGCCGAGATCGCGAGGATCGCGACGATGAACAACAGCTTCTTCGAGCGCGGTTGCGCGGTCGCAGGTGCAGGAGGCGCCGCAGCAGGAAGCCCCTGTTGACTTCCACGCATGACGCGGAGTGGCTGCGACGAGCCAGGGAATGGCGTCGCGCGCATCGCGGTCGTGGTTCCCGTTTGCACCTCGATCAACATGCGATCCGCACCGGGTGGCAACGCGGACTCGAGCTCGGCGAGGAGCAGCTCCATCGATGGATACCGGTCGTCGGGATCCTTTGCCAACGCGCGCTCGAGGATGACCCCGAGCTCGGGTGGGAGGTTGGGGTTGACGTCGAGGGGCAGCGGCAGTGGAGCGGTGACTTGCAGCTGCAGCACCTTGAGGAGGTTCTCGTCCTCGAACGGCAGCCGCCCACACATCAGGTGGAAGAGGATGATTCCGAACGAGTACTGATCGGCGCGGTGGTCGACGTCGTCGCCGCGACACGCCTCGGGCGCCATGTAGAGCGGGCTGCCAAGCGTCTCGCCCATCTTGGTCAGACGCGGGTTGATCGGTGTCTTCGCGATGCCAAAGTCCACGACCTTGATCCCGAAGCGCCCCTGCGTCCGCTGGACGAGGAAGATGTTGTCGGGCTTCACGTCGCGGTGAACGATGCCTTCGGTGTGGGCGTACGCGAGCGCGCGGCCGACGGGGACCATGATCGCCACGATCTCCTCGAGGGACATCGCGCTCTCTCCCAGCCGCTGCCCTAGCGTCTTGCCGCGGAGAAGCTCCATCACGAAGAACGGACGGCCGTCCGACGTGACGCCGAAGTCGGAGATGTTGACGATGTTCTCGTGATCGAGCTGCGAAGCGGCGTGAGCTTCCTGCGTGAACCTCGCCCGGGCTTCGCGATTTGCGGTCAGCTCGGTCGAGAGCACCTTGGCCGCGAAGTTCTTTAGCAGCGTCTGGTGCTCGACCATGTAGACGACCGCCATCCCACCAAACCCGATCGGTTCGATGACGCGATAGTCTTTGCCGAGATTGGCTCCTACGAGTGGGTCCACCACATCCGTCGCTTCGGCCATTGTGCGGTAACTGTATCGAAGCTTTTTGCGGCAGGGCGACACTCACGTACCCATGTTTTCAATCGGGTGCGTCGAACACCCACATCGAACGCCGCCACCTTGGTTCTCCGTCGCTGTGCGGACATCGAACAGTCGCGCTTCGATCGTCACAAGTTTCAAACGTGTAGATGAACGCGTCGCTGGGTGCGGGCTCGAGGAATCTCGCGTTCTCGTTAACGGGTGTGGGCTTTCGGTCGCCACGGACGCGAGCCGAAATTGTCGATGACGAAGCGGGTCACGGATCCGGTCTGGGCCGTGTCGAGCCATGTCACGCCGTCTGCACCCAAGGCCGCCTCGCCCCACAACCGAGGCTCTATCGTCGTGCGAATCGAATCGAGCTCCGTCCCATCGAGACCCATGATCCGAAACACGTTGTCGGCGAAGTACGCGACCCGGTCGTTGCCGATCCATGTGACGGCGGGCGAGTCCGCGATGCGTTCGATGGTGCGCCCGCCGGCGATCACACGAATCGAGAATCGACCGCTCTGGGTCCGCACTTCGGCGATGGGCCCATCCCCGCGCGGGTAGACGAGCGCACCTGTCCCGAGCTCGCTCACCTTGCCCGCGTGCACGTGAAACGCCTCCCATCCACGCCCCCGATCGACCACGACGTACGTTCCGCTCGAGCTATCGATGCCGTGAACGATCGTCCCCGGAAGCTTGGCGACCAGCGTAGGCCGGGCATTGGCATCGAGGCTCGTCGCGTGCACCTCGTCCCGCGCAGAACCAGACACGAACACGAGCTTGTTCGGGTCGCTGCTGCGGATCGGCAACGTGCCCGGCCCGATGTCTCGAACCCGAACATCGATGCCGGTTGTTTCCACGAGGATGATGCGGTCTTCGGTGCTTTGCCGTACGACGAGAGTCTGGGTTGCAGAGACGGCGACGGGCATCGCGAGAGACTCGATCTGGAATGTGAGCGGGGTCCTCTCGACGCGGTCCCCGTCGCGCCGACTTCGATACAGACGGCGGGACGTGATGTCGCGGTTGAATAGCAGCCGCCTCCCATCCGAGCTTACCTCGGCTCCGACATCGGAACCGGGCCCGGTCGTCACCGCGTGGGTCTCGCCGGTCGCGATCATGACCTCAGCGAGGTTTAGCGTGTTGGTGCTCGTTCTCCGCGTATAGATGACGGACTCGCCGCTCGCGTCGAACGTAGGCAGGGACGCATTCCCAAGGACAAGCCGGCGCGGTGTGAACGGCGTCGCGTCGAGATCGATCCACATGATGTCGCTGGTGTCGAACTCCGCGGTCTTGCGCCCGAGGCTGTACACGACGCGCTTGCCATCCCGCGAACATCGGGGCTCCATCGCGACCCGGCCTTCGTCCGGCTCCGTCAACGGCCGCACCGCGGTTCCGTCGAGCAGCATCAATCCGCCCTCCCGGACGAACACGAGTCGGCCGGGTCCACACGGATCCGCTCGTTCGGCGCGACCGAGAACCTCGGGATCGCCGAGGCGCTTCGGGTCGCCATCGATCACGGCACGGCGAACGAGCGTGCCGATCGCCGTCGTGTAGACGATCGAGTCACCCTCCTCGGACCACCGCACCGACCGCGGCTCCTCGCCGACAGGGAGCAACGCTCGGGATCCTCGGATGTCCAGATCAGACGCGTAGATGTTTGCACTGCTCGCGCCCTCTCGCAGTCCCACGTACAAGAACGAGTGTCCATCGGGTGACAAGGTCGCCGCGTTGGCATTCTCGGCGAACCCTTCGAGCCCTCGGATCGAGGTGAGCCATGTCGACGATCCACGCGGCCATGCCGCGATTGCCACTCCGAGACCGAGGAGCGCGATCGCGGGGAGCCAGATCCAGCGTCTCGACGGTCCTCGACGAAGTCGCGCGAGCCCATCGACACGGCGAGCCGGCGTCTTCGACAGCAACTCGCGCGTCGCACCCGCGAGCCACCGCGGAACGTCCGACCGCTCGATCGCGGGCACGTCGGAGACTGCGTGGCGCGCCGCTAGCTCGATGGCCGAACCTCGACCGAACACCGGCGCGCCGACGAGCATCTCGTAGAGAATGCAGCCGAGTGCGTAGAGGTCGGTGCGCTGGTCGATCGACTCCCCACGAAGCTGCTCCGGTGACATGTAGCCGGGCGTACCCGCTTGATCGGACAACGTCGCGCCCAAGCGCGCGAGCCCGAAGTCCATCAGCACCGTGCGATCGGGGGCGAGCAGGACGTTTGCTGGCTTGAGGTCTCTATGGACGACCGAGACCGCATGCGCTGCAGCGAGCCCCTCCGCGATGTCGAGCGCGATCGTGATGGCGCGCTCTACCGAGAGCCGCCGTTCGCGCGCGAGCACCGACCACAAGGTCTCGCCCGCAACGTACTCCATCTTGAGAAACGTCGTTTGATCGGTCGTGACCAGGTCAAAGGTCCGACACACGTTCTTGTGAGTCACGCGTTGCGCGAGGCGGACTTCGTCGCGGAGCACGTCGTGATCGAGCGCGTTCACCACCTTGAGCGCTACATCCAAGCCAAGCTCGCGATCGTAGGCGCGATACACGGTGCCCATCCCGCCCGCACCTAGCCGTTCGCGGATCGTGTAGCGCTCGCCGAAATCCGGGACTGCTTCGTTGACGCTTCCACCGCCGCGAGCGCTCGTGGGCGTATTCGTGGGCTCGTCGTGAAGCTCGCCTCCACCATCACGGGCGCTCGGCTCGTTGGTGGGCGGGGGTAGCGAAACTGCGAGCGCATACTTCGTCATGTCCTCGGTCGCGTAGCTTGGTCTCGTCGGTTCGCCCGCTTCGGTGTCGCCACGGTTGTCGTCGTCGCTGTGGTCGCCGCTCGCACCGCGCCCATTCCCGTCGGCCGTCTCGCCCTGCGCCGCGGTCGGCTCGCTCGCATCGTCGCGCGCAGTCATCGCGACCGGTGCGCCCGGATCTCGAGCGTCGCGAGCGCCACGACGACGACGATCTCGATCACGAAGTACGTCCAGCCCAGCGGCGTGAGGTGCTCGCGGTGCCTGACCAGGTAACCGACACTCAACACACAGTAGCCGAGGTTCGCGAGCGCGATCGGTAGGAGATAGGCGGGCCGCTCGGCTCGCCCCGTCAGCAGGCACCCCACGTCGTAGAGCAGGAACACGACCGGAACTACCGCCAAGAGGTATAGCGTCGCCGGGGGCATTCCGACGAGCGACTCGAACCGAGGGAGCACGAGGCCGAGCACCAGCGCCGACACCGCAGCACCCACGGCATCGATCGCGAACAGCGTCCGTGGTCGGAGCTGAGCGATCCTGGGTACCACTCGGGGAGAATACGCCGGACCCGATGCGGCGACGACTCTCGCAACGTGGACTGTGCACCCTCTCTGCGACTTTGGGCGAGTGCCTGCGTTTACTCGGTCATGAAGACGCTGGCTATTGCTTTAGGTTTGGTTCTGTCGAGCGTTGGTTGTTCAGGGCTGTTCCCGGATTGGAAGGTGAACACGACGGTGCGCGCTCGCCCCAGTCACAAGATCGCCGCGGTCTGGCATGCGCCCCCGATCGACTGCACGAGTCCTCGCGGAGCGGCCGACGAACGTCTCCGCTTGTGGCTCGGCGACACGCTCCTGCCGACGCTGTATCAGCAAGCCGGAGGAGGTCCCTCCACGTTGGTCGCGGCACCGAAGTCCAAGACCTGTGACCTCTTGTTTCGTGGCTATTTCTCTGGCTACCTTCGCGTCGAGGATCCATTGCTCCCCGCGGTAACGAGCGCGCTGCTCGATCGCCGCAGCGAGGATCACGTATTCGTGACCCTCGTCGGTGTGGTCACCGAGTGTGTGGAGAAGACGCGCGGCGTCCGCGACCAGTCGGGCACCCAGGTCGGGTCGATCGGCACCGGCGACTACTCGTGTTTCGAGAAGTCGACGTTTCGCCTCGTGAGCTATCTGCTCTCGCGCGATGGCACCCTGGTCTATGCGTCGTCGTTGCCGATGTGGCGCGAGGAGAGCGACCGGAACTACACACCCGCCGTCGCGGCGACTGTCAGCGCCGAGTTGCTTGCGGAGTATCCGGGCCGATGAGCTTAGCCGCGCGACTGGAGCAGGCGCGCGAGGCTAACGGAGAGTTGGCTTTCGACCAGGTTCTGCACCTGCGCCAACTCGTGCGGCTCGATGCCGGCCAGCGCGACGAACCGCTCGCGCGCTTCGGTCGTGAGTCGTTCGCGCGCGGCGACGAGCCAGCGAGCAACCGTCGCGCGATGTACTCGGTGCATCGTCGCGAGCTCGTCGATGGTGAGCCCGTCGAGCACGCTCATTCGCAACAACGTGCGCTCGCGGCGTGGCAGCGATGTCGCGGCCTCTTCGAACGCACGGCGGAGCGCCGCGCGCAGCTCGGCCTTCTCGAGCATGGTCGCGACGTCGTCGCCGTGCGCTGCGGTCGTCGAGAGTGGATCTTCGATTGGCAGGGGAGCGATTCGCCGTCTACTCCTCTTCACATCGAGGGCCAATCGGGTCGCAACGACGCGCACCAACGCCGGCAGTTTTCCGCTCCCGGCATAGCCCACGATGTGCGGCGAACGACCTTCGCCGACGGTGAGCAATCGTATCCGGAGCTGCTGGAAGACATCCGACACGTCGTCGTCGTCGAGTTGCATGCGCCGCAACATCGCCCGCAACCCACTCATGATCTCGCGATCGAACGTCGCCAGTGCAATCGCGTCGCCCGCCGCACAGCCGCATGCCAGGTAGAGCTCCGCGGCATCCTCGAGCTGCGAAACACTACGCGCCCCGACCAGTGCCTCGAACGTCGACAACGGAACGTCGAACTGCGGCCACGCCAAGGCGCCGGCTTGATGGCACTGCTCGAGCGATGTAGAAGGAGCGTCCATGACCTGCGTCGATGACACTACCATCGTCGCATTCCTCGATGGCACGCTCGACGAGGCTTCGCACGTCCTCGTCGATACAGAGCTCGACACCTGCGAGTCGTGCCGCGAGCTCCTCGCCGCTGTCGCGCGCGATTGGCACGAGAATCGGTCGTTCGAGTTCGGCGTCGTCGCGATCGGATCTGCGGTTGGCCGCTACGTGATCGAAGCGCTGCTCGGGGCAGGGGCGATGGGCGTCGTGTATCGCGCCTACGATCCGGTGGTCGCGCGACGGGTCGCACTCAAGCTGATGGACATCGGATCGTTCGCGGACTCGGACGCTGTTCTGCGCGAGGCCCGGACCATGGGACGGGTCGATCATCGCGCCGTCGTCCGGATCTACGACGCCGGAGTGACGACGCGACACGTCTATGTCGCGATGGAGCTCGTCGAGGGCCAGACCTTGCGCGAGCTGATCGGCCGGGATTCGATGTCGGCGCGTGCTTGGTACCAGCTGTTCGCTTCCCTCGCCGCGGGGATGGCCGCCGCGCACGATGCCGGCGTGGTGCATCGCGACTTCAAGCCCGAGAACGTGCTCGTGGCCGCGGACGGTACGCCTCGGATCACGGACTTCGGGTTGGCACGATCGAACGCGCCGCTCGAATCGACCTCGCTCGGTAGCCTCGGCACACACCCGGCGGGAACGCCAGCGTACATGGCGCCCGAGCAGCTGCTCGGCGGAACGACCGACGAGCGCAGCGACCAGTACAGCTTCGCGGTCACGATGTACGAAGCGATCACGGGCAAGCGTCCGATCGTCGCTTCGAGCCTCGACGAGCTGCTGACCGGAATGAGATCGCACGTGATGGACTGGAGTCAGGTGTCGCGTGGACTGCGCGCGCTCCTCGAGCGCGCGCTCGCTCTAGAGCCGGAGTTGCGGCACGCGTCGATGCACGACATTGCAAGAGCGCTGCGCATGCTAGCCTCGCCACCACGTTGGCCGAAGGTCGTTGGAGTAGCGACGATCGTCGTACTCGGAGTCGCCGCCGGCGCAGCGGCGGTGCGATCTCCGTCCGCCGATCCGTGTACGGCTGCCGACGGGGCGGTGGCAACCGCATGGCCCCCTGGGCGCGGCGCGCTCGTCGAGCAAGCGTTCGCCAAGACCCGTCGGCCGTACGCCGCGCACCTGGGGCTGTCGGCGCGGCGCGAGCTGGACACCTATGCCGCGACGCTGCGTGCCGCCTACGTCAGTGCGTGTCGCGATACGCGCAGTCTGCACACTCGCAGCGAAGAGCTCATGGATCGTCGGATCCTGTGCCTCGATCGTGCAGTCGCCGACCTCGACGCGACGAGCGCGCTGTTCGAACGCGCCGACGCGACCATCGTCGACAACTCACCGTCCGCGCTGAGGGCGTTGACCTCCCTGGCCAGCTGCCTCGACCTATCGACGCTCGCAGACCAGATCCCGGTTCCGTCCGACAAAGCCGTTCGCGCTCGCATCGTGACCGTGCAACGTCAACTCGCCGAAGCGAAGGCCACGCTGCTCTCTGCCGACTTCTCTGCGGGCATCACTCTCGGGACGTCGGTCGTCGCAACCGCGAACGAGATCGGATATCGACCTCTCGAGGCCGAAGCCTTGTTCGGCCTCGGTACGTTGCGCTACGTCGCTGGAGATACGACTCGCGCGCGCGCGGATCTAGAGGCGGCTGCACTCGCCGCCGTGGCTGGACGGAGCCGATTCCTGGAGGCTCGGATCCGCGAACAACTCGCGCAGTTGCACGGGCTATCCCTGCGTTCACCACGCGATGCCGAGGCGCAGCTCGCCCTCGGGTTCGCGCTGCTCGAAACCATGACCGGAGCCGAGTTGCTCGTGGAGGAGCTGCACAAGACACGTGGCGCGATCCTCGCGATCGACGGTGACCATGCCGGCGCGCTCGCGATCTTCCAAAACAGTCTCGCACGACTGCCCGAACACGAACGCAGTCGGCGTGCGGACCTGTACCAGCTGATCGCGAATGCGCAGATCGGCCTTGGGCGCACGAGCGAGGCCGTGCCGTTGCTCGAGCAGAGCTTGGATCTCGCGCGCACCGTTGTCGGAGAAGAACACCCGCTCGTCGCCAGTCTGTTCGAAAACCTCGCAGACGCGCTGCAGGAATCAGCACCGGCGCGCTCCCTCGAGTACATGAAACAGGCCCATGCGATCCAGGTGCGCGTGTTCCCTGCCGGGAGCCCGAAGATCGCGACGACCGAAGCCAACCTCGGTGGAATCTTGCTCGTGCTCGGTCGAGCCGACGAGGCATTGCCGTATCTACAACGCGCGCTCGACGTTCAAGTGCGCACGATCGGCGTCGATCATCCCGGGTACGCGATGACGCTGGTGACCTCGGGCCGAGCGTTGCGACTGCTGCAGCGGCTCGACGCGGCGCTCGCCGCGACCGAGGAAGGCGAGCGGGTCCTGCTCGCGCGTTTTGGCGAGGCCCATCTGATGGTCGCGATCGCACGCGGCGAGAGAGGGATGGTCCTCGCAGCGCTCCGCCGCCACCGCGAAGCGGTTTCGATACTCGAGGTAGCACTCGACGTACAACAAGCGCAGCACGGGTCTCCCGACGAAGTTGCGGAGCTCCAGTTCGAGCTCGCGCAGGCCTTGTGGGCACGCGATCGCAACTCTCGTACTCGCGTCAGCGAGCTTCTGGGCGCGGCGGAGCTGGGGTTTCTGACCATCGAGAAGCTGGATCTCGCGACACACGTCGCGACGTGGCGCGTGCGCCATGGACTGTAGCCAGCGTAGGTTCACGCCTACGGCGTCCAGGTCCAGGTACAGCTGCGATAGTGGGTGGCGTTGCCGCAGCGCTCGCCGAAGTCCGGAGCGACGCTGGTATAGGCGATCGTCAGTGTTCCGTTTGCGATCGTGCCGGTGAGTGGCCCGACGTACGGAAAATAGTTCGTGCTCTTGAGGGAGACAGCGGGATTCTTGAGCGGGTCACCCACGTTCGCTTCACTCGCTGTCGCGCTGACGTCGCAGACCGCGATGTTGTGCGGTAGGTGGCCGAGGGTACAGTCGCTGACCGCAAGCTCGCGTCGGCCATCCGCGAGCACGGACATCTCGAAGGTGAGGGTGGAGACCTGGGACAGATACGCGTTTTCGATACAGCATCCGTTCCAGTCCCGGCCCGGCGTTCCCGGGTAACAACTGTACGGCCGCACGATCTGTGTGGAGCAGCTCCCACCCGTCGTGGTGATCGCCGTCGAGCTCGCGAACGGGTCAGGAGGCGCCGCATCCATCGGCTGCACATCGCCCGCCGCGTCGTCGAACACGAAGGATCCATCCTCGGAGAGGATTGCGGCGTCCGGTCCATCCGGAGGCGGGTCGTCAGGAAGATCGCCGTAGCCGGTTGCACTGGCGCATGCAGCGAGGCCGGCGGAGAGAATGAGACCCGAGATTCGGCCGAGAAACGGGGGATTCGACATGGTCCGTGTAGAACGCAGGCACGCCACGCCAGTCGCACGGATCGAGCACGCATCTAGTCATTACTCGCGAAGCGCGAGCGCGTCCAACCCCACGCGGAGAGCCTCGTAGGTTTGTGGGCGGCGGGCCGGGTCGAGCTCGAGCATCCACATGATCAGCCGGCTGACGTCGAGTGGGACCTGCGAGCTCAACCGATGCGGCGGCTTGATCGGAGTGTTCTTGAGCGTGATCAGCGCGTCGTGTGCACTGCTACTCGCTCGAAGCGGCGCGGCACCGGTGAGCGCACGGTACGCGGTCATGCCGAGCGAAAAGATGTCGCTGCGATGATCGACATCTTGTGGTGCTTGGATGTGCTCCGGGGACATGTATCCCAGCGTGCCGACGATCTCGCGATGGCCAACCATCGCGGTCGAGCGCGCGAGCCCGAAGTCGACGAGTTTGGTGACACCGGAGCGCGTCAGAAGGATGTTCGACGGTTTGACGTCTCGATGGACGAGGCTCTCACCGAGCCCGGCCGCGAGCGCGGCCGAGACGTGCCGCACGATCCGCATGACCATCCGGGTGGGGAGTTGGCCCTTGTGCCGCAGCATCGCTGCGAGGTCCGGGCCGTGGACGTAGTCCATGACGATGTACGGGTGCTCGACCTCCATCGTGACATCGACGACCCGCACGACGTGCGGGTGCACGAGGCGAGCCGCGAGTCGCGCTTCTTCGCCGAGGGATCGACCAAGCTCGGGCCGGCGCTGGAGCACGGACGGGCGCAGCAGCTTGAGCGCGAAGACGGTGTCGAGCAGGACGTGTCGGGCCCGGAAGACGACCGCGAAGCCCCCGATACCTATCGCGCGTTCGAGTCGATATTTGTCGAGCACGACACCGACGCTCGGCAACGAGGGCTCGATCTCGAACAGCGCCTGCTCGAGGTCGTACGTGTTGCGTCGCGAGATCGCCGGGGTCTGCGGCACGAAGATCTCGTCGGCGATCGTCGACTCGAGCGAGAGCTCGAACGCCGACGAGAGGTCGATCTGTTCGAGGCTCTTCACGAGTCGCTCCCCACGAGCCCTAACGCGTCAGCAAGCACGCTACGGCTTTGGCCACGGAGCTCGTGGAGATGTTTACCCATCGACTTGAATGTCGTGAACGGGACCGGCGACATGGCTCGTTGTGCTCCCGGCGGAGCGAGGAGCAATGCGGGCGCTCCATGGTGGAGAACATACGGCCGTACCGCAGGGTCCAGCGCCAGGACACTGCTCGGCGGCGGCGCGAGTACGACGATGTCGGGGCGCAGCTCGAACCAGGCGGGCGTGGGCTCGGCGATACCGATCGGCACGACGAGGAGCCGGTCACGATCGCGACCGGAGAACGACCACGTGAGCCGGCGTCCGTTCATGCATCCGATCAACGTCTCCGGAGAGACGGGTGCCGACACCTCCCAGAGGGCGGCGATCAACGAGGGCACCTCGCCGAACATCACCAGCGTCAAGGTGTCCGGTTCGTTTGCTGCTTGGTGCGGATCCGCGAGATCGAGCTCGCCGAGCCGTAGCGGATCGTGCAGTTGGAGAGCGAGGCGGCGGGCCAGTCGTTCGGCACCATCCGCGCGTGTCGTCAGCGGTGTCAACGGCCGCTTCGTGACGCCAAGCTCGTCGAGGCGATTGGGGTATGCCGACGGAGTCCGGCGTCGGTGGGCCTCGTCCACCGTCGCCGCGAGGAGCAGATGTGTCGTCGAGCCTTCCAGTGTGCTTGTCGACGTCGAGCCCGGTCGCGCTCGAAACCAGCCACGGGCGAGATGGAGCATCGCCGCGAGCGCCTGGCCGCCCGACGCCTTTCCCCAGGTCGCGTGGTAAGGGCGGCCGCCGCGAAAAAACACGCAACCCGTCTCGCGTGCACTCGCGACGTCCAGCTTTCCCTCGAACCGCGCGAGATCGAGCATCGTGAGCGCATCGAACATCGTGAAGGTGCCGAGCTCGCCGCTCAATAGTGTCACGGCATCGTCGACGTGTTGTTTGGGGCGGGCGAGCGCTCGCTCGACCCGAGCTTGCAGCTCGGCTGCATCGAAAGGCTTGCTCATCAGCTCGGCGCCGAGCCGGAGAACGTCGACACGCTGGGCTGGGCGGAGCTCCGTCGCCAGCACGAGCACCGGGATCATGGGCGTGTAGAGTTGGCGAAGCCGCGACACCAGCGAGCTCAACGGGACATCGGCGAGTTGCGCCTCGACGATGATCATCTCGACCTGGCGCCCGGCCACGAGCTCGAGGGCCGCAAGGCCCGAGTGAACAACCTCGACGTTGCAGCCGCTCGAGGCGATCGCGCGAGACGCGATCATCGACGACAGCTTGTCGGGGTCCACGATCAAGACAAGCGGCCCTGTAGCTGCTCGCGCGTGGTCGTCGGGAGCGGTTTTCCGACTCACCACACAACCCCCGTACCATCGATCGCGGCGAGCTCCGCGTGACCGAGGAGGCGCTGAAGATCGATGCGGAAACCGACCGGTGCACCATCCGTGAAGGGCGACCGGAACACGCCGGCGATCACACCAGCGCGTGACGTGAACATGGTCTGCGGCAGTCGGGTCAGTGCGGTCGTCGCGCGAACAGCGACGCTGCGGTCGCACGCGAGAGCGAAGCGTCGGCGCCTACTACCGATCTCTGGATAAACAACGACCCACGTCGTCCGGGTCACCACCGGCCGACCGAGCAGCGCACCGAGGTCCCACCCGGGACACACCTGATCGCCGGGTAGCTTGACGAGCGTGAGATCGCCCGCCCGCTCGGTGTGGACGTCGTCGACGGCGAGGATGCGGTCCATGTCCGTGATCGGCACCGCAAGCAACAGGTCGTTGCAGCGCAAGAACAGCGCGAGGGAGTCTCGGGCGGCCATCAGTTCTCCAGTTTGAACCCCGGCACCAACGTGGCCAACACGCTCCCCAACCGCTCTTCGGTGAATGGCTTGGTCAGGTATTCGTTCGCACCTGCCTCGAGGGCCTTCTTCACGTGCTTGTCTCCCGAGCGACTCGAGATGACGACGATCGGGATGCCGCGGTACGCCGCGAGAAGTCGCATCTCCGCGATCAGCTCGTAGCCGTGCATCCGCGGCATCTCGAGATCGGTGAACACGATCGACACCGGTTGCTCGCGGAGCCGATCGAGGGCTTCGCGACCATCGTTAGCGGTGACCACATCGACCCCCAAGCGCTTGAGCGTCGCCTCCGCGACCTTTCGCACCGACAGCGAGTCATCGACGAACAACGCGCGGACTCGGACAGGCGCGAGAGGGATCGCACTCGAAAGGATCGGTGCGGTCGCCTGCGCCATCGGTTTCGCGGCACGCGTCTGTCGATCCAGGAGCCCGTTCATGTCGAGGACGAGGGCCAACTCTCCGTCGCCGCGTTGACTCGCGCCCGCGAACATCGGGTGACCATCGAGAACGTACCCGAGCTTCTTGACCACGACCTCTTCGTGGGCAAGCACCTCGGCGGCACCGATCGCGAGCCTCCGTCCACCGGCGGCGCACTGGAGGAACACCTTCGCGGGCGCTCCCTCACGAACGTTGATGATCGGCAACAGCTCCTTGTCGTGGAGTAGCTTGGCCCCATTCTCGACGATCGCGACCTTGTCGCTCGGGAGGATGCGCTCGACGAACAACATCGGGATCGCGAACAACTGCTCGGCTTGTCGGATGAGCACCGCGCGCGTGATCGCGAGCGTCACCGGTAAGCGAAGCCGGAACGTGACACCCGCACCCGGACGATTGAGGATGCGAACGGTCCCGCCCAGGCGTTGAACGATCTTCTTGACAACGTCGCCACCCATGCCTCGACCGGCGACCTCTGTCGTCGTGGAGCTGGTGCTGACACCCGGCGCGAATACGAGGTCGAGGACCTCGGGCGCGTCCTCCGAAATTGCCGCGTCGATCAGGCCTGCAGTGATTCCGGCGCGCCGCAGCGCGGAAAGATCGATTCCCCTTCCGTCGTCGGCAATCTCGATGATGATCTCCCCGGCTTCCTGCCGTGCGGTCAAGCTGATCGTTCCGCCCTCGGGTTTCTGGCTTGCGCGCCGTACCGCAGAGGGTTCAATCCCGTGAGCGACGGCATTACGGATGAGGTGTGTGAGCGGCGCGGCGAGGTTGTCGGCGATCGCTTTGTCGATCACGACGTCGGATCCTTCGGTCCTCACCTCGACGCGCTTGTGCTCGCGCTCGGCCGCATCGCGGGCCGCGAGTGCGAGCCGCGTGAACACGTTCTCTAGCGGAACCATGCGTGCGCGGTTGATCTGCGACTGCAGCGTCGACACGATCCGGCCGAGCTCCTCGGTGCGCTGGCCGAGCTGCGAGATTCCACTGATCATCTGTGTCGACGTGTCGGAGACGTCGCTTGTTGCCTCCGCCAGGCGGCGCGCAAACACGTGAACCTCTTCGTACACGTCGAACTCGAGGGCGCCAAACCCCATGCCGGAGACGCGCTTGCGGCGAGCCGTGCTGCCGAGGTTCGCGTACTCCGCTTGCTCGGTAAACGAATCGACGATCTCGGAGATACGAGTGCGACGATGTTCGTGCTCGCGATGCAGCGTGCTGATCGTCGCGAGCCCGGCGTCGACGCGTGCGCGACTGATGATCAGCTCGCCGACCATGTCCATCAGCTGGTCGAGCCGATCGGCCGCGACGCGAATAAAGCGACGTTCGGGTACCGTGCTCCCTCCGCGGTCGGGCTGAGCGCTGGTGTGGTCCGAGTCGTCCCGACTCGAGTCGTGCGAGCTGTGATCGAGCCCCGACGCCGATGTGCTTTCGGGTCCGGGGATACGGGGCACCGCACCTGACCACGCCGAGTCATGCGGACCGATCCACGATCCGCTCGCACGATCGCTCTGAGCGAGCGTCGCGAGCTTGGCCACCTCGGCCTCCACGATCGCCGTCGCATCATCGACTTGGCGACTGGTTCGCGCGAGGTCGAGGTTCTTGCGAAACCTCGCAACGACTTCGACGAGAACGCGCGTACCATGACGCCTTCGCTGCTCCGACGAATCGACCTGCAGTTGCTCGAGGAGTGTCTCGACGACGTGAAACTCCTTGCCGGCGGGCGTGAGGCCGACCGTGTTTGCGGCGCCCTTCAGCGTATGAAACGCGCCGAGAAGGCCGGTCAACACGGGATCGGCATCAGACCGCCCGTCCAGATCGCGGAGGAGTCGTTCGATCGCGTCGAGCAGCTCCTGCGACTCCTCGAGGAACGAGTCCCACAGCTCGCCTGTAACCAGATCGGGTACAGGCACTCGCAAGAGTGCACCGACGGGTGCGGCGCCTCCGGAGATCAACACGCTCAGGCGTGAAACAGCCGTGTCGACCGGCTCGCCTCGCTGAGCGGAGATCTCGATCGCCGTCGCCTCGGCCGCGATTTCGGGCAGCTCCACCACGAGGGCAGAGCCTTTGATCCGATGAAAGATGCGGGCGAGCTCGCCGACGCCCTGCGGATGCTCGTCGAGTAGTGCGCGAGCCTGGACAAGAAGCTCGCGCGCCTCGTCGCGAAACAGATCCTGCGCGGAGATCTCGTCGGTGTTCGTCTCCTCCTCCTTGTCGCAGACGTCGTCCGCCGGCGCGAGTGCCACGAGGTCGTCTCGAAGCCTGCGGACCTGGGCCGGGTCGGGAAGCTCCCCGCGCTCGAGGAAGTCCTCCGTGATGTCGTACGCGTTGCGCAGCTCGATCTCCGTGGCCGTGGCCCCCACGCTCGCCGCCGCACCCTTTGCCATGTGAAGAAGTGCGGCGATCCGAGGTAACGCGGCCGCGCGGTCCGCTTGTGACCCGCGTTCGAGCGCGTCGAGCAGGGTGCGGACCTCGCTCAGAGCCTGAGAGAGCTCGCCGCGAAACACTTCGAGGAGCTCCGCTTGCTCGGCGCCGAGCGGGGGTTTGACAGTCGCCGTCGGTGCAGCGGTTCGCTCGATCTCGCGGATGAGCTCCGTCGAGCGTTGGATGGCTCGAGACCGCTCCTTCCCGAGCTCGCAGGTGATGATCTCGCGAAGCCCGACATTTCCGACCTCGCACGCGTGTGCGAGAGCCTCGAGCTCGATCCGTCGCGCGATGATCTCGCGTGTTCGCTCGGCGAGCGTGTTCGACACCGACTCCAGACGCTGCGCTACGGTACGGACGCTCTGGATCCCGAGCAGCGACGACGTACCGGCGATCGCGTGGAACGCAACCGCCGCCGCATCGATCGCACCCTCGAGCTTCGCAGTGTGACCGGCGACCTCGAGCAAGCTTGCCCGCAGCATGTCCGCGTGACGACCTAGATCGTCGGTGAACCGCTGCATATCGGCGGCGAACAGCTCGCGAACGTCGTCGATCTCGAATTCGCTCATGTGGTTATGCTCGGATCCGGAACTTGGCGATCGAGGAGGTCAGACTGGCAGCGGCGCGCATCAGCTCGCCGGTCGTTGCTTGGGTGTTCTGCGCACTCTTCTGCGTCTCGAGCGAGATCATCGAGATCCTGTCCATCGTGGCAACGACATCGTTGACCTGATCGGACTGGACCTGCGCGGTACTCGAGATCTGCGTGACGATCTTTGCCGCCTCGGTGGAGACGAGCTGGATCTGCCGTAGCGAATCACCTGCAGATCCGACCGCTAGGGCCTCTTGCTCGACGACCGTGGCCTGATGCTCGACGGTCTGCACCGTCTCGCTGGTCTCGGCGTGGATCGTCCGCACGAGGAGCTCGATGTCCTTCGTAGCTGCCGCGCTACGTTCCGCGAGCTTTCGGACTTCATCCGCGACCACGCTGAAGCCAAGACCCTGATCACCGGCGCGCGCGGCCTCGATGGCTGCGTTGAGCGCCAGCATGTTCGTCTGCTCCGAGATCTTCGAGATCGTGTTGACGATGCCCGTGATCTCCATGGACCGGTCGCCGAGATTCTTCATCTTCTTGGCACCGGCTTGGACGCTCGCGCGGAGGCCATCCATACCGGACACGATGGTCTCGACGGCGCGAACACCGTCGACGGCGGATGATTCCGTTCGCTGCGCGGAGTTCGCTGCTGCGACTGCGGTCTTGGACACGTCTTGTAGCTGGCTCGCGACGTTCTTCACGAGCTGGCGCGCGGCGAGCATCTCTTTCGTTTGCGAGGTGGCGCCTTCTGCCATCGTCTCGGCGGCGTTCGCGATCGTCGAGACTGCGGTGGAGGTCGAAGTCGCGTTGTTCGCGACTTCGCCGATCAGGTCCTGTAGCGACTCCAATAGCAAATTGAGCGCGTCGGCGACGTTTCCGATCGTACCTGCCGTCGTTGCGGCGCGCACCGTCAGATCTCCGTCCGATGCGGACGAGACCACCTGCAGGAGGTCGACGATGTTGCGCTGGATGTCGTCGTTCTCCGCCTGCACCTGACTCTGCAGCGCGCGCGCGGCAACGAGAGCGTTGTTGATCTCGTTGTAGGCGATCGTGATGTCACCGATCTCGTCGCGTGCTGTGTCGGCGAACGTCTCGTTGGTGCCGGCGATCATGCGTCGCGTCGCAGTGCGCAGATTGTCGACCGAGCCACGGACCGCGAAGTAGAAGCCGATGAAGATGTAGAGAAGGAGCAAGGAGGCGATGACAGCGACCGCGAGACCGGTGGCACGGTCGCTACGATAGTTCTCGACGCGCTTCTCGATCAGCGCCTGGAGGTAGGGGAAGATCTGATCGGTGACCCCGCGCACGAGCTTGATGGAGTCGAGCGCAGCGTCGAAGATCGCGGTGCGGTTCGGCGCGAAGACGGCGTCTGCTGCGGCTGCAGTGAAATAGTTCGAGCTGACGGACGTGGCGAACTTGCTGACCGAGGTCTGGAGATCCGTGACGGGCGCGTTCAACGTCGCGAGGCCGGTGCTGTTGCCGTAGTTCTTCGTCTCTGCGATCGCCGTCGCGATGTTGATGTTCTTCAGATCGGTCGCGCCGTTCTGCGCGATCTTGTAGAGGCCGGCGAGCTCGACGAGCTGTTCAGGCTTCAGTGCGCTGGTCGTCGGGAGCACACCCGTCGCGAGCAAGCCGATCGTCGTGCCGAGGCTTGGCGTGCGCGTGACGACGGCGTCCATCAACCAGTACGAATCGAGGTCCGGGTCGAGGATCAGGTTGGAGCCGTTGCCGACGTCGGTAAACAACGTCGCTGTCGCCTGGACGGCGACACCGACGTCGCCGAGGTTGCGCCCCGCGACCGCCTTCTCCCAAGCGGCCTTCGTCGACGCCCACTTCGCTCTGGTCTTGAACTTGTCGCCGAAGCGAGCGTCGAGCTCGTCGACCTGATTGATCGCGCGCCCGATGTCGGTCGTCGCCGCCGTGATCCGATCGCCGAGGTTGACTCCGCCCTGGCTCGCAGCGAGGAGAATCCAGTAGCGCTGTTGTGCCTCGAGGAGACTGTTTAGCTCGCGTAGATACGCGACACCCTCTGCCTCGGCGCTGTTGAACTCGATCTGCTTCGTCGCGCCGCGGTACTGCAGGAAGGTCACCACACCGAACGGCAACAACACCAAGAGGCCGATCAGCGCGAACTTCGCCGCGTAGCGAAGTCGGTTGAGAACGAGAATCGCCGGCGCGAAGGCGATTCGGGCGGGGCTGGAATTTCGCGTATCGTCGGTCATGTCATCTCCAAGTTGAGGGCAGTGCGCTGGCGATCAATGTGCGAGTAGATGGCGGCGAGGTCGATCTGGGCCACGAGACCACCGAGCCCGAGGTCGTAGTGCCCGCCGATGAATGGGGTCGGGGTCGCGCTCTGGTCGAGCAACGTCTCGCTCCGGTGGAGCGGTACCACCCCGTGGACGGCATCCACCGAGAGACCGCTGAGGACCACGTCCTCGCGAACGAGCACGAGGATCTTGGTCGAGGGTCTGGGCGACTTCTCGTCGTACAACAACGAGCTGGTGTCGATGATCGAGAGAATCGACCCGCGCAGACTCGCGATTCCGAGTACGAACGCGGGTGAGGCCGGCACCTCGGTGATCGATTGGAGATCCACGATCTCGCGGACCGCCGTGATCGGAAGCGCGAGCAAGCGATCACCGATCCGGAACACGACGTGACGTGTCGCTCCATGATCGTCGGAAGAACCGCGACGAGCTCGAGGTGTCGAGCTCACGGGCAATACCGGCGGATGACAAGCTCGATCGCTTCCTTATTCCACGGTTTCCCGACGTGATCATCCGCTCCCTGTTTGCGCCCCCAGAAGCGGTCGCTCTCGTTGTTCTTGGAGGTCACCAGGACCACCGGGATGCTCGTGGTGTCGGCATCCTTCTTGAGCGCTCGGCACGTCGCGAACCCGTCCATCTGGGGCATCACGACATCTAGGAGGATCAGGTTTGGTTTGTTGGCCTTCGCCACCAGCAGCGCTTGTGCGCCATTCTCCGCGGTCAGCGTGCGATGTCCCATGTTCGCGACGGCTCGCGTGAGGAGCTCGCGGTCGGTAGGGACGTCATCAACGATCAAGATGGTGGCCATCGTTTCTCCTAGTGTCCGAGTAAGCGTTCGATTTCTGCGATGTGAACGGGTTTGAACAGGGCGGCATCGATCCCGAGCGCTGCGGAATCAGCGCTCTTGAGGGTGTCGCCAACTTCGAGGATCGCGACCACGGTCGCGGCCGTCAGCCGAGCGAGTGCTCGTAGCTCGCTGGGGAAGCCCCCCTCGCCGCCGACGAGGATCAGCTGCGGAGTAGCGCGAGCTACGACCGTCTCGATCCTGTCTCCTTTGGCGACCTCGACGATGTCGATGGGCACCGGGCGCCGGGCGAGGAGCGTGCGAAGCTGCGTGACGAACTCGGTGTCGAGTCCATGGACCAGGATCGGGGTCGCACCGAGGGCGTGTTGGCGCTGGCTGCTCTCGACTCGTGTCACGAGATCGATCGCAGCGAGCTGACCGATCGTTTGTAGCAGCTGGCGCGCCGGGATCTTCGTCCGCTCGGTAAGGTCTCTCAACGAAGCGACACCGTCGATCGCCGTCAAGATCACGCGCTCGGAGCTCGTGAGCTTGAGGCCCACGATCGCGTCCGAGAACCGTGGAGTCCTCTGGTAGATCTGCTCGAGGTCGGCCGCGGGTGTGCCCGCACGCGTACGGGCATGGTCGAGGCCAGCAGCGGTCACGGATATGGCCCTGCCGAATGCTTCGACGTACGGCGGACAAACATCTGGTCGCCAGTCGAACCGGCCGCTGCGCAGCGCGATCGCGCGTTCGAGGTGGCGTTGGCTGGCACCTTTGAGCAACGGGACGAGCTCTACGTCATTGCCGTAGCCGTGTTCTGCAAAGGTGACGAGTGCGGGCTTGCCATCGCGTTGTGCCTGCCGCGCACTCTCGACGATCTCGTCGGGAATGCGCCGATCGGCTTCGATCTCGTCGATGGTCGACACGCACATGAGGACCCGGCCGCCGTGAACGTAGATACGCAACGTGTCGGCCACGAGCTCGCCGGTCGCCGAGAACGCGCCCAGCAATCGCAGTAAATCGAAGACGGGACACGAGGCGAGATCACCCTGAAGAATCAGCGGTGCCTTCTCGCCGGCCGTCGCGCTCGGTGCGACGTGGGCATAGGGAATCACCGGGATTCGCGCGGTTCGCAGCTTCGCGTGGTCCCCTCGTTTCAACGCAGCCCGAAGTCGTGTGGTGACTGCTTCGGGCGTGAACGGCTTCGCGAGAAACGAGACCACGTTGCGGACGTTCGCGAACGTGGGGCCCAGCTCCGGCTTGCCGGACATCACGATGATCCCGACGCCGGCGGTCTCGCTACGCATCGCGAGCTGGTGGCACACATCGATGCCCTTCATGTCCGGCAACATGTAGTCGAGCAGGATCACGTCGGGAACCATCGAGACCGCCCGATCGATGCCTTCCTTCCCCGAGCTCGCGAAGTCGATAGCGTAGTCGCTACCGCGGAACGCGATCTGGACGAGCTTGCGCATCGTCGCGCTGTCGTCGATGACGAGGATCTGCGCGCTCACCGAGCCTCCACAACAAATCCCCAGTCGCGCTCGTCTTCCACCGCGCTGCGAAGCGCCGCGTGAACATCGAGTGGGCCGAGAGCGAGCTGATCGAAGACCTTGGTGGTCGACTCCTCACTGACCTTAGCAGCGACTAGCGTGTCGCCGGAGAAGGCGGGAAGTCGCGCGAGGCGGGCGTTCGACACCGCGAGCGCAGCGCTCAGACACCATCGCGACGGCATTCGCATCGCCGACGCGAGCCACAGCGGGTGCGAGCCCGACCAATAGACGAGCCAATGGTCTGCGACCGCCGGAAGATGTACGACGAGGGCGCCCTCTCCGAGCTCCTCGTGCAAGCGCGACTCGCGGCGGTTGTCGGTGTGCGCGTCCCGAAGGATCGCGGTGGCGGTGGCAGCCGCACCGGGGTCGTCGTGGTTCCCGACGAACGTGACTCCGTCGCGATCGTTGCACACGAGTTGAAGACCGGCCTGCGCATGTCCGATCGTCCACCCGGCCCACCACATGCGCCCGAGTGTGTTCGTCAGCGGACCGCTCGAACCGATCAACAGGTCGAGGCCGGCGAGCACGTGCGCTCGTTGCCCCGGTGCTACCACGACCACGTTGGCCCCCAGCGCCACGAGCGGCCGCACCAGGGTCTCTTTTGTCCACAGCATCACGCGTGCGCTGTGAGCGCGTGCGAGCGCGATGATGGCTGGTGGGATGGAGCGTTCGCCCGCGCCGAGCTCGCCGATCACCACATCGGGCCGCTCTCCGGCAGCTGCTGCATGACCGCGCAAGTCGAGCGCGCGGCGAGCGATCGCGAAGTCCGCGTCCGCGGCAGTCCGACCGACGAACATGAACGCCGTCACGCGCGCTCCATCGAAAAGACGAGTGCGGCGACATCGAGAAACCGTTCCCCACCCGTGCTGCGAATGAGCCATGCGGGCTCGCTCGTGAGCGGCTCGACCTGCTTGTTCGAGACGAATCCTTGCATCGAGTCGACCTCGAGCACCCACCGCAACGTCGACGCTGGCGTCACCAGCATCACGCCCTTCGTGACGCGATCCAGTGTTCGCGGCCTGAGCCCTACGCGGACGGACATCACGAGCTGGTCGTCGAGGATCCCGATGCCGACGAGGTATGTCGAGACCAAGGGAGGCGGAGGCCCGACCCGATATTCGATCAGCGAATGAACGTCGTCGGCACGAACGTGTACGCGTGTCGTTCCGACAATGCAGCTGAGCCATCGCACGAACGAACAACGTATCGGCCGGCTCTCAGCGACTCAAGGTCCGCTCCCCCGCGCATACCCTGCGGAAGCCCCCATGACCACGTTCGACTACCCGGCAGCTAACCCACAAAGAGGAGACCAAATCCTCGACGGATCCCACGCGCAAGCGGGCTCCCTTAGCGATAGCGGCCTGCCGGATACATCTCGGCGGCACGGGCCGGGTTCGAAAACCCCATCGCGGCCGCCGCCGCGTTCGCGTCGCGGACCATGCTCGCGCCGTCGGTGCCGCCGATCGCCTCGCCCAGCCGGCGGCGAAGGAACGGGACGAAGATATTGAACTCGCGTGCGCTCGCGGCTTCGATCGCTCCCCGGAGCGGGGCCGTCACATCGGCGCCGCGCGCATGCGCGATCCCAGCTCGCACTAACAGCGCGGAGGCGGGTGCGACGGGGAAGGGTAGGGCATCGAGCTCGTCGGCAGTGTGCTCGGCTTCGCGCAGCAGCGCGTTGGCCTCGCGAGGCGAGCGCGCAGCGAGAGCGCGACCGAGCAGGTACGTCGCGTAGGTGTGAAGCCACTCGACCTTCATCGCGGGAAGGCGCGCGACCAGCGATCGGCGCATGCGCTGCCACTCGTCTTCGAGATCGGGTTCGAGGCGATCGAGATCGCCGGCGTAGAGCGCGATGCGCGTGCGCGACCACAAAGCCCATGCGCGCTGGGTCCCGAAGCTATCGGCGGAGGGGAGCCACGAGGCGAGCGCGTCCACGACGTCGTCGCGGGCGCGTGTCGGATCGTCCGCGAGGAGGTGGCGTACGGCGAAGCGGACGCGGAGGGAGACTTCGTGGAAGAGATCGCCGGTCCGGCGCGCGGTGTCGATGATGGTCTCGAGGCGCGTACGAAAGTCGTGCAGCTGGCCGAGCATCTGCGCCGCGGCGAGGGAGAAGTGGCGCGCGACGTCGGTCTCCCAGCCGGGACCACGGCCGAGCGCGTACCACTCGGTCTCGAGCGCGGGGGCCAGCGCGAGACAACCGCGGAAGTCATTGTCGAGGACGAAGGTCGTCGCGGTTCGAGCGAGGCGCACGTACCACGCCGAGAGCGGTGTCGCGTCCTCGGTGGCGGCGCGTTGTGTGGCATCGAAGAGGCGCGCGGCACGCTCGCGGCGACCGAGGAGCGCGGCGCCGACGGTGGCCGAGGACATCGAGCGCGCGATCTGCAGCGTGCTGCCGTGGCGAAGCGCGAGGAGCGCGGCACGCCCGGAGAAATACGCACCGACGAGCGGATCGACCATGGAGAGACCCGCGGAGATCGAGAAGCAGATGTCCGCGTCGACGGACGGCGGCGCGGTCGCGGGGCGGGGTGGCCACGTGAGCGCGCCGCGTAGGCGGACCTGGTTCCACACCACGCCCGCGATGGTTCGCGCGCGCGACTCGGGCAGCGTCATCGAGATGCGTGCGAGGACTGCGCGGGCCGTGGCGAGACCGGCCACGAGGCGACCACCCATGAGGTAGCGCTCGGCCGCGCGGCGGAGGAGATCGAGATGACGATCGGAGGCGACCGGCGCGAGGTGCGCGGCCTCGAGGTAGCGATCGGCGGCCTCGGCCGTGCGGCCGTTGTTGGCGAGCGCGTCGGCGAGACGCGCGAGAAGGTTGATCCGCTGCTCCGTGGTGAGCACGAGGAGATCGAGCGCGCGGCGATACAGCTCGGCAGCTCGGGCGAAGGCGTAGGTGCGGAGCGCAGTGTCGGCCGCGACCAGGAGGTACGGCGATGCTCGAGCGGTATCACGCGCGGCGTCGAAGTGCGTGAAGATCGCATCGGCGGGTGCGTCGCGCTCCACGAGCAGATCGGCGAGGCGGCGATGTGCGGCGCGAATCAGCGGAGCGGGCTCGTTCGCGAGGACGGCCTCGCGAACACGATCGTGAAACGGCTCGACAAGATCGCCGTGATGCGGACCGCGCAAGCGAACGAGCTGCTCGCGCGCGAGCGTACCGAGCGCGGCCTCGGCGGCCTCGGGCTCGAGCCCCGCGAGCGCGACGACGAGCTCGCGCGGGATCGGCGTGGTCGCGATCGCGACCGCGATGAGCGTGCGTTGCGCCGCCGGGTCGAGCGCCGACACGCGCAGCCAGATCGCGTCGTCGAGACTGACCCCGGACCCGTGCCGTGCGAGCTCGGCAAGGAATAGCGGATGGCCCGCACTCTCGGCGATGATCGGCGTGTCGGTGGACACGGCCTCGCCGTCGTCGACGAGGTGGCGCAGCAACTCTTTCGCATCGGTAGGAGCGAGGCCACCGAGCGTGATCTTGCGCGCGGACGGCGTCGCGGGGCGCTTCTCGCCGGTGCGAACCGTGGTCACCACGAGCATCGGCGGCGCGCGCCGGTGTTGTACGAGCTCGTGGAGCAGCGCCAGCGAATCGTCGTCGGCCCACTGGATGTCATCGATCGCGAGCACGACCGGCCCGCGCACCGTGAGGCTGACGAGGAGCTCGCGCAGCGCTGCGAAGCCGCGGCCGCGGAGGTCGGTGCCGGTGGCGGCATCGAGAGCCGGTGCGGCAAGTGCGGCAGCCTCGAACACCGGTACGGCAAGCAGATCGGGAAACACGGCGAGCAGATCGCCGACATGGCGAGGCACCAGCGGGGCGACCTTGTTCGCGCGTCTCGCCATCATCCATCGCGCGAGGTCGTGCATGCAGTTGTCGAATGCGTTGAAGGCGACGAGCTCGCGCTGGTGGCAGCGGCCGCGCAAGACGGTCGCCTTGCGGTACTGCGCGCGCACCAGCTCGCAGAAGTGATCGACGAGAGCGCTCTTGCCGACGCCGGACTCGCCCTCGACCTCGACATACACGACACCGGCGCGACTGTCCTCGAGGGCGCGGTCGAGCACCGCGAGCTCGCTCTTGCGGCCGACGAACAGCCGCCCCTCCGTCGCGGCCGTCGACCAGGCGGGCCCCACGGTGCGCGCTACGCCGAGCGCTTCGAACACATCGGCTTCGGTCGCGCGATTCGCCGGGTCACGTTCGAGGAGCCGCGCGCACAATCGCACGAGCTCCGGTGGGACGCCTTCGACGAGCGTATCGAGTGTGGGCGGCGTACCGCGTTGCTTGAACTCCAGCATCGCCCGAACGTTGTCCGCGATCAGTGGCAGCCGTCCCGCGAACGCCTGGAACAGGACGACGCCGAAGGCGTACCAATCGGCGGCGGGTCCGATCGTGTCTCCGCGTGCTTGCTCGGGCGCCATGTGACTGAGCGTCCCGATGATCATGGCTGCTTCGTGCGGGCGAGCGTGTCGTAGCTCGGCAATGACGCCGAAGTCGAGAAGCACCGCGCGCCCGGCTTCATCGACCACGACGTTGCTCGGTTTCACGTCGCGATGGACCTTCCCCGCACGGTGCAACGCGGCCAGAGCGTTCGCGAGCCCGCCGAGCGCCTGACGCGTGCGTTCGGGGTCGCATTTCGGGGGCAGCGCAGCGAGCCCGCCACGCTCGCCGTGGGTGAGAATCTCGGTCGAGAACTCGCCGTTTACGCCGTCGACGACGGTCACCACCGACTGTGTCGACGGCGTGGCGAACCCACCGTCTCCATCGGTGCTCGTCCATTGCAGGAGCGGCACGCCACGCACGAGCTCCATCGAGAACATCCAGCCGTCGTCACTCTCGAACAGCTCGCCGAGCTCGACGAGGTTCGGGTGGCGAACGTCCCGCAGCGCGCGGAATTCGGTCTTGAAGCGCAGCACGTCCTCGGGTGTGGCATCGCGCAACGTCTTGATCGCGACCTGCACGCCGCGATCGCGATCGAGCGCGCGATAGACGACGCCCATGCCACCTTCGCCGAGCACGTCGAGCACCTCGAATCGCCCTCCCACGAGGGTCGCCGGGTGCTGCGCCGTTTCCATCACCCCTAGTATTGCGGGGAAACCGCAAACAAACGAGCCCTCCACGCGTCGCCTCGTGCGCACGGACTGGACACTTGTAGCGTCGAGGTCGTCCCGATCGAGCCGTTCGCATACACTCGAGAGCATGCTCGTCCGTGCGATCGCGCTCGCCGTGCTGGGCACGCGAGCGACACGAGCCTCGCGACGGATGCGTACAACGGAGACGAGGTCTCCGAGGGCCTCCGCTTCTCGCTCGACCGCTAGCGGTTCACGTGCATCACGCGGCGGTACGCGTGCGTTGGGTCGATATCATCGAAGACGTCGAAGACGCATCTCCGTGATGTGTGCGCGTCGAGCGACAGGTCGCTCCGCATCGTTGATGCGTGTTCCGGTCAGAGACCTGCCATCCGCAACGCGCAGTAGGCGCAGACCGCGAGAAGCGCTGCCGCGGGGAGCGTGACGACCCAGGCCATCACGAGACCACGCACCGTTCGCCAGTCGATCGCACCCGAGCGGGCTGTCCCGGCGCCGATGATCGCGCCGGTGGATACGTGGGTTGTCGAGAGCGGAAGGCCTTGCCACGCGCCGAGGCCGACCAGCGTCGCCGTGACGAGATTCGCGGAGAATCCTTCTCGGTGGTCCATGCGTGTCACGCGCTCCGCGAGCACGTGCATGACGCGCCGGCCACCGTAGAGGCTACCCGCGACCATCCCCACCGTGACGACGGCGAACCAGACCGGCGCGGCGATGCCGTTGCCGGTCAGGAGGGCGCCGGCGAGGATCAGCGCGACGATCTTCGGCGCATCGTTGAGGCCGCGCGCGAAGCTGGTCGCGCCGCTCGTCATCCAGTGCAGCCGATCCATCGTCAGGCGCGCCGCGACCGGTTGCGCGGCGCAGGCTGCTTCGGTCGCCACGATCAACCGCGGTGCGCCGAGCGCGATGCGCGCAACTCCATCTGCGCGGGGGAGGAGGAGCGCCGTCGGAGCCGCGATGCACGCACAGTCCGCAGTGTTCCCGAGTCGTCGAGTCACGCGCAACACGATCGCGGTTGCGACGAGCGCGACAAGCGGCGTCAGTAGCAACGGCAACGCGATCTTGCGCGCGAGCAACGGCCACTGGATGCCGCCGGTGCCGAAGGCAACCAGAGCGACGCCGGTGAGCGCGCCGACGATGGCATGCGTCGTCGAGACGGGAAGTCCCGTGCGCGTTGCCACGAGGACCCACGCCGCCGCGCCGAACAGGACAGCGAGCGCCGTGGCGAACGTCGGCGTGGAATCCGCCGCGAGCAGGCCCTTGCCGAACGTCGTGATCATGGCGCCGGCGACGACCGCGCCGGCCAGTGCACCCAGGCCGGTCCACAACGAGCCCCACAGGATCGCGCGGCGGTGATCGGTGACGCCGCTGCCGACGAGCGTGGCGATGCCCTTCGAGACATCGTTCTGTCCGTTCGCGAACGCGATCAGCGCTACGGCGATCACGACGATCGCCATCATCGCGACGGCCCCACCCCTAGGTCAGGCGACGACCGCGATCGGGACATGTCTTGTGGTCTCGGCAATCGGTGATTCGTTACGCTCGAACATGCCAAAAAAGCGCTGACGCGGCGCAACGCTTTCGGTGACTTAGACGGTAACGTTCCAGAGTGGAACGAGATCAACCCACGATGCGGGCCGCCGACTTACGGTTGGTAGAGCTCCTCGACTTCGCCCCCGAGCGCGGGCGGATCAGCTTTCGGGATCGCCGCATGCTGCTCTGGGATGCAGACGCATTCGGCGGTCTGCGCAAGGAGCTGTTCGATGCCGTCGGTATCGACGCAGCGCGCGGCATCTTGCGGCGGTTCGGGTTCGCGAACGGATATCGGGACGGGTTGTCGACGAAGGAGTTGTTTCCCTGGCCGAACGCCGCGGAGTGGTGGCGATCGTGTCCCACGCTGCAAGGGCAGCAAGGCAAGGTCCTGGCGGAGGTCCAGTCCCTCACCATCGATCGCGAGGCGGGCGTGTTCGACCTCGAAGTCCGCTGGCACGACTCTTACGAGGCCGCGCAGCACGAGCGGATCGCCGGCAAAGCGAATGGTCCGGTGTGCTGGACGCTCGCGGGATATGCGTCGGGATTCTCGTCGGCCGTGATGGGTGAGGAGGTGTTCGTCGTGGAGCAGTCGTGTCGCGCGGCCGGTCATGACAACTGCCGCATCATCGGCAAGACACGCAAGGCGTGGGGGGCCGAGGGAGATCGGATCGCGGAGGACTATCGCGTGCGTACGCTCACGGAGGCTCTGGACCAACGCGAAGCGGAGCTACAGCGCGAGGCACGCCGTCTGGAGCGACGCGCCCGCGAGTTGCGCGTGAGCGACGGCGATCCGGCCACAGGGTTCCAGACCCGCAACCCGGCGATGGAGCGCGTACTCTCGCTCGCCGACAAGGTCGCGGCCGTGAACGCGACCGTCCTGATCACCGGCGAGTCGGGGACCGGCAAGGAGCGAATCGCACGCCGGATCCACGATCGATCTCCACGCGCTGGTAACGAGCTGATCGCGATCAACTGCGGAGCACTACCGGAACCACTACTCGAGAGCGAGCTGTTCGGTCACGTTCGTGGAGCGTTCACGGGTGCGGTCGTCGACAAGCGTGGCCTCTTCGAGGCCGCGCGCGGCGGCACGATATTTCTCGACGAGATCGGCGAGATGTCCCCGGCGACTCAGGTCAAGCTGCTGCGCGTGCTGCAAGAGCGGGAGGTGCGGCCCGTCGGTGCAACAGCGTCGATCGACGTCGACGTCCGCGTGATCGCGGCGACCAACCGTGATCTCGACGAGATGGTCAAGGCCTCCACGTTTCGCCAGGACCTCTACTACCGCTTGCAGGTAGTGCGGGTCGCGGTCCCACCGCTGCGCGAACGCCGCGAAGATATTCTCCCGCTCGCCCGCGACTTCGTCGAGCGCACGTGCCGGAGCTACGGCACCGCGGTGCGAGTCCTCTCGCCGGACGTCGCGAGCTTGCTCGTGGCCCACACGTGGCCCGGAAACGTGCGCGAGCTCGAGAACGCGATCGAGCACGCCATCGTGATGGCGGGCGACATGATCAAGCTCGCGATCGAACACCTGCCCGCCTCGATCAGCGGCGCGGGCGCGGGTGCACTCGCGCGCCTGTTGGACGAAACCGTCACTCTCGAGGAGCTCGAACGCCGCTACACGTTGCTGGTCCTCGAGCGCAACCGCGGCAGCCGTGTGCGGACGGCCAAGGCACTTCGCATCGGAACAAATACCCTCTGGCGAAAGCTAAAGCACTGGGGCGTCACAAGCACTGACGAGTAGCCACGGAACGACGATACGAGGAACCCCGATCGTGGTCGCGATCATCGCGATATCGCCATTCGGGAACGTCAGGTCAACTCGAGTCTGTGCGTCGCAACGAGCGCGTCCAGAACGGCGCGTAGCCGCGCGCGCCCACGGTGAAGCAGGACCCGCTGGTTCGTCTCGGCGAGATCGAGCGCCTCGCAGACCTCGCCGGCAGTCCATCCATACACATCGCGCAACAGGAGAACCTCGCGCTGGCGCTCCGGGAGCTCGGCGAGCGCGCCCGCGATCACGGCGAGCGCTTGTTTGCTCGCGAGGATCCGCGCGGGGCTCGCGTCGCTCCACGACCGCGGTTCTGATGCCCACGCCCCTTCCTCCGTGAACACCCCGTCCATGAGGTCGTCCGTATCGAGTGGTGCGAGCACCATCCGCGCATCTCGGGCAGCCACGGTCCGCGCACGATTGAGCAAGATCGAGCACACCCACGTCCGCAGCGAGGAGCGCCCGGCGAATCTGTCGATGCCACGCAACACGGCGACCCACGTGTCTTGGAGCACCTCGTCCACCATCGCATCGTTCTTCACATAGCCGCGTGCGAGGTAGCGCAACGTGGGATCGAGCTCACTGACCACACGCGTGAAGCACGCTTCGTCTCCGGCGCGAAGTCGATCGATCATCGCCGATTCGGAAAGGTCTGCATGTGCGGCCGACATCAACGGCCCGTGCTGCAAGAGACGGGCACACCGTGGTGCTTCGAAAGTCGGCCGGCTCGCACGACGAGCCTCCAGTTTGGAGCGTCGAGCATTCCAAATTGGAAGCATCGCCCTGTGTGAACAGACGCTTGAGGCTGGCCCGGTACGTGGAATCCACCGCGTTGGTGGCTAGGAAGCACTCGCGCGCCGTCCTGCGCGCAGCGATCATCGCGGCGTTCGTCGGCACGCTGATCGTGATGATCAACCACGGCGATCACATCCTGCAGGAGCCGGTCTGTCCGCACTTCACGATCAAGGCCGCGCTCTCGTACTTGACGCCGTTCGTCGTCTCGTTGGTGACGAGCATGCTCGCCACCCGCGAAGCCGTCACGGATCGACGCGGATAGCGGCCTCCGCCGCTATGTTCGGATGGGAGTCGTGAAGCTCGCGTCTAGTGGTCCGTCGACGAGATCGTGAAGCTCGCGTCCCCGTTTACGTAGGTTCGAGCTCGACACCGAGCGCATCCGCGAGTCGGTTGACGAAGTTGAAGTAGCCGACGATTTCCGTCGCGCGGAGGATCGCTGCGTCGTCGAAGCCGACGGCGCGGAGCGAACCCACGCGCGGCGCCGCGTCATCCGCCGGCGCGCGGGTCAGAGCCTCCGCGTACTCGGCAAGCGCGCGATCCGCGCTGGTGAGCGACGCCGTGCGCCAGTCCGCGCGGACGGCATCGGCGAGGACTTCGTCGTGGGCAGCGCGGCGGAAACTCGCCGCGTGGTGCTCCAGTCAATAGTGACAGCGATTGGTCGCGCTCGTCGCGACCGCGATGAGCTCGCGCTGAGCGCGCGATAGCGGCCCGGGTCCGAACATGAGAGAGCGATAAAACGCGTAGTGCGTCTCGAGCGTCGTCGGTGAGAGAGATTGGATCTTCAGAATGTTCGCGACGCGTCCCTCCGGATCGGCGAGGCGGCGATAGAGCTCCGCCAGCGGACCGGTGGCTTCGGACTCGGGGACGGTACGGATCGCGGCCATGGGCTGCTCCTACCACGAGTCGCGTTCTCGATCGGATTCGTACCTGGCGATCATTCCACGGCGTTCATTCCACGGCGTGCTGGACGCGGGGGCGCGCTGCCGCCTGGCGATCGCCCCTAGCGGCTCGCCGGCAACGCCGAGGCCGTGGTCGTGCTCGAGCACGAACGACCGCAACTGCCCGAAACAAGCGGTCATCGTCATCCTGCGCGATCCGCTCGGTAGGAGCTTTGAGGACGTGTGTAACGCTCTCGCGTGGAACGAGACCAACCAGCGTGTCCTGCTCCATCGGGCTCGATCCAGGCTGCGGGCAATTCTCGAGGCGTTTCGGAGAACCCTGATGTCGAGCTGCAAACAGATCACCGAGATCGTGACCGACTACCTCGAAGGTCGGATGGGTCTCGCAGATCGGGTGCGGTTCCAGATGCACCTCGGCATGTGCAAGCATTGCCGCGAGCACGTGCGACAGATGAAGACAACGATCGCGGTCCTCGGCAAGCTGCCGGACGAGCCGAGTCCAGAGGATGCTCGCGACGAGCTGCGGAAGCGGTTCGCGGACTGGCATCGCGCGCGGGCCGACGCCAAAAAAACAGAACCCGTGTGACACGGCCGCCGACGTCAGCACGCCTTCAGCGGCCAGCGAGACGTAGGACGAGGGCAGGTTCGCAGTCGATCATCGGAGTCGCGTAAGCGACCAGTTACCAGGTCAACGAGAGTAATATCGTCGACGTGAAGGGGTCGCTCGCAGTGTGTCTGTTCGTGGTGGTCGGTAGCTGCTACACACCGTCGCCAGCTCCGCCTACGCAGTCACAAGCGCAGCCGCCGCCGTCGATGCCCGTGGAGCCACCGGCTCACAGATTTGCGCAGCAGCCGGCGGATGGCAGAGTCAGTGCCCCTCCGACCGATCAGGGGACGTGTGGCGCATCCGATCGACCATGTCCGCACGTCGTGCCGCCTCCGCCTCCGCCGGCGCGCGGATGCGCCCCACTGCCGAGCGATCGAGAGCTCGCGAGCTGGTCGATCGACGAGATTTGCTCACCTGGAAGTGGTCCCGATCCCGGCGACGTTCGACACGTCAAGGATCTGCCCGACGGCACGCATATCGTGCAGAACAATGGCCGCTGTATGCGCGCTCGGTACCGCGAGTGCAACACGAAGTGTTTGCCACCCGATGCGTTGATCGCGACACCCTCCGGCGACGTTCCGATTCACGACCTACGGATCGGCGACGAGATCTGGACCCGCGACCCGAGCGGCGCGCGGGTAAAGACGCGCGTTGCGCTCGTGAGTCGCGTGGAGATCACGGGGACGCATCACATCGCGCAGCTCGTGCTCGCCGATGGACGCGCACTCGCGGTGTCGCCGGAACATCCCGCGCTCGACGGCCAACTCGTACAGAGCCTTCGGGTCGGCGACACCTACGACGGCGCGTCGATTGTATTGCTCACACTCGTGTCGTACGCAGGTGCACGCACTCACGACGTATGGCCGGCTGGGTCGACGGGGGTCTACTGGGCCAACGGCATCCCACTCACCAGCACGCTTCGTGGGATCTGACCTTACGTTCGCACTCAGTTCGGAATCGCCTCGCAGACGGATTGATCGAGGACGTGGTGCTTGTCGGGAGGCACCAACAACTGGGGAGAACAAGGGTTCAACTAGGGGGCGAACTCTGCGATGAAGGGCTGATCGCCAGTGCCGAGGCCCGATGCACCACTGCCGAAATCGATCTGCGGTGAGAATCGGCCAGCGAGAATCGTGCTTCCGGTCGGTGTCATCGCGATCGCGTACACCGCTTCGAGACACGGCGCGCCGAACGCGTTCGCGCATGGGTCGAAGCCGACGAACCTTGTCGCGGCCGTGGTTGCCGCGAGCGTCAGCAGACCCGGGCGATTCTCGGTCACGGTGATCCCGTCGAGCACAAAGTCGTCCAGATCGACGAACGGGACTCCGAGCGACGGTCGATCGCAACGGTCGACCGCGAGGCGCGTTCGAGGCGGTATCTCGCGGACGTGCGAAGGAACACTTTGCGGCGGGCTGGCCAGCGGAAACGTTGAAAGGATGTCCCGACCGGGCGCCGGCGTGATCTCCGAGCCGATCGCGAACTGGATGCCAGTGGGCGTGTTGATGGTGACGTAGAGCGCTGTCGTGCTCGCGGCGACCGAAATGGCGAATGGACCGCTGTTCGGGTCCCCCAGGTGCTGGAATGATCGGATCCAGACCGGTTCGCCCGCCGCATCGAGCTCGGTCCAGAATCCGGCACGCCCGTAGGCGTTTGGAGTAGCGCTCTCGAGTACCGGTTCGGTGGGATGGGCGATGTCGACCTCGTGGGTGTACGTGCCCGACACGTAAAGGTGACCGTTGGGCGCGGCCGTCGTGTCGGCGTTGACGATTCCATTCGTCGACGACGCCGCGAAGCGCGTCTGCCATGTGATCTCGCCATCGCTCGAATCGATCGCGAGCAGCACCCCGCTCTGAAATCCGACGCTCGGGATCGTGGTCTGTGCTCCGCCATTCGCGATCACTTCCAGAGGTCCGCCGCGGAAGTTGCAGGTCGCGATGATCTGCGCGCCGCTCTTGGTGAGCTTCGAGCAGTTGTGGAAGCGCCCTGCAGTGTCGGTGGTGGGGCCCGTGATCCTCTGTATCCACTGCGGTGCCCCGTCGGTCGAACGCAGCTTCGCCAGGAAGCTGACATACGGCAGCCCTTGGCTGTTGATCGAGAGGCTGCCGATCGTCATCGTCGCACTGTACGTCCGGCCCGCGATGTAGATGTTTCCTGCGTCGTCATCGAGCACCGAGTCCACGAAATCTGCGGCCGCGCCGCCGAGTGGCACGAGCCACTTCGTCGCGCCGCTCGCATCACGTCGCCAGACGAAGCCATCGCTGCCCTGCGCGGGCGGCGCGGCTGTGCCCGCGAAGTCGAGCGAGCCAACAAACGCCGTGCTGTACCAACCCGCGTATGTGCGCATGTCATCCGCGCCGATCGCGATCGCGTCGATGCGGCCGAACACGTTGATCGCCTCCCCTTTCACGAGCCCGCCGACCGGCGGAGTCGTGCAGCGGTCGACGTTTCCCCCGTCACTCGCGTCACTACCGGGTTCGCCACCGTCGTCGGTTCGCGCATCCATGCTGACATCGTCGTCGCCCATGTTCCCGTTGTGGGTTCCACTACACGCCGCGCAGAGCGTCCAAAACCAGGCAAGTTGTTTACGCATGGCCGCGAGCCGATACATCGTCCGTGCCAGCCGGTAAACACTGCGAATTGCGGGCAATCCGGGGTCGAGTCGTTAACCGCCCACTACAGGGAGATTCACGTGATCGAGCCGTGAAAGACCCGTTAACAGATCGGGCTGCACCACGTCCTGATCCACATGAAAACCCCAGCTCGCATCACGCTCCTCCTCGCGCTTCTCGCCACGTCTGCCAACGCCTCGACAACGAAGCACGCCGAGCTCACCTGGCGAGCGCCGACGACCACGATGGCCGACTTCGTCGACCGCGGTGGGACCTGCAAGGGGCTGGCGCGCGACGCCGTGCTCGCAACGCGCGAGCTCCAGCACCAACTCAATCGTGCCGCGGGCCTCGTCGGACTCGAAGCGATCGACGAGGATGGTGACATCGGCGCGAAGACGCTCGCGCTGTTCGGCCGCGTGCAGACCCTGTCGGGAGGCGCGATCATGGGTGACTCGACGACCTGCATGGGGGTCGCGCCCGACGCCGACGTGCTCGGTGAGCAGCTTCGCTTGTTCGCCGACGAGCTGATCGCCGCGCGCTGATCGACCGCAAGGCGACGGTTTGCTCCACCCGCCGTGTTACATGGGTGGCGTGAAGAAGGCGAACCCCGTAGCCGGTGTCTGGGCGTACGCCGAGTTCGGGGCAGTCATCCTCGCGATGCTGCCATTCATGGCGGTCGCGTCTTGGCGCCACCGCGATGACCCGACGCAACGCGTGCCCGGTCGGTGGCTGCGCCGGATCGGTCGGATCTCGTCGCGGATCTCGACGTTGTGGAAGTTCGATATCGAGGGGCAGCGGCCGCACGATATCGATAGGACCGGCTACGTCGTCATCGCGAATCACCTGTCACAAGCCGACCCGTTCCTCCTCTCGTTCTTGCCGTGGGATATGCGGTGGGTCGCCAAACAATCGCTCTTCGAGCAACCGCTGAGCGGTTGGGCCATGCGCCTCGGCGGTGACATTCCGTTGACTCGTGGCGAAGGTGACAGCGTTCGCGCGTGTCTTGCCGAATGCGAGCGTGCGCTCCGCGGCGGCATCTCCGTGATGATGTTCCCCGAAGGAACGCGCTCGCCCGACGGCGAGCTGATGCCATTCAAGGACGGCGCGTTCGATCTCGCGATCCGCGCCGGAGTTCCGGTCCTGCCGATCGCGCTGTCCGGAACGCGCGCGATGCGCCCGAAGCACTCGCGCTGGTTCGGCAAGGCGCACGCACGCGCGACGATTCTCGCTCCCATCCCGACTGACGGCTTGACCGAAGCCGACATCCCGGTGTTGCGGGAGCGCGCGCGCGCGGCGATCGCGCAGGCATTGCCCGAGCTCGCCGCACGCTAACGTCGCCGCAGCGCTAGAACCCGCCGGAGACCGACACGCCGGCGCCGTGCTCGCCGAGCGTCGGAGTAACGACTGCATTCGTTCGCGGTGCGATCAACAGCATGATGATCGACGCACCCACCATGGCACTACCGGCCGCCGTGAGATACGTGCTCGTTCGCGCGTGCGACCGGGCGGACGCGATCTGTGCTTGCCCTTGCGGCGAGCAGATGTTCGACGGATCGCACATCGACGGATCGCGCGTGCCTTGCCACTCACTCCACGCATACGCTCCAACGGCGAGGCCGGTGCCCGCGACACCGAGGCCGACGCTCCCGACCACGAGCGCCCACGTTCGTAGTGCGGATCGCTCGCGACCGACGACCCGTGCAGGATGAGGTGTTACGACGGTGTTCTCGATCGGCGCGACGTGTGCGGGCTCGGGATCGGGTTCGCGTTCGAGCGTGGGGACGGTGACGGTTTCGATCGTTCCTTCACGCCGAACGTCGACCGTGGTCGACCATGTCCGATGCCCCAGTGCGAATGCTTCGATCGTGTAGATGTCGGGATCGACGACGACGTCCTGCGCCACGAGCAGCGAGACATCGACACCGTTTCGCTTCACGACGAGGCCGGGCGTCGGATCAACGACGACGTGCAGACGAATCAGGCGAGGCTCGAGCGCCTGTGCCCGACGACGAGCGAAGTCCTCGCGCGGATCGTTTCTGCGAGCCGCCATCTCCATCGCCTCGCGAAACTCGGCCCACGCGATGCCGGTTCGACCGAGGGCCTCGTGGCAGTCTGCGAGGTTGAGCAACACGCCGAGCTGCGGATCCGCGCGATAGCTCGCTTCGAACAGCGGACACGCTGCCGCTACGTCGCCGGCGCGCGCGTGCTTCTTCGCGTTGACAAAGAGCGTCTCGGCGGCCGCTTTGTCGTCGGCACGTGCCTGCCCGAGCGCGGCGCATCCCAGTGCGAGGATCGCGAGGCACCGCTTCATTGGCGTTGCTCCCCGAGGGCCATGGTCATCGCCTGCGTTCCGAACGCGAAGATGAGGTCGTTCCGGCCGTCGTGATTGAAGTCTCCGATCGCGAAGCCGGCCGGCGTGTCGACCATGTTCGCGAACCGACGTTGTTCGAAGATGCCGATGCCGTCGTTGCGCAGCACGACGAGATCGTCGCCGGCGGTCATTGCGAGGTCGAGGTGACCATCGGAATCCAGATCGGCGATCGCGAGGGCACGCGGATGGCCCGCGACGGTGATCTGCGTGCGCTTCCAGGTGGGGAACTCGGACAGGATGGTGACCGTGCCGGTGATGGCGTCGAGGAACACGATGTCGTCCTGCATGTCGCCATCGAGATCCGCGACGAGTAGGTCGCTCGGGTATGCCTGCGATTCGAGCGGGTACGGCCAACGCATCGACGGATCCGCGAGCGACATGACGATGATCACGTGTTCGGTCGTGTTGAGAGCGACGAGCTTTGGGCCGTTCATGCGGGCGAGCCGCAGGATTCGCGGCTCGCCGACGATCTGCGTGAACGACCAGTCGTTGCCCGTTACCGTCGTCACACCGAACACGGGGGTGACGAGGCCGGTGCCGTTGCCGGCGGCGATGTCGTCGATCCCATCGGCATTGATGCGTCCGATCGAGAATGCACTGACCTCCCAGAGAGCGCCGACCGGCGTCGGTGGATGATACGAACCGTCACCTCGGCCGTTCGCGATCACGAGCGAGCCGTTCGCGACGACCAAGTCGCCGATGCCATCGCCGGAAAGATCGGTCACGGCAAGCGCTCGGGGATTCAATCCCGGGAGGAACGCCGTAGAGATCGACGTGAACTCGCCGGCGCCGTCGTTGACGAACGTGCCGACCGACCCATCGGTTCCGGTGACGACCAGGTCATCGACCGCATCGCTGTTCACGTCGGCGCGTTGTACGGCGTACACGTCGGTAAGGCCGTACACGATTTGCGGGGCGCCGAACGCGAGGTCGAGGTCCGCGCGGCGCACCATGACCGTATAGACTCGCTCGACGCCGGAGGTCGTGCGCAGCGCGACTTCGATCGCGATGTCCCCGATCGGGGCGTCGATCATGCGCGGTACGTCGCGCTGTGCCGATTCGCCATCGATCGAAAGCGATACGGACGCTTCGGCGCTCGCGGTGACTGCGAGCTTCGGTCCGGCGTATGGAAGGGTGACGGTGTAGCTCGTGATGTCGGGATCGAATGCCGGCATCAGCACGCCCGTCGACACGTCGAGCCGCTCGAGGCGAAGCTCGGTCGAGTCCTCGACGCCGATCAGTTGCACGCATCCGGTCAGCGCGGCCATCACGAAGATCGCGCGGATCATGTTCGGCCTTCCAGCTCGTCGACCGGAGCCTTCGCCGGCGTCGGCGCCGGTGCGGGTTTTGGGGGCGCTTTCGTCGGTGCGGTCTTCTTCGGACGCCGAACAGACGGGGGTGACGCCGCTGGCGCCGCCGGAGCGGCTTGCACGACCGCTGGCGGTTGCGTCGGCACCGGCGCAGGCGCGGTGTGCACGACCGGTGTCGCCGGTGGCTGCGTGTCGACGTGAGCGGACGGTACGACCGGGGCAACCGGTGCGGGCTCGGTGCGCGCCGCTGCCGAGATCGGGGTACGGCGCGTTTGACCGCTCAGTATCGCGATCATGACAATCGCCGCGAGAGCGCCAGCCCCGGCGAGAACTCCCGTCCGTTTGACGGTGTCGACCCGGCCCACTTGTCCGGCGCCGCCACCCAACGTCGTCACGGCCCGCGAGCCGGTAGGGCCCCGATCCGGGAGCACGAAGCTCGATCCCGTACCTGCAACCCATCGTTCGAGTGTGCGCGCGACCGCGAGCATCGATTCACAGCGCGCTCGTGGATCCTTCGAAAGTAGCTGCTGGATCAACAGGTCGATCTCGGCCGGAGTCTCGGGGGCGAACGAGCGCAGCGACGGCGGTGCCGACTGGGTGTGTTGCGTGTACGCCTCGGCGATCGTCGACGATGGAAACGGCGGACGCCCAGCCGCCATCTCGAACAACACACAGCCAAGCGAATACGCGTCCGCACGCCAATCGACCGATCCGGAATCGCCCCACTGCTCCGGGGCCATGTACTCCGGTGTTCCCATCGTCCCGACGGTGCGGGAACCGCTGCCGGGCAGCTTCGCGATGCCGAAGTCGAGCACCTTGACTCGTTCGCGCCGCTCGAGCTCGTCGTCCGGAACGACGAAGATGTTGTCGGGCTTGAGATCGCGATGTGTCACACCAGACGCATGCGTCGCGGCGAGCACGCTCGCGACCTGACGGCCGAAGTCGGCAAGCTCGCCGATCGACAGCCTGCCTTGGCGAGCGATCCGGGCCCCGAGGGCCTCCCCCTCGAGGAACTCCATCACCAGATACGCTTGGCCGTCGTGAAAGCCCACGTCGAAGATCTTCGCGATGCCTGCGTGCTTGATGCGGCTGACGATGCGCGCTTCGTTGAAGAGCCGATGGACGTGGTCGGCGTGCTTCGAGATCTCCGGCAGCAGTACCTTCACGGCCACACGCGTTTGGATCCCGACGTGTTCGGCCACATACACCTCGCCCATCCCACCCCGACCGAGGAGTGAGACCACGCGAAAGTTACCGATCACGTTTCCGAGCACCTACGTCGATAGTCGGCCACCCAGCCCGATCTTGAAGCGGTGATCGCGAGGCGATCGCGCCGGATCGCCTGCGGGTCGACCCTGGAGCGACGCCGGCCTAAATTAGGTCCATGGCGCCGAGGCAAGACGCTCGACGGCCAGCGCCATGAAGCGCTGGATCGCCACGTTGGCGAACCGTTGCGTGGGATGGACGAGCCACACGTTTCCAACGTCGACGCGCCAGTCGTCGAGGACGGAGACCAAGCGCTTGCGGCGAATGTCTGCGGCGCACGCGAACTCGGGGAAGATCGCGATGCCGAGTCCGTCGATCGCCGCCGCGTGTGCGAGCGCGTGACTGTTGCTGCGGACGCGGCCTTCGATCAACACGCCTCGCATGCCTCCTCGATGGTCGCGAAACGGCCATGAGGTCGGGGCGAGATCCGCGCGCACAGAGATGCAATCGTGGTTCGCGAGATCCGCCGGTGTCTTCGGGCGTCCGCGGCGTCGCACGTAGCTCGGACTCGCGCAGAAGCGAACGCGTGCGGGGCCGAGGGCGACGGCGGTGAGCGCCGGGTCATCGACGTGACCGATCCGGAACGCGATGTCGAAACCCTCCTCGATCAGGTCGACGCGACGCTGGGTGAAGAGCACCTCGAGAGTGACCGCTGGCCATTGCGACGCGAACGCGTTCAACACCGGGGGAAGGAACGCTTCGCCCAGCAACGGATCCGCGGTCACGCGCAACGCGCCGCGCGGGACGTCGCGTTCGTCGACCAACGCACGATTTGCATCCTCGGCGATACGGACGACCTCGTTGCATCGCGCGGCGTAGCGCGCACCCGCGGGCGTGAGCCGAAGGCGCCGCGTCGTGCGAATCATCAATTCCGTGCCGAGAGCCTCCTCGAGCTCCGCGATCCGACGGCTCAGGGTCTGCTTTGGCATGTCGAGCAAGCGCGCGGCTGCCGTGAAGCTACTCGCACCAGCGAGCACCGCGAACATCCGCATGTCGTCGAGTCTGACGCGCATCGTCTCGATTTCGGGACACTATGTCACTTCTGTAAAAGATTGTCTCGGTACCTCGAAGGCGGTACGTGTCGAGGATGGCAACGGACGTTCGAGTCGAGCTCGTGATCCCTCGCGCACGCGAGGAAGTCGCCGCCTACATGTTCGATCCACGCAACGACGCGCGATGGACTACCGGCGTGATCGCCGTGAACCCACTGACACCCGGCCGCCTCCACGTCGGATCGCGCGTCGAACGAACGGTGAAGTTCCTCGGCAAACGGTTCTCCTATACCTACGAGGTCGTCGACGCGCGAAACGACAGTCTCGTGGAGATGACCGTCACCGAACCGTTTCCCATGCACGTGCGCTACGAGCTCGAGGACGCAGGCGCGACAGCCACGCGTGCCGCGATCCACGCGCGTGGCGACGCGGGCGGTTTCTACCGGCTGTTGGCTCCGATCCTGAATCGCATGGTCCGGCGCAATATGCGGCGCGATCTCGAAGCGCTCGCGAAGGCGCTCGGCGACTAGCTGAAGTACTTCGTGAGTGGCTCCCAATAGTTTGCGCCCCAGCCGGCAGCAAGATGTTCCTTCTGCCCATCGGGGAACCCCGAGTGGTCGAGGACAACCTTGGTCCCCGTGCCTTCAGCGACGAGGGTGAACCGTACGAGGGAGTAGACGCCCGCTTCCCACATCTTCGGACGCCATGCCTGGACGACGCGGATGCCGGGCACCAATTCGATCTGGCGCCCGTGAATCGCTCCGCCGAATAGCGTGAACGCACCGCCTTCGGTCGCCGCGATCTCCGCGACGCGACCGGCGGTCGCTTCGGTGAATTGGGCGCCGCTCGTCAGGACGGCATAGACGCGATCGGGAGATGCGGGGATGACGACTTCTTGATGGATCGACATGGGGCCTTTCGTAGTGACAAACATTTAACCAAATGGTTAACATTGCTCCCGGAATGAGATCAACCGAAGATCGCCTCGATCATTTGTTCGGCGCGCTATCGGACCGCACGCGCCGCAAGATGGTGGCGCGACTGGCGCGCGCGCCTGCAACGATCGGCGAGCTCGCCGAGCCATTCGCGATGTCGTTGCCGGCGGTCTCCAAGCACGTGCGCGTCCTCGAACGCGCCGGTCTCGTGCGGCGTACGATCGATGGGCGGATCCATCGCTGTGCGCTGGAACGAAACCGCTTGCGACACGCCAGCGAGTGGCTCGAGCGCTACACCGAGTTCTGGGACGACACGCTCGATGCGCTCGCGGCGTTCGTGGAGGACAAGTGACCGACCTACGGATCCGCCGCGTGATCGCCGCGCGACCGGAGCGCATCTTCCACGCGTGGACGAAGCCGGAGCTCCTGCTGCAGTGGTGGGGGCCGGCAGGCGTTCGGTGCATCGTCGCCGAGGTAGATCTGAAGTCCGGCGGTGCGTATCGGATCGGCAACGAGCTACCGGATGGAACCGTCGTCTGGATCTCGGGCACGTACGAGCTCGTCGACAGCCCGCATCGCCTGGTGTACTCGTGGCGCGTCGGACAGGAACCGGAGTCGCGCGTGACCGTCAGCTTCACGGAGGTCGCGGAGGGATCCACCGAAGTCGTCATTCACCACGAGCAGATTCACTCCACGGCGGTTCGCGACGATCACGCGTTCGGTTGGAACGGCTGTCTGGATGGCCTCGCACGCTGGGTCACGCAGGCGCCCTGATCACCCGCGCTTCGTCTTCGTCTTCGGTCTCGTCTTCGTCTTCGCCTTCGTTCTCGGCTTCGGCTTCGGCTTCGGCTTCGGCTTCGCCGGAAGCGCAACGACGAACTCCAGTGCCTTGCGGACCCACTCGGCAATCGCATCATCGGTGCGCGTGCCACGAGCGCTCACGTAGACATAGCCCGTGAGCGGACGGCCCGTGAAGTCCATCGGCCGGACGTGTGCCCGTGCGAGCGCAGCGGCGTATTCCGTCGGGCCCACACGAACCATGAGATCGGTCTTGTCGACGCCGACGAACATCTTTCCGTCGACGAGAAACGCGATCCCGCCGAACATCTTCCGTTCTTCGACGTTCGGGCTGGGTGGAACGATCGTGCGAATTCGTTCGACTAGCTTCTCGTCGTAGGTCATGTGTCGCGATTCTCCAGGCGCTGTATGCGCGAGCGGATCTGGCCTCCGCTTGCACCGCTCGATGACCGGCGAGCGCACTCTTGACCGCCTCGTCGCTGATTCGCTCGGAGGGTTGCGCCGTTCGGTAGATGAGTAGGACGTACGTCACGAGCCGACGGTATCAGCCCCGGCGAGTTGCTCGAGGCCCGAAGGGAACCAGTCGATGCGTGCGCGAAGGCGTCGTCGAACGATCGACATATCGATCGTGGACTCGAGGACCATCACGATCTACGCCTTCTGCCACAGCGCGAATGCCGCACCGCCCGGATCACGCACGATCGCGTAGTCGCCGGCAGGCCCGCGCGTGCGCGGCTTGATCACCGTCGCGCCGAGCTTGGTCGCACGCTTGGTCGCACCGTCGACATCCTCGACCTGAACGAACGGAACCCATCCGGCGGTCACACCGTCGAGTCCGCCGAGCCCGCAAACGGCGCGGTGTCGGCAGCGAGCATCGTCATGCCCGGAGGCCCGTCGGCCCGCTTCCACCCCAACATTTCTTCGTAGAACTTCGTGGAATCTGCGGGTTTCTCGCTGTGATTGTGGAACCAAACAAACGTGGACGACATGCGTTTCTCCTCGTGCATTTGTTCTCTAGACGACGCACGGGTTCGGCCACGACAGGTGCCGCTACATTTTCTCAGGTGGACAATCGGCGCTCTAGCAGATCTCGTACGGCGTCACTGGGCGCGCCGGTCAGGGCGCGCGCACGGTGGCGTTCCAGCTCTTCGATCCGACCGGCGCGCCGGTACAGGTCGGCGAGCACGGCGTCCCAAAGATACGAACGCTCCAGCCAGGCGGGTGGCGCCATGCCGGCGAGCAGCGTGAGTGCTTCGTCGACGCCTTTCCACTCCGCGACCGCGATGGCGCGGCCTAGCGCATGAAGAGGCGAAGGCGTCACCTGGTCGAGCAACGCGTAGAGCTCCGCGATCTCTCGCCACCGAGTCTCGTGGAATGACGGCGCGAAGCAGTGTTCTGCCGCGATCCCGGCTTCGGCGTGATAGCGAGAGAACCGATCACCGCTCGCGGAGCGCGCGAGCCACTCCACACCGATGGCGATCTGCTGCTTGTCCCAGAGATCGCGGTCTTGCTCTTCGAGGAGCAGGAGACCGCCGGCACCGTCGATGCGGCCGGCGAGGCGCGCTCCGTGGAGGTGCATGAGCGCGAGTAATGCAAACGTCTCCGGCGCGGCACCGACAGGATGTTCGGCGAGCAGCGTCGCGAGACGGATCGCTTCGTCGCAGAGGTCTCGACGAATCGCAGACTCCGCGTGGACGGAGAGGTAGCCCTCGTTGAAGAGGAGATACAAGACCTCGTGCACGCTCCCAAGCCGCGCCTGCAACGTGTCGAGCGGGGGTGCGGTGAGATCGGTGCTGGTGTCGCGCAGCGTTTCCCGTGCGCGCTGCAACCGTTTGTGCACGTTGGCCTCACTTGTAAACAGACGAAGCGCGATCTCGGCGGTGCTGAAGCCGCAGAGCGTCTTGAGCGCGAGGACGATGCGCGATTCGCGAGGAATGGCGTCGTCACAGCAGACGAAGAGCAGGCGCAGCAGGTCGTCGCGGACTTCGCCCGCGTAGTAGGTCGTCGTCGCATGCTGTTCTTCGTCGTCGACGTGGAACGTGGTCGAGAGGATGCGAAGCCGGCCGGCGTCCTTGCGTAGCGCACCGACCAGCTGGTTCGACGCGACCCGATAGAGCCACGCGCCCGGATCTCGCGGCAGCCCGTTCGCGACCCACGCCGTCAACGCGGCGCCGAGCGCGCTTTGCACCGCGTCTTCGACAAGCTCGACATGGCGCAGGCCGACCGCGCGCGCGAGCTGCGCCACGAGCCGACCGTACTCGTGGCGAAAATAGTGCTCGACGAGACCCGAGGTGGCCTCGACGTTTCGGGGAGTAGCGTCGTCGTCGGTCACATGTGTGCGTTTGCCATCTCGCGGATCTCGATGCGCGCACCCGGTCCGGAGGGCATCTCCTGCGCGATGACGACGGCAGCCTCGAGGCTCTCCGCCGTCACGATCATGAAGCCACCGATGATCTCCTTCGCCTCGACGAACGGACCATCACTCACGCTCGTCGCGCTCACGATCTTGCCGCCGGCTTTGAGCTTGTCGCCCCAGTCGACGATGTTGTCCTTGAACTTCTCCTTCCACGCATTCCACTTCGCCATCATTTGCTGCATCTGCTCCGGCGATGGCTTCTGTTGTTGCGACGGCGCGCTGGGCCCGAGCTCGCTTCGGTGAATAAACAAGTACTTCTGGCTCGGCTTCGTCATGGTGTCCTCCGCATTGTCCTCGATCGACGCGCGAGGGTGCGCGAGATGGACACTCCGCAGAAGGAATCTTCGCGCGCGCTCCCGTCGGATTGGCCGCACCGCGGATCGTGCGTCCCCACGGAGCTGACAGTACCCGTATCAGACCTGTACGCTCGCGTCATGTCGGACGGACCGCCGCCCATCGTGCCTCTCGTGATGCCGTTCGGCGGCATGGCGTTGACGTCCTCGTCGACCTCGAAGGCGCCACCCGCACTCGCGTCCGTGACGCAGCAATCACCTCGGTGGAGCGATGCGCTATGCGGCGGCACGTTCGACGAGCCGGAGATCACGATCGTCGGCGGTCTCGGCTCGAACGTCGTGATCACATCGGGCGATGGCGAGACCTGGACCGACATCGCCACCTCCGGGCGTGGCCTGCGCTGCTACCTGCGCGATGGCGACACCGTATGGCTGTGCGGCGAATACGGCACGCTGTTCCGTGCGCCGCGTGATCTGTCCGAGCTCGAGCCCGTCCCGTTGAACATCTCGGGTTGCATGTACGCGATGGCCAAGGCCGAGGGTGTGATCTATGTCGGCGGCGATGCTGGTTCCATGGCCCGCTCCGTCGACGGTGCCACGTTCGAGCGCGTCGAGGGTTTCACGGGCTCCGTGCACAAGATGACGTTCACGAGCCGGGGCCTCCTCGTCCCGACGGGGAAGGGAATGTTCGTGATCCGTGGCCCGGGCGCTCGGCCCGAGCGCCTCGGCCTCGACGCGGGCGCGAATCACACGTGCATCACGCGATCGGGGGCGATGGTCGTCGTCGGGGACGGAAACACGGTATTTCGTTCGACCGATCACGGCGTGACGTTCACGCCGTCGCGCGTGCCCCCGTTCGTCGCGACGAAGGCCAAGAGCCCCGGCCAGCGCCCGTCGTGGCTCGGTGACTCGCAGGATCTGAACGTGATCGCGGAGCTCGCCGATGGCCGGCTCGTCACCGCGGGGGACAAGGGCGTCATCCTCTACTCGAGCGACGACGGCATCAGCTTCGAGCGTCTCGAGCACGCGCAGACCGGTGGATCGATCTGGGGGATCGCCACGCATGGGGGCAAGGCCTACCTCGCCGGCGAGAACCGCACCGTGTTGCGCGTCGGGTAGTCGGTCGCGACTCTACTTCACGACGTATTGCTGCAGACCTTTGTAGATGTCGTGATGCAGTTGGTCGACGCGCCCCGTGACCCAGCCGGGGAGGCCCGGATCGTCGGGCGCGAGCTCGCGGGCCTTCGGACTCCCGGAGACGTGCTGCAGTGTTCTCGGCGTGATCTGGATGACGGCGTGGTTCGAGGCCGTCGGGACGACGTCGACGACCAGCTGGAGCATGATGCTTCGATCGACGAGCTGAACGAAGTCGTCACTTCCCGACGACTGGCGCCCTCCTTCGGGGCTGTACCACTGCTCCGTCGTGACGAGTCGAAACGCGTCCTCGGTGCGCCCCGCGTCGAAGACCTTGTACGTCTCGCCAACGACCCGTCGAGTTGCATCGAAGATCTCGCCGGCATCACCAACATACGTCGTCGCCTTTGCCGTCTTGATCTCTGCCGTCGAGGGCCCACAAGCGGTCACCAGCACCGCGACCATGATCCACTGCCACATGCGTCGGGTGATAACAGCGTCGAAGGAGGAGCTCAAGCACGTGCGCGCGCCGTGCGGGCGGACACACCCTGCAGCACTATGCGGCAGGGCATCGCACGTCGAATCGTGCTTGGCGCGGTCGCTCGTACGCGCGTAGCGACGATCGATCTCGCGGAAATCACTCATGACGGAGACGTTCGTCACGTTTGCTGCGTGTTGCCACCTCTGCGCTGTTGGCGGTCGGACCGATGCTGGGAACAATGGTCTCTACGATGAACCGCGTGGCCGTGCTTGCGTTGGTGATGATGTCGGGCTGCTTCTTCGATTCGGACGATCCGCTGCCCCCGCTCGAAGGCGACATCTATCAGTACGTGGTGAGCGATCTGAAGATCCCGACGAACAACAACGAGGCCCGCGAGTTCGGCCTCGATCTCAACGGCGACAAGAACAAGACCGGCGACAACCAGCTCGGCATGGTGCTCGGCTTACTCGAGAACCTGGGCCTCGGCACCGCGAGCACCGTGCGCGAAGCGCTACAACGCGGAGGCTTGCTCATGCTTGTGGAGGTCCAGACCACGTCGCTCGAGGACAGCCGCGACGCGGGATTGACCACGTTCCTCGGCGGCGATGCCATGCCCGACGCGTGCACCGACGAGACGAACCTCGCGACCTGTGGCCAGCACCTGAAGGGCACGGGAAGCTTCTCGGTCGATCTAGACACCGCGTCGCATCAGGCCCGCGGGCCGATCGTCGGCGGTGCGTTTCTCGGGGACACCGGCATCATGCCGGTCGAGTTTGCGATCAGTCTCGCCGGCGTCATCCGCCTCGACCTCCGCGGTGCACGCGTGAAGATCACCGAGCTCACGCCAGATGGGGCACGTGGCGTCTTCGCGGGCGCGATCGCTCCGATCGACCTCGAGGGCGTCGTCATCCCCGAGGCTGCGGAACAAGTCGATCGCATCGTCGTCGACGAGTGTAAGGGTCCGACGAGCGCCGCCAACCCCTGCGGTTGTAGCGGGCGCGGTAAGACGCTCTGGGAAGTGTTCGACAAGAACCACGACTGTCGCGTCGATGTCGGCGAGGTCGCGTCGAACGATATCGTGCGGAGCCTTTTCGCGCCGGATGTTCGTGTCCACGGACAGGACATGCTCTCGTTCGGCGTCGGCGTCGAGCTCGCGCGCGCGACGTTCTAGCGCGACGACCGGCCGAGCAGGTGCGCACGGTTTCGTTGGGGCTCGGTGCGCCCGTGACGCTACTGCCCGGACTTCTGGCGGCGGCGCCTGAGCAGCGCGCGGCGTGCATTCTGGCGCTGACGCTCGAGGATCCTCTGTTCGATGGTGGTGGCGGGCGTGGCGGCTTGGTCCTTGGTCTTGCGCTTCGACATAGGGCGGCACCCTATCAGATCCGGGTCGCAATACGGCACGCTGGATCGAGCCGGTGATCGTGGCGATCAGACGTCGAACGTGAAGCGCATGCCGGGCGGATCGACGGGCCCGAGTACGAGCTCGACGGTCGCGTGCTCCGTGTCCGACGAGCGCGAGAGCCGCGCGATCTTGTCCACGCCTCCACCGCTTGGATGGAAGCCACGCAGCATGCTCTGGATCGGCGCCCACTCGACGCGATCCCACGCAAGGGTCAGCGCCGGCTCGAGGGCGCCGTCGCGAGAGCGCAGCGACAGGCGCGACGTCATGCCGCGGGCGAGCGAGCGGTGCAGCTCGGCGGCGATGCGGCGTTGTGGTGGCGTCACGGTGCGTGCGGTGGCGAGCTCGTCGATCCGCGCGAGGGTCGTTTCGAGCCCCTCGCCGTTGTCCTGCTCGAACACGAACGTCCACGTTTCGCCATCGAAGCCGAGCGCCGAGAGATCGTCCGCAAGCGCGACGGCGGGGGAGGGCGCGTCGGCGGGCACCGCGGCCTCGTCCGACCACGCCGTGATCGAGGTCGCGTCGATCGCGAGCTCGAGCGTGTCGCCCGCGAGCGCGTCGAGCCAGCGGCACAGCGGGGCGGCGAGATCTCGTGTCACGCGCGTCGTGACGAGGATCGCGTCGAACGCGTGGGTGACCGTGATGCGCATGTGCTCGTCGCAGGCGGCGGAGACCGGGGCCAGCCGGGGAACCAGCGGCGCCGTCTTGATCCCGAGCAAGCCCCCCAGCGTGGTCAGGCGTGCGAGCTGACCTTCGTGCTGCTTTCCGCGCTTCACGCGCGGACCATACGGGAGAAATGGTGGTAAGTGGTGCCGTGCCTTCGATCGCGTTTCCCCGGCGGTATGTAGCCTCGCTCCAGGATCTCGCATCGCGTGTTCTCGAGAGGTACGCGGTCGACGCCAACCTCGATGCGATCGCCCGCGACCTCCTCGAAGGCTTCGCGGACGTCTGCCTGCTTTCCGGGCTCGATCGCACGCTCGGCGAGATCGAGGCCGGCCTGGACGACGATCATGGCCTGCAGGAGATGCTCGTCGCGAAGCTTGGCGTGAAGGCGAACTACGATCCACGCGGCCCCCGCAACGCGAAGGCTGGCCAGCTCGTCGAATGTTTGATCACCGTCGTCGGGCTCGAGCCGGCCGACACCGAGGATCGTACGCTCACGTTGCCGCACGGCCTGCGAATCGAGGTTGCCGCGGCGCTGTCGAGCGCCGTGGAGCGCGCTCTCGGCCTCGCGCAGATCCGCACCTCGATCGTGGAGAAGGCCCGGGCGCGTGTCGCCGAGGCGAACCTCCAGACGTTCGAGAAGATCGTCGCTCAGCTCGACGAGCGTGGC
>JBJXGN010000065.1:0-96110 GCA_046160585.1 Kofleriaceae bacterium
ACGATCACCGAGACGCGCTCCTCGGGGTCGGTGGCGAGCAGCTGCTCGGCGGCAACGTAGCTCTCCCGCGCGAGGTCGAAGCGACCGGAGCGAGCCATCGCGTCGCCGCGCTCGGTCCACACGCGCGCGTCGCGCGGAAGCACGACTACGAGCTGCGTGAAGTAGCGCTCCTCGCTTTCGGGATCGCTGCTCCTCTGTGCGAACGCGACGAGATCGCGCAACGCCCGAGCATCGTTCGCCGGCGTCGAGTGTGCGTACGCGCGCTCCAGCGCCACGCGCGCGCCGATCCGATCGCCCGCTTGCTCGCGAAGCTGCGCGAGCACTCGCCACGTCGATGCATCTGTGTCGTGTAGCGCCACTGCTCGCTCGAGACGCACGCGCGTCGCCGCGTCGTCGCCGAGCTTGCGCTCGACGAGCGCGAGCACCACGAGCGATGACCACGTCGCGGGTGCGGCGCGATATTCGGCCGCGAGCTTCTCGACGGTGCGATAGCGCCGATAGAGCGAGACGAGCTGCGCGAGAGCTCCCGCATCGTGCGGCGTCTTCGCGAGGATCGCCTTGTACCGGCCGACGACCGCGACATCGAACGGATCGCGCTCGACCTCCCAGTCGCCCGCATGGGAGGTCGGGACTCCGGCGGTGACGACCGCGAACGGGAGCGCCAACGTGGCGGCGCGCAGGGCTACCCGCGTTGCGTGCGGGACCGCGAGCACCATCGCACTGCACAGCACCGTCGTGGCCCGGAGCATGTGCCGGTGACACGCCCGCTGGCGCGAGGTTGCTCGTGCGCCCGCCGTGGTTCGCGCCGCCGCCAACACTCTCCAGGAAGGACGACCAGGTTGCACGCATCCGCGACGCCGGACGCGGCTATCGCGCCGTATTGGCGCGCAGAGCCGGGGGCACGGTCACGTCGGTCAGCGCTTTCATGAACTCGACGAGGTCGGCCTGCTGCTCCTTGGTCAGCCCGAGCTTCTTCATCTCGGGATCCTTCACGATGCCGGCCACGCTCCCGCCGCCCGCGTTGTAGAACGCCATCACCGCGTCGAGCGTCGCGAACTGACCGGCGTGCATGTACGGCCCCGTCACCTCGACGTTGCGCAGCGTTGGTGTGCGGAACTGACCACGCATCTCGGGGGTACGCGCGGCCTCGGGGACATCTCCGAACCGACCGAGGTCCTCCGCCGGGACGCCCTCGCCAAACTGTGCGACCGCGAGTGCGTGGAACTTGTCGTTCGTGAAGTGCGGCCCGTCGTGGCAGACCTTGCAGTGTGCGACGAACAGCTTCGCGCCGCGCTTGGCCGCCGTCGAGATCGCGGCCTCGTCGCCGGCGATCCAGCGGTCAAACGGGGCGTTGCGCGCGACGAGCAAGCGCATGTACGCCGCGACCGACTTCGCGATATCGACGAACGCGTCGTCGACGGTGCGCGCGTCGATCGGCCCGAAGACCGCCTCGTACTCCGCGCGATACTGCGTCTTCACCACCTCGATCACGTTCGCGCGCTTCGCGGCCATGACGTCGTGCTTCTCGAGCGCGCCGATGACGAGCGCCCACTGCGTGGCGAACTTTCCACCCCAGTTGATCGACTTGTAGAACACGGAGTTGATCACGGGCGGCGAGTTGCGCGTGCCCACCTTCACGCCGCGGGACACATGTTTGCCCATGTCGTCCATCGCTGGACCCGCGTGGCAGGTGCTGCACGAGATGCCCGGCTCGGCCGCTATGTCCTCGTCGAAGAACAGCATCTGTCCCAGCGTCGCAGCCTTCGGATCGTCCGCGACCGCATTCGTCGGATCCTTCGGCGTCGGGGGTAGAGGGGACATCGTCGCGAGCGCGGCCCGCTCCCCCTCCGTCAACACGGCGGGGTCGACCGGCGCCGACCCGCGCCCACACGCAACCAACAACACGAGGAGGCCGGCACGGTGCACGCCCACATGTTAGCCTCGTTGGCGTGAAGAACCTGAAGACCGGAACGCTCATCGCAATCGCCGCTGGTGGTCTCTTCTTTTCTGCCTGCAAGAAGGAGGAGAAAACCGGTGGCACCACCGAGAACAAACCCGCAGTGCAGCAGCCCACCGCCGAGAAGGCGGCCAAGGTCGACTGCGGCGGCGTCAACGAGTGCAAGGGCCAAGGCACCTGCAAGGGCGAGAACCACGGCTGCGGCGGTCAGAACGAGTGCAAAGGCAAAGGCGTTCTGGCGATGACCGAAGAGGACTGCAAGGCCAAGGGTGGCACCGTCGCGAAGAAGTGATTCCGGCGACCTCGGCTTCGGCCTCGGCCTGAGACGCAATCACCACGCCGCTGCGATTCTGGGTGGCGATGACATCGATGGCATCGACTGGTTCGAGGTCATCACCGAGAACTTCCTCGTCGAGGGCGGCAACCCGCGTCGCGTATTGCGCGCCGTACGCGAGCACCGCCCTGTCGTGCTACACGGCGTGTCGCTGTCGATCGACTCGCTCGATCCGCTCGACACCGCGTACCTCGACCGCGTCGCCGCACTCGCAAACGAGGTCTCGCCGGCGTTCGTCTCGGACCACCTGTGCTGGACGAACCTCGGCGGCCACAACACGCACGACCTCTTGCCCCTGCCCTACACCGAGGAGGCGCTCGCGCACGTCGCGTCGCGCGTAGCGCAGGTACAGGAGCGTCTCGGCCGGCGGATCCTCCTCGAAAACCCGTCGACGTACACCGTCTTCAAGGGCGCAGAGCTCACCGAGGGCGAGTTCCTCGCCGAGCTCGCGCGCCGTGCCGACTGCGGTCTGCTCCTCGATATCAACAACGTGTTCGTGTCGTGCTCGAACCACGGCTGGTCGTCGACCGCGTACCTCGAGGCAATCCCAGCGGACCGCATCGGCTACGTGCACCTCGCCGGCCACACGACGAACGGCGCGCTGATCATCGACACGCACGACATGCCCGTGCGCGACGAGGTGTGGACGCTCTACCGCGACGCGGTTCGCCGGTTCGGTCCGCTCGCGACGTGCCTCGAGCGCGACGACAACATCCCTCCGCTCGACGAGCTGCGCGCCGAGCTATCGAACGCGCGAATCGTCGCCGCGGAGGCATCGTGAGCGACCGGGCCGCACTGCGCGAGCAGCTCGCGCGGTTTCACGAGGCGATCACGGGCGGCGCGCCGCTCGACAGTGTGTGCGATCTCGTCGAGCGCGACCGCGACATCGACGAGATCGAGCGCCTGCACGTCTACGAACACGCGTACACGGCGCGGATCGCGAGCGTGCTCGTGCACGACTATCCCAAGCTCGCGCACCTCGTCGGCGAGGGCGAGCTGCGAGGGTGGACCGCGGACTACCTGCGCGCGCATCCGCCGTCGAATTTCTCGCTGCGCGAGGTCGGCGAGCACCTCGCGCGTTGGCTGGAGTCGCGCTCGCTCCGCGTTTCCGCTGAAAACCGAGATCGGACGTCGCTGTTGGCCGACCTCGCCCGGCTCGAACGTGCGCGCACGGAGGTGTTCGATGGCCCCGATGCCACCGCGCTCGCGCGCGAGGATCTCGCCGCGCACGATCCCGCAGAGTTTCCTTCGCTGAAATTGCGCCTCGTGCCGTCGAGCCGCGTCGTCACGATCGAAACGAACGCCGACGATGTCTGGGACGCGACCGAAAACGCGCCATCGGACGCACAGGCATCGGACACGCATGCACATGATCCGAACACGCATACAGCGAACGCGCATGCAGCGAACGCACATGCATCCGACGCGGATGCATCGAGCGTGCAAGCATCCGACGCGGATGCATCGAGCGTGCATGCATCGAACGCGGCCCCCCCCGCGTCGAGCTCGACTACGTCGTCGAGTGCTGGGCACGTGGGCCCGCGTGTCGTCCTCGTGTGGCGGCGCGACCTGATCGTCCTGCATCGAACGCTCGAGCACGACGAGGCGCGGATCGTCCCGCTGATGATCGCGGGCACCACGTTCGGCGCGGCGTGCGAGCTACTCGACGAGGAGACCGCCGCCGAGCGCGCGATCGCATTGCTGGTCCGCTGGCTCGACGCGCAGATCCTCGCGCGTGTCTGATCGCGATCGCCGACCCGGCGGGCACGCGCCGAGCCGCGACGACCGAACCGATCGCGTGGGCGCGACGTGCCAGGGCCAGGAGACCCCGAACACCGACGACAAGCACCTCGCCAGCGCTAGGAGACCCCGAACACCGACGACAAGCACCTCGCCATCGCTAGGAGACTCCGAACACCGACGACACGAGCACCTCGCCCGCGCCGTCGGGTGCGAGCTCGACGCGCTCGACGTCGTACCATCCGCCCGTCGAGCCGAGATCGATCGACTCGAGCTTCTCACCTGTCTTCGGATCGTAGGTGACGATGCCGTAGCGGTGGTTCGTGCGATCGACCCATGCATCGACGACCGCGTGCGACGTCATCGCGATGTTGCCGCGCGACGTGGTCGGTTGTGTCCAGCGAACGCGACCGGAGGCGCGATCGATCGCGACGAGGTCCGACGCGGTCTTCACGTGGAGATCCCCGCTCGGAGTGCGGCAGATCGCCTGGATGCCCTGGCCCGCGAGTGGTGCGGTACCGACGGTGTTCCCGGTCACTGCGTCGACAATGTCGAGCTGGCCCGCGCGCTCGACCGCGAGGAGGTCGTCGGCGAGCGATGCGGCGAACAGCGAGTCGATCTTGCGGCGCCACTCGATGCGCCCCGTGGTGTGATCGATGGCGAGGATGCGATCCGCGTGGCCACCCGGTGTGGCAGCGTGACCGACCACGAGGTGGTCACCGATCGTGACGCTCCACCACAGATCGCCGATCGCGTGGCGAAACGTCTGGCCGTTCGCCCGGACGACAACGCGCTCGTCGGCGATCTCGACGGTGGCCGGCAGGTTCATAGGACGCGGCAGGAGCGAGCGCGGCGGCGCCTGCGTGGTCGATGTGACCTTTCGCGTGGATGCGTCGATGCGGAGGTCGGACGCGCCCGCGATCTCGGGCATGACGACGACGGCGAGAGCGAGGGCGACGAGCCAGCGGCGCATCCCCTCTCTATAGGGCTGGGCCACGGCACGGACACCTGGTCGAACAACCTGGGTAGCCGAGCGTGACGTCGGCCTCTATTCCATGAAAGTTCGACGAAGATCGACCGTTGATCGCGCGCCGTCTGCGATAGGGTCCGCCACATGTCGATCAGCCGCTTCTCGTCAGTCCTCTCGTTCACGCTGTTAACGCTCGCTGCGTGCGGATCGGAAGGTCCGCCGGGGGAGATGGGCGACATGGGTGCCCCCGGCGAGAAGGGCGACATGGGCAACATGGGTACGCCCGGTGCGCCGGGCCAGGACGGGGACGACGGCACCAACGGCACCAACGGCCAGAGCGGGTCCGCCGGCCTCGCGTGCTGGGACTTGAACGGCAACGCGGCGTGCGACGTCGCCACCGAGGACACCAGCAACGATGGCGCCTGTTCAGCGATCGACTGCCGGGGCCCCCAAGGGCCGGCGGGCTCGGTGACCACGCTCGGTCAGGGAGCCGCGGCCGTGTTCGGAACCGGGGTTCTCACCCTGGCGCCAAGCGAGGCCGCTGCGATCCCCGGGTTGAGCATCCAGGTCACGGTGCCGGCGACGAGCGTGTACCGAGTCTTCGTATCCACGAACGGATCGGGAGCACTCGCGGGAACGGATCCGACGGAGTTCGCCGCAGTCACCGTCGCACTCTCGATCAACAACGTCGCTACAACTGCCGGCGGGTTCCAGAACATGGTGCTCTTCAACTCCGCGACGGGTGTCGACCACTGGGGCATTTCGTTCACGAGCGCGGTCCTTGCCGCGGGTACCTACACGATCACCGTGAACGCTGCGAACTCCGGCACGTCGTCGGACAGCGTCGAGCTCAGCGGTGGAAACACGAGCGGCTTCCAGGGTTCGCTCAACGTCCTGCTGCTCAAGATGTAGCGCACGCGATTTGATACCGTTGCGGCATGGCCGATGACCTGGAAGCGAGGGCGGAAGACCGCCTCCGACGGTCGGTCGTGAAGCTGTTCACGGTCGTCAAGGAACCGAACTACTACAAGCCCTGGGAGCTGACGTACCAACACACGTCGGGCGGATCGGGCTGCATCATCGACGGCAACCGCATCCTCACGAACGCCCACGTCGTGGCGCATCAGCTGTTCGTGCAGGCGCTCAAGCCCGGTCACCCGGAGAAGTTCTCCGCGCGCGTGTTGCACGTGGATCACGACACGGAGACCGCGCTCCTCACCGTCGATGATCCGCGGTTCTTCGAGGATACGGAGCCCGTGCGCTTCGGCCAGCTTCCTCCGCGCAACGCCAAGGTCACCGTCCACGGGTTCCCCGTGGGCGGGAACGAGCTGTGCGTCACCGCGGGCGTGATTTCGCGCATCGAGGTCCGTACGTACACGCACTCGCAGCGCAACTTGCTCGCGCTGCAGACTGACGCCGCGATCAATCCGGGCAACAGCGGCGGTCCCGTTTTCTGGAACGGCGAGCTGATCGGCATCGCGTTCCAGTCGTACAAGCGAAAGGATCTCGAGAAGGCCGGCTATGTCGTCCCGATCTCCGTCATTCGCCACATGTTCGACGACCTCGCCGACGAGCGCATCGACGGCGTTCCCGACCTCGGCATCTACTGGCAGAAGATCGAGAACGACGCGCTTCGCGAGTACCTGCGTCTCGCACCTTCGCAGACCGGCGTGCGCGTCTCGGTCGTGATCCCGACGGGGTCTTCCGACGGCGTGCTTCGCGTCGACGACGTGATCACCTCGATCGACGGAAACGCGGTCGCGTGCGACGGGACGATTCGCCTGCGCGATCACGATCGTATCGCGTTCGAACATGTCGCCTCGAGCCGTCAGGTCGGCGACAAGCTATCCCTCGAGATCCTCCGCGACGGCGAGCGCACGACCGTCGAGGTTCCCTTGAAAGCGTTCGTCGCGCTTGTCCCGCCGCCGAACCCCGATCGCCGCCCGCCGTACCTCATCTTCGCGGGCATCGTGTTCACACCGCTGTCGTTCGAGTACATGAACGACTGGGAGTGGGCGCAGGACCACTATCGCTACCAGTTCTATCGCTATCAGTCGTTCCCGTCGCCGCAGCGAAAGCAGATCGTGCTGATCCGTGAAGTGCTCGCGCACGAAGTGAACCTCGGGTACCACCAGATGAAGGAGTCGGTGGTGCACCGCATCAACGGCATCGATATCACCGAGATCGCCGACGTGCCGCACGCTCTCGCCTCGCCGCTCGGTCGCTTCCACGTGATCGAGACCGACGACCACGGCCCGCGTAGCGAGTCGGCGCGCAGCGACTACCACACCGGGTTTGGCACGCGCATCATCCTCGACGCGACCACGGCCGAGGCCGCGACACGCGAGATCATCGAGGAACACGGCATTCCCGCCGACCGGTCGCCCGATCTTCGCTAGCGGGGCGTTCAGCCTCAGATCGTTCGACGCGTACATGCGTTGCACGGGGGTTGCCCACCTGGAGGACCTCCAATGCTGACGAACTTCTCGCGCTCTCTGCGCAACCTGCTCTCTCTCGCGGTGTCGTTGTTCGTTCTCGCCGGCCTCGTCGGTGTCGCATCCGCCGACATCGATGACGACATCGTCTGGGACCGCGAGCCGATGCGGCACCAGCAGCAACGCCAGGCCAAGCCGCCCACACCGCCCAAGCCGGTCCGTCACGAGACGAAGTTCTCGCGTGTGCCGGACAGCAAGCTGCAGATCCGCGCGGTCGAATACGACGGATCCACGAACGGCACGTTGAAGGTCCAGCTCAAGAACACCGAGAAGACCGCGTTGAAGTTCGCGGCGACTGGCCTCTACTTCGTCCCCGAGGGTGACCCCGACCAGGCGCCACAGCGCCTGGGTGCGGTCGGCCCGATGCAGCTCGCGTCGAGCGCTGCGAACAAGGAGCTGCAGTCGATCGAGGTGCCTGCGGGCCAGACCGTCGAGGTCGCCCTCGACGTGTTCTGCATCGACTCGCATCGCAAGAGCCCGTCGCCCGTGAACGTGTTCAACGTCGGCGCCAAGCGCATTCCAAAGGAGCTCGCCGCGAAGATCGAGTCGAGCGCCGACAAGGCGGTCTCGGCTGAACGCGCGAAGGGCGCCCGCGCTCCGCGTCCCGCCGCGAAGTCCGCGATCCAGTCCGAGGTGTGGAAGTCGCGTGACGCGAAGTGGATCGAGCTCGACGGCGAGGGCAACCAGGAAGCCACGAAGTAGCGCCGATAGCGCTCAACGACGACGTGGCTGCTGGCGCGCCGCGCGCGCTGCGAGCGTCGCCAGTCGTTGGCGCTTCGCGGCGGACGTGACCTCGGCCTCGACCACGACTTCCTCGTCGAGCGTCGGACCTTCCTCGCGGAAGCCCTCGCGCTGGGCTGCCATCACGAGGCTTTCACTCGCGAAGCGCGGGTTGTTGTCGTCGTCGTGACCGATCTGCTCGCGCGCGATGGCCGTCGTCACACGAAACACACCGCTATTATCGACGAGCTGCTCGTCCATCGTGTCGTCGAACGACACCGGCTTCGCCGCGAGGTTCTGCAACCGCGACGACCCACGTGGTCCCTGCGCGGGCTGCCTCGACGATGATGCCCGCACCGGCTCGCTCTTCGCAGGCTCGCTCTTCGACTTGGGCTTCGCTACTGACGGCTTCTTCGTGGTCATGCGTCCTCCCCACGCACCAGCGTACCGAACTCGCTAGCCGAAATGTCAACGAGGACTCGTCGAGCAGCGGGTAGGATCCGGATCGCCAGCAATTCTCACCCGCCCTCCACGACGGGCTTGACGCCGGCCACGAATGCGCCTTCGACGCGAGGCTCGAGGTTTCACCGGCGGCTCAGGGCGCCGAATCCGACGGCGGCTCAGGGCCTCGAATCCGGCGATGCGAGTGCACCTGCCGCGGGCGATGCGGGCGCCGACGCGGGCGATGCGGGTGCACCTGCCGGCGATGCGGGTACACCTGCCGCGGGCGATGCGGATACACCTGCCGCGAGCGATGCGGGTGCACCTGCCGCGGGCGACGCGGGTGGCGATGCGGGCGACGGCGGTCCGGCGATCGAGCGCATGTACGCGTTCTCTCCGCACTGCTCCAGGAACTTCTTCGCGAGCCGCTTGCCCGTCATCGTCTGCTGGTGGGTCTGGAACAGACTCACGCGGCGTTCGGCGGTCTTCGCGTCGCACGGGGTCGCCCTGAGGACGTCGTTGAGCTCGCGGATCTCCTCCTGGGCGACGCGATACTCGGCATTCGCCTTCGCCGCTGTCTCTTCCTTGGTCGGCGCGCGCGAGCTCTGCAGCAGCTTGACGAGGCCGAAGCCGACGAGCCCGAGGACCGCGACGACGGCGAGCGCGAGAGCGACCTTGCGGCTCTTCGCGACCGACAGCTCCTCGAGTGCGTCGGCCGTTGCGTGCGCCTCCTGCCGGCGGACCTTGGCCCACTCCACCGTGGGCATCGCGGCGATCAGCGCGTCGAGCGCCGTCTTCGCGTCGCGAAGCCCGCTGCGATTCGCGTCGCCCTGTTTGGCTCCCACCGATCCGACGGCGTCGATCGCGGTCCCGACCACGACGCCCGACACGCCGCCCAACAGGAACGCCACCGTCGCCGCGGCCTCGGTCACGTTGCTGCGATCGCGCAGCTTCACATCGACACCGAGCATCGATGCGGGCTGTCGCGCGCGTGCCTCGTCGTACACAGGCACGTCGACGCCGCGCTCGCGAAGCACCGCACGCGCCCGATCGAGCGCGGACCACAGCTCGGGGTACAGACTCTGCGCCTCGCCCACTGCAGTCGAGACGTCGACGGGCATCATCGACGTGAGGCGCGGCAATAGCTGCTTGAACTGACCGAGGATCGTCTCCGCGGTGAGAACGGCGTCGAGAGCAGGATCGCGAAGGCTCATCGTAGGCCTGACGCTACAGGATGATCGGATTGCAGAAGCTCTCCACGACGACCTGGTTGATCGTCGCAGACAGCGAGATCGCGTTCGACTTCACCTGATCGAGATCGAAGTCACCACCATCGGTCTGCGTGGGGATCGGTGGTGTCGTGCCATACGGCGTCGTCCAACCGTCGGTGATGTCTGCCCACGCGAGGCGTCGACCGGTGCCGCAGCGCTCGAGGATGTTGGGCTGCGTGTGGCGCGAGAACGAGAACACGCGAACCTTGGTGTCGCGCAGCGCGGTCACCGTCTCGCCGAGGTTGCGCATCGCGGGGTAGTTCCCTTCGCGCGGGTAGTCGGTCTGGTTGGTGAGCCCGTCGTTGTCGCGATCGCCGTAGTTGTCGGGCGACTCGAGGAACGTGTCGTCGGTCACGACGATCACCACACGCGTCGCGTTCGGGCGCCACGGGAAGTCCTTGGCGGCCGCATACAGCGCGTCGAGCGAGTTCTCCTCGCAGATCGGGTTCTGCGTCGTGAGTCCCGACATGCCGTCACCGGGGTTGCGATTGTTGTTCGTGTAGACGGTGCGGTAGTGGTTGAAGCGCGTCTGCAGCGTCGACGCGTCGGTGTGGACCTTGCCGCCCTCGAGCGGGCCCGTGGTGTCGAGGAAGTGGTTGTCCTGGAACACCACGAGCCCGAAGTGCGCGTCGGGCGCGAGCCCGTTGGCCGCGGTGACCACCTGCGCGATCTGTTGCTCGAGCTGCTGGAGCACGAAGCCCATCGAGCTGGAGGTGTCGAGCACGAAGACCACGTCGACCACATCGCGACACTCGGCAGCATCGCCGGCCACCGCGGCGTCGAGGTCGGGCGTGTCGTCGCCGTTGTTGCGGACGCTCGGTCCGCACCCGAGCAGCGAGATCGCGAACACGGCCGTACGGAGGTGAGGGCTCATCGCGCGGCAGTATGCCCGTGCGCCCACATGGAGGCGGAGCGCCGCGATGACAGATCCTCGCCACAGTTTGCACAGAACGCGCACTACCAATGCACTACGCGTTCAGCCGGCACACGCGAATCGAGGCTCCAGCAGATTGGCGGGTCAGGGCCGTCGAAAGGCGCATCGGCCACCCCTGTTTCGCTTGTAGGCTGCGCCGCGTATGGGCTTCGACGATCTCGCACGACACATGGCGTCCCGCGACGGAAATGCCTTGGCCGCACCTTCGGACGCGAACGAGTTCGTCCGCCGCGCGAACGAAGACAATCGGCGCATCGACCGCCGCAACAACCTCATCCTCGGTCCGATCCTGCTGCTCGGTGGTCTCGCAGGGGTGATCGTGCTCGGTGCCCTGGCGCTCGACGGCTCCGCCGTCACGACGGGATGGGTCCGCAGCGTGGCGCTGATGACGCTCGCTGGCGGTGCTGCGTGCGTTGGCGCCGTGCGCGTCTGGCGCGGCCTTCGCGGCTGATCTGCACCAAGCCGAGTAGGCGTTGTTGTCGACCGACGCGGGGTCGCACTCGCTCCAGTGCATGTCGGAGGCGACGCTCGCGCTCCAGCGAATTCCCGTACTCGCATTCGCGCCAACGCCACGTCGCAGTCGCGCTCGCACTCGCTCCAGCGCCACGCCTGCGCGGCTCGCGATCGTCGCTGCACTCGTCGCGACGGCTCGTGCCGTGACGACGGACGTTGGAGTATGCTGCGCGTGGGCGCGGTCCTGCCAAAGGCTGACCGCATGTACGTCACACGCAGAAGGTCTGTTGCCTATCCGCCGACCACAACACTCAGCAGGTTTGTCGTTGCAAAGGGTCTGTGGCATCGCCTCGACTTCTACGTCGAGGCAGGCATCTGGCACCGAGTCACTCGCAGAAGGCACTTCTCAAACAAACGGGCACCAGACGCCCGGGCGTGGGCCGCGCCTCCCTTTCCCACGTTCGTCGCCTACAGCTCGACGAGATCGGTCTTGTTGGCGCGATTGATCGCCTGCTTCACACGCTGCTGAAACTCCTGGATGCGATCGATCTCGTTCCACATCTCGCGCGACCCCAACCCGAAGTCCGTCACCTCGACCACGTCGTACCCGAGCAGCTCCATCTCCTCGGCCTTGAGGCCCTTGTCGCTAAACGTCTCCTTCTTGCGCTCGACCTTGTTCACGGTCCGATAGCGAACGTGGTTCTCGCCCGACTCGATCACGTTCACGCCATCGGCGCGGAGCGGCACCGCGCGCGCAGCCTCCTCCATCTTCGGAATGATGCTGTCCTTGAGGACGAGCAGTTCGGGGATCGTGTACGAGCGCACCGCGCCGTCGAGATCCTCGACCTCCGCGCGCGCGGCCTGGTTCGTCAGCGAGATGCGCAGCGCGAGCTCGCGATCCTCGGCGATGATCTCCTTCATGCGCACGCGGCATTCCTCGACGGTGTAGTGCCGCTGCGTCATCTTCTCGGAGCCCGCCTCCGGCGTGAACGCAGCGTCGCCTTCGATCGCCTTCGCGCGATACGTACGTCGCGTGACGCCGCTCGACTTGAGGCGGTTCGTCCACGCGGTCAGATCCTGTGACAGCTTCTTGCGACGGTTGAACGCGTCGCCCAGGTTCATCCCCATCCGCGCATCGTACGCGATCGGGCTAGGGCAGTCGTGCGACGCGCAGCATCGATCCGCGCGGTGCCGTGTCAATCTCTTCGGAGCTGTCGGCCCCGTCGGATCTCTGTCTATCGCGCCTGTCGGATCTCGCGCTGTCGCGCTGTCGCGCTTTCGCGGCGTCGCGCTGTCGCGCCTCTTCTTCGTGCCCGAAGATGTCAGTAGCGTCGCCACAATCGGTGCACGATCGACCAGAACAGCGCGCCACCGACGGAGATCACCACGCCGACCATGACCCACGAGCCCGTGAGTAGCCCGATGATCGCTGCGCCGATCACGAGGATCGCCGCCCATGCGTAGGCCGCGATGATCGCACGCCCGATCGGCGGCTTCTTTGGCCGACCGTGCTGCAGGACCGCGAGTCCGATCGTGAGGATCGTGCCCAGTACCGCCGTGCCGATCAACGCGACCTTCGCGAAGAACAAGAGCCACCCGTGCCCCTCTCCGGGGTTTCTTGTGCGATCGCGGCGAGCCAGTTCACGCAGCAACGGTACCACCAGCCGCCGTGGCCACCACTTCGCGTGATAGACCGAGCGCCATGAACCTCGACCTCGTCTCGATCCTCGTCGACGATTACGACACCGCGATCGCGTGGTTCACGAACGTCCTCGGCTTCGCGCTCGTCGAGGACACGCCGTCGCTGACCAACGACGGCCGCACGAAACGCTGGGTCGTCGTGCGCCCGCCGAACGCCGCGACCGGCCTGCTTCTCGCGCGTGCCGATGGCGAAGCACAACGCACGGTGATCGGCGCGCAGTTCGCAGGGCGCGTCGGTTTGTTCCTGCGCGTCGACGACTTCGACGCCACGCTCGCGCGCCTGCGCGCCGCGAACGCAGAGATCCTCGGCGAGCCACGCGACGAACTGTATGGACGGGTCGTCGTGTTTCGCGATCTCTACGGCACCAAGTGGGACCTGCTCGGCCCGCGTCCGTAGCTCGACCCGATCGGGCCGCGGTCGCAGCCCCGCCCCACGGTCCGCTACCGCGTGGACGAGCGCAGCGTGCGAATCGCCGGCATCGTGTCGTCGCGTCGGAAGCTCGTCGCTCCGGCCTTCGCACGCATGCCCGCCCAGTCAAACGCCGAGCTCTCGATCAACTCGACATGCACCTCGCTCTGATCGACCTCTTTCGGGATCTCGATGTCAGCCGAATCGGGCAGCGTGAACTGTCGCGCTGACTCGGGAAGAATCACGCGCCACGTGAGTTGCGTGTAGTTCTTGTACTGGTACTCGATCGTCGCGATCGCCCCGTCGTAGGCAGCGCCGCTCGACTGCGTCCACGCGATGTCGTCCCACGAGCCCTGATAGCCCGTGATCCACGGCAACAGATCGCTACCGTCGAACGTGTGGCTCGTCGTCGCGCCGGCCACCGTCACCGATCCTTGCTGGTACGCGGTGAAGCCCTGGTAGTAGAGGTAGTAGCGCAGCTCCGTCCCATCGCCGAACGCGGGCGGCACCGCGATACTCCCCGTCGTCGAGCCGCCGGTCGGCGCCGGCAGCAGGGTCGGATTCAGATACAACGTCGACGTTCCGATGCGCGATCCCGCCGACGCCATCACGCGCTCCACAGTCGCAGGCACGTTCTCGATGGTCGCCGTGAACTGCGCGGGAGCCGCCCACGGCCCGGCGAGCGTCGTCTCCTCGTTTTCGACGATCGCCACATCCTCGACGACGAACGCCTGCGGCGCCGCACCCGCCCGCGCGACCGCCACCACCTTCGCCGGCTGCGGACACGCAGCGGACATCGTGAACGGGATCGTCGTCGTCGTCGACGAACCGGCACCACACGGGCCGTACACCTGCATCCCCGTCGTGCCACCCGGCGCCGCGGGCACGACCACCGTGGCCATCCCCGGCGTGGACGGCACGTCGGTGCCGACGGTGATCTCGTCCCCGCCAGCGACCTGGGCGATCGTGGTGACGATGCTGCGCTGCACTACCGTGACCATGCCGCCCGCCGGCACCTCGCCCGATGCCAGGCCATTGTCCGCCTCGACGCGGCTCACGACCGAGCCGTTCGCTGCTTGAAACAGCACGATCGCGGTCGCGTCACGCTGCGCATTCCCCGTCCACACGGTCACGGTGACGGTGCCACCCGGCGGCGTGTCGACCACCTCGCCGTCCTGGGGCACCGGAGCATCCGGCAACATGCTTGCACTGTCGTCGCCACATGCAGTGAGGATCAGAACCACAGCCCAAACTCGAAGCATCCCGAACAGACCCAGCTCCGCCGGTTTGTGACCACCGTCGACGTTTCCGTGGAAACGCGGCCGCCCACTTCGGACTCGGCACCCGTTCCGGAGTCGAACGAGGCTTCCGCGGGGCAGCAAGAGATCGCCCGCTCTACCTTCGCGAGATCGTGGTCGTGACGAGACCCTCCCAACCGCGCGCCTCGTGGGCGCGCCTCATGGAGGTCACGATGTGGCACGCAAAGCCGAAGAAGTTTCGATGCAACTGTCGTAAGCGCAGCCGCCATAGCCCCAAGGTCGGCGGCGGAATCTGTCACCGCTTCGGATATCGGGAGGCAGTCGTCGAGAGGATCGCGGCGCGTCGGCTCGCTCGTGAATGGCTCGGTGCTGCGCGAGATGGCTACGTCGACGACTTCGAGCGCTGATCGAGAGGGTGATCGAGCCACCTCCCGCGATCGCTGATCGGGCCGCTACGAACAAGGCGTTTCCGCGGAAATGCAGCGCTCACGTGCGCGTTTCCGTGCCGACGGATCAACAAGACATCTCCGCGGAAGGGATGCCGCGTTCGAGCGCGACGATCGTGAAAAGCCTCAGCCGCGTGAGTGCTTCCATTCACGCAGTTTCGACAGAGAGCGATCGTCAGTGACCCGCGATCGCTTCGCGTTGTCTCCCGATCGAATCACGAACGTGGAAGCGTCTTGGATCGAGATCGTCGAGGCTAGGGGACGAACGTGATCGCTACGCGACCGAGCTCACCGTGAACGCGCGCAGCGTGATCGAGATCCGCCGGCCCTGACTCTGCGCGGAGTGCGGCACCTCGTGCGTGTACGCGAGGTTCGTGTCGTACGGCAGCACGAACAGCGACCCGTCTTTCGCCGCGAAGTCCCGAAAGCCGTCCTCCTTCCACGGACGAAGCCGAAACGCGCGCTCTGCGCCGTACGAAATGGTGATGATCGGCGCTCCCTCGATCATGTCCACCGTGCTGTCGCGATGTTTGCCGATGTATTGGCTGCGCTCCGCGTCGTACCAGTTGAGCAAGAGTCCATTGAGGCGCGGATCGATCTCCTTCTGCACCCACACGTGCAATGCCTCGAGCATCGGCGGCACCGGCAGCGCCTTGTTGACGTTGCCCGTGTACTTGTAGTCCGCGCCGTACGCTTGTTGCCACCGCGGAGTCTTCACGAGCTTCCCGTGCATCTTGATTTCGTGAAACGTCTCGGGGTGAAGTGCCCAGAGCTCCTTGAACCGAGGCTGGTCGAGTCGCTGCTCGGCCGGCAGCTCTCCGACGAGAAACATGTGCTTTTCGTCGAGATAGTGCTTCGTGAGCTCGAGCATCGGGCCAGTCTGAAAGACCGTTCGTGCGTGGTCAAGGTCGACCTCGGGGCGGGATCGCACTCGGGGTGCCATCGCACGCGCGACGCGTACGTCCCAGGGCCGTGACCAGTGAGCAGGCCGTCGGCCGATCCGGCCGGTGCTTCCATCGGCCGTCTTCCAAGCGAACGAGTGCTGCGACACTTGTCGTCGCGTACGGTTGGCGCGCTGCTAGCCGTCGCCATCGCGCGGTCGATCTCGACGTCGCCGCGAGGTCCATGCTGAGTCGATGCGCATCGTGTTCCTCATGGGTCTTGCTGTTGGCATCTCGTCTCGCCCCGCCCAGGCGTGCGAGTGCGACTCCTCCCGCAACGCGAGCCCGTCGACGAACGTTCCATTGCGCGGCTCGGTGTACATACAGGACGAGGTCGGATTCCTACGAGAAACGAGCGACTCGAGGCCGTTGCTCGTCTGGGAGGGAACGGCCGGCGTCGCGTCATTGACAACGCTCTCGCCGCGCACGGTTCGTGTCGATTACGTAGGTCCGCCGGGCAGCACGCTGCGTATCGCGACGTCGACCGGCTACGAGTCGTATCGACTACGCCCTGATTGGCAGCGGCCCGCCGATCCACCGCGCATCGGGAACGTCATCCACGTTGTCATCGACGGCCTGGATGCCGACTTCGTGTACTTCGACTTCGATCAACCTGCAGTTGCGATCCGCGTGCGGTGGACTCGAGATGGGCGAGTCCACGAGTGGATGGACGTCCAGCGCACGCTCACGCACCTGCCCGAGAAGGGGTACTCGCTCGGCATCGGCGATCTTCCGTGCGGCGGATCGCGGTGGATGGTGGAGGAGCTATGGAGCGGTGGTCTTCTCGAGATGTTCGCGATCCACGCCGACGGAACCCAGATTCGAATCGAAACGCCCGCGTTCTTCTCGAGTGCGTTCTTGCTGCGTGCGATCTACGGAGCTCGACCCGAGTACATGGCGAACCACGGACGCAACACCGGCGTCGGCTTCGAGGTGCCTCTCGTCGACGTTCGGGATCCTTCCGCCACGAACGAGTGGATGCTCTTCGCAGCTGCGCTCGTGCTCGTCATGGCTTCGCTCGTGCGCATGTCTCCGACGAGGACCGTGGGTCTACGGCCGCTGTAGTGCCGCGCGGAATCCGAAGGGATGCAGGCCGGCAGACCGGGTGAGGCCGATGTGCTCGTGTGTCACGCCACACATGGACATCGAAGCGAATCGGAACGCTCGCGTTCAGCTTCGCGTCGCGATCGCCGACGTTCGTGCACAACGATCTCCGAAAACGAAGAAGCGAGCGACTCACATCTGAGAATCGCTCGCAGGGGCGGGAAGACGCGCGTTCAGTCTTGTGGGGCGACTACGAGCAGCCGCTTGTCGAGCCGCAGTTCGGGCACTTGTGGCAGGCACCGTTGCGCACCATCAGCGTGCCGCACTCGTGACACGGCGGAGCGTCCGTCTCGGAGACCCACCCGCGGCGAGAGTTCTGATCGACCACCTCGACCGCGATCGGTGTGGACTCGCCGGCCTTCACCTCGACGGAGATGAAGTCCTTCGCGATGAGCGGAACCTTGGGCAGGTCGAGCTGCGCGTGGCGCGCGGCCGGGTGGCGCTCCGCGAGCGAGGAGCCCTCGATCGGGAAGCGGATGTTCAGCCAGCGGAACAGGTAGTCCATGATCGAGGTGGCGATCGGGATCTCCTGATTGCCCGTGAAGCCCGAGGGCTCGAAGCGAGTGCCCTTGAACTTCTCGATGAGCACCTGCAGCGGCACGCCGTGTTGGAGCGCGAGCGAGATGGAGGTCGCGAACGAGTCCATGAGGCCAGCGATGACGGAGCCTTCCTTGGCCATGCGGACGAAGATCTCGCCGGGCGACCCGTCCTCGTACATGCCGACGGTGATGTAGCCCTCGTGGCCGCCGATCGAGAACTTGTGCGTGAACGACGCGCGCTCGTCCGGCAGCTTGTAGCGGTTCGCCATCGGCGGACCGGCCGGGCGCGACTTGCGAACGCGCAGGGCCTCGACGAGGCGGCGCTCTTCGGGCGCGAGGAGCGAAAGCGGATCGATGTTGGCCGCCGCGTTGCCGATGGCCTCGAGCGGCGACTGCGCCTGCGAGCCGTTGGAGGTGGCCTGCTTGAGGTTCATGGACAGCGGCTGGGTGCGCTTGCAGCCGTCGCGGTAGACCGCGATGGCCTTGAGGCCCATCTGCCACGCCTTGATGTACGCGTCCTCGATATCCTCGACGGTGCACTCGGTCGGGAGGTTGACCGTCTTGGAGATCGCGCCCGAGAGGAACGGCTGAACGGCCGCCATCATGCGGAGGTGACCCATGTAGTGGATCGAGCGCGTGCCGTTGGACGAGCGGAACGCGCAGTCGAAGACGGGCAGGTGCTCGTCCTTGAGGTGCGGCGCGTTCTCGATGGTGTCCGTCGTGTCGATGTGCGCGATGATCGCTTCGACTTCCTTCTCGTTGTAGCCGAGCTTCGAGAGTGCCTCCGGGACCGTATGGTTCACGATCTTGAGCAGGCCGCCGCCGACGAGGCGCTTGTACTTGACGATCGCGATGTCGGGCTCGACGCCCGTCGTGTCGCAGTCCATGAGGAACGCGATGGTTCCGGTCGGCGCGAGGACGGTCATCTGGCCGTTACGGAAGCCGTACTTGGAGCCGACTTCGATCGCGCTGTCCCACGATTCCTTGGCAGCGTTCATGAGCTCGTACGGGACGAGGGCGGAGTCGATGCGATCGCACGCGTTGCGGTGCTTGCGCATGACCTTGAGGAACGGGGTCTCGTTCTCCGAGTAGCCCGCGAACGGCCCGGTGGCGTCGGCGGAGATGCGTGCCGACGTCTTGTACGCCTCGCCGCACATGAGCGCGGTGATGGCGGCGGAGTACGCACGGCCGGGCTCGGAGTCGTACGGGAGCGAGCGGCTCATGAGGAGCGCTCCGAGGTTCGCAAAGCCGAGGCCGAGCGGACGGAACTTGTAGCTGTTCTCGGCGATCTGCGGCGTGGGGTACGCCGAGTTGTCGACGATGATCTCCATCGCGGTTGCGGTGGTCTGCACCGCGCGACGGAACGCCTCGACGTCGAACTCGCTGGCGTCGGGCCCGCTCGGCTTCTGGAACCTGCGTAGGTTCAGCGAGGCGAGGTTGCACGCCGAGTTGTCGAGGAACATGTACTCCGAGCACGGGTTCGACGCGTTGATACGCGCCGTGTTGATGCACGGGTGCCAGTCGTTGATCGTGGTGTCGTACTGGATGCCGGGGTCACCGCAGATCCATGCGGCGTCTGCCATCTTGCGCATGACGTCGCGCGCCTTGAACTGCTCGAGTCGCGAGCCGTCGGTGACGGACTTGGTGAACCAGTCACCGTCGCGCACGACGGCGTTCATGAAGTCGTCGGTGACGCGGACCGAGTGGTTCGCATTCTGGTAGTTGACGGAGTCGTACGCACCGCCCTGGACGTTGAAGCCACCGTCGTAGCCCGCGTCGATGAGGGCCCACGCCTTCTTCTCCTCGATCGCCTTGCAGTCGATGAAGTCGACGACGTCCGGGTGGTCGACGTTGAGGATGACCATCTTGGCCGCGCGGCGTGTCTTGCCGCCCGACTTGATAGCGCCGGCGAACGCGTCGAAGCCGCGCATGAACGACACCGGGCCCGAGGCCGTGCCGCCACCATTGAGGTGCTCGCGCGACGAGCGGAGGGACGAGAGGTTCGAGCCCGTGCCCGAGCCGTACTTGAACAGCATGCCCTCGGTCTTGGCGAGGGTGAGGATGGAGCCCATCGAATCGTCGACGGCGTTGATGAAGCACGCCGAGCACTGCGGGTGATCCTCGACGCCGACGTTGAACCAAACGGGAGAGTTGAACGCCATCTTCTGGTGCAAAAGGAGGTGCACCAGCTCGTCACGGAAGCCCCACGCGTCCTGCTCGCTCTTGAAGTAGCCGTCGTTCTTTCCCCAGCCGTAAATGGTGTCGGCGACGCGCGCGATCATCGACCGCACACTGGACTCGCGCTTGGGCGAGCCGAGCGTTCCGCGGAAATACTTCTGTACGACAACGTTGGTTGCGGTCTGCGACCAGGTCTTGGGGAACTCGACGCCGCGCTGCTCGAAGAAGATCTTTCCGTCGGCGCCGCTAATCACCGCATCGCGAAGCTCCCATTCGACGGTCTCGAATGGATCGACTCCTTGGCGAGTGAAGTAGCGCTCCACACTCAAGCCAGAGCGCGGGTCTTTGATGACTCGGCTCTGAACCTTTTCACGAGTGGTGGGAGCGACGGAGACAGATTTCGCGAGCATTGACCCTCCTGGCAGTGGCTACGTGTGCGGTGGAAGTGGAAACGAGTGAGCGAGAGCGACGGGCTGGTTCGGTTCGATCTCGATGCGGTGACTTCGGTGAGTTCGGTGAGTTCGGCGAGTGTTGATCGGGGGTCTGATCGTGAGGACCGCGGCGCCGAAAAGCTGAACGCCTTGAACAGAACGAGACTCCCGAACATGGTCGAGCGAGCATCCTGCGGGCGCAGGAAACCCATTGGGAGCCCTCGAGCCCCCTGTTAACCCCCGGCTAAAACCTATCTCTCTCTAGCGGTGCTGCGGACTCACGGATGATCAGTGGCTGGGCGAGCTGGTGGATGGCTTCGGACGGGGACTGGTTACGGCTCGAACAGAAGGCTGTGACGGCTCGCGTCAGCGCGTGTGATCGACGTCAGTCGTTCGCTGCGGAGTTCCCTTTTAACGAGGCCGTAGTGAGCGGGCAAGAAAAACAGCCACTAGATTTGGGGGGTCCACCGGGAGCAGTCGCTACCAGTAGTGTGTGTGCAGGTATGACCTACCTGGGGACTACTTGTGGATTGAGGGTGGATTGTGAGTGGAGGGAGATCCGATTCATGAGGGATTCTCAGCGATTGATCGGGCTTGTGGATAAGCCTGTGGAGCAGTGGAAAACCCTGAATTGACGCGCTGAGTTGAAGGGAAGATCTCCCAAGAAAAAAAATGGCGCTGGGATTCGGAATGGTGTGGAAAGAAGGTTTTTCGAAGCGCCGATGCGCGCCGTCGCAGGTGCGTGACGATCGAGTGACGCGACGTGGCAGAGGTGTGTGGGACACGCGCCCGCCGAGCCGTCGATGCGGTGAGTCGACGGTCTGCACGCCCTCCGTAAGAGAGGCGGTTGTTGGGCCCTCGTCGACAGCGTAAGCCGCCTAGAAGCTGGCACCGGACGTCTAGAACACCTTCTCGCCGAGGGCGAGGATCACCTCGAACACGATCAGGCCGACGATCCAGAGCTCGACGCTGATCGCGCGCCGGGACTGCGTGAGATCGAGCATCGTCCGCGCGGCGCTGGCGACGACCGAGAGCTTGCGCTCGAGGATGTGGTGGCGCTCGCGAATCTCGTATTCGTCCTCGAAGCGCGCGTAGAGCCGATCGAGATCGGGACGATCCCAGAGCAGCTCGGGCTTCTCGATGACCTCGGCGCGATCGACGAGGGTGTGCTCGGCGAGCATCGCGATCCCCATCTGGCGCACGAGATCTCGTTGTCTCCATGGCAAGCGCGTCGGATCGCGTTGCATGGACCGCGCGAGCGGCTCGATCGCGTGGAACGCCTCGCGGATCGATTGCTCGTTGCGTGCAAGCACGACGCTCTTCGCGAGGATCTCGGCGACGACCTGCAGGCGTTCAACCGTGGACTCCTTGAGGATCAACGCATCGGGTTCGACGGCGTCTGACTCGCCGATGCGCACCACGGCGCGCTCGACCTCGGGCGTCTTGTAGGGCGACGTCATTCGCGGCTCGAGATCGCGGGTGAACCGAACCTGCCCGGCGTTGTCGACGCCGAAGAAGACGACCACGCCGGAGCGAAACAGCATGGCGCAGCCCTCACCGACAGCGACCGTCACCGGGAGGTGGCTCGAGAGGCGCGGATCGAGCCCCTTGACGTCGAGGCGATCGGCGAGGTTGAGCGCGCATACGTCGAACCGCGGTCCGAGATCGCGAAGCGTGTCCATGGACACACCGTACCGCGGACGTGTGATCGAGCCCGCTCACTCGACGGCGAGCGTGACCGTGTTGCCGACACACGCACCGGTCTCGCTCACGCTCACGTAGGTCGCCTCTTCCTGACCCTGTCCCTCGACGAGCGCGGCTTTCTCGAGCGTCGCTTCGAGCGACGTCACCGAGGCGCCGTTCTTGTTCAAGACGCCGATCATCGCGCTGCCGGCGGAAACGCTCGCATTGATCTTGAATGCTTGTTTGGCAGGAACTGCGAGCCTCAAGTAGCTGTCCTGGTTGCACGTCGGCTTCACGTCGAGCTTCGCGCCGAGCGGGTGTGTCGGCGCGTCGGCGAGCGTGCCGGCGATCGGGGCCGCGGGCGCGGACGGCGTGGTCGACAATGCTGCGGGCTTGGCCGGACAAGCGGCGAGGGCGAAGAGCGCAGCGAGTGAGAAGACGGCAGTGCGGTTCATGAGGACAAGACCCACGGGCGCGCGGATGTGACCGCTTGATCGCAAACCCACGCGGAGCACGGTGTACGAGTCGCGTGTGCGGTTCAGCGCGGCTGGTACGTCTTCAGCTCGTCGGCGGCGCGCTTGCGGATCGTCGCGTCGGCGTGGGAATTCGCGACCTCGTCGAGGTACGCCTCGGCGGGCGAGCCGATCTGGTCGCGGAGGAACTTCGCGATGTCGTCGTTGTAGGCGGGCGTCGTGGCGAAGCCTTTGACGACGGTCTTGATGAAGTCGCCGTTCGTTGCGTAGTACGGATCGATCTTCAGCGCCTCGCGGAACATGGCGAGACCGTCGGCCCACGCTTGCTTCTTGAAGTGGAGCGTGCCGGCGAGGTACGGGATCTCGCCGTTCTGTGCGTACTTCTTGCGCGACCGCAGGAGTAACCCCAGCGCCGCGTCGGTGCGCCCCGCGGCGATGTCCGCGAGGGCACGATCCATCACGCCCTGCTCTGTCGTCGGATCGTCGCCCGGCATCTCCACATGCGGCGGCTCCACCGGCGCCGGCGCTGATCCCGAGGTCTTTTTCGTGGTCGCTGGTTGCTGTGTCGCGATGGGCGGTTTCTTCGAAGGCGCGTCGTCACCGCGTGTCGCGCCGATGATGATGACGACGAGGACGAACAGCGCGCCACCGCCGATCAAGACGTGCTTGCGCTCGAGCCTGAATGGCAGCTTCGTCGCAGCATCCGATGGCGGCGGCAACGCGACCGGCGGCAGGTGGACCATCGGATCCGTGTCCGGGCGCGTCGGGATCACCGGCGCGACGAGCGGCGTGCTCGCACCGGTGAACGGCTCGTCGACGGGAGGCTTCGGGACGAATGCGGCCGGCGCCAGCGTGCCCGGCGCCGTTGGCGTGCGCGCACGCGCACCGTTGACGAGGCCAAGGCCGACGGGCGCGTCGTGCGAATCGAACGATCCGCGCCGCATCACCGTCGGCTCGCTGGTCGACGGCGTCGTGCCGGGAGTGGGCGTCCGCTCGTGCGTCGCGACCGGTGGTACGGAGTCGGGCGCATGTGCGGCCACGCCGACGTCGGTCGTGCGGGACGCGGTCGGGCCGCTCGCGACGTTCGACGCACTCGCGACGGGACCGCTCGCGGCCTTCGGAATCGCCGCCGACGCACTCACCACGGGACCGCTCGCGGCCTTCGGAATCGCGGCCGGCGCACTCGCCACGGGACCGCTCGCGGCCTTCGGGATCGCGGCTGGCGCACTTGCCACGGGACCGCTCGCGATCTTGGCCGCGTGCGCGGGGACGCCGAGGCGGGTGTCGCCCGCAGGGATCATCATCGACGCGCTGATCGCCTGCGATTGCTCGATCGCGCGGTGAATCGCATCGAGAGCGGCCACGAAGTCCGTCGCGGTCTGGAAGCGATCGTCCGCGGCCTTCTGCAACGCGCGTGCGACGACGGTCTCGAGCTCGCCGAAATCGGTGCCCGGCAGCATCGCGTCGAGGCGCGGAACCGGGTTCTTCAGGTGCATCGACACGACCTCGATCGGATCGTCCTTCGGTGAGCTGAACGGCTTCTTGCCCGTGAGCAACTCGAACAGCAGGATGCCACACGCGTAGAGATCCGCGCGCGCATCGATCGCGGTACCGCGAATCTGCTCGGGCGCCATGTACGCGGGCGTGCCGACGACGATGCCCGTCGTCAGCCTCGACACCGAAGACTCCGCCTGCAGGCGCGCGAGGCCGAAGTCGAGGATCTTCACGTGATCGCCGAGGCCGGCCTTCTGTCCGAGGATGATGTTCGCCGGCTTGATGTCGCGATGGATGATGCCGAGCTCGTGCGCGTGCGCGAGGCCGGACAGCACCTGGCGAACGATCGAGATCGCGCGTGGACCGGGGACGGGTCCCGCGTCGACGAGCGTCTTCAGATCCGTGCCCGTGATGTAGTCCATCACGACAAACGGGCGCCCGTCATGAACACCGACGTCGAGCACCGCGGCGCAGTTCGGGTGCTCGAGCTTGGCCATCGCCATCGCTTCGATCTCGAAGCGCTTCCGGCTCGACAGCTCGTCTGGCAGCTCGTCGTGCAAGACCTTGACCGCGACGATCTTGCCGAGCTTCAACCGCTCCGCGCGATAGACGGTGCCCATCGCGCCTTTCGCGACGGTCTCGAGGACCTTGTAGCGGCCATCGAGAACGGCGCCGGTGAGATCCGCCGATTCCACAGCCCTCACGATACCGCAAGTGGTACCCACTGCTCGTGCGGTTCCTGGTCGCGTTGATGCTCCTGGCTGCGTGTGGCCGTGGCGAACCCGCTTCGTCGGGTAGCGGCACCGCGTCGGGAGCCTCTGTCGTGCAGCGGGTGGTCTCGCTGACGCCCTCGGCGACCGAAATCATCGCGGCGCTCGGGGGGACCTCGCTGCTGGTCGGCGTCGACGAGTACTCGACCTATCCGCCCGAGGCCGCCCGGCTGCCCAAGATCGGAAGCTTCATGTTCCCGAACCTCGAGGCGATCGTGGCGCTGCAGCCCACGCTCGTCGTCGTCGACGATATCCACGGCAAGGCGGCGAAGGCGCTCGCGGATGCCGACATCGCGACGGTCGGGTTCGCGATGCACGCGCTCCCCGACGTGAAGACCGCTCTGGACACCGTCGGTGCGCGGATCGGCAAGGCCGACGAAGCGAAGCGAGTGATCGGCGAGATCGACGCCGCGCTGGACGCCGCTGCTGCACGGCGCCCCGCCAAGCGCCTCAAGGTGCTCGCGATCATCGATCGCGAAGCGGGCGGGCTCGGCGGCCTCGTCGCGGGCGGCCCCGGCAGCTGGGTCGACGAGCTGCTCGCCATCGTGGGTGCCGAGAACATTCTCGCCGCCTCCCCCGTGCGGTATCCGAAGATCTCGCGCGAGGAGATCCTGCGCGGCGCCCCCGATGTGATCCTCGATCTGTCCTTCGCCGCGCGCGCGAGCACCAAGGAGTGGAACGAGATCGACGCTCCCGCGGTCAAGACGGGCCGTGTGGTCGCACTCGCCCAGCCGTACCTCGTGGCGCCATCGCCGCGCGTGAAGGACGCACTCGAGGTACTCGCGACCGCGACCGCGCCGTAGCCTCGGTTGGCTCGCGTACCTGTGGTGGAGCGAGGTCCGCCCGGTGTATGCCGCGATCTCGGGCGAGCGTCGGCCTGACGCTTGGAGCCGACGTGACGCCCGAAGCCACGCCCTGACGCTCGAGCCGACACTTGAAGCCGACCTGACGCCTGAAGCCGACCTGACGCTCGAAGCCGACGCCCCAGGGCTGAGGGATCGAGATCGTCCCCGAGCGACGATCCACACCGTGTGGGGATCCGGATCGCGGCGCGCGACATGCTCCGCCCTACCGAGGAATGATCTCCCCGAGGGTTGCCGGATCCAGATCGTCCTCGAGGGCGACGACCCACACCACGTCGGGATCCGGATCGTGCCCGTCGAGCGTGGTCCATCCTTCCGCATCGCGCACATCCATCCACGCGTTGCGCACGGTCTCTCCACCGAGCACGCGCACGCGATAGGTCGGTCGTCGCGGACCACCGACGATCCGAACGACTCGCACACTCGTCGACGAACCCGGCACTGGAACCACCTCGAGCTCGTCGTACATGCAGCTCTCGGGGCCCGGTGGAACCTGATTGACGACAATCGTCGTCCCCGGGTAGCCGATCCCGTACGTCTGCTCGCCGCTCGGGTACGTCACCTCGAACAACATCGCCATCGCCGTGATCATGCCCCGGAGCTGCTCGGGGATCACCTGCGTGGCGGAGCTCGCTTCGCATGCTAATAGTGTCTAATGTACACTTTCTTCTTCACCGAGGCGTCTCCGTTCTCGCAGTGGCATCGTTGTACGTTCACGGCGGGCGAGCTGACCTTCATGTGCGCCGAGCAGTACATGATGCATGGCAAGGCGATCCTATTCGGTGATCGAGAGGTCGCCGCGGAAATCCTCGTCGCGGATCACCCGAAGCAGCACAAGGCGCTCGGCCGCAAGGTGAAGAACTTCGACGACAAGGTATGGAAGCAGAACCGCGAGGCGATCGTGGCCGCGGGCAGCCGGCTCAAGTTCACGCAGAACGCACCCCTGAAGGCGACGCTGCTCGCGACGCGCGGCACGATCCTCGTCGAGGCGAGCCCCTACGATCGCATCTGGGGCATCGGTCTTGGTGCGAAAGATCCCCGTGCGCAGAACGAGGCGACCTGGAAGGGGCAGAACCTGCTCGGCAAGATCCTCACGAAGTTGCGCGACGAGCTGATCGCGGAAGACGCCGAAGCGACGAGCTGAACGAGCAACGCCGGAGCGACGAGCTGATCGTCAGCGATGACCCGCGTCGCCATCCATCGCGACGAGGCCCTTCGTCCACACCTGCGAGATCTCCGGTGTGGGAAGCGCGATGGGAATCTTGCGCAGGTGTCGCGGCCCGAACGACGCGAACGTGCGGATCGCTTCGAGCACGAGGCGCGCACCGAATCCGTGCGGAACACCACCGACGCCGGTGCCGAGTGCGGGGAACGCGATCGACTGGTGACCGCGCCGCTCGCCCTCGAACAGCGTGCGGAGCACCGCGCGCTGGATACAGATCGCGCCGTCGGCCGCGGCGACCGCATGCGCGATGTCCGTGCAGCGGAGCTTGTACGGCGCGGTCCACTTCACGGCACCCATCGTCTGCGTACCGAACGCGTGGACATCGCGATAGAGATCCTCGCCACCCGCGCGGCGAAGCGCGCCCGCGACGCCGGTGTCCATCTCCATCGCTTCGTTCGCGGCCGACACGATGACGTCGGTTGTCGTGGTGCAGATGTCGCGTTGCTCGATGTGAACGATGACGTCGGCGACGCGCGCCGAGCTCCCGTCGTAGCCGCCCAGCTCGTGGCTGCTATCGCATTGCTTCGTCGCGAATGCGCGCGTGCTCCAGCAACAGATGGGTTACGGAGCCCTCGAGCTCGGGCTTCATCGTCCCCGGCGGCGTGCCTGCCGACAGCTCGAAGTAGCCTGCCTCCCAATCGAGGACGTTCATGAGCACGGCGCGCGAGTCGGAGTCGACCTCGGTGGAGCGCGCGCGCACGATCTTGCCCTCGACGAAGTCGATCCACGCGACCGACTGATCGCGCGTGACGGACAGCTGCCCGGACTTGCGCTCCTGCTCGAACATGGTGAGCAGCGACGGCAAGCCGAGCTCCGTCAGCGCACCGCGCAGCACCACCTTCTCCGTGTTGTACTGCGCCGCGCGCGCCCATCGCCGCGCGCGGATGATCACCTCGAGTACCGTGAACGGCTTCGGAATGAAGTCGATCGCGCCGAGCTGCAGCGCCTGGAGACGCACGAGATCGGTAGCGTCCTCGCACATCATCATGACGGGCACGCTCGCGAGCTCGGGGTGGCGGCCCATCTCCTGAAGAACGTGCAGTCCGTCGACAACAGGCATGTTGCGCTCGACCAGCACGACGTCGGGCGTCTTCGAGAGACACGCACCGATCGCCTCCATGCCGTTGGTCGCGGTGGCGACGTAGAATCCCGCGTTGTCGAGCGCTGTCGACAGCCGCTCGAGGAGTCGCGTCTGCGGATCCGCGACGACGATCCGTAGATCCGCCGAGGGCTGCGCTGCCTTGTGGCTATCGAGCAGGCGCTTCACGCCTTCGAGAAACGCCTCGTCGCCGGGGCGCACGGGATCGCGGAACATGAGGCCGACCCCGGGATAACGACCGAGCGTGCGCGCCTCGACCTCCGACAGCGAATACATCACCTGCCCCGTCGTCACGAGGCGCTGCCCGTTCGGCGACAGCACGACCTGCACGATCGCGTCCTTCGGCAGCGGCGGCGTCATGCGAATGAACATCCCGTACGCCGAGAGATCCTGCGTGACCGCGCGGATCTTCTTGCCGGTCATGATGACCTCGACCGGCAAGCTCATCGCTACGCGGTTGTTCTTGCGACGCACGGGCCATCGGTACCGCAAGTCATTCGCGGGTGCCAGCACGCTCTCCGGATGCCGGCCAAACATCCACGCCAAACCGCGCAAACCCTCGCAAACACCGCGACGGCAGCGAGCCTGCGAAGTCCCCCGCGAAGCGAAGCCGGCGAAGCGAAGTCGACTCCAGCGGCCGCACCCGCGAACCCGACGACGGTGCGGATGCGCGACTCGTGGGCTCGGTCGCTAACGCGGACTAACGGCTGCTCACCTTCGGCGGAATGCGCGCTCGAAAACACGGTGCGCGTGCGATGGTGTCGATGGTGTCTCGTCGCGATATCGAAGCCGCGTTCGCGCGAGCGCTGATCGCGGCGCTCGTCGCGGGCTGCGCGTCTGCGGGCTGCGCGTCTGCGGGCTCGGGCGTCGAGGCCGGCGTCGATGCACCTTCCGGCGATGCGCCGCCTGGCGCGACGGACGCGTCGAGCGATGCGCCGCCTTCGGCGTGCGACCTCGCACTCGCGAACCTCGGCACGGGCTTCGAGTCGGGCGTCGCCGGTTGGACCCACGTCGTGCTCGACGGGGCGTCGGCGCCCGGCTGGCCGCTCGACGAGTGGCAGCACGGCGCCGCCGCGTCGGGCCCCGGCAGTTGCCGTTCGGGGAACGGGTGCTGGGCCACGCGGCTCGACGCGAACTACACGTCGTGCGAACGCGCAGCGCTGATCTCGCCGATGATGGATCTCTCGGCGTGTGCCGGTGAGGGCGCGACCCTGACGTTTTGGGTGTGGCACGACTTCTGGACCGGCACGGTCTCCGGCAAGCCGGAGACCTGGTACGACGGTGGACTCGTCGAGGTGTCGCCGCATGGATCGTCGTGGCAGTCGGTGTCGCCGTCGCCCGCGTACCCGGGGACGATCGCGATCAACCCGAACATCAGCTCCTACGCGTGTGTCAGCCAGAACAACTTCTACGTGCATCAGAAGCCGGGCTGGGTCGGGACGAGCGGTGGCTGGAAGGAGGTCAGCGTCGAGGTTCCCACGTCCGCGCTGACGTCGAGCTTTCGGCTGCGCTTCGCGTTCGCTTCGGGCGTGAGCTACGCGAGCAGCAACGCCGAGACGAATCGCGGTCACACTCGACCGGGCTGGTACATCGACGACCTGTCGTTCGCGTCACCGTAGCAGCGACGAGCGCGAACGCCACGCAGCATCTCCAAGGCTTAATCGTCGACGATGACGATGACGACGCGCGCGGATCGCTGCCGTTTCGACGGTGTGTTGTAGAGTCGCGGCGTGGCGCTGCTCGCCTTGCACGACGTGTCGATCGCCCTTGGCGAGCGCGAGGTCGTGCGCAACGTCTCCGTCGAGGTCGACGCCGGCGAGCTCGTCGTGATCGTCGGGCCCAACGGCGCGGGCAAGACGACGCTCCTGCGCGCGCTCGCCGGCCTGATCCCGGCGCGTGGATCGTTGCGTGTGCTCGGGCACGATCCGCGGCGTGTGGCGCGACGGGTGATCGCGCGCGACGTCGCGTATTTGCCGCAGGACTACGAGCTCGCCTTTCCGTTCGCGGTCGCCGAGGTCGTGCTGCTCGGACGCTACGCGCGGCAGACGGGCCTCGGGATCGCGAGTGACGCGGATCTCGCGTCGGCGCGCGAGGCGATGCGTGCGTGCGACGTCGAGCACCTCGCCGAGCGGCGCTTCGACCAGCTCTCGGGCGGCGAGGCGAGGCGCGTGATCCTCGCGCAGGCGCTGTGTCAGGGCGCGAAGTGCCTGCTGCTCGACGAGCCGACGGCCGGCCTCGATCCGGCACACGCGCGCGGTGTGTTCGAAATGCTGCGCGTGCAGTGTGATGCCGGCAAGACGGCGATCGTCGTCACGCACGATCTCGATCTCGCACTGCGGTTCGGCGCGTCGATGTGGCTCGTCGCGCAGGGGCGGCTCACCGCGCGCGGTGCGCCCACCGACGTGCTCGGTGCGGTTGCGACGCGCGAGGCGTTCGGGGTGGAGATCCACGTCGGCACGCTGCCGAGCGGCACGCGGTTCGCGGTGCCTGCATGAGCGGCTTCGTCAGCGGCAGCGCGAAGCAACTGACATGGCAGCGCTACGTGGTCGTGCTCGTCGTGTGTGCGACGATCACCGCACTCGTCGCCGTGGTGTCGCCGATGTTCAGCGTCGGACACGCGGGTGGCCAGCGCCAGCTCGAATTCCTCGGCTGGGATGCGCTGTCGAACGGGACGCAGGAGTGGAAGATCCTGTGGATCCGGATCCCGCGCGTCCTCGCGGCGATGCTCGTCGGCGGCGCACTCGCGGGCGCCGGATGCGCGCTGCAGGCGCTGCTGCGAAATCCGCTCGCGGAGCCGTTCACGCTCGGGATCTCGTCGGGATCGTCGCTGTTCGCCGTGCTCGCGATCCGGCTAGGCATCGAGGCGCAGTTCGGCGGCTACGGCGTCGGAGCTTTCGCCCTCGTCGGCGCGATCGCGACGCTGTTGCTCGTCTGGCAGCTCGCCCGCGTCGGCACGCAGCTGCCACCAGCGACGCTCGTGCTCGCGGGCGTGACACTGTCGATGTTCTGCTCGAGCGCGTCCGTACTGATCCAGTACACGAGCGACTTCTCCGACGTTGCGAGAATGTTGCGCTGGATGATGGGCGGCCTCGACTCGATGACGATGTCGCCCGTCGCCTACGCATCGCTCCCGATCCTCGGCGCGCTCGCAGTGCTCGTCGCGTACGGGCGCGAGCTCAACGCGCTCGCCGCCGGGCCCGATGTCGCGGCGTCGCTCGGCGTCGCGGTCGGACGCACCCAGGTGATCGTGTTCGTCGTCGCATCGTTGCTCGTCGGTGCGGCCATCGCGGTCGCTGGGCCGATCGGCTTCGTCGGGCTGATCGTGCCGCACACGCTCCGTGCGCTGCTCGGGCCGGATCACCGGCTGCTCTTGCCGGCGTCGGTGTTCGGCGGCGCAACGCTGCTCGTCGTGTGCGACACGATCTCGCGCACGTTGCTCGTGCTCGCGCAGCTGCCGACGGGCGCTGTGACCGCGGTGCTCGGCGGGCCGTTCTTCATCGCGATCCTCGTCAGACAGAAGCGCCGCGCGGCGATGTGGGGGCGGTGATGTCAGATCCGTCGGTGCTCAAGCACGTGATCGAGTCGATCGGCCTCGCGAGCGCGGCCCACGCGGAGGGGGCACGCCTGCGCGTCGCCTCGGCAGGGACGCCGATGCTCGAGCGGATCGCACAAGTGATGGCCGGCGCGCAACACACGCCGCGTCCACGCGCCGAGCGGCGCACGCTCGTCGTCGTCGCCGGCGATCACGGCGTGGGCGATCCGGGCGTCGCGCTCGGCGACGCGCACCCCACGATCATGGCCGCGTGTTCGATCGCCGATGGCACTGCGGCGCTCGCGCAGGTCGCGCGCTCGGGCCGCGCACCGCTCGTCCTCGTCGATGCAGGCGTGACCGAGCGCGAGCGCATGCCCGGCGTCGCGATCCCGCTGCGCCGCGGTCCCAGCGCGAACCTGCTCGACGGCCCCGCGATGTCCGTCGTCGACGCGGCGCTCGGCCTCGAGGCAGGCATCGCGCTCGCGATCACCCTGTCCGAACCCGGGCCGGATCTCGCCGGCGAGGGACAACGGGCAGGTCTCGACGTCCTCGCCGTCGGCGCGCTCGGCGTCGGCGCGGACGTGAGCTCGATGGCGCTCCTCGGCGCCGCGCTCGGTGCACCACCCACCGGCTTCGGCGACGCGGTCGCGGAGGCCGCCGGGGCCAAGGGGGCCGAGCTCGCGGGAGCCAGCGGGCTCGAGCTGCTCGCTATGTTTGGCGGCCCTGACACCGCGTTGTTGGCGGGGCTCTACCTCGCGGCCGCGTCGATGAACATCCCGATCGTCCTCGACGGCTTCGCCACGTGCGCCGCCGCGCTCGTCGCCGCGCGGTTCGCGCCCAACGTCACGGGCTACTTCCTCGCGGCACACAGCGGCACGTTCACCCAGCCGCGCATGCTCGCGCATCTGGGCCTCGCTCCCGTGTTCGAGGTCGGCCTCGGTCACGGCGAGGGGACTGGGGCGGCGATGGTCTTGCCGCTGCTCGATCAGGTGGCGGCCCTCGCGGCTCGGAGCTAGCCTTCCGTCCGTGGGGGACGAGCTCAGGCGACGCACGGGTAGCTTCGAGGCGGAGCGCACGACCGGATCGCACGAGGTGCTCGACCGCCTGTTCGTGTACGGCACGCTTCGCAAGGGTCAAACGGCACGCTCGCTGATCGCAAACCAGATCACGAAGACCGAGCCCGCGTATACGACCGGCGCGATCTACGCGTTCCCGATGGGCTACCCGGGGTTCACGGACGACGGCACCGGCAACGTCGTCGGTGAGGTCATCTGGCTGACCGAGCTTCCCGCGACCTTCGGCCTGCTCGACGCGTACGAGAGTGAGGACTTCGTTCGCGTCATCAAGCTCGTCACACTCTCGAGTGGCGAGGAGGTGTGGACTTGGATCTACACGCTCGCGGATCCCAACACCATCAAACACGGGACGCTGATCCCGGACGGCGACTGGATGCGGTACTGGCGCGAGCAGCCGTAGCTCGTTGCCACTCCCGGCCTACACGTCCGAGAAGTCGACTTCCTCGTCCAGGGTCTGGAAGTTCACGGTCTCCATGTCGTGCACCGAGGGCCGCGCCAGCTCGGCTTGCTCCTGTTGCTCGCGGACCAGCTTGCCTGTCGTTGCCATTCCCGCGTCGTCGGTCGGCTGCCCGTGCAACGTCGCCGCGATCAACTCCGCCAGGGCCTCGGGCTCCGGCCCCGTCTTCACCTCGATCTCGATCATGGCGATCCGATATCACCGGCATGTCGCGACCGGCGCTCGACTCTGCTCACAGTCGCTGCTGCGCACAGCAAGCGACGTAGGCGCGCGGAATTGCGCAAGACGAGCAGCGCGTTCCGCACAGCCGTCGACTAGAGAACGAAGTGCCCAAACATCGCCATCGAGAAGGCGGCGAGAGCGGCGGCGATCGTTCCGAGGCCGACCTTGCAGGTGGGGCTCGAGAGACTCATGCGTTGGGACACGAACCCGAATTTCGCCGTTTTCGGGCCGAAAGCAAGTTCCCCAAACGGGGATTGAAACCGGCCAACTTTTAAAGCCATTCCAATATCTTAGCGCGCAACCCACATGCCAAGAATGTGCGCTATGAGCCGCGCGCCTGCTTGATCAACCGCATGTAGGATGCTTGGACCCGCGCGGCGAGATCGGACAGCTCGGTGATGAGCTGAGGGCTGGGCGATGTTCCGATCTGGTGCACGTAGATGAGGTTGATCGCTCGCTGCTTCACCATGACGGGGACCACCAGGCACTCGATCGGCTCGATCGTGACCCCGAGGATCGACCACAGCTGGGTCTCGACCGGCTTCGCTCCGGACGGCGGGGGCCCGAGGAACGTCTCGGCCGTGTCGTGAGCCGATTGGAGTGACGAGGCCCCCCCGAGAGGCAGCGAGATCTCGTCGATCGGCAGGTGTGGCGTGGCCGGCGCCGCGACATAGCCCCGCCAGCCAAGCGCGTTGCCGTCGCGGACGATGAAGAGCAGGAGGACGTCGACGCGGCCCTTCGCGTATTCGGTCAGCGCCTCGGCGATCTGCTCGCGGTGCGTGGCGGTGTCGATGCGCTCGCAGGCCGCGCCGTAGGTGATCGCGTGCGAGACGTCGGGGCGGATCGCCATCTGCGACGACTGCCGGCGCCGGCGCGGCTCGAGCGTGAATGCGGGCGGCATCACCATGCCCTGCGCGGGCTGCTCGCGACGGCGTTCTGACGTGTCCGTGCGCTCCGGCGCGTCGGTGCGTCCGCTGCGGATGAACCGCGCGCGACGCGGGAGGCCGAACAGCTTCTCCAGGTAATACAACGCGCGGAGCTCGGGGACGACGTATGGCTTGATGGTGCTGCCGAGGCGATCGGTGAGCTGGAGCAGAGCCGCGCGATCCGTGGGCTCGACCATCGCGACCGCGATCGCGCCGCCGGCGGAGTCCAGGGTGCCGAGTGGGATCGCGCGCAGGCGATGCGCGTCATCGGAGCCGAGCTTGTGGAGGAGCGCGGGGTCGGCGCCGTCGAGGAGCGTGGGCGTCGCGATCGGGATCCCGGTGAGCTCCGCGAGGTAACTCGACAAGAGCTCGAGGTCGATGAAGCCCAGCTCGACGAGGTTCGTACCGAGGCGGCCGCCGTACAGCACCTGGTTGCGCAATGCGCTCTCGAGCTGCGACAGCCCGATCGCGGCGTTGCGGAGCAGCAGCGTGCCGAGCTTCACCGCGCGACTGTACTACGCATAGCGCGTGGGATCGGGGATGCCGGCCTCCACGAAGCCCTTGCGGCGGAGCGCACACGCATCGCACCGCCCACACGCGCCGCCATCTCGAGGGTCGTAGCAGCTGTGCGTGATCGCGTAATCGACGCCGAGCCGCATGCCGAGCGCGATGATGTCCGCCTTGCCGAGCTCGATCAGCGGAGCGTGAATGCGAAAGCCTCCACTGCGTGTGGCGACCTGAGCGAGCGCCTCGAACGCGCGCACGAACTCGGGGCGGCAGTCGGGGTAGCCGCTCGCATCGAGGACGTTGACGCCGACGTAGATGTCGCGCGCTCCGAGCGTCTCGGCCCATGCGAGCGCGAGTGAGAGCAGGACGGTGTTGCGTGCGGGGACGTAGGTGACCGGAACGTCACCCGGTGCGCCGATCTCGGCGAGGGGGCGATCCTTGGGCACGGCGATCGACGCGTCGGTCAGCGCCGACTGCGCGAGCTGCGAGAGATCTACGTCGACGATGCGGTGGGCAACGGCGCCGAGCCCGCTCGCGACACGACGCGCGGCCTCGAGCTCGACCGCGTGCAGCTGGCCGTAGCGTACGGTCAGCGCATGACACGCGAAGCCCGCATCGCGCGCGATGGCGAGGGCGGTGGTCGAATCGAGTCCGCCGGAGAGGAGCACCACGGCCGAGGGCATGGCGTTGATTACGACGGCAGGACGCTGGCGTCAGCGTGTTAGCCTTCCGAAATGCGATTCGCGCTCGCACCGCCGGCAAGGGGTCGCTCGGGCCGCCGGGACAGCGGCCACGAACGGTGTGATCTCCCCCGGCCAACGACCTGACATGGCCCGCAAACGCGACCGAGATCGCCGACGGTCGTCGCCGACAAGTGGTGGCCCGGACGCATCGAAGGCCCCGGAGCCCCCACCGTTCGACGAAGGCCGCTCTGACGCGGCCCGACAGGGCGATCGCCGCACCGATGCGTCGGACGCCGCACGACCCGACCGCGGCGATCGCGTCGATTCGTCGAGCACCGAGGGAGCCGAATCATCGACGCGACGCGGCCGATGGATTGCCGCATGCGTCCTCCTCGGAGCCCTCCTCACGCTGTTCGCGCTGACGTTCTGGCGACGCTGGCAGATCCTCGACGAGACGCCCTTCCCCGTCGGCATCGACGGATACTTCTATCCAACACACCTGCGGGCGTTGCTCGAGCATGGCGAGCTCGCGTACCCGGACTTCCCCGTTGCATTTCTCCTCATGGCGCCGTTCGCCGCGGCGACCGATCCGATCGTCGGCGCGAAGCTCGCGGCGGCGTTCTACGGCGCGCTGATCGTCTTGCCCGCCTACGGGCTGGGCGCGCGGCTCGGCCGTTCACGCGGCGCGGGTCTCGTCGCGGCCGCGCTCGCCGCCACGAGCGCGGGCTCGACGTATCTCACCATCGAGTTCGTCAAGAACGGCATCGGCATGACCATCGCGGTGACCGCGATCTGGCTCGTGCTGCGCGCGACGGATCGTTCGCCGTCGGATCGGTTGTCGAAGTCGCGCACCGCAATCGCGATCACCCTCGTGATCGCCGCGTTCGCGACGCACAAGCTCGCGGGCGCGTTTGTCGTCGTCGTGGGCGCACCCGCGATCCTCGGTGCGCTCGCGGATCGCGCGGTGCTACACGGGCGCCGGCTGATCTATGCGATCCTCGGCCTCGTCGCGCTGGGCGCGGTCATCGGCATCGCGTTCGGCGGGCATCTCGTCGGCGACGCGTTTTCGTCGAGAGCGCAGCTCGGCGCACCCGCCCTCGCACGTGAAGGCAAGGTGCTGCTTTCGATGGGCCACGAGGCCTTGATCGGCGCGGTGCTCGGCTGGCTCGCACTCGCGCTCCTCGCGTTCGATCGCGCGCACGAGCTCGCGCGCCCCGCGCGTGTCGTCGCGTGGGTGACGATCGGCCTCTCGCTCGCCATCGCGTTCCCGTGGCTCGCTGTCGAGGATCCGCAAGGCCTCGCCTTCCGCCTGCGCGTTGTCGCGTTCATTCCGATGGTGCTATCGGCCGCGATCGTCGCTGGTGCGTTTCACCGTGCGCTTACAGGTATCGTCGAACCGAAGCGAAGCGCGATCGATGGGGGCCCTCGCCTTCGCGGGAAACGCGCGATCGTTCCCGATGGCATCCTCGCTGTCCTCGCACTTGTCGTCGTGATCGCGATGCCCGCGCGACGCATCGAGGGCCGCATCGTCGCGCATCCGGCGATGGTCGCTGCGGTGCAGGCGATGGCCGGCGATGTTCCCGAGGGCGACGTGGTCATCGTCCCCGAGCGTCACATCATGTTCATGATCGCCTGGTACACGCGCGTGCCCGTGCGGCTCTCGCCGGAGCCGGTGCCCGAGGCCAAGCGCTGGCGCGCGATGCCGCTCGCGTTCATCGGCATGGGCTCGCCGCTCGACCAGCTACTCGTCGAAGGCCGGCGCGAGCCGACGATCCCCGCGCCGATCGGGTTGCACCCGCGCCACGTGAACGGCTTCGTGCTGGTGCGCGAAGCGACGTGGGCGTGGTTGCTCGATCAGCTGCCGCCGGACGCACGCGCGCACTTTGCGGCGTGGCCGACGATCTGATCGCGACTACGCGTCTTTGTCGACGACGCGCGCGGTAGGCAGTGGATCGGGCTCGGCCTTCTCGTCGCCGCCCATCATCCGCTTGATCCTCGGGGCGACGACAAACAGCGCGACCGCGACGATCAGCGCCGCGATGATGAGGAACACGAACAGGAAGTTGAAGCCACGGCCGCTCGAGATCGCCGTCGCACGACCCGCGAGGTAGATGCCGATGGCGGTGCCGAGGAACCAGATGCCCATCACCATGCCACCAAGCCGCTTCGGTGCGAGCTTGCTCATCGACGACAGTCCGACCGGCGAGATGCACAGCTCCGCGACCGTGTAGAAGAAGTAGAGACCGATCAGGTGCATGCCGCTGACGAGGTTGCCCGGATCCGAGGCCGCCCCTTCGGCCGACGCGCGAACCACCGCACGCGCGTCGCCGGCGGGCAACATGACGACAAAGGCGAGAGCGACGAACACCATGCCGATCGCGAACTTGTTGACGCTCGAAGGCTCCTTGCCTTTCCGCGCCAGGACCACCCACAGGTACGCGAACGGACCCGCGAGCAAGATGATGAAGACGGAGTTGACGCTCTGGTACCAAGTCGTCGGGAAGTCGAAGCCAAACAGGTCTCGACGCGTCAGCTGATCCGCGAAGATGCTCAGCGTCGTCGGAGCTTGCTCGAAGATCGCGAAGAAGGCGATCGCGCCGATGTACAGCGGGATCATCGCGAGGATGCCGCGGCGCTCCTTCGCATCGCGGGCGCCGCGATAGAGCATGTAGAACAGCACGACCGAGCCGATCAAGAGACCGATCCCCATCGTCTCCTTGATCACGGCGCCCGACGGCTTCGCGAGGACCACGACCACGCCGAGCGCCACACACACGCCACCGATGATCTGGAGGATCAGGACGTCGCGCGCGGCCTCCTTCTTGTCCGTCGGGATCGTGGGCTTCTCACCCGCATCCCCGAGCCAGTGCTTGAAGCTGATGAACTGGATCAAGCCGAGGACCATGCCGATCGCGGTGACGCCAAAGGCGATGTTCCACCACAGCCCCGGATCGATTCCTCGCTCGAGCATCGCGGCCCGGAAGTTCGGGGACATCGCGAAGTAGCCGGTGACGATCGGAGCGACGAACGCGCCGATGTTGATGCCCATGTAATAGATCGTGTACCCGCTGTCTCGTCGGGAATCGCCGTCCTTGTAGAGCTGACCGACGAGCGACGAGATGTTCGGCTTGAGGAAACCGGTACCGATCGCGATGAGGATCAGGCCGACATAGAAGAAGTCGCCGATGTTCGGGATCGCGAGGACGGCGTTGCCAAGAGCGATCCCGATACCGCCGACGATGACCGCCTTGCGTTGACCGAGGAAGCGATCCGCGATCCACCCGCCCGGCAGGCCGAGCAGGTACACCGACGCGCCGAACATGCCGACGATCGCGCCAGCGGACGCGCTCGGCTGATCGACCTTGAGCGTATCGAACATGCCCTGACCACCCAGCTCCTTGGGCGCGGCCAGGTAGAAGATGAGGAAGGCGCGCATCCCGTAATACGAGAAGCGCTCCCAGAGCTCGGTGAAGAACAGGTTTGCGAGGCCGATCGGATGGCCGAGAAATGCGCGGTCACGGTCTGCCATGTCGCCGGGGACACTAGTACGAGTCCCACTCGGAAACCAACGGGGTTCGGAGCCTGCGACGTGCGCAAGTCGCACCGAGGCGTGCGCATCGCTCAAATCCCAGAGGTCCCGAGGAGGACAGGGCTTGCAAATTGCCCGTGCCGGGCGGAAAACACCTCCCATGTCGAAGACCTGGTGGGCCGTCGCGGCAGTGATGCTGTTCACTGCGTGCAATCCCGAACAGCCTCGTTTCGCGTTCAAGACCGCCGAGAAGCGCGGTCGACTCGAGTCGAACGGCATGCGCTTCGTGTTGCTGCCCGATCAGACGACGGAGCTCGTCGAGGTCGACATGCACTACGAGGTTGGCGCGAAGGAAGATCCGCCGGGCAAAGCCGGCATCGCGCACCTCGCCGAGCACCTGATGTTCCAGCTCAAGCCGGACGGCCCGACGACGCCGCCGCTCATGCAGGTCATCAACGACATCTCGACGTTCTTCAACGCGTACACGTCGTGGGACATGACGCACTACATGACCACCGCGCGCAAGGAGGCGCTCGACGGCCTCCTCAAGATCGAAGCGATGCGCCTCTACTACGGGTGCCAGACGATCTCGAAGGAAGAGTTCGAACGCGAGCGCGAGGTCGTTCGCAACGAGATCCGGCAGCGCGGTGGGACGGCAGAGGGTCAGCTCCCACAGCTGATCCTGTCGAGCATCTATCCGAAGGGCCACGCATACGAACGCATGGTCGGCGGTGACGACAGCCAGCTCAGCTCGATCACCCTCGACGACGCGTGCAAGTTCATCAAAGACTTCTACACGCCAGATCGCGCGACGCTGATCATCGCCGGAGGTTTCGACATCGACGAGACGATCGGTGCGATCCAGAAGTGGTTCGGCAAGCTCGAGAAGCGTACGCCGGCTCCGCGCACACCGGTGGACCCGGTCAACGTCGCGAAAGGGAAGACGCAGTTCGACATCGACATCGAGCGTCCGATCCTGGCCGTCACCTTCCCGCTGCCCGCGGGGAACACGCGCGAGGGCGAGGCCGCAAACTTCGGCGCGTTCCAGGCGTTCTTCAATACTGCGAGCAAGGGGCAGCGCTATGACTTCGCCTACTCCGTCTCGCCGGGACTCCTCGGCGGAACGCTCGCCCCCGTGTTCTCGATCATCGTCGAGCTGAAGGGGATGGGGAAAGTCGACGAGGCACTCGAATTCGTCAACAACTCGATCAAGCAGGCGTACCGCGGCTTCGACGAGGGCACGTGGGAACAGATCGAGGAGCAGAAGAACCGCGCGAAGGCGGACTACGTGAAGAGCCTCGAGCCACTCCAGAGTCGTACGGACACGATCGGTTCACTCGTACAGTTCTCCGACCTCGACTTCGACTCGCAGGAGAATTACTTCATCTACGAGCTGCAGAAGATCGGAAAGTTCGACGGAGAGTACGTCGGCAAGACGGTCAAGAAGTGGCTCGACCCGGAGCGCGCGCGCATCACCATTTTCAAGCCGAACAAGGAAGGCATCAAAGGCGACACGCGCTCGACGAAGATCAACTTCAGCCCCAAGACGCACGACGAGGTCGTCGCGGACGTCGACCCGAAAGAAGCGAAGCGCCCACTCACCGTGGCGGCGAAGCTCAAGACGATGGACGCCGCGCAGCGCTTCACGCTCGGCAACGGCATGAACGTCGTGATGTTGCCGATCAACGCGATGCCGCTGATCAGCGCGCGCTTGATCTTCAACAACACGGGCGACTCGATCTCGCCGGACAACCCGGCGCTGCCCGGCCTCGCGGCCGGCTTCTTGTCGCTGCCGATCGACGCCGAGGCGTTCGCGCGCACCGGGGTCGGCGTCAATTGCCAGACCGACGAGGACACGACCATCTGCGCGACGAACGGCATCAATATCTATCTCGACGTCATGCTCAAGGGCTTCGAGCGTCTGATCAAAGCCGGCACGTACAACCAGCAGGGTCTCGAGAGCTGGCAGAAATCGAGCCGCGAGGGCTTGAAGACGCAGTCGCAGCAGCAGACGAACGAATACCTCCGCCAGGTCGCGACCGCGCTCTACGGTCCGGACCACGCGTACACGAAGACCGCGATCCTCACGTCCGAGGCCATCGGCAAGGTCAGCAAGGACGCGCTCGACAGCTTCCGCAACTCGCACTACTCGGCCGGCAACGCGACGCTCGTGATCGTCGGTGACTTCGAGGCCAAGAAGGCCGAGAGCATGGTGCGCGACGTGTTCGGCGGTTGGAGCAAAGGCACGATCGACAAGGCGATCGATCCGACACCGTTCAAGCGGTCGGGCCCGGCGTTCATCGGCGTCGTCGGCAAGGAGGAGCCGCAGGTCACCGTGTCGCTCGGCTACCCCGCGCCCGCCGGCGTCGATGGCCAGCAGGGCGCTCGCATGATCCTCAGCAACATGATGAACACGCGCGTTGGCGATATCCGCTTCAAGCTCGGCTCGACGTACGGAATGTACGCGCGACGCGGCACGAAGAAGGGACCGACGGCATACGAGATCGGCGGCACCGTCGACGCGCCGCGGGCCGGCGAGTCGATCAAGGCGATCCGCGATGGCATCGACCTGCTCCGGCAGGGCGGCGAACAGTTCGACATCGACTTCGTGCGTGCGCGCCGGAAGATCCTGTCGAACCTCCTCGGCGAATCGACCGTGACGGGCGAGCTCGCCATGCGGCTCGGCTTCATCGCCGTCCACGGCCTGCAACCGAACTACTACAACACGCTGCTGCAGCAGGTCGCCGCGGCCTCACCGGCGCAGCTCCGCGCGATGATCCAGAAGGAGCTCGACCCGAACAACGAGGTGATCGTCCTCCTTGGCGAGCGCAAGCAGCTCGAGAAGGCGTTCGCGGACGCCGGCATCAAAGACGTCAAGATCGTCGAGCCCGACTACAAGTAGTCGAGCGTTCTACGGCTGCGGAGACTCGGAGCTCGACCCGCTGGGCGTCGGCGCCGGATCGCCGCGCTCGCGACCGAGCACGATCCCGACGAGGATGCAGACGAACAGCACGAACCCGCCGACGAGCCCCCAGATCAGAAGCTTCGGGACAGGACGTGGCTCGACGTCGCTCATTTCGCTGATCCCGAGCTCGATGTCCCCTCGGATCCCGAGCCAGTCCCCGAGCCCGAGCCAGCCCCCGAGCCCGAGCCAGCCCCCGAGCCCGAGCCAGTCCCGGATCCCGCTGCTGGTTTGCAGAACCTCGGCTCGCGCGTACATGCCTTGTCACGCAACATCGTCGCGCGCCGCTCGTCCACGGTGAGCCCTTTCGACGGGCTCGTGAGCAGATCTGCCCCGGCCATGCACGAGATGCCGTAGCCGAGCTCGCACGCACGTTCGAACTTCACGAGTGCGTCACCGACGTTCATCGGAAAGCCCTTTCCGTCGCGAAGTCTCAGCGCGAGGTGGTGGCACGTGACCGACGAGCCCGTCTTGCACCCGTCGATCAGGATGTCCTTCGCGCGTATCGGATCGGCGACGACCCCTTCTCCCGCAAAGAGTGCATCGGCGACCGACTCGCAGCCGATCTGGAAATCGGACATCGCACATGCGAGCTCGAAGTACTCGATTGCCTTCTCGAAGTCCTTGATGTTCTTCGCCCGCTTCCCGATCTTGTGGCACGCCCCAGAGCTCGCGAGACTGCACGCCTTCGCGAGGTGTGCGTCGATCACGGCGTCGTCGCGAGGCGCATCCGGCATGAACGTGTGGGCGAGAGATGCGCACGCATCGGCGTTGCCGGCATTGCAGCCGCGCTCGTACATCACGGTGGCGAGCCGCAGATCCTGTGGCTGTCCGACGCCGATCACGTAGAAGTTGCCGAGGATGCCGCACGGCTGTTCGCCGCGCGTTCCACACGCATCCTTCACGATCGCGAGCCCGGCCGCGGGATCCGGTTTCCCGATGATCCCGTTCGCGATGGCGATCCCGAGCGCCCCGCACGCCATGCCTGCGCCGTGGTCGCACGCGCGCTCGAGATATGCCCTCGCCTTTGCCTCGTCCTTGCCGACGCCGTGACCGAGCGCATAGAACTCGCCGACCTCGCCGCACGCCGCTGCATTCCCGAGCGTGCACGCTCGATCGATGTACGTGGCCGCGCGCGTTGCATCGCGCTCCACGACCTTTCCACGCGCGTAGAAGTGTCCGAGGACACGGCAGCCGTTGGCGTCGTCCTTCGAACACGCACGCTCGGCCTTCGGGATGGCATCACGCTGGATCTGCAAACCACGCTCTTTGTCGCGAGGAACGCCGAGGCCGTAGATCAGCGTCGAGCCCGCCGATTCACACGCGCCAGCCGAGCCGAGCTCGCATGCACGTAGCCACAGCGCGAATGCTTTCGCTCGATCGCCGGGACGATCGAGCCCGTAGGCAACTACGTCACCTGCGACCTCGCACGCATAACCGTCGTTTGCGGCGCAACTCTCGTCGACGAGCTTTCGCGCCCGCACATAGTCCAGGGGAAGCCCCGCACCCCACACATAGGCCCACGCTGCATGGGCGCACGCCGTGTGATGACCGCGATCGCATGCCGCTCGAAGATCGAGCGCGATGCTCGACAGGTCCGGCTTCACCGCGAGCTTGCTTCGTTGCGCACGTGCAAAGCATGCGTCTCGATCACCCGTACGACATGCGTCGACGAGCTTCTCGTCACTTTCTTTGCCGTAGTCTGGCTTCGCGTTGTCCCGGCGAAGGAACACGACGGCGCCGATCGCGAGCGCGATCACGCCGGCGCTCGCCACACCGATCACGATGCGCCGGTCGCGCCGCGGCGTCCGTGTTTGCGCAGCGCTCAGTGCGGGCGCTGCGATCTGCTGGCCCGCGGGTTGCGGCGTCGCGATCCCCGTCGCTTGCGCCAACAGGCCCGGCTTCGCACTGGAGTCGATGGTGGCGTCGACGCTCATGTCGCGGCGCGAGACGGAGGCCCTCGGACTGATCGTCTCGTCGATCGCCGCGGGTGTCGTTCCGCGCAACTCGTGCAAGAGGCCCGCGACGTCGTTCGCGCTCGCCGGACGATCCGACTTCTCCTTCGCGAGCAGCGTCATGATCAACACGTCGAGCTTCGCTGGAATCGACGGCACGCTCGAACGCGGCGACACCGGGATCTCGTTCAGGTGCTGATCGATCAGATCGCCAAGCGTCGGTCCGCGAAACGGCGGTTTGCCGACGAGGATCTCGTACAGCACGACGCCGAGCGCGTACAGATCCGCGCGGTGATCTACGGTTCCCCTGCGCGACGTGCACTGCTCGGGCGCCATGTACACCGGCGTACCGACGAGCGCGCCGGTCACTGTGACGCCGAGCTCGCCGGTGACCTTACCCGTCGCCTTCGCCACGCCGAAATCCACGAGCTTCACGCGCAGGCCTTCGCGCGTCGCGGAGTCGCGGACGAGGAAGATGTTCGCGGGCTTGAGGTCGCGATGGATCACGCCGCTCGCGTGTGCGGCCGCGAGCGCCTCGGCGATCTGCACGCCGAGATCGATCGCGAGGTCACTCGATAGCGCGCCGCGGTCGAGGCGCTCCGCGAGGCTCTCTCCATCGAGGAGCTCCATCACGAGGTACGCGCCGCCGGCAGGACGCGGTCCGAAGTCCGAGACGGTCACCACGCCGGGATGGCGGATGCGCGCGGTCGCCTTTGCTTCGCGCAGGAAGCGCGACGCAGCGTCCTGGTTGTCTGGCTCCGCCAGGACGAGCTTGATCGCGACCTGGCTCTTGATGGTCTCGTGCTCGGCGAGCCAGACCTCGCCCATGCCGCCGCGGCCGAGCTTACGAACGAGGCGATACGCACCGAGTTGCTCGCCTTCAGTGCCACCGCGCAGGCTCGCGTTCGCCACGACTTGCTATAGCAGATCGACCCAAACGTCGTCGCCGACCAGCGTGACGGCATAGCGTCGTAGAACGAGCGACGCGTCGTGCTGACACTTGCCCGTGTGGAGATCGAAGCCGTAGCTGTGGCCCGGGCACACGAGTATCGCGCCGTCGAGGTGGCCGTTCGCGAGGCTGACGTCCTCGTGGGGACAGACACCTGCGGTCGCGACGAGCTCGTCACCCACGCGCGTGACGATGACGGGCCAGGTGACGCCTTCCACGCGAAACGCGTTCACCTCGTCGAGCCGCACCTGGTCGAGCCGGCACACGCGCACGCGCAGCGCCACTACGACCTCCCGCGCTGCTTCGGATCGAAACGATCGCGCAGGCCGTCGCCGAGGAGGTTCGCACCGAGGACGACCCACATGATCGCGAAGCCCGGCACGACGGCGTAGACCCGGACCCAGTCGCCCTTCCACAGGAACGTGCGCGCCTGGTCGAGCATCGCACCCCACGTGTAGTCGACCTGCGGGCCGAGGCCCAGGAACGATAGCGACGCCTCGACGAGGATGATCGAGCCAAAGCCGAACGTCATCTGCACGAGCGACGGCGCGAGGATGTTCGGCACGAGGTGCTTCCACATCACGCGGCGACTCGACGCGCCGAGCGCTACGGCGGCGGTCACGAAGTCGCGCTCGCGCAGTGCGAGCACCTGACCGCGGGCGACGCGCGCGTAGCCGACCCAGCCGTTCGCGCACAGCGCTGCGATCATCACGCCGATGCCGGGCTTCGCGACGGTGGCGACGATCGCGATGTTGAGCAGGATGCCGGGGAACGCCATCAGGATGTCGACGATGCGCATGAGCACCTCGTCGACCCAGCCGCGATACCAGCCGGCGATGGTGCCGACCGTGATGCCGACCGTCGCCGAGATCGCGACGACGATAAACGAGAGCTGCAGCGCGCTGCGCGCTCCGAAGAGCAACTGGCTCAGCGTGTCTGCACCCTTGGAGTCCGTGCCGAGCCAGTGCGCGCTCGACGGGCCTTGAAAGCGCTGCGCGAGATCAAGTGACGCGACGCCGACGTCGTACGGCGCGATCCACGGCCCGAACACGCCGGCGAAGATGAACACCGAGAGCATGACGAGCCCGACCCACGCGCTCGGCGAGAGGTTCAGCTTCTTGCCGCCCAGCAAACGGCTCAAGACTCGCTCCGACCACGTCATGCGCGGCGGATCCTCGGGTCCGCGAGTCCGTAGGCAAGATCGACGAGGATGTTGACCACGACGTAGATACCCGCGATGACGAGCACCGAGCCTTGCACGACGGGATAGTTGCGCTCGCGGATCGCGTCGAGCAGCGTCGTGCCGAGCCCCGGTCGCGCGAACACGTTCTCGATGATCACGGCGCCCGAGAGCAGCGAGCCGAACTGCAGGCCCGCCACGGTGATCACCGGCAGCAGCGCGTTGCGCAGCGCGTGCACGAACATCACGCGCCCCTCCGGCAGGCCCTTCGCGCGCGCAGTGCGCACGTAGTCCTCGCCGAGCACGTCGACCATCGACGAGCGCGTCATGCGCGCGAGCATCGCCATCAGGTGCGTGCCCACGGCAAACGCCGGCAAGATCATCGCCATCGGACCGGTCTCTGTCGGCCCCGGGAACCACCCGAGCACCACGAAGAACCAGAACAGCATCAGCGGCGCGAACATCATCTGCGGCAGCGCGACCATCGACAGCGAGGTCGTCGTCGCGAACGTGTCGACCCACGTGCCTCGCTTGATCGCGGCGAGCATGCCGAGCGGCAAGGCGAGCACGATCGCGACCAGCATCCCACACACCGCGAGCCACACGGTGTTCGGGAACACGCGGAAGATGCGTTGCGCGACCGTCGGCTTGCCCTTCGGATCGGGACACTGATGGCCGAGCGTTCCATCGACGACGTTGCCGAGGAACGCGACGAACTGCTCGGGCTTGCTCTTGTCGAGACCCATGCACTTCTCGATCTTCTGCCGCTGCTCCTTGGTCGCCTCGCCGCCCGCGAGGTGATCGACGGGATCACCGGGCACGAGGTGCAGGAACAGGAACACGAGCACCGACACGCCGAAGATCGCGATCAGCCCCGAGCCGAGACGGCGCAGCAGGAACGATCCGATCGACACGCGCCGATCGTAGCAGCCGCGCTAATTACGTGGGGTCGTCCAACCCCGACGTTATCGACGCCTCCGCCTTCGGGCGAGTCCGTCCGCTTCGCGTCCGGTCACCACTTCGTGGTGGCGTCAATTCACAGGCTGTTGCGCGCAGAACTTCGGCGCAGACTCGTCGACCACGCTTCCGGGTTCGAGCACTGGCTCACCGCCGTGGGCGCGCATGAGCTCGATGGTGCGGCACTCGTAGCCATCGCGGCAGTCGTCGTTGTCGCTGCAGGTGGCCATGCAGTAGCGCGACTCGGAGCTGCGCGGCACGCACAGATCCTCGAGCGAGCACAGCTCGTCGAGCGAGCAGTCGTCGACGAGGCTCTCGACCTTGTCGCCATCGCGGTCGATGTCATCGACGTCGGGCACGTTGTCTTCCTCGATGTGGTTGCACGTCTTGTTCGTGAACCCGCCGGTGAAGAAGCGAATGCACCACGAGTCCTCGGGGCACGTGTTGTAGTCGCAACCCTGGATCGTGCAGTACCCGTCGTCCTGCGAGCGATCGCAGTCACGCTGGCCGTTCGGATCACAGTCCGAGTCGTTCAGGCACGCGTCGCCGATCTCCTTGCCGCAGCCCGACAGCGCGGCCAACGCAGCGACGCCGATGGCGACAACAAACGGAGCAGACCTCATGAGCGCGGGCATCCTAGCGGCGGGTATGACCCGAGGCAAGGCGCCGGGGTTGCCCACCGCGTGTCGATCTACAACCTGCGATCAGTGGTAAATCGAGCACATGCGTGCGGTGGTACAGCGAGTGACCCGTGCCTCGGTCACGGTCGATGACCACGTGACGGGTGCGATCGACGCGGGCCTCCTAGTACTCCTCGGCGCGGGTGCCGGCGATGGTCCGACCGATCTCGCGTACATCGTCGACAAGATCGTCAACCTGCGAATCTTCGCCGACGAAGCCGGCAAGATGAACCGCTCCGTCCTCGACGTCGCCGGTGGGGTCCTCGTCGTCTCGCAGTTCACGCTGTTCGGCGACGTGCGTCAGGGGCGCCGGCCCGCATTCACGGGAGCGCTCGAGCCCGTCGCCGCCAAGGCGCTCTATCTCCAGTCGCTCGACGCGATCCGCGCCACCGGTGTTCGACGCGTCGAAGCCGGCGAGTTCGCAGCTGATATGCGGGTCGAGCTCGTCAACGACGGCCCGGTCACCATCCTTCTCGATTCGCGCAAGCTGTTCTAGCAGCGCTACGCGAACAACGTTAGGTTCCCCAGGTCGCGCGTCCGGCGTCAGCGCATGAAACGATGAAGGTCAGGTTCTGGGGAGTTCGCGGCTCGATCCCTGTTCCGGGGAAGTCGACCGCCCGCTACGGCGGCAACACGTCATGCGTGGAAGTCCGTCCGCGAAACGGTGCTCCGATCATCATCGACGCTGGTACGGGACTTCGTCGCCTCGGTAAGTCCCTCATGGAAGAGCACTTCCGCGAGGGAAAGGGCAAGGCGTCGATCCTGATCTCGCACACTCACTGGGATCACGTGCAGGGCCTGCCGTTCTTCTCGCCGCTCTATCGCGCCGGTAACGAGGTCAACATCTTCGCGCGCCAGCGAGACATGCACCTCGAGGCGGTGTTCAGCGCGCAGAACCGCCAACCCTATTTTCCCGTGCCGCTCTCGGCGATGCACGCCGACATGCGCTTCCACGAGGTGCTCGAGGGCGCGAAGTTCGAGCTCGACGGCGCGAAGATCTCGTGCACGCAGCTCAATCACCCGTGGATCGCGATCGCGTATCGCGTCGAGGTCGATGGCGCCTCCGTCGCGTACTGCTCCGACACCGCACCGATGACCGATGTCCTCCTCGGCACGAAGTTCGTCACGTCGCTCTCGATCGACGACCCGCCCACCCCCGAGATCGCCGCCGAGCTCGCGACGATGCGCCGCGGCGTGATCGAGCTCGCGCAGGGCGCGGACCTCCTGATCTACGACACGCAGTTCACGAAGGAAGAATATCGCCAGCGCCCGCACTGGGGACACAGCCATCCCGACGACGCGATCGCCGTTGCGCGCGAAGCGAAGGTCAAGCGCCTCTGCCTCTTCCACCACGCGCCGATGCGCTCCGACGACGACAACGATCGCATCCTCGCGCAGTACCGCAGTGTCGTGACCGCTCAGGGCGACACGTTCGATCTCGTCAGCGCCTTCGAGGGTCTCGAGATCGAACTGGGGGAGCAGTAGCGATGAGGGTGCGTTTCTGGGGCGTCCGCGGATCGATCCCCGCGCCGGGACCCGACACGATTCGCTACGGCGGCAACACGTCGTGCGTCTCGATCACGACCGCAAGCGGCGGCCTCGTGATCATCGACATGGGCACTGGCCTCATGCACCTCGGTAACTCGCTCATGTCCGGCTCGTTCGGCAAGGGCGGCGGTCGCGCGTCGATCCTGCTCTCGCACACGCACTGGGATCACATCCAGGGCCTCGGCTTCTTCGCGCCCATCTTCGTCGGCGGCAACCAGTTCACGGTCTGGGGTCCAGGCCCACATGGTTCGGCCGGCATGCTCGAGGAGATCCTCGAGGGACAGATGGATCCGAACTTCTCGCCGCTCCAGACGCTGAAGAATTTTTCGGCGACCTTCGACGTCCGCGCCGCCGAGCTCGGCACGCCGTTCGAGACCGAAGGCGTCACCATCACCGCGCAGGAGCACCCGCACGGTGCGACTACCGCGCTGTCGTTCCGCATCGAAGAAGCGGGGCGCACGTTCGTGTACGCGAGCGACGTCGGGCAACCTGTCGACGGCGCAGGGCCCTCCCCCGACGCCGTCGCGTTCTATCGCAACGCCGACGTGCTGCTGCACGACACGACGTATCGCCCCGAGGATCAGGTCACGCGACGCAACCGCGGGTTCTCCACCTACGAGGACGCCGCCGCAGCAGCCGTGGCCGCCAACGTGAAACGCCTCGTCACGTTCCACTACGATCAGGACTACACTGACGACGATGTCGACGCCCTCGTCGCGAGCTGTCGTGCTGCCGTGGCAGAACGCGGCGGCACCGGCGTCGAGGTCGTTCCCGCGCGTGAAGGCGACGAGATCGAGATCTAGCACGCTCGTGCTGCTGCTCGTCGTCGCTGGATGTCGTCAGATCCGTTGGGCAACGACCCGCTTTACTTGCAGTCTTGAAACGACGGGAGTAGCGCAGCAGAACGTGATCCAACCCTCCGCTTTCGCCTGGTCAGGACATCCAGGGCACCCAATCGTCGTGGTGGGCCGACGAAGAGCATCCTGCGAGCGCGTCCGCAGTACATCTCTACGTCGCGCCACCATGACCTTCGACATGCTGCGCGATGCGCTCGACGCGCGGTTCTCGAAGCAGCGCAGCGCTCGTTGCAGCAGGACGGCGCCCGTCGAGATCAGCGCATCGTGACGCTGATGACGTTGCCGAAGCAGCGCCACGTGGCCCTGACCGCATCGGGCGCGCTCGCTATCGTTGCGACGTCGACGCACAGCTGACCGATCGAAGTCGGCGACGTGTACGCGAGCGTCGTCTCGTGAACCGCGGCTGGCGCAACGGTGGCGGTCATCGTCGATGATGCAACCGACGGCACCAGCGCGACCTCCGCGCCATCGGCCGTGCGTCCGATGACCGTGGCCCAGGCGAGGTCGACGGCGACGGGGCGTGTGCAGTGGTTCTCGACCGAGAAGCGCACGACCGGTCCGATCTCCCGGTCGGCACGGCGATCCACACCGACCTGCACGCAACCGACCTCGGTCCTCGACGTCGTGTCTTCATCGAGCCCGGCCGCGCGGGCCTGCGACGGTGAGGACGCGACCTTGTATGCACCGCACCCCGCAAGGACCGCCACGACCAGCATCGCCCAGCGCATATCTCGTTGTACCAGAGGTGCCCGGATGTGCATTCCCGATCGCCGCGCCCTCCATGCTATAGGGCCGCCATGAAAATCGCTGTCGTCGGCACGGGCTACGTCGGGCTCGTCACGGGTACGGGCTTTTCCGACTTCGGTCACGATGTCACCTGCGTCGATATCGACCCGAATCGCGTTGCCACTCTTCGCCAGGGCGAGGTCCCGTTCTACGAGCCGGGCCTGCACGATCTGATCAAGCGCAACACCAAGCTCGGGCGCCTGCACTTCACGACGTCCACCGCGGACGCGGTTGCCGGCGCCGAGATCGCATTCATCGCGGTCGGGACACCGAGCGCCGACGACGGGAGCGCCGACCTCTCCTACGTGGTCGAGGCCGCGAAGCAGATCGGCGCGGCCATGACCGGCTTCTGCGTCGTCGTCACCAAATCCACCGTGCCCGTCGGCACCGCCGAGAAGGTGCGCGCCGCCGTCGCCTCCACCGCGAAGCACCCGTTCGCCGTCGCGTCGAACCCCGAGTTTCTCAAGGAGGGCGATGCGGTCAACGACTTCCTCAAGCCCGCGCGTGTCGTCGTCGGTGCAGACGACCCGAAGGCGATCGAGCTGTTGCGTGAGCTCTACCGCGGCGTGCTCCGAACCAACGATCGCATCCAGGTGATGGACATCAAGTCCGCCGAGCTGACGAAGTACGCCGCGAACTGCATGCTCGCCGTTCGCATCTCGTTCATGAACGAGCTCGCGCGGCTGTGCGAGGTCGTCGGCGCGGACATCGAGCACGTGCGCAAGGGCATCGGCTCCGACCCGCGCATCGGGCCGAAGTTCTTGTTCGCGGGTGCCGGCTTCGGCGGCTCGTGCTTCCCGAAGGACCTGCGCGCGTTGATCCACACCGCGCGCTCCGTCGACGTTCCGGTCAGCGTCATCGACGCGGCCGAGCGCGCGAACGAGCGCCAGAAGCGTCTCGTCGGCGAGCGCGTCATCGCGCACTTCGGCGGGAACCTCGCCGGCAAGCGCATCGCGATCTGGGGCCTCGCGTTCAAGCCCGAGACCGACGACATTCGCGAGTCTCCGGCGCTCGTGCTCGTCGAGCAGTTGCGCGCTGCGGGTGCCACCGTCGTCGGCTACGACCCTGCCGCGATGCCGAACGTCGCAGCGAGCGGTGCGCAGATCGAGCTCGCGAAGGATGCGTATTCTGCCGCGGCGAATGCCGACGCGCTCGTGCTCATCACCGAGTGGCACGAGCTTCGGGATCCGGACCTCGACCGCCTGAAGAAGACGATGCGCACGTTAGCGCTGTTCGACGGCCGCAACGTCTGGAACGGCGTCGACGCGCACGACAACGGCTTCTCGTATTACGGCATCGGTCGCGGCCGCCTCTAGTGTCTTGAACGTTCGAGCGCGATCGGACACCAAGCGCCGTACAGAACCTCGACCCGATGTGCCCCCCATGATTGCCCGCGCTACTCACAGTCCGACCTGTCCCATGTAGCTCCATTGTCGAGAGACGCCCTCCTCGATTCGCGTCGTCGGTTGGTAGTCGAGCAGCGAACGCGCGCGATCGATGTTCGCAAAGGTCAGTGGGACATCGCCCGGCTGCTCGGGAACGGACTCGATGATCGCGCTCCGGCCGACGACACGTTCGATCACCGTGATTAGCTCTCGCAACGCGATCGTCTGCGTGTTGCCGAGGTTGATCAGCTGGAACGCACCGGGCACGATGCGTTCGATCGCGGCGACAACGCCGGCTACGATGTCATCGATGAAGGTGTAGTCACGCCGCGTCGTTCCGTCGCCGAACATCGTGATCGGTGTCCCTGCGCTCACGGCGGCGAGGAACCTCGCGATCGCCATGTCGGTCCGCTGGCGCGGGCCGTACACGGTGAAGAAGCGAAGCGCGAACACGCCGAGACCCCATAGGTCTCGATACGCGGAGAGCTGCAGCTCGTTCATTCGCTTCGTCGCTGCATACGGTGACGCTGGCGAGAGACACGGGTCGTCCTCACGAAACGCGTCACTCGTCGCAGGACGCTTCCCGTAAACGCTGCTCGACGACGCGAACACGAGGCGTTTCTTGCCGAGCGCTCGCATTCTCTCGAGGATGACACCCGTGCCGACGATGTTCGTCCGCAGATAGCGTTGCGGATCTTCAAGAGACGGGCGAACTCCAGCCAACGCGGCGAGGTGGCAAACAACGTCGACATCCTCTGTAAGGACGCTCGCGATCGTAGCCGCGTCACAGATGTCACCCTCGACGAGTCGAAATGCAGCGTGCGTGATCGCCGACGCCGTCGCGCGCTTGATGGAGGCGGGATACAGATAACTGTCGAAGGCGTCGAGACCCACGACTGCGTGTCCCGCCGCGACCAGCCGCTCGACGGTGTGTGAACCGATAAATCCTGCGGCTCCGGTCACCAGTACGCGCATGGCGCCAACTCTAGCCCGATCGTGGCTCGCGGCCGTGGTAGCGTCGAACCGCGTGCTGCGAGTTGGCTCGAGGCTTGGCGGTTTGATCGCACTCGTGGTGTGGAGTGCGTGTGGATTCTCCGTACGCACGACGCCGGGAGACGGCGACATCATGGACGGAGACGTCCGCGACACGATCGATTCCGCACCTCCGATTCCGCGCTGGGTGATCGTTGGCGTGTCGCGCATTGGTGTCGCTTCCGTCGAAATCCTCCCATTCGATGGGATGGCGTTCACGGCTCCCTGCGCGGGCAAAGCATCGACGCTCTTCGCGAGCCGGGATCTAATTCCCAATCCGTCCGCGCCAGTCGTGTACGGGGTCGAGTCGAATTTCCATTCGTTCACCCGAACGTGCACGACGATCACGTCGACCAGCACGACCCTCGGCGGGATTCGCGAGATCCAACAGATCACGTATGACTCGACGTCGAGGATCGGCTTCTTCACGGGTGATGGAGCCGCGGCGATCGGCGTCTACCGGTTCACCACGGCAGTCGACGGGACTGCGACGATCACCGCGATGGCCAACGCAACGTCGAATAGCGGTCCGATCGTTCTCGATGCGACAGCACGTCGCCTCTACACCGCCAGCACGGCCGGCCTCGTCGACGAATATGTACTCGCGAACGCGACGCTCGACTTTCCGGTGATGCGCGATCAAGCGCTCGGCTGCATGGCGCCCGTTCGGCTTCTCGCGACAGGTGACAAGGTGCTCGAGCTTTGTCGTGATCAAGGGGACATTCGCCGATACTCCCGATCGCCTGTCACGTTTGAAGGAACCGTCGGCGATGTTGGAATGATCGACGTTGCGACGCCCCTTGCCGGCGATCGTGCTGCTGCCGTTCGTGTCTCTCCACCACAGCTGGTCTTGTTGGACCTTCTCGCAGGCTCACCGACGTTCACGAACGGTCCGACCATTCCAGATCGTGCGACCGCGATCACGTCGTCCAGCGATGGGTTTGCAGTTGCCACTGCACACAACAGCGGCAGTGGCTCCGAGGTGCGACTGTGGCGTGTGGACGGGGGAACGTTGAGCATGGTGGGCTCCACACAGATCGACGGGATCGTGACTGCGCTTGCGATCAGTACACCGGGAACTTGATCACTCCCGCGCCACATCTGAACGCTCACGGTCGTGGTGGCACTAAGTGTGGTTGTTTCCGTTGACGCGCCCCCCCCACGCGTATTATCCAAACCCTTTCAAGGCTCTAGGGAATCTACGAATGACTCGTCTACTGGTTGCTGGCCTGTTACTCACGTTGAGTGGCGTCGCGTCAGCGGACACGGGTGAGGAGCGAGCGAACGAGGCGCTGATCCAGACGTTCGATCCCGAGTCAGCCGTTGCGCCGATCTCGGTGGTCGAGGGCCCGGGGATCAAGGTCGGCGAGAGCACCACGCTACATCCAGTGTTCGGCGTCGAGACGGGGGTCGTCTCGAACGTCTTCTATGAGGAAACCGCCGGCACAGCCGCGGGCATCCTTCGAATCATCGCGCAGATCGGAACCGGCTCGCTCAACAAGGCCCGGATGACTCCGAATGCCGAGACCGACGAGACGATGACCGAAACTCGAGGCGGTGGGCTCGCGTATCGAGCTGACCTGCGCGCGTCGTATGACGCCGTTCTGTCTGGTAACGACGCAGCATCGAGCACCGGCGGCCTCGGACTCGGCGCGTCGCTTCATGGCATCGTCAACCCGAAGGGGAAGGTACAGTTCTCCTTTGACGATGACTTCGTTCGACTGATCCGCGCGGCAAACTTCGAGACCGACGCGAACACGAACCGCGACATCAACAAACTTCAGCTCGGTCTGAACGTCCGCCCCGGCGGAGGAACGATCGTCGGCTCGCTGTACTACAGCAACTTGATCGACATCTTTGAAAAGGACGAACAGAAGTTCGCCAACCGGATCGACCATCGCGTCGGGCTTCGCGTTGGCTGGCAGTTCTTCCCACGTTCGCAGCTCTACCTCGATGTTTCGCAGGGCTACATCACCGGCCTGGGCAGCGCGGCGGCCATGAAGACGTCGTCGTTTCCACTGGTCGCGAAGGTGGGCTTCGCATCGCTGCTCTCGTTGAAGACCACCATCAACCTAGAGGCCGGATACACGAACGGCTTCTATGATGGGCCGAGTTACTCTGCACCGGTCATCAACGCGCAGGTCGCGTACCGCTACTCACCGCTGGGTCGCGTTGGACTCCTGTACAGCCTCGCGTACCAGGACTCGATCAACGCGAACTACTACCGCGATCACATCATCCGGCTGTGGGCCCGCCAGATCTTCATGCCGATCGTCGTGATGGTGCAACCCGAGGTTCACTTTCGAAAGTACGACGGCATCGACCTCGTGATGGGCGCACCGACGCGTGACGACGTGATCGTCTCGGTCATCGCGGGTGCCAGCTACAACTTCCGCAACTGGATCGCTGCAACGCTAAACTACCGACTGACCCTCGTCGAGACGGACTATCGCTACACGGGCAGCGGCAACGTGATGGTCGATGATCCGAGCTTCGTCCGTCACGAGGTTCTCGCCGGTATGCGCGTCGCGCTCTAGCGATGATGCGGCTCCGAGATCGACTCGCTGCCGCGGCCCGTCAACTCCACCACCTTTCCTATGAAACGCAGCGCCTCAACCAGGGCAAGTGGTGGCGTTGGGGCGGGGTGTGGTTCACGCAGGGGTTCTGGGCGATCGCGTCGTATCGGCTGAGCCGTACCGCGTACCTCACGCTCGGACGTGGCTGGCCTGCGTTACGTGTCGCGATCGCACCTTTGCGATATGCAGCACAACCATGGATGGGGAACTGCGAGATCAACTATCTCGCAGACATCGACGGCGGATTGCGCGTGCTCCATCCTTCGCTAGGGGTCGTGATCTCCGGCAAGACCGTCGCTGGTCGAGATCTGGTCCTTGTTGGAGGAAACTGTGTGGGGGGACGGAGGCCGCTCGAGCATGGAGACATCAAGATCGGCGACAACGTCCTGCTCGGCGCAAACGCCTGCATCCTCGGGCCGATTTCGATCGGAGACAACGTCCGGATCGGCGCAGGAGCGATTGTTGTCCACGACACGGGTAACGATGAGGTAGTAGTGGCCCCCGTCGCCGCCCCGACGACGATTCGATAATTTTCACATTGCTCGAACGCTAGAATGCAATTGAGCAACTAAGTCGGTCATGCGACAAAGGGGAGCTGCGTCCTCGACGCAGGGAGGCAAAATCGTGAAAAAGTTGCTCTCGATTCTGGTGGCAGTTGTGGCGGTCGGGTGCGTCGACTCGCTGCCAGAAACGTCGGACACGACGCAAGCAGCGATCGGTCCTGCAACCATCACCACCGATGCCGCTGCATACGATTGGGCTGATCCGATCCAAGTGTCGTTCGCAGGTTTGAACGGCGATCCGACCGACTGGATCTCGATCGCGCCGACCGGCTCGCCGCTCGAGACGGTCACCCGGTGGCGATACACGGGGGGCGGTGCTGCTGGTTCGATCACGCTCGAGGGTCCAACGACCGGTGGCTCGTACGTCGCCCGAGCGTTCGACGCAAACTCGTACACCTTGATGGGAGAGAGCGATCCGTTCACGGTCGCGAATCCCGGCGACACGCCGGTGACTCTCTCGGTCGATCAGCCGGACTACGCGATCACCGACGACATCCTCGTCACGTTCGCCGGGTTTCCCGGCAACCAGCTCGATTGGGTCGCGATCTCGCCGGTCGGAGGTCCCGACGACACGACAGGTGAAGTGGCGTGGCTCTACACCGCGGGTGTTCAAGCAGGAAGTCTCAACTTCCGGTGGGGCGTCGCTCCGTCGGGACGCCCCGGCGGATACTACGAAGCACGGGCATACCTGAACGACACCTATACGCGCGCGGGGACCAGTGTGCAGTTCCTCGTCGGCTCACTCGTCACCACCGACGCGAGCTCGTATTCGATCTTTGCACCGGTCACGGTCAACTGGACGCACCTTCCAGGTGGGCCAGATGACTGGGTCGCCCTCGCGCCCGCAGGCTCGGCGCCGACGGTCTTCACATCGTGGATGTATACGGGTGGTGCGGTCGACGGCAGTGTCGTGTTCAGCCAGGGTGTAGCGAGCGCGGGGACGTACGTCGCCCGTACATTTGCCCCGAACTCGTATGTCGTCTCGGGAGAGAGCGCGCCGTTCACAGTGACGGGGACCGCACCAAACATCACGGTCACGACGGATCAGGGCACGTACAACCTCGGCCAGACAATCACGGTGAGCTGGACGAATCTGCCCGGCAACAACAACGACTGGATCTCGATCGCCCCGGCAGGATCGCCGGACACGTCGGTGATCCGGTGGGTCTACACGGGCGGCCAGGCAAATGGCAGCTACGCGTTCGAGGGAATCAGCACCCCTGGCAATTACGTCGCCCGCGCCTTCCTGAACGACCTTTATGTGCGGCTCGGGGAGAGTTCGGTGTTCAACGTAAACGGAATCATTCCGTAAGGTTTCCCTCGGGCGACTCGAAGCTTGAGGTGACCTGGGATTGTCGGCTACAAGGTCGCTCCCGGTGAACCCACACGGTTCGGCCGGCGACTAACCGGCCAAGCCCATGGAACAACGCGAACCAGTCGACAACGAGGAAGAGGTCCTCGGCGTCGATCTGCGACGCTACCTCGAAGCACTCCGCAAGTATTTCTGGGCGGTGCTCGCGATCGTCGGTCTCGCGGTCGTCGCAGCGGTCGTCTACACGAACCGACAGCCGAAGATCTACCAAGCGCAAGCATCGGTGCAGATCGAGCCGCGTCTGCCAGACCTGCTCGGACAGGGCCAGGACATGGTTCACGCGACGGTGGGCGCCACGTCCGAGTACTACAAGCAACAGCGACAGGTCCTGGGTAGCTATCGGCTCATCCGTCAGACGGTGGAGCAGCACAGGCTTCACCTCCGGATCGTCTCCGAAGCCGAACGTTCGACACGCAAGCTCGACCAGATCCTCGAGCTCGCAACCCAGCGGCTACGCTCCCTCTTGAGCATTCGATATCCGGACCAGGATCGGATCATGTACGTAGTGGTTCGCAGCGCCGATCCGGTGCTCGCTGCAGACGTCGCGAACGCTCACATCGTGACCTACGAGGAATACGCAAAGGGACTGCTCTCGACCGATACAAAGAAAGCCTCCGGCGCCCTGTCCACCGAGTTCGACGATGCCGAGACCAAGCTTCGCGACGCGGAGAGCGCGCTGTATCGGTTCCAGAAGGACAACGACCTCCTCGCAGTGACGATCGAGGAGCGCCAGAACATGGTCTCGTCGAGTATCACGGCGTACACGGCGAAGCTCAACGAAACCCATGCCCGCCGGCTCGAGCTCGCAGCGCGCCTCGACCGCATGCGCAAAGCATCGGTCGTCGATGTACTCCAGTCGCCGATTCTGTTGATGGGCGATAGCACCTCCTTCGATGCGCTCCGCGCCCAGTATTACTCCGAGCGCAACAAGTTCATCGAGATGGAGAAAGCGATCGGACCGAAGAACCCGCAGTACCAGATGCAGAAGGCGAAGATCGACGATCTCACGGATGCGCTACAGACCGAAGCCAAGCGAATGTTGAACGGCTTCGAGGAACAACTGCGCGCGGTCATCGCGACGGAAGCTGCACTGAAGAGCGAGGTCGAGCGAGCCACCAAAGAAGCACTCGCGCTCGGTCCGAAGATCGTCGCGTACAACGAGCTCGTCCGGAAAAGGAAGAGCGAGGAAGATCGGTACAATATTCTTCGCGGTCGGTTGTCGACGAGCGAGCTCACCGATCGCATGAACCGCAACATCGACACGAACGTGCGTCCCCTCGATCTCGCGCTCGTGCCGACGGTGGCAGTCGCACCGAGTCTGCGCAAGAACCTGATCGTGGCTGCCATGCTGTCGTTGCTCCTTGGCCTCGGACTCGTCGGGCTCATCGTATTCCTCGACCGCTCCATCAAGACGACCGCCGACGCGCAGCAAGCCGCCGGGGCCCCCGTGCTGGGCATCATTCCGATGCTCGAGGAATCCGTTTTACCCAAGACCGATGAGCGGGCGCGCGATCTGTACGTCCACCAACACCCGACGTCGCGTGTCGCCGAGTGCTGCCGGTCGTTGCGTACCAACATCATGTTCTCCGCTGCGGATCGCACGGTGAAGACGCTGGTCGTTTCGAGCGCGAATCCACAGGAAGGTAAGACGACCACCGTGATCTATCTCGGGACCACGATGGCCCAGAGCGGCCAGCGCGTCCTACTCATCGATACGGATATGCGACGACCTCGCCTGCACTCGTCGCTCGGCGTTCCACGGCAAACAGGACTCTCGAACCTCATCGTGGGTGATCTCGATTTCGACGCCGTCATCAAGACGACCGACATCCCGAACTTGTTTGTGCTTCCATGCGGTCCCCTGCCGCCCAATCCGGCAGAGCTCTTGATGAGCAAGCGGTTCGAGGCGGTGCTAGCCGAGCTCGCGCGACGGTACGACCGGATCATTCTCGACTCGCCGCCCCTTCAGGTCACGGATGCCGTGGTTCTCTCCAAGCTGGTCGATGGTTCGATCCTCGTGGTTCGCGCCGACAAGACCCTGCGCGAGGACATCAAGCGCTCCGCACGGCACCTTCGTGGGGTAGGCGGCACGATCTTCGGCGTGATCGTCAATGCGATCGAGCCCGACAATCGTAGTGGCTACTACTACTCGTATTACGGAACGCCCGAGGCGCAAGAAGCACCGGAGGGCTGAGCCTCTACGTTCTCCGAAAGCGGTCGGACTAGCTACTCGATGTGAGTGGAGCTACCCGACACGTATCTCGGACGACGTTGCTGCGTCCGCGATGCGTGTGAGAACGCGACAAATCGTCGACGGAGGAAGAGATGCGTAGGATCGTGCTTGGTTTGATGTTGGTGGCAGGGTGCTTCGCCGATGCGGCACCACCTGAAATCGTATCCATTGCCCATGGGGGCCCATCGGTCTCCAGCGGACAGTCGTCCTATGGCTCTGGGCAGCCCGTCGACATTTCATGGGTTGGGCTTCCCGGGGACCCGAGCGACTGGATCGCGGTCGCTCCCGTGAGCTCCGAAATGACCACCGTTTCGATGTGGACGTACGCGGGTGCTGCGACGGGAACGCACTCGTTCGCAGGCCTTGGTGTTGGCGACTATGTCGCGCGCGCCTTTGCCGTCGACTCGTACGAGCTGATCTTCGAGAGCCAGCCGTTCTCCATCGTCGCCTCGAGCGTCACCGTCGAACCAAGCGCCGCGACCTATGCCTTGACGCAACCGATCACGGTGTCGTGGAGTGGCACGCCGGGCAACGCGAATGACTGGATCGCGATTGCGCCCGACGGCTCGGAGCTCTCGACCGTGACGACCTACGTGTACACGGGCGGCACCGCGAGCGGCAGCCACCAGTTCGCGGGGTTTGCCACGGGCGGGACCTTCGTCGTTCGCGCGTTCCTCGACAACACGTACACGTTGCTCGCCCAGAGCAGCTCGTTCACGGTAGCTGGTTCGGGTGGCAGCGCGACGGTCGGAGCCGATTCGCCGGCGTACGCAGCAGGCGCACCGGTGACTGTCTCCTGGGCTGGGCTTCCGGGGGGCGCGACCGACTGGGTCGCGATCGCGCCGCAAGGCTCGCCCGCTTCGACGGTGGCGCGCTGGGCGTATACCGGTGGCGCTGCGAGCGGCTCGGTCGTCATGTCCGCACCCGCCGGTGGTGGAGCCTATGTCGCGCGCGCGTTTCCGAATGACTCGTACGTCGTCCTCGCAGAAAGCGCTGTGTTCACAGTGGGCCTCGAGATCACGACCGATGCGTCGACGTATGCGTTGAACGTTCCGATCGTCGTGAGCTGGAACAACCTGCCGGGCAACGCGACCGACTGGGTCGCGATCGCCCCCGAAGGCTCGAGCTACGATACGATCATCGCGTGGGTGTACGCGCCGTCGGCCAGCGGTAGTCATCAGTTCGCGGGGCTCGGGGGTGCAGGCAACTACGTCGCTCGCGCGTTCCTCGACAATTCCTATAGCCTCCTCGGCGAGAGCGCTCCCTTCTCCGTCGGTGCGGGTGGTACGGCAACGGTCGGCAGCGACGCGTCCAGCTACACCGTGGGCCAGGACATCGTCGTCAGCTGGTCTTCGTTCCCCGGCAACGCGCTGGACTGGGTCGCGATCGCGCCGGAGGGGTCGAGCGATTCGACGGTGACGCGGTGGGCGTACACGGGCGGTGCAGCGTCCGGCTCGGTGTCCTTCACCGGCGGTGTGGGCACGGCGGGTAACTACGTCGTTCGTGGCTTCCTGAACGACTCCTACACGAAGCTCGCTGAAAGCAACGCGTTCACCGTTTCGCAGTAACCTTTCTCACATCTGTAGCGGAGGCCGGCGATGCCGGCCTTCCGTCGTTTCGGGCGTTGCTGATCGCGCTGCAAGCGTTCATGCGAATCACGCTGTCATCACCCACAGTTCGCGGACGTCAGACCCGTTGTCTCTCTCGAGGTCCTATGCGAAAACGAAGGGCCACTCGATTGGCGAACGGATAGGGGAATCATGCGGAAGCTCAGCAACCTCGCACTCATCGGTCTCGCACTCAGCGCATGTGTAACGGCACCTTCGGAGAGCGAGCTCTCTTCGGCCGCGATCGGGCCCGCGACGATTACGACCAATGCATCGACGTACTTCTTCGCCGACCCCATCACCATCACCTACGCAGGACTGAACGGGAACGCGAGCGACTGGATCGCGATCGCGCCATCCGGTTCGTCGCTGAGTACCGTCACGCGGTGGACAAGCACCGGCGGTGGGACGTCAGGCATGGTCATGCTCGAGGGTCCGTCGACGGGTGGTAATTTCGTCGCCCGCGCCTTCGATGCAGGCACGTACACGTTGATGGGTGAGAGTGATCCGTTCTCGGTCACCGACCCCGGTGGCGTAACGGCGGTTCTCACACTGAACCAGGCCGCGTACGCGATGACCGATCCGATCACGGTGAGCTGGACGGGCTTGCCGGGAAGCGTGACGGACTGGATCGCGATCGCGCCACAGGGCTTCCCGGTCGACGACCAAGCCGACTGGCAATACACGAACGGCGGGATGAGTGGCAGCGTGACGTTCGCCGACGGTCTGCTGCCGACGGGATTCCCTGCAGGTGTCTATGTCGCGCGTGCGTACCTCAACGACACGTTCACCCTCGTCGGTGAGAGTGCACCGTTCCCGATCGGCGCTGCGGTCGTCACGAACTCCAACACGTACACCACGAACTCGCCGATCGGAGTCAGCTGGCAGAACCTGCCCGGCAACGCGCAGGACTGGATCGCGCTCGCTCCCTCGGGCTCGACGCCGTCGACGGTGATCAACTGGGTCTACACGGGTGGTGCCACGAACGGATCGACGTCGTTCGCGTTTGGTCTATCGACTCCAGGCAACTACGTCGCACGTGCGTTCCTCGACAACTCGTACACGATGCTCGGCGAGAGTGCCGTGTTCACCGTGACTGCGCCTGCCCCGTCCACGATCTCCACGGACAAGATGATGTATGCGCTGGGCGAATACATCAGCGTGATGTGGAACGGTCTGCCCGGCAACGCTAACGACTGGATTGCGATCGCACCCGCGGGGTCGCCGGACACAACGGTTACGCGTTGGGTCTACACGGGCGGCGCCATGACCGGGTCGTTCGCATTCGAGGGCCCGCTCACCACCGGCTCGTATGTCGCGCGCGCGTTTCAAAACGACACCTACGTGAAGCTTGGAGAGTCGGCGGCGTTCACAGTGCAGTAGCTGGCAAGGGATGGAGGCAAAGGCTCGGGGCACTCCCGAGTCTTTGCTGGTTTCGGCCTGCGAATTCCGCAGAAGCCTGCGGAGCACGCAGCCGATCTGGAACCATTTTGTATTAATTCCAGGTGGTTGAGCCTTGGCCTTCGAGCTGCACTATCTCCGGTTCGCAAGGAGATTGAACATGAAGACCAAGGCTTTCCTCATCACCGCGTTTGTTCTGGGTTCTTCGTCGGTGGCTCTCGCTGATGTGTCGTTCTCGGCGCGCGCCCAGGTGACGTGGGACGCCGGTTACTCGAGCAACTACTCGCGGCCGGTCATTCGTGACCACCGTACGTCGAACCGCTTCGCGCAGCGCAGGATCGACTTCCGCACTCGCGTGAACCAGGTCGATTACTACCGGCCGGAGCCGCTTCCCGCGCTGACGGGCCCGACGTGGAACTGCCACAACTGGGATCCGACGGTCGAGCTCGACTCGGTGTGTGGTGCGTACGCCTCGTCCTCGCCGCACAAGATTCCGGAGACGGTTGGCAGTTGGACGAACGTGGGTGTCCGTGACTCTGCAATCCCGGGCCACCAGTTCATCACCATCGAGCGTCCGTTCCGCGAGCTCGCCCTCCAATCGAACACGGGTGCACCCTCCATCGTGAAGGTCGCCGTCCGGTTCATGGACGGTTCGACGAAGGTGATCGAGATCGGTGAGCGCCTGCGTGGCAACTCGGACATCATGCACGTCGGCGGCTACGGCCAGGCGATCTCGCAGATCATCGTCTACACGACCTCGAGCTCGCGCGGCACGTACACGGTCTTCGCTCGCTAACGCCTGCGTAACGTCGCCGTCACGGCGTCGCGATCAATCGAATCTGGTTGCCGGTAGCCCAGTACAGCTGGTCTCCGCTCCAGGCGATGGTCGCGGCGCCGTTCGGCGTTTCGGCGAGGTTCTCGACGACCGTGGGATCGAGGGACCGCGCGTCGTAGCGAATCAGGTCGCGACCAACGACTGCCCAGATCGAGCCATCCGACGGACGCTGCGTTGCAGGACCGACGTCGCTGTCGAGGGGACGCCACGACAGCAGCACGCCCTTGCCCACGTCGTAGCGATAGATCGCTCGTTCGCTTGGAGAGAGTCCAATGACCACGTTGCGTGCGTCGGGAGCCGAGAACACCTGTCCCGTGTCCGTGATATTCGGATACACCACGTGCCGCGCGACCTCGCGGAGGTCTCCGTCGTACACGACGAGCAGCGCTTCCTTCGCGGCACCGCGCAAGCGCCCCGAGAACACGATGCGGTCGCCAGCGATCACCAGCCCGCTCGGATCGAAGTCCTCGAGCCGGTCGTGATGCCCCCCGAACCGCTTCGCGTCGAGGTCGTAGTATCCGATGCCGCTCCCCACACCCGTTCGCTCGCGTCGTCCGACGACGTAGAGTCGCTTCTTGGACGCTGCAAAGAAATACGGGTAGTGGGCGCCGGTCGCTTCGAATCGACCGACGAGCCTGGGGTTCACGTCCGCTTTCCATGTTTGCCGCGGGTCGTATGCATAGAGGACACTGTTGGGATAGCCAGCGAGATACACCGTGTCGCCAAGTGCGATCCGTGGGCCACCGCTGACTCCGAGGGGGCCGAGTCGATGGAGGCTCTGGCTCGACGGGTCGTACTGGAAGAACCCGTGATACTGCCGCGCGTTCCCGAGGAGCTGCTTGTTCGGTAGCGCGACGAGGGACTCCACATCGATCGGAGAGGTGTAGTTGATGCTGAACTCGGCCTGCTTCCAGTCTCGCCCCCGCGCGCGCCACCGGATGCGCCCGACCTTGTTGTCGCCTGGCTTCACGTTCGACAGATCGAGCTCCGGCACGTCGGAGAGTTGGCCCGAGCGTGGCTTCACCTCGCGCTTTCGAACACTCTTCGAATCACGAGGAACGAGTGCACCGTCGACACACGCCATGATGTCGACGCGTCGTTGTGGTGCTCGCCTGTCCGCGATCAACTTGACGAGGATGGTCGACCCGATGTCGAACTGCATGAACCCGTTCGCGTCGCGTGTCGCGAGCACGCGGCTCTCCAGTGTCTGCATGTTCAAGGCGACCAGCTCCCACGGAGACTCGCCGACGACGATGTACAGCCACGGGGGGTCCACGGCGAGGTAATACGCATAGCTGTACGACCCGCGCGGCGTCCCGACGCGCCCCAGGTGCCGCACCTCGAGCGTTTCGGGATCGAGCTTAAACACACTCGGCAGGCTGTTGCTTTGGGTGCCGCCATAGAGCTTTCCATCGGGGCCAAACACCATTCGATAGATCAGTGTGTCTTCGCTCGATTCGATCACGCGGCCGAGAATCTCCACTCGCTCGGTCGCAGGCTCGTAGTACGCGAGGTAGCCATCGCGCGCCGGGAAGAAGATCCGCCCGTTGCCGGCGCGGAGCGCCTCGTCGAATTGGTAGTTGCTGTTCGTGTAGATGCCCGACGGGCCCTCGGTAATGGTCTGCTTCCCGGTCTCGAGGTCGACCACCACGAACTCGGTAGGATGCGTGCTGTCGAGCTCGTACGTCTGCGTGATGAAGTTCCAGCCGCCGCGACCGTTCGGTGCGAGAGCTGTAGCCCACGTTCGAACTGCTTGTAGGGATGCACTCTTCGACGCGATCGCTGCCACTGGCGTGATGTCGCGCACGGGCTCGGACTTGTGGCCGCACGCTCCACAACCCGCGAAGGCGAGGCTCGTGACGAAGGGAATGATCGGTCTCGTGAACATCGATTCGCCTGCCGTCGACTAACACTAGCGCACGTTGCTAAGTGCGCGATAGCTGCGGTATAGGCACCCTTCGATGCCCATCACATCGGTCCCCCTCCTCGATCTCGCGGCCCAGAATCACCCACTTCGCCCCCAGCTCATGGAGGCGATCGGCCGCGTCATCGACACCGGGCGCTTCATCCTCGGACCCGATGTCGAACGCCTCGAAGCTGACATCGCGAAGATCGTCGGAGCGAAGCATGCAATCGGCGTTTCGTCTGGTACGGACGCGCTCCTTGTCGCGCTGATGGGGCTCGGTGTCGGGCCCGGCGACAACGTCGTCACGACTCCGTTCTCCTTCTTCGCGACCGCGGGCGTGATCGTTCGACTGGGCGCGAAGCTGCGTCTCGTGGATATCGATCCCGCAACGTTCAATCTCGATCCCGACGCTGCGGCCGCCGCGGTCGATTCGTCGACGAAGGCACTGGTTCCGGTGCATCTGTTCGGCCGCCCGGCCGTGCTGCCGCAGGCCTCGGTGCCGGTCATCGAGGATGCCGCGCAATCGATCGGCGCGGCAAAGCTCGGTGGTATCGCCGGGTGCTTGTCGTTCTTCCCGTCCAAGAATCTCGGTGCGTTTGGCGACGCCGGCGCGGTGTACACCGATGACGCTGCGTTCGCAGATCGCATCGTGCTGCTGCGCACGCACGGAGGCCGGCCCAAGTACTACCACCAGGCGATCGGTGGGAACTTCCGGCTCGATGCACTCCAGGCCGCGGTGTTGTCCGTCAAGCTACCGCACCTCGCAGCCTGGACCGATGCCCGTCGCGCCAACGCAAATCGCTATCGCGCGATGTTCGCCGCAACGAAGCTGCCCGACGAGGTCGTGCTTCCGAGCGACGCACCCGGGCACATCTACAACCAGTTCACGCTCCGGGCACCGCGGCGCGATGCACTTCGCGAGTTCCTGACGAAGGCAGGAATCGGCACCGAGATCTACTACCCCGTGCCCTTCCATCTTCAGCCGTGCTTCCAGGATCTGGGCTACGCGCGCGGCGCGTTCCCTCACAGCGAGCGGGCTGCTGCCGAAGTGCTCTCTCTCCCGATCTACCCGGAACTCAGCGAAGAACAGCAGCAGTACGTGGTCGACCACGTCGCGAAGTTCTACGCGACCACGTGAGGCGATGACGAACGCGACCAAAATTGCGGTGCTCGGCTGCGGCTACTGGGGCAAGAACCTCGTCCGCAACTTTCACTCACTGGGCGCACTCGCGATGGTTGCCGACACGTCGGCGCAGGGTCGCGAGACGGCCCACAAGATCGCGCCCGATGTGCCTGTCGTCGAGGACTTCGGACGGTGCTTCGCCGATCCGACGATTGTGGGCATTGTCATCGCGACCCCGGCCGAGACACACGCCACGCTCTCACTACAGGCGTTGCGTGCCGGCAAGGATGTCCTGTGCGAGAAGCCGCTCGCGCTCCGGTTCGAGGATGCCCGGCAGGTGCACGACCTCGCTCGCGCGAACGAGCGCATCCTCATGGTGGGCCACATCCTCGAGTACCACCCGGCGATCCGGAAGCTGCAGGAGCTCATCGCGACGGATCAGCTAGGACGCGTTCGCTACCTCTACTCGAATCGCACGAACCTCGGCAAAGTTCGGCGCGAGGAGAACATCCTGTGGTCGTTCGCCCCCCATGACATCGCAGTGATCCTGCGGTTGGTCGGTGCGTTGCCGTTTCAGGTCATCGCGACCGGAGGTGCCTATGTCCAACCGAACATCGCGGATGTCACCGTCACGCAGCTACTGTTCGACAACGGCGTTGCCGCTCACGTCTTCGTGTCGTGGCTGAATCCGTTCAAGGAGCAGAAGCTCGTCGTCGTTGGCTCGAAGAGGATGGCGACGTTCGACGATGTCAAACGCGAGCTCGTATTGCATGACCAGCACGTCGATGTGAAGGACGGCGAGCCGGTACCGATCCGCGGAGAAGGAACTCCAATTCCGTACGCGAACGACGAGCCTCTCAAACTAGAGTGCAATGCTTTTCTCGATGCGATCCGTACACGCCAGGCGCCGATCACCGACGGAAACAGCGCGCTACGCGTACTGCGTGTTCTTCAGGCCGCACAGCGCTCTCTCGTCACGCAGGGCCACCCCGTTCAGCTGCCGCTCGAATGACGTCCACGACGCCGCTTGTCACCTTGATCGTTGCAATGCGCAACGAGGAGAGACATGTCGCGCGGTGCGTCGAGTCGCTACTCGCGCAGGACTATCCTCGTGATCGACTCGAGGTGCTGTTCATGGATGGGCGTTCCACGGACCGCACGCGCGAGATCGTCGGCGAGCGAATCGCCGGACGGCCATTGTTTGCGCTCGTAGACAACCCCGGCATCATTCAGTCGATCGCGTGGAATCTCGGTATCGAGCGCGCGAAGGGAGCCCTCGTGGGCATCGTGAGTGGACATAGCGAGCTCGCGAATGACTACGTCTCGAGCGCCGTCGAGACTCTTTACCGCACTGGCGCAGATCTCGTCGGTGGACCCGCACGCGCAGAGAGCGAGACGGTGGTCGGCGAAGCGATCGCACTCGCGATGAGCACGAAGTTCGGCGTGGGCGGCGCGACGTTTCGCTACGCGACCGAGGAAAGTGTTGTCGATACCGTCTTCATGGGAGTGTGCCGACGAGATCTCTACGAGCGTATCGGCGGCTTCGATGCCGAGATGGTGAGGAATCAAGACGACGAGCTTAGCTATCGGTTGCTCGAGCAGGGCGGAACGATCGTCTGCAATCCGTCGATTCGTAGCGTGTACCGAAACCGCGCAACCCTCCGCTCGTTGTGGAAACAGTACTTCGACTACGGTCGTTGGAAGGTGCGAGTGATGCAAAAGCATCCAGCGCAAATGCGCGCACGCCACTTCGTTCCACCGGCGTTCGTGAGCAGCCTCGGTGCGAGCGCGCTCTTTCCTCCGGCCCTGGCTGCGATCGCCATCGCCTATGGAAGCGCCACCGTCGCGATGTCCCTGTCGATCGCCGCGCGAAGCAAACGAGTCGACGTGCTTCCATATCTTCCGGCCGCCTTCGCGATCCTGCACGTTGGGTATGGTGCGGGCTTTCTGCGCGGCCTGATTCAGTTTCGCGACAAGTGGAACGACCGCGAATCCCGCGCTCCCCGCTTCTCGCCGAGCTCCTCGTGAGGCCATATGACCAAGCAAGAATCAGCTGCAACAACCTGGTGGGCACATTCGACGGCGCTGGTAGATGTCCCGGCGACGATCGGCACCGGCACCAAGGTCTGGCACTTCTCTCACGTGATGTCCGGAGCCAAGATCGGCGAGAAGTGTTCGCTCGGTCAGAACGTCTTCGTCGGGGCGAAGGCGTCCATCGGTGATCGCTGCAAGATCCAGAACAATGTCTCGGTCTATGACGAGGTGATCCTCGGGGACGACGTGTTCGTCGGACCGTCCGCTGTGTTCACGAACGTGATCAACCCGCGCGCGTTCGTGGTGCGAAAGGACGAGTACCGGCGCACGGAGGTCGGCAAGGGCGCTAGCATCGGCGCGAACGCCACCATCGTGTGTGGCTACACCATCGGCGAGTACTCGTTCGTCGCGGCCGGAGCGGTCGTCACGAGTGATGTCACTCCGTTCGCGATCGTTGCTGGGGTTCCGGCAAAGCGGATCGGATGGATGTGCAAGTGCGGCATGTCCCTCCCGAAGAAGGACAAGAAGAAGCTCGCCTGCAAGCACTGCGAGCAGAGATACACGGTGCGTGGGAAGGGCAAGCAGCAGCGACTAGAGATCGCGGACGAACAAGCTCGGCGCACGGGGTAGCGCACGAAGCTTGTCTTCGAGCCAGCGGGTCCCGAATAACACGAGCTCGCGATCGTGGAACGGCAGCACGTTGTCGTCGCCGATCACGCGGGGGGACGCTCCACCGTAGATCTTCGGGCGCTCGCAGTTCACCGTACGAATGCCGAGCTGGACACACGCATCTAGCGTCTGCGCCGAGTACACGTTTCCCGGCGGAACGAGCGTCGTGATGGGCGTCTTGAAGTAGCCCGTCAGGATCTCCTGCGCGCGACGCAGCTGATCGAACTGCGTCCCGGCGTCGACCCAGTCCCAGAATTCGCGATGGAAGAAGCGGTTCGTACCGAAGCCGCGACGACGTCGATACCGGCCATCGCGTAACACGCAATGCGTCAGCCCGTGGTTCGCGACCTCGACGAGACCTTTGGCGAGGCCTTCGCCGATCGCGGCGGCCTCGCGCGGGAACTTCTCCGGAAACGGGATCAGCGAACCGTCATCCTCCACCCATGCCGCCGTGATCCCGATCGTGATTCTCGAGCGGAAACGCACGAGGATCCGGAACGCCTCGTCCCAATCGGCGGCTGTCATCTCGCGATAAGGCGCCCATTTGCCGAACAGTCGGCGATCGCGCAACACACCCCAGTTCGAGTACCAGCGCTTCGTATAGTAGAGGTGTTCCTTGCTGCTCGCACCGATGTCGTCGATGCGCAATGCGAGGATGCCTTCGGCCACGACGTTCCTATAACGCAATTCTGCCGAGGCTGCGGTAGCGGTGATAAGACATCGTCCATGTCGGCGACGTATCGAGCCAAACGCGCGATCCGCTTGGCCCTTGCCGCGCCGGGCGTACGGGACGCACTTCGCTGGTTCCTCCAACACCCACGCGTACCACCGCACTGGCAAGCGCTCGTCCATCGCAAGGTGGCCAAGCGTGCACGGTTCGGTAGTGATGCCACGTTCGAATACACCACGGATGATGGAGTGTCGTTGTCGCTGCTTCACGAGGGGACGGCGAACTATCTCTACTGGCTCGGCAACTACGAGATCGAGTCGACAACTCTGTTTCGGGCACTCGCACGCGACGCCACCACGATCCTCGACATCGGCGCGGCCGACGGGCTCTACAGTCTGCTTGCCGCCGCCGCCAATCCTCGCGCACGGATCCTCGCGTTCGAGCCGGCGACGACCGCGATCGAGACGAGCTCACGCAACTTCGCCCACAACCCGGAGCTCGGTCGTCGAATCGATCTTCGCTCGATCGCCCTCGGCGACTCCGACAGACAGGCAACGCTCTACGTCGCCGGCGAGAGCGGCGGTACGAGCTCGCTCGACAGCGCGTTTCGTTCACAACGCAGCGAGCAGACGGTCTCCGTCCGCACCGGCGACGCACTCCTCGCCGAGCTCGGAGTCGCACGAATCGACCTGATCAAGATCGACACGGAGTCGACGGAACCGGCAGTGTTGCGTGGCCTAGAGAACAGCCTGCGGCGCGATCATCCGGATATCCTGTGCGAGGTGCTGCACGGCCGTACCGAAGCCGCCCTCGACGCGATCGTGCGCGAGCTCGGCTACCGGGCATATCACGTGACACGCGAGGGACTCGTCGAGAAGGATCGCATCGTCGGCGATCCAACGTATCGCGAGGCGAACTACCTATTCACTCGACGCGATCCGTCGAGCCTCGCGCGACTTGCCTATACGTCGAGCAAGGCGCGGATCGTGTTCACGTAGCGCGAGTAGCCGAACGTTGCAGCGCCGGCGACTGCGTGAGCGCTGTCGCGTTTCCATCGGTCCGGATCGGCGACATACGCTGCGATCGCGCGGGCGTACGCATCGGGATCCGGCGGCACCGAGAACACCTGTCCGGTCGTCGCCTCGCGCAAGTACAACGGAATGCTACCGACGCCACTCGCGAGTGGAACGGCACCGAATGCCATTCCCTCACCGAGCACCTTGGGCCATCCCTCGGTCCGGCTCGGCAGCACGACGAAGTGGGCAACGCGGTAGAGATCGTCGATCTTCGGTCGCGGCAGCGCACCATGGATCGTCACGTGGTTCGCGAGGCCGAGCTGGTTCGCTCGTTCATGCAACGCGTCGGCGTCGCCCTCGCCGACGAGGTCGAGCTGCGCTTCCACACGCAACGACCGCAGCGCGGCGACGACGTCGATCGTAACCTCGGGGTGTTTGGCTGCTCCAAAATGCCCGACGAAGAGGAGACGCACTGGGCTCGCAAGCGCCTTCGCCAGTGCCGAATCGGCGCCCCGACGAAGCTCGGCGTCCGACAGCGATGGATTGGGAACCGAGACAACATGAGCGTATCCACCCGAGTCGCCGTTCACGGTCACGCGCGCGCCATGTCCCGTGCGTGCGAGAAGCTTTCGCTGCAGCGTGTACGACCACGGCTCGTCGGCGTGCGACGACCAGCTTCCCGCATACTTCACCCATCGCCGGCGCGGGGTCGCGCGAGTCTGGAGCAAGAGGATCGCCGCGAGGCTGATGTTCGCGGGCGCGCGAACGTGAACCGCATCGGCAGATGCCAGCTCGCGTCGCATGACGCGCACGTACTCCGGCATCGCCGAAAGGATCGATAGCTTGTCGCGTACCCCGGGCCCACCGGTTGGCCGCACTGCGACGAGCTCGATGTTGTCGGCGGAGTACGGCAGTGCGCTCGCCGGTGCCGGCTCGTCGTGGAGACATGCGACGTGTCGAACCTCGTCGAATAGCGCAGCGACCGCGCTCAGCTCGCGCGAAGTCGCACCGTGCCCGACGATGATTCCGTCCGACCGACGGTAATGCGCCATGTTGGAGAGGACGACGAGCCTCATCGTGCCCTCGCGAGCTGCTCGTACAGCGAGTACCACCGCGGCATCACGATCGTCAGATCGTAAAGTGCGATCGCGGCATCGCGCCAGGCGCGCGCCTCGGCGCGGCGTTGTTCGGCCGAAAGTGCGAGCGCCGCGTCGATTTGTGACGCGAGCGCCACTGGGCGTTCCGGTGCCACAAACCGTCCGATGCCAGCGGCCTGCAATCCGGTCGCGATTCCGCCGACGCTGGTCGCGACGAACGGGACCTCTCGTGCTGCGTATTCGAGGAGGACGAGTGGGCCTGACTCGGACCTCGCAGCGTGAACCGCGAGATCCGCGGAGCGGGCGAGCGCGAGCGCATCACGTCGAGTGCCGAGGAACACGATGCGACTCGACAGGTCGGAGCACGCCGCCCGATCGCGCAGCATCTGGGCGTACGCGCGATCGATGTCACCACCGATCACGAACAAGCGCACGGGTCTCTCGAGCTGGGCGATCGCCTCGAACAACACGTCGAGGCCCTTCTCGGGACGAAGTCCTCCCACCGCGACGAGTCGTGCACAGCCGGGCGCCTGCGGCAGTTGTTCGACGGCGGGATCGATCGTGCGAAGGTCCAGTGCATTCGGAATGACGTGGATCCGGTCCGTCCGAATTCCTGCTCGTCGAGCCCATGTCTCGTGCTGCGCGTACAGCCCCACGTAGACATCCAGGAAGTAGCGCGCGAAGCGAAACCACCTCGGTATGCGAGGATGTAGCTCCACTCCAAGATGGTCCTGCAGCAGCACGGGGACGACCACACGCCGCGAGGCCACGAGCACTGCCACGAGGCTGAACGACGAGCGACCGTGACAATGAATCACGTCGACGCCGGTCTCGCGAACCACCTTCGCCAGCCGGCGCATCGGTTCGAGCTCCCAGCGGCGCGTCCGGCCGAGACGGATCAACGCGATCGACGTGGCGAGCTCATTGGCGAGCGTCGTGTCGCCACGTGTGACGCACACCGAGACACGATGCCCATCGACGGCAGCTCGATTCGCAAGCGACACGAGCATGCGCTCGGCTCCACCAAGTCCCAGGCCGTCGATCACGTGCAGGATGTGCATCGGGCTCAGGACTCGAGGCGCGCGATCTGAGGGAATCGAGTCAACCACTCGTCGGCCATGCGACGACGCTCGAGTGTCTTCGCGATCGTGTCCGGTAGCATCGCGCTGCCGACGAGTGCTTTCGCGAGCCGACGAAATCCACTTCCGCGCCCACTGAGCGTTCCGACCGTACGGAGCCACATCACCTCGCGAACCTGTCGATGCGAGAAGTACCGCGATGCGAGATAGATCTCGGAGGTGTGCATCAGGTGGCGCTTTGTCAGCTGCTCGCGACTCGCTCGATACGTGATGACACGCGCTCGATGTGCACGCAGCCCTCCCTCTGCGGCGTGGTGATGCATCACCGCAATGCCCTGATCGAGAACCATGAAACAGCCGCTCAGGTACACGCGCATTCCAAGCTCGCCGTCCGCGCGCGGTGCGCGATTGAATGCGAGATCGAACAGCCCCGAGCGCAAGAGCACCTCGCGACGAATCAGCGTGTTGTTTGTCGGGAACACGTCGCTCGCGCGAACGAATCGATCGTCGGGGGCGAGAGCACTCGTTCCCACCTCCTGTGCGACGCCCGACGACACGTCCGCGTCGAATCGAGCGATGTTGCGAAGATGCTCCTCGATCAACGTCGGTCCTAGCTCGTCGTCGTCGTCGATGAACAGGATGAAGTCGCCCGACGAGGCCGCTAGCCCGGCGTTACGCGAGGCGCACTGTCCCGGCTCGTCCTGGTACATGAGGCGTAGCGGAAGATCGGCGAAGTCATTCGCGATCGCGAGGTCGCGCTTCTCTCGCGCAGTCTGATCGATGATGACGATCTCGTGGGGGCGCACGGTCTGCGCTCGCAAGTTGTCGAGTACGACACGAAGATAGGGATAGCGCTCGAGCGTCGGGATCAACACCGTCACGCGCGCTGCTTCGAGGTCGGACTCGCCGAATCTACGCGCTGCTCGATAGGGAGCCGGCTCGTCGTACGGGCGGCGCCGCGCCACCTTGTTGTAGGCGCGCAGCAGATCCGCCGGAGAAGCATACCGGGTGATCGCCGCGCGCCCGATTGCCCATCGGGCCCAGAAGTGACCGTACCGGTTCGCGACGAGTCGCACCTCGTCGCCAATGCTCGGCGTGTTGATGGCGGCCCAGTTGTGGCTCGCGATCGATCTCGGATCGACAAGCCCCGGGACGTGACGCACGAGCGCACCACGCTTGATGACGCGATGAGCCCATTCGTATACGGCGCCCGGCACCGACTCGAACTCGCCCCGAGGAAGGCCTAGCTGGCGAAACACATCGGTACGCACGAGGCACGCCGCAAACGTCACACGCCACGAAGTTGCCTCGCGGTCTGGATCTGGATCGCAGTTGAGCATCCAGGTAGGAGCCACGAAGTCGAGCAGCCCGGGCTGCCCTTGCGTCCCGAGGAGGAGACCGGCATGCCAAGCGTCTCCGCGTCGCGCGAGCAACGCCTCGAGCATGGAGACATCGGGCAACGGAAGTCGTAGGTCCCACGCGAGGAGCGCCTCGGCCGGATTTGTCGCGAGCCATGTAGCCAAGGCGTCGACCATCGTCGCGACAGTTGCGCCGCCATGGATCACTCGTCCGTGTGTCCAGCGCGGTCCGGCATCGTTGCCGAGGAGGAGCAGATCGATCACGAGGGACCTCTGCGCACGAAGAACAGGTACCGATCGTCACCGCGAAGCGCATAGCGATCGAGCTCGCGCGCTGAGAAATATGCGTGTGTGTCGACGCGCTTCACGACGAGGCCGGCGCGCTGCATGCGATCGACGATGTCATCGCCGTAGTACCGGACATGATCGTCCTGACCGTATAGACGTTCCCAGTCTTTGGGCGGAGCACCTTCGAGGGTGGGACCGCTTCGCAACGGGACGCAGATCACCGCGAGGCCATCCGGAGCCAGCATCCGGCCGATCTCTGCGAACGAGGGGCCATCCTCGTGAATGTGCTCCATCACGTGAAAGCACACGATCGCGTCGAAGGCACCCGATGCGAATGGCATCCTTCGCAGATCGCCAAGCACCATCGCGAGCGGCGATGCGAGATCACTGCTGGTGTACCGCCACCCCGGTTGCTTGCGACACCAATCGGCGAAGCAGGGCTTCGGTGCGAGCTCGAGGATGCGAACATCTCGCTTGCCATCCAGCTCGCGCGAAAGCACCAACGGCAGCATGCGGTAGCGCTCGAGCGACGAGCACTGCGGACACAAGCGATTCGATGCTCGATAGAGGCCGGCGGACAGGAAGCGCCAGCCGGTCCACCCGCAGTACGGGCACTCGACGCCACTGCCGAGTGGGAACACGGTGCGTTCGACACGTCGCTGCACGCGCGCAGCGAACGATGCGATCTGCTTGCGCGTGATCATCGGGGTCCCTTCACGAGCACACGATACTCCTCGATGAAGTTCGAGATTTGTCGTCGGGGTGAGAATGCGTCGAGAACGCGGGTCCGGGCAGCGGCAGAGAGAGCGACACGACGGACGGGATCACGCAGCAACCCCTCGATGGCGTTCGCGATCGACGCAGGATGTCGAGATGGGGCGAGGACTCCATCGATGCCATCACGAATCGCTTCGGACATCCCACCGACATCCGTGGAGACGATCGGAACCCCCATTGCCATCGCCTCGAGAGCGGCGTTGCTGACGCCCTCGCTCACGCTCGGAGACACGTAGACGTCGGCCGTGGACAAGGCGGCTCGCACGGCATCGCGGGACGACGCACCGTGAAACCGCACGCGTGACGAGATCTTCAGATCGTGTGCTGCGAACTTGAGACGGTCCTCCTCGGGACCGCCACCGACGAGATCGTAGTAGACATCCCAGCCGCGTTCGACGAGCTCCGCGACGGCCAGTACGGCGTACTCGACGCCCTTGGCCCACTGTAGACGTCCGGTGGTTAGCAGCGAGAACGGGCCGCGTTCGCGTGCGACGTATGGTGATGGTCGCGCGAACATCGTCGCGTCGACGGCTGCGTGGTTGACGAACACCTTCGCCCGATCCAGACCGTACTCCGAGCATACGCGAGCCATGTCAGCTGTCACGCAATGTACGCGATCCACGATGGAGAACAGCTCGCGTAGCTCCTCTGCGCGACGAGGGTCGATGCGCGGAGTGATCCGCTCCGCGGTTCCGCGGCAGCTGACCACGAGCTTCGTCTCGGGCGAGAGTAGCCGAAGCGCATCGATGTAGCTGACACCCACGCCGCTGTACTCGATGTGGAGGACATCGAAGTCCGCGAGCGCTAGTGCGATCAGCCACGCGCGAACCGCGCGCCGGGACCGTCCGTACCGCGACACCGCTCGGCTCCACATCTCGCGGTCTCGGCCACCGCGTCGAGCAAAGTGCGAAGCGAGCTCGCGCGCCGTGCTCGGCAACGTCGGCGACAACACGATGCGACGCACCGGTCCCGTGAACCGCGGAGACACCGCCTCGTCCGCACCTGGCCGCGCGGCCACGACCGTCACGTCCAGATCTGCGGCCTGAAGTCCGGCTGCGTGGCCGTCGATGAACGTCTCCGAGAGCACCGGAAACCGATTTACGACGAGGCCGATCCTCACGAGGTCATTCTCGAGACCCGCTGGTCCCACAGTGAAAGCGAGAGTAGCAACCAGACCCCCCACGCCTTCGTACGATCTCCCTCATCGGACTGTCGGAGGAGCCGTGTCAACGCGCCACGATCGAGTGGAACGCCGAGCATCTCTTTTCGCCCCTCGAGGGAGTCGTGAACGAGATCGCGAAGTGGACCGGCGAGCCAGGTCGAAATCGGGATCGTGAACCCCTTCTTGTCTCGACGCTGGTGTCGCAGCCTACGGGACAGCACCTGGCGAAGCGGTAGCTTGCCGACGCGCGTACGCACGTCGAGACAAGTTCGCCAGTCCGTGCGCAATGCAGTTTCGATCACGTTCTTCGCGAGCAGCGGTACACGCACCTCGAGGGAATGGAACATGCTCGCGCGATCGACCTTGGCGAGAACGCGATCGAGATGAATCGTGAGCTCGTTCCACCGAACCCACTGTGCGACCGTATCGCGATCTGTCCCGGCGAAGACGAACTCGTCGAGGGTTTCGTCGGGAAGCGTAGGAAACAATGCACGCAGATCATCCTCTGCAAGCAGTGTGTGTTTGCGCTGATAGAGGCGCCCGATCGTCGAGTAGTCGAGAACGTCTCGCGTCGGGCCGTTGGCCTTGCTGACCTTGCGCACCCCGATCGCCGCCCACCGTGCGACGCGCGGCCAAGCGAAGTAGCGTGCCTGCTCGATCGCGCTCGCGAATCTGCTCGGATATCCCCAGTAGAGTTCGTCGCCTCCATCGCCCGAGAGCACGACCTTCACATGTCTGCGGGCGAGTCGACTCACGAGCAGCGTCGGAAACACCGAGTAGTCGGCGGTTGGTTCGCTACACGCGCTCACTACGTCATCTACGAGTGCGACCGCCTCGTTTGCGGCGATGCGCTCCACGATGTGCTCCACACCGATCTCTTCCGCGAACCGACGCGCGTCGTCGGACTCGTCCATCTCCGGATCGTCCACGGCGATCGTGAATGCCTTGAGCGTACCGTTGGCCTTTCGCATCGCCTCGGCCGCTACCAGCGGTGAGTCCACACCGCCGGACAGCAGCACGCCCACTGGAACGTCGGAGATGAGGTGCCGCTCGACGGAGAGCGAGATCGCGGCATCCAACGCCTCGATCGCTTCCGCTCCTCGTAGTGTGGGCTCGCGATACCGGGACACCTCGAAGAACCGTCCCGAGGTCTCGAACCCGTCCTGATCGTACCGCCGCCACTCGCCCGCGGAGAGCTGACCGATGCCGCGATGAAGCCCTCGGTTGCCGGCGAGAAAGCCGAGGCGAAGATAGCTCGCGACCATTGCCTCGTCTGGGGTGGTCGCGCGCAGCCATGGATGGCGCAGCACCTGATCGTATCGCGAGCCGAACACTACGCCGCGCTTGTCTGTGCCGACGTACAGTGGCTTGATGCCCGCGTGGTCACGCGCGAGGAGCAGCTCCTTCGCGTCGATGTCGTAGAAAGCCAAGGCGAACATCCCGTCGAGCTTCGCGAGCGCACCACTGCCCCATCGACGCAGCGCCAGCAGGAGCACCTCTGCGTCTCCCGATGATCGCGGCTGGTCGCCGTAGCCAGCTAGCTCTCTGCGTAGCTCGCGAAAGTTGTAGATCTCGCCGTTGAACACGAGAACGTGTCTGCCCTCGCGCGTCGTCATCGGCTGATGACCTGATGGAGATAGATCGAGGATCGACAGGCGGCGAAACCCGAGCGTGCACCGAGTACCGTCGGACCAGATTCCCTCGTCGTCGGGGCCGCGTCGCATCATGAGATCGAGCGCGGCCCGCATCGGTCGCTCCAGCTCGTCTTTGCTCGTGGGAGCAAATGCAAATACGCCGGTGAGACCGCACATCAGGCGCTGGCTCCCGCGCGGCGGCGCTTGCGTCGTAGAAGGTCCTTGACGAGCGAGATCGTCTCGTCGAGCGCGCGTCGTGCAACGACGAGGATCGCAGCGAGGTAGACGACGCCTCCGAGAACCGAGACGACGACGAGGCGTGCTGCAATGGGCCACTCCATGGACACGAACGCGTCGTTCGCGAACCACGCAACTGCGGTCATTACCGCGCCCGCAAAGAACGGGCGCGCGAGCTCCTCGGTCACGCGCCACTTGCTCTCGCCGATCAGATGGAGCGAGATGTAGAGCGAGACGAATCCGACCACGATTCGGGCGAACGCGACGCAGAGCGCGATGTCGATGACGTCGCCGTAGTACGCGGTGACGACCAACGCCGGGATGTACAGCGCGAGGAACCACACCACGATGTGCATGCTCAGCGCGGGACGACCGACGACGTTGAAGATCGCACCTGAAGGTGACGTCACGGAGCGAACGAGGCTGAACACGATAAAGATGCGCAGCAGCGGGACCGCGTCCTCCCATTTCGGGCCGTAGATCACGGCAACGAGCTCGTTCGCGAGGACGAACATGCCGAGCAAGAGCGGTGTCGTCATCAGCGACAGGACACGCATCATCTTGCGGTACGGCGCGCCGAGTCCCGTCTTCCTCTCGAACGCAGCGGCAAGTGCGGGCGTGGTGACGAGGTTGAGGACGGCGCTCAGCGTGCGCCCGATGAGATTCGCGAGCTGATAGGCCAGATTGTAGACACCGACGGTCGCGCTTCCGAGCGTGCGCCCCACGACCGCCGTGTCGACTTCGTTGCCGACGTAGCTGAGGATCTGTTCACCCATCACGCTCTTCGTGAAGCCGAAGATGCGTGGCCACGAGGCCCGTCCGAGCTCGCGGCGCGGCACGAACTTCGCTGCTCGTGCCGTGAACAGAACCGTTAACGGCGCGATGATCAGATTGGGAAGTACGAGCGACCACACCCCGAACCCGGCAAGCGCGAACACCACCTGCAGCGTCGCCGACGAGAAGTCGCGACCGGTGTCGCGAATCGCGAGAACGCGAAACGCAAGACGCCGCTGCAGTAGAGCCTCGGGTGCCATCTTCGCTTGCTCGATGAGATAGGTCGCGAGGCAGATCAGGATGACCTCGGCCACGTGTTCCTGTGGGAAGAACCACGTGATCAGCGGTAGCGAGATGATCGTGATCGCGCATCCGGCCGTTGCGAGCGTCATGTTCAGCCAGAACGCAGGATTGACGCGCGTCTCCCAGTCGGGTTCGCGGTCGCAGACGATGTACGTGATGATGCCGCCGCTGCCGAAGACGGTAAGCAGATTCACCGCAACGACGGAGATCGCGACGACGCCAAACTCGGAGGCCGTGAGCTCGCGTGCGAGGATACCGATCGCGACGACCCGAATGCCATTGGCCAGGATCCGCCGGATAAGGATGTAAATCCCGCTCCGGGCAGTTGTGGTCGTGAGAGAAGGTGCCTCCACGCGGTAACGAGGTCGCATCGTACTCGCTCCTCGCTACAGTGGCTCGTCGGTAGGGTAATACTCGTGCGCGAGGACACATGCGACCAGGCAGCATCATGCGAAACCTCCTCGTGCACCCCCTGCTGGACAAACACGCGGGGGTGGCCTCGGATGTCCTCGATCTCGGTGGATACGACGGTGCTGTCACCGCTGACCTCGCTTCTCGCGGCGCCAACGTGATGTTGGTCGACTTGGACGAGGAAGGTATTCGCCGAGCACGCGCGAAGGGGATCAACGGGATCGTTGCCCCTGCCGAGTCGGTGCCTGCGGCCGACCGGAGCTTCGATGTCATCGTCTGTTGTGACCTTCTCCCGAGTGTCCCCGTCGAGTCCGAGGAGAAAATCTTTCGCGAGATCGGACGCGTACTTCGACCGGACGGTGTCCTCATCATGACGGTTCCGGACGCCAGGCTGAAACTCCCGTTCGTCGACATGACAGCTGCGTACGAGTCGTGGCTCTCACGGACAGGCGTTACCGCGGAGCGCCTGCATCATCTCGTGCAAGTCGGTGGACTCGAGATCGTCGAGAAGCACGACTACTTCGGCATTGCGACACGCCTGTACTATGCGCTCGCGTTCTTCAAGAACATCCCGCCGCGCGGAACGCGCCTGAAGCGCGCCGTCTGGCCGTACATCGTGAAGGGCGAGCAATACTGGTGTCCGCGTCCACAGGGTCACCTGATCGTGGCGCGACTCGCTCGGCCTACCTCGTGACGATCGCGATCCGGCCCGTGTAGTCGATCCGCTGGAGTAGCGGCGCGTCGATCCGCGCGAAAAACTCGTCGACGGCTTTGCGCGCCCCGGCCCAGTGACCGTAATCGTCGATGATCAACACGCCACCCGGCGAGAGCCTCGGATAGAGGTGCTCCAGCTCGTGCTTGGTCGAGTCGTAGAAGTCGGTATCGAGACGGAGTAATGCAATCTGCGCTGGCGCTTCCTTCGGGATCGTCTGCTCGACCATTCCCTTCACGAACTTCACACACTCCATGGGATACCCAGTACGGCGCATGTTCGCCTGCACGTCGTCGAGCGGCGCGAGGCACCACACCGAGCTCTCCTTGTTCGCCTCGCCGCGACGCATCAGCTCTGACGCCGCGAGTCCACGCCAGTCGCGATCGTGTTCGGTGGGCTCCGACATGCCTTCGTAGGTGTCGTAGAGCCAGATCTCGCGCCCCGTGTCCTGTGCGGACGCGAGCGTCATCGCAGCGATCATCGTGCTTCCGCCCCGCCACACACCGCACTCGACGATCGCTCCGGGGATCTTTCGGCGGGCGATGTACTGCGTCGCGTGATGGAGCGAATACATGCGTTCGATCGACGTGCGCGTGTATGGCTTGCAGGTCTCGTAGAGGCTCAGAAACCCTGGTTCGAGATCGGGTGGTGGCTTCGGAGGCTCGCGCCGCCGCACCTCGTAGCCGAGGCGGCTCGCGACGCGACGGATGGCCTTCTCGAGCATCCGCGGAATCCTACGGTTGGTTGCGCTTTTGTCAACGATTCCGTCGTGCTAGATCTGCCGCCACTCGATGAACACCGCCCTCGAGTTGTTCACTAACTACTGAGCCTCATGCGCGGGTTCCTACCCTCCAAGCTTCGTTCACGTCTACGTGAGGTGAACGTGCGCTCGTTGGCTCCCGTGCTCGGGTTCTTCCTGGGTCACGCGGTGCTCGCATTTGCGATGCGCAGTGTCCCCTTGCTTGGGCTCGTCCACGCGTTGGCTAGCGTGGTGGTCGGCATCTACGTCGCCTCGACACGTCCGCTCTATCAGACCGCGTACGTCGCCATGTACATCGCAGGCGCTGAGGTCCTCTGGCGCATGACGCGCACCGGCGTGTTCTGGGAGTTCGGAAAATACGCGGTCGTCGCGACGCTCCTAGTCGCGCTGCTACGCACACGGGCGTCACGAAACCGCGTCCTCGCACTGACCTACTTCGCTCTGCTCGTTCCGTCCGCACTCTTGACGCTTCTCGCCTTCGACCTCGACCGAGCTCGGCAGCAGATCAGCTTCAACCTCTCGGGGCCATTGGCGCTCGCCCTGTGCGTGATGGTGTTCTCAAACGTCCGGCTCACTGCTGTACAGCTTCGCAACGCCTTCTTTGCATTCCTCGGACCGGTCCTCGGAATCGCGACGCTTGCCTACGTATCGACCACGACAGCAACCGATCTCCAGTTCGTCGGCGATTCGAACTCGACGACGAGCGGGGGATTCGGGCCGAACCAGGTAGCGTCCGTGCTCGGGCTCGGACTTGTCTTCGTCCTACTCGTCCTTCTCGAGTATCGCGGTGCGTTTCGCTCACGCGCCACGTTGCTGATCATCGCGGTGCTCCTGGCTGCACAGTCGGCGCTCACGTTTTCGCGAGGTGGAATCGTCATCGCGTCGGCATCGGCGTTCATGGCGATCCTCTACTTGGTTCGCGAACCGCGCACTCGTGTAACCCTGGTGGTACTTGGTGCGACGCTGTTCGCCGTCGGAACCTGGATCGTCGTGCCTCGACTCGACGAATTCACCGGCGGAAAGCTGGTGGAGCGATACTCCAGCTTCGATTCCAGCAATCGCGACGTAATCGCCGCTCTCGACATGCGTGTGTTCTTCGACAACCCGGCTCTGGGTGTCGGTCCGGGTGCTGCGAGTGAGCTGCGGCGCGACTTCGGAGACTTCGCGGTCACGAGTGCAGCTCACACCGAGTACACCCGGATGCTCGCGGAGCACGGCATACCCGGTCTAATCGCCATCGTTCTCCTGCTCGTGCTGGCGCTTCGCCTCGTCCGTGACACCAGATCGATTCGTACTCGAGCGGTCGTGGTTGCACTACTGACGTGGGTCGCGCTTTTCATGCTGATCAACGCCATGCGAATCGCTGCACCCGCAGTCGTGGTGGGCATCGCTTGCGCGATCGCAAACACATCACGCATCGATCCGCGTCTTCTCGAACGCGCGCGGCAGTCATGAGCTCGCCCGGTGTGCTCTACATCGGCAACTTCCTGTCGAAGAGCGGAAACCCAGGATACTGCGAGGAGCTTTCGGCAAAGCTGAAAAGCGACGGCTTCACGATGATCACCGCATCGGAACACCTCGCCCGCGGCTCGCGCTTCGTCGATATGGTGCGCACGACGTGGGAGCGTCGTCGTGACTACGACGTCGCAATCATCGATGTGTTCTCCGGCGCCGCGTTCCTGTGGGCGGAGGCTGTCACGCAACTTCTGCGCAGGCTGCGCAAGCCGTTTGTCCTCACGTTGCACGGAGGTCGGCTTCCACGATTCGGCGAACGATTCCCGCGACGTGTGCGCCATCTGCTCGGGGGCGCCGCGCAGGTCACCGCCCCGTCTCGCTACATGCAGGAGCACATGGCGCCCTATTGTCGCGAGATCGCCGTCGTGCCCAACGCGATCGACCTGGGCGCTTTCTCGTTTCGACGCAAGCGACGAGCCGGTCAACGACTTGTTTGGGTCCGTGCCCTTCACGCGACGTACAATCCCGTGCTCGCCGTCGACGTGGTCGCGAGACTCGTCCCGCGATTCTCGCAGCTCTCTCTCCACATGCTGGGACCTGACAAAGGAGACGGATCACGTGACGCTGTCGAGCGTCGCGCCCGCGACCTGGGAATCTCTGACCGCGTTCATCTCGTGGGCCGCGTGGCGCACGCCGAGGTTCCGCGCTGGCTCGACGAGAACGACATCTTGATCAACACGACCGATGTCGACAACACGCCGGTGTCGTTGTTAGAGGCAATGGCGGTCGGACTACCGATCGTGAGCACCTCTGTCGGCGGGATCCCGTACCTCGTGCGCGACAACCACGACGCACTTCTCGTCCCTCCGCGGGATTCCACTGCGATGGCAAACGCCGTCGAACAGCTGTTGGTCTCTCCCGAGACCGCTGAACGGCTGGTGACGAACGCGCACGAGACCGTGCAACGGCACGCGTGGACGACCGTATTGCGTCAGTGGCGAGATACGCTGCGCCGAGCTGTTCACCATGCCTAGTCTGCTAGATCGCATCTACGCGCGCAGTCCTATCGTTATCCAGAACGTGATGGCGACGGGGTACGGGCTGCAGCAGCAACTCTTGCGACATCGCGGACGCTACGACGCGTTCGTCGCAGAGCTCGATCGACAACAGTGGTTCGATGCCGACGCGCTACAAGAGCTCCAGGACCGAGCCGTGCGCCGGATGGTTACGTTCGCAGCGCGCGAGGTCCCCTACTACCGAGAGCTGTTTGCTTCCGCGCGAATCGATCCCGAGGATATTCGAGGCAGCACGGACCTCCGGCATCTCCCCTACACGACCAAGGAAACCGTCCAGGAGCATGCAGCGAGGCTGCGTCCCGATAGACTCCGTATCCGCGCCGTCGCTCAAACGACCGGAGGGACAACGGGACGTCCTGTTTCGTATTGGGTCACTCCTGACGCAATCCAGTTCAACTACGCGACCTACGAGACGCGCTTCCGCCGATGGGCCGGTGTCGAGCTCGGCGATCGCATGGTGAGCATCAACGGCAAGCCTATCGTCCCGATGACGCAGGCCGGGCCTCCGTACTGGCGAACGAACCTCGCCTTCAATCAGCTGTACGTGTCCGCGTACCATCTATCGGACACGACAATTCCGTCGATCCTCGAGCGTGTCGAGGACTTTGCGCCACGCGTGATCGTCGCGTACGCGTCTGCCGTCCATCGAATCGCGCGCTTCATCAACGAATCTGGCATCACTCATCGAATTCGTCCCGCGGCGATCCTCGTGAGCTCCGAGACGCTGTTCGATGCGCAACGCGCCGACCTCGAGCACGCGTTTCATTGCAAGGTCTACAACGGCTACTCCCTCGGAGAACCCGTTTGCTTCATCTCCGAGTGCGCACATGGCGGAATGCATGTCAGCCCCGAGTTTGGTGTCGTCGAGATGCTAGAAGGGCCGGATGGTCACGAGATCGTGGCAACGGGTCTCATCAACGATGCAATGCCGCTGCTCCGGTACCGGACCGGGGATCTCGCGAACCCAGTCGGCGCGCCGTGTCGTTGCGGCCGCGCGCTACCAACGATCGGAGCGATCATCGGACGGATCGACGACATGGTATCGACACCTGAGGGTGCGCAGGTCGGGCCCGCAGCGCTGAGCCTCGCCTTCCAGTCGGTGCCGAACCTGATCGAGTCGCAGATCGTTCAGGACTCTATCGACGCGATCACTCTCCGAATCGTCGCGAGCGATTCGTTCACGCCGGCAAACGAGCGCTTCTTGCTCGCAGAGCTACGCAAACGCCTCGGACTCCAGTTGCGTATCGATCTCCAACGCGTCGCCGCGATTCCTCGTACGGTGAGTGGAAAACATCGGTTGATCGTCTCCAGCCTTCGAGGCAAACGGTGAATCGAGCCCTCGATGTAGCGTTTGCCTCCATGGGGCTGCTCGTATCCGCTCCGCTGCTCGCGGGCTTGGCGCTCGCGATCAAGGTGGACTCGCGCGGTCCCGTCCTGTTTCGACAGACGCGTATCGGCCGCGAGCGCCGACCGTTCTCGCTGCTGAAGCTTCGCACCATGCGCATGGAGCAACCACGTGACGCCCCGCAGGTCACCGCAGCTGGAGATCCACGGATCACACGTGTTGGTGCCCTGCTTCGAAGGAGCAAGCTGGACGAGTTGCCGCAGCTGTGGAACGTCCTTAGCGGCGATATGAGCCTCGTCGGTCCAAGGCCGGAGGTTCCGCGCTACGTCGAGGTCTACCGTCCACAGTGGGCCCCGTTGTTAGCGGTTCGTCCGGGACTGACCGATGAAGCATCGCTTCGGTTTCGCGACGAGGAGCGCCTTCTCGAAACCGCGCACGATCGAGATCGTGCGTATGTCGAGGTCGTGATGCCCATCAAGCTCGAGCTCGCGCTCGAAGGCGTCGCACGAGCATCGACACTCTACGATCTCGGGGTCCTCGTGAGGACGGCGCTAGCGGTCGTTCGTCTCCGGCGCACACTTCCCGAAGCAACGATCACGAGGGCCGAGCGGCTGATCGCGGAGCTCAACGAGCGAGGCACTTCATGAACGTTCCCTTCTTTCGTCCAGCGATCGGCGATTCGGAGATCCAGGCTGTCGTCGAGTGCATGCGCTCGGGATGGTTGACCACGGGTCAGGTCACTCGAGAATTCGAGGAGGAATTCGCGCGCCACGTCGGAGCCAAACACGCCATCGCGTTGAACTCGTGCACTGCCGCTCTTCATCTCGCACTCGACGCCATCGGACTTCGTCGAGGAGAGATCGTGATCGTGCCGACGATGACGTTTGCTGCTACCGCCGAGGTCGTACGCTACTTCGACGCGACTCCGGTGTTCGTCGACTGCGATCCGCACACCCAGTCGCTCGATCTGACGAAGGTCGAGGAGACGCTCGAGAAGATCGAACGCGCCGAACCTGTGGCCGGACTTGCGGCACCCTACGGCCGAGTCCGCGCCCTGATAACAATGCACTTCGGCGGGCAGATGGTCGACGTCGATCATGCGCGCCGAATCGCGACGCGGTTCGACATCGCGCTCGTCGAGGATGCCGCACACACGCTCCCCGCGTACGTTCGCAGTGACGAGGCGTCGCCATGGCGCTCCGTCGGAACCACTGCCGATATCACATGCTTCTCGTTCTATGCGAACAAGTGCATCACGACCGGGGAAGGTGGAATGGCCGTGACCGACGACGACGCGGTCGCCGATCGGATGCGCGTGATGTCGTTGCACGGAATGTCCAAGGATGCGTGGAAGCGCTACACCGGACAGGGCTCCTGGTACTACGAAATCGTCGCCCCGGGGTTCAAGTACAACCTTACGGATGTCGCCTCTGCGATCGGTCGGGTCCAGCTTCGGCGTGCCGAGGAGTTGTGGCGCCAGCGCTGCGAGCTGGCGCGCATGTACCACGAGGAGCTGGCGTCGATCCCCGGGCTCGAGCTCCCGTTCGAGGGTCCGAATCGGCGGCACGCGTGGCACCTGTTTTCGGTCAAGCTCGATCTGTCGATCTGGACGTGCGGTCGGGCGCAGTTGATCGAGAACCTCAAGAAGCTCGGAGTGAGCTGCTCCGTGCATTGGCAGCCTCTACACATGCAGCCCTACTATCGCGAGACCTACCGATATACGGCCGACCTCTTCCCGGTCGCCGCATCGTTATGGCCGCGCTTGATCACCCTACCGTTGTATCCCGGAATGACGCGTGACGAGGTCCACTTCGTTGCAGCGTCGTTGAAGAGGTTGCATGGGTGATCTGTCCATCGCACCGATCGTCGACGCACATCTCGATCGCCTTGTCGACATCCACGTGGCCGCGTTTCCACGCAGCACGATCACGCGCTTCGGTCGCGAGGCGGCGCGTCGCTACTACCGCTGGCTGATGCACGGGCCACACGATGCTGCGGTGATGGGAGCGTGGCGTGGTCAGGATCTTCTGGGGTTCTGCGCCGCCGGCGTGTTCCGTGGCGCGATGAACGGCTTCCTTCGAAAGAATCGGTTGTACCTCGCGCGCCGAATCGCGCTGCGGCCGTGGCTCGCACTCGATTCGTTGATTCGCGATCGGCTGGTCACCGCCGCCAAAATCACGCTTCGCTACTCACGAGCCCGGCCTCGACAGGGTCCCCCGCCTTCACCCTCGTTTGGCATTCTGTCGATCGCCACCCATCCGACGGCCCGCGGTTCGGGCGCCGGGCGCGCGTTGATGATGGAAGCAGAAGCTCGCGCGAAGAGTACCGGGCACAGTCGCATCGTGCTCACCGTGGCCCCAGACAACGAACGAGCGATACGCTTCTACGAACAACTCGGGTGGACGCGGATCTCGGAATCGACGGGCGGCTGGGCAGGCGCGATGCAGCGCGAGATCTAGCTAGATTAGTTCGACGTAGCGGGCACATCAATCGCGCGATTCGAAGCCGTGGAACGTCCCGTTCGATACTCGGGAACGAGTACCGAGATCGCCGCTCTCAATGCTTCTACGTTGCCCTGATTCGCGAGGCCAATGAGCGTCGCGGTGTTCTCGACGACAGTGTTCCACTCGTGAGGGCGGATCTTTCCGATGAGAATCTTCGGGTGTTTGGTCTTGTCGGCGGCTTCGCCTTCGGTCGTGAGCTCCTCGTGAAGCTTCTCCCCCGGCCGAATCCCCGATATCTGGATCTCGATGTCGTCAGACGGACGCAGCCCCGACAACGTGATGAGGTCGCGGGCGAGGTCCAGGATTCGGACTGGCGTCCCCATGTCCAGAATGAAGATCTCGCCGCCGTGGCCCATCGAACCAGCCTGGAGGACGAGCTGACTCGCTTCGGGGATCGTCATGAAGTAGCGAGTCATGTCCGCGTGCGTCACCGTGACTGGGCCACCGCGTGCGATCTGTTGGCGAAAAATCGGAACGACGCTTCCAGCGGAGCCGAGGACGTTGCCGAAGCGAACGATAACGAACCGCGTCGCCGACGTCCGTTGCGAGAGCGCTTGAATATAGATCTCGGCGCAGCGCTTCGTCGCGCCCATGATCGACGTGGGGTTTACGGCCTTGTCGGTGGAGATCAGAACGAAACGCTCCGTGCGATGCTTCTCGGCAAGATCGGAAACGACACGTGTCCCGCCGAGGTTGTTCTTGATGGCCTCTCCGGGGTTCCACTCCATCATCGGCACGTGCTTGTGCGCGGCAGCGTGAAGCACGAGCTCGGGTTTGGTAGATTCGAAGATCTGTTCCATTCGCACAGCATCCGTGACATCTGCGATGCGCGGATCGATCGCGACGTGCGGAAATACCGATGCGAGCTCTCGATGGATCTCGAACAACGCATTCTCGAATCTCTCGACGAGTACGACACGCGCAGGACCGAAACGACAGGCCTGGCGACAGAGCTCAGCTCCGATGCTTCCTCCTGCGCCGGTGATCATCACGACACGGCTACGAATGCTCGCGCCAACAATCTCTTCGTCCAGCTGTATGGGTTCGCGCCCCAAGAGATCTTCGATCGCGACCTCGCGGATTCGCGAGAGGTTCACCTTGTTGCCGACGATTTCGTAGATGCCGGGAATGATCTTCGCGTCCACGTTGGCGTCGCGACACAACTCGGTGATGCGACGGATCTGCTGACCAGGAGCGTTGGCGATGGTGATCAACGCACGCTTGATGCCGCGAGAACGGGAGATCGCCCCTACCTCCGACGTCGCGCCGAGCACGGGGAGGCCACCAATGCTAGTTCCGACCTTACGCAGGTCGTCGTCCAGAAACCCGACCGGATCCAGCCGCAGGTCGGGACGATTCGCGATCTCGCGAGCCACCAGCACGCCCGCTTCGCCCGCACCGACCAGCAACACTGCCTCGCTTTCACCCTCCGAGCGCCGCTGTTTGCGATTCCGAAGCTCGCCCCGAAGTCGCCAGGTCGCGCGAACTCCGACAAGGCCGAGAAAGCCGAGCGCGAAGTTCATCGCTATCACTCCCAGCGGGATGAAGACAAGCTGGTTGGTCGTGAACAGCGGAAGGACGAGTCGGCCCGCAACGACGATTGCGGTTGCGCTTCCCATTGCGAGTAGAACAACGGCGGCGTCGTGAATCGACATGTAGCGCCATGCCATTCGCGGGATGCCGAACAAGGCGAGCACGCCGTAACTCACCAGCACGACGTACGGCCAGTTCACGAGGAGGAGGTGCAGCGTCGATTCCGGGATCGAGAACTCGAACCGGAACAGAAACGCCATCCAGAACGCAAACGACAGCACCAGGAGGTCGAGCACGACCTGCAGTGAGCGCAGGATGAGGCGGGACATCGGCTAACCTTAGTGGCTAGTCGTTACACCAAAGTTCATTCGATCAAAAGAACGGAGATGCGTAGCCCGGCGGCTCGATTTCATTCGGGTCCCAGGTCTGCGGGTCGAACGGGTCGACGATCGTCGGATCATCAGGAATGTATGGGTGCGAGACCTCGACCCCACCCTCTTGCTTCACGATCTCGGGCGCACCTGCGCAGCCGTTCGCCTCTTCTTTGAGCTTGCGGACGCCATCTGCCGCTTCGCTCAGGGACTGAAAATGTGCGTGCCGTTCGTCGCTGTTGCGATCGAGGGAGCTAAAAAGCGAGGTGCGCGCTGCGTCCGCGATGTTGAGCTGCGCCTTGATCTGCACAATGCGATCGTTGATGCAGTTGAGCTTGATGATGTCCTTCTGACCGCGAACGCCGTCGCGGAGTCGAACCACGTTCTGATAGGCCGTATCGAGCTGCTCCTGCATCCGCGAAGCCTCGACCTTCATCTCCGCGGCTGACAGCGTCCTCGCCGCCGGCTTGGCATCTTTGCCATCTTTGGAAGGGGGAGTGGCGTCATCCGCGTGAAGCGTGAGGGCGCCGAACAATAGAAGGAGTGGCGCGTATTTGCCGACGGATCGCATTCCAGAACCTTTGTGGAGGATACGCGGCCCACCAACAGGGGTCAACGCCAGTGGTCTGTTGCCGCACGTGGTAGCAACGTTCACAAGGATCTGGCATGAACGCAGCGCCGCTTCCCGGCCACCGAGTTTGCGTCGATGCGTTGGCTCCTGGTTCTCGTTCTCGTCGTTTCGTGTGGAGACAACCCGCCCGTGGTCTATCCAACCGTCGCGCCGTTCGACGAGACTCAGCTCAGTTTGGGCCCTGGTGACAAGCTGGAGCTGTCGATCTTCTACGGTTCGAATGTGAGCAAATCCACGTACAGCCTGGATGCGTCGGGGCAGATGCAGGTTCAGTTCATCGGGACGGTGGCCGCCGGCGGAAAGTCCGCACGTGAGGTCCAAGAGGAAATCCGGAGCCGCCTCGCGGACGGGTACTTACGTGAGCCTGTGGTTTCGCTCACGGTCGTCGAGATAAACTCTCTGAAATGCTCGGTTTTTGGGCAGGTAGCCAGGAGTGGCTCCGTCAAGTTCACTCCTGGTCTGACCATCACCGAGGCGATCGCGATGAGCGGAGGTTTCTCTCCCCTCGCTCGAAAGAACCTCGTCCAGGTCACCCGCATCCTGAACAAGAAGAAGGAAATCTTTACGGTCCCGGTCGAGCTTATCGCCGAAGGTAAACGACCCAACTTTCCGATGGCGCCGGGGGATGAAGTGTTTGTTCCCGAGCGCGCTTGGTAGCACCGAGTCGGATGAGGAGCCGTGATCGCGTTGCAGCTGCGCTCGGCGCCTCCGCGCTGATCGTGAGTGTATTTGCCGTTGGTGGCGCACTCCGTTCAGTACAGGCGGTGATCGCGGGGCTCGCTGCGCTGTCGATCATTCCATACGTCTTTTCGCGCAAGGTGAACGATCGTCTGTCTCCCCTGCTCGCGTTGATCGGAGCGGCGGCGCTCCTCACGGGCCTACAGCTCGTGCCGTTGCCAGAGTCGCTGATCGCGATGCTGCAACCAGTGGGAGCTTCACTTCGCGAGGATGGCGCAGCACTGCTCGCGCTCGATCCCTCGAGCACGCTCACCCTCGATCGTCCTGGATCGTTGCGTGCCCTCGTCTTGCTCCTCGTCTTGCTCGCGCTGGCGTTCGTCGCACTTCGCCTCGGGACGACCGAGCGCGGTCGCTTTGGATTGCTCGCGACGGTCGCTGCCATGTGCGGCGTTGGAGCGTTGATCGTCGGAGTTCACGCTCTCCTCGGGATTCGCTCGCTGTACGGAATCTACGAACCAGAGCATGCGCGCCCAGCGGTCATCGGTCCGTTGCTCAACGAGAATCAGCTCGGCTGCTTGATGGCACTGGGCACGACGCTCTCGTTCGGACTCGTCATGTATCGACGACAGCCGAGTTGGGGACGCGCTGGGTGGATTGTCTGTGGCGCGGTGTGTGGCGCCGCCACGATGGTGAGCCTCTCCCGAGGTGCAGCTCTCGCGCTCTTCGCAGGGCTTGCGATCGTTCTCGGTGTGCTCGCCGCGCAGCGATTCGCTCCCCAGCGCAAGCACGAACGACGTTCTCGGCGGTTCCTTGTGACGTCATTGCCGATCGGCGTTGTCGCTGTCTGTGCCGTTGTCATCGTGATCTACGCGAGTGCCGGTGGAATCAGTCGAGAGCTCGCGCGAACTTCGCTCGGCGATCTCCAAACACCGACGAGCAAATACGCCGCATGGCGCTCGGCGAGCAGCCTGATCGAAGAGTCGCCGTGGGTTGGCGTCGGACGAGGAGCGTTCGAGGCCTCGTTCACACGTGTACATTCGGCGAGCGCGTTCGCGACGTTTTCTCACCTCGAGAACGAGTACATCCAGGCCGTCGTCGACTGGGGCATCGTCGGTGTCATCATCCTCGGGCTCGCCGCAGTCTGGCTCGCGACGATGTGCGTACGCCGATGGCGTGACGGCCCCCTCGCTGCGGCCGCGTTAGGTGCGCTCGCCGTGGTCGCGATCCAGTCAAACGTAGACTTCGGACTCGAGCTTCCCGGACTCGCGATTCCGATCGTGATCGTTGCGGCAACACTGTCCTACGTGCCCCTTCGAGACGCCCAACCACGGCGGCTGCTCCTGTCGCGGTTCGGGCGCGCGACTCTCGCGGTCGGACTTGGTGTGGGCGTCGTGATGCTTTTTTCGCCCGCCACCACATCGCTCGCCGAGGACCACGCATACCTCCAGTCTCGACAGCGACCGACGCTCGAACAGATTCGGGAGAGCATCGAGCGTCACCCACTCGACTACTTCGGCTATGCCCTCGCAGCGCAGCAGCTACAACGCGAAGGAGATCCGCGTTCGGTACGCGTGCTCAACCATGCGCTGGTCCTGCACCCCACACATGCCGGGTTGCATCGAATGGCAGGCCGGCTGTTGTTCTCGGTCGGTCGAGTCGATCAAGCGGCGATCGAGTATGCGTCTGCGTTGCGAGGCGTGATCGATCCGCATCTCCTTCTTGTCGAGATCGCAGTGCGCTTCGGCACCAAGCACGCTGCAGCGGCGATCCCCCACGACGCGCATCGCTCCGACCTCATCGTGCGCGAGCTCGAATCGCTCTATCGTGTCGACGTGATCGAGGAGTGGCTCGCGCGCGGCCTCGATCTCAAGCCCGGCGATCTCACGATTTGCGAGCTCCTCTACGAAACGGCGATGCGACGTGGAGAGTTGGCTCTCGCCAACCTCGCGAATCGCCGATGCAAGGACTTCGAACCGAGCCAGCAGACTCGCTACCACCTCGCGTTGTCCGTCTTCAACAAGGGCGGATACAACGATGCGATCCGCCTACTGGAGAACGTCGAGCAGTGGCACGGTCGGATCGACGAGAAAATCAGCGCGTGGTTTGTTCTCTGCGAATCTCGAGGGAAGTTGAGGCAGTGGAACGAGGCGAAGAAGTGTCTGCGTCGACTCGACGTGACCGGTTACCTAGATGCGGCCAAACACGCTCACGTCCTCCAGCGTCTCGAGGTGTTCGACGGAGACATCAAGAAACAACTCGCCGCCGAGGAGACGGGCTCCGGATCTGGCTCTGTCGGAAGTGCAAAAGGTGGGGGTTCTGGGGACCGGGCTGGCTCGGGAAGCTTAGGGGAAAGCGGATCGAAGCCGAAGTAGCGCGGCCTTCTCGCACGCGGCGTACTTGCCGAAGAACGGCAGGTGGTACTTGGCGTAGAAGTCCACGGGCACGTCGTATGCCGCGATGAGCGCTGGCTCCGGCGGCGTGGCGACGGGCGCGGGTGGGAGCACGCACCCACCACCAAAGAACTGCATGCGCGCCCGCACGAGCGACGCGAGCGATGCCGGCGCGCCGTATGCGGGCCGCACGGGTGTGGCCTCGGCGGCAAGCGCGTCGAGCTCGCGCGCGATGGACTCCGCGGATATCGGGTCCGCGAGGGCGGCGACGAACAGGCACGCGCCGCGTTCGCGCACCTTTGCATCCGCACCGCTGCCGAGGCACGGCGCCGTCGTCTCCTTCGCGCTCGCGGCGTCGCCACCTGCGAGCTGTAGCAGCGCGAGCGCGGCACGACGGATCGGACGGCGCGTGGCACCCGCACGCTCGAGCGATTGCCGATAGAGCTCCATCGCGCGCTCGCGCTGCCCTGCGAGTGCGAGCACCTTCGCGAGCCCCGCCAGCGTGTCTTCGCCTTCAGCGAGCGAGAGCGCTTGCTCGGCGGCGATGATCGCTTCGTCGGAGCGCCCCGCGGCTGCGAGCGTCGTCGCGTAGACGCCGACCGCGTCCGCTTCGCCGGGAAACGCGTCGCGATACAGCGTGCCGATGCGCAGCGCCTCGTCAGGTTCGTCGACGTAGAGCAGCACCGACGAGTAGTGATCGTAGATGCGACCGCGCAGTGATGGCGACGGATCCGCGAGCAGCGCCTGGTACGCGTCGCGCGCGACGGCGAAGTTGCCCGCACGGTAGTCGAGCTCGGCGGCCCAGAACGCGAGCTCGCGATCGCGCGCGGTGACCTCCCGCGTGAAAATCTCGCGCGCGGCGAGCGGGCCCTTCTCGACGAGGGTGCTCGCGACCGTGAGCAGGACGCGATCGCGGCTCGTCGCGGGGAGCGACGCGAGCGTGCGATCCGCCGTCGCGACGGCCTTCGCTTGATCCGCGGAGGAGCCGCCGAACAGCACCATGTACGCGTTCGCGCGCGGATGATCGGGCGCGACGGCGAGTGCGGCGCGCAGCGAGGACAACGACTTGTCGTAGTAGAACGTGTCGTATTCGGCGAGAGCGCGGATGACGAGATCGTCGCCGGGACGGGACGGCTCCTTCGGCGGCGGCCGACTCGTGCGCCAGACATAGAGACTGACGCCACCCGCCACGAGCGCGACCGCGATGGCAGCGAACAGTGGCCAGCGACGTGCCGGTGGCGAGAACAAGCGGCGTTGCTCGGCGGCGAGGGCGTCGCGGAGCTCGCGCATCGTCGGGAAGCGTTGCGCGGGATCCTTCGCGAGGGCGCGCAGGACGATCTCGACGAGCGGCCGCGGAACATCGTCGAGCGGCGGTGGTTCCTCCGCGGTGATCTGACGGAACAGCTGGTCCATGGTCGTTGCGGCGTACGGTGGCTTGCCAGCGAGGATCTCGTGCGCGAGCACGCCGATCGAGAACACCTCGCTCTTCTCGTCGGGGAGCTGACCGGCGATCTGCTCGGGCGCCATGTAGAGCGGCGTTCCGAGCAGCTGGCCGTGCTGCGTCTTGTAGCTCTCGATCTCCGCGTTGGTCGGACGCGAGTCCGCGTTTGAGCCCGACGTGGTCGGTGCGCTGGTCTCGGCGAGCGAGATGTCCTTCGCCGCGGGCGAGCTCGGCGAGCTCGGCATCGTCTCGTCCAGAGCGATCTTGTCGCTCGAGACCGCGGGCCGGACGCCACTCATCGAGCTTCCGGGCGAGACTTCGTCCTTCAGTTTCGCGAGGCCGAAGTCGAGCACCTTGATCCCGTCGGGCGTGACCATGATGTTCGCGGCCTTGATGTCGCGATGGAGGATGCCGCGCGCGTGTGCGGCGACGAGCGCATCGGCGACGCCGACGATCCAGCGAAGCGCCGTCTCGAGCGCCGGAGCGCCGTCCTTGCGCAACGTTTCGGAGAGCGTTCGGCCCTCGACGAGCTCCATCACGAGGATGTCGTCGCCGTCGTGCGACACGATGTCGAACAGCGTGACGACGTTCGGGTGACGAATCGCTGCGGCGGCCTTTGCCTCACGCAGCTGGCGCGCGCGGCGCTCGAGGTCGCCCGCGTCCTCGGGCGGCAACACCTTCAACGCGACGTAGCGATCCAGTCGCTCGTCGCGCGCGCGCCACACCTCGCCCATTGCACCCTTGCCGAGGATCGATACGAGCCGGTACGGCCCGACGAGATCGCCCGACGCGTGCATTCGTGAAAGTGTAGCTAGCTACGCGACAGTGACGCTACTCGGCGCGCAGACTTCGCGCGTTCTTCGCGAGCGCTTTGCTACATCTGCTCGACTACTTCGCCGCCAGAAACTCGACGAGCGCGGCGTTCACGCTCTCGGG
>JBJXGN010000066.1:0-135898 GCA_046160585.1 Kofleriaceae bacterium
CCACGTAGAGCGACCGCGCGAGCTCGTGCGTCTTCGGCCAGAACGCGGGCGTGAGATCCGGGATCACGACAACATCGAACTCGAGGCCGGAGACGGCGGCCGCGGTCGTGACGATCAGGCCCGCCTCGAACTGGAAGTCTCCGTCGAGGACCAGCGTCGGGTCGAGGCCGCGCGAGAGCTCCGCGTGCAAGCGCCGCGCGTGTTCCGGTGTCCGCGCGATGACCGCGATCTGGCGCCAGGGGTCGCGCGTGATCAGCGAGTCGAGGTACCAGCAGAGCGCGGCGGTCTGGCCGAGCTGTGTCTCGCAGGCGCTCGCCCACAGCGCGGGCTCGGGCGGCGGCTCGTCGGGTACCGCGGCGGTACCGGCGATGATCGCGCGGCCGAAATCACTGATCGCCGGGACGCTGCGATACGTGATCTCGAGCGTGATCTCCATCCACGCCGGGCGTCGCAACTCCGATCGCGCGGCGAGCCACGTCGTGAACCACGCGCTCTCGTCCGTGGCCTGCCGGTGATCGCCCGCGAGCGTGACGGTGCCCCGGTTCGACAGAGCGTCGCCGATCGCGGCGAGCTCCAGCGGCGAGCGTAGCTGCGCTTCGTCGATGACGATGTGATCGTAGGTCGCGAGCTCCTCGGCGGGTGCGGGCAGCGCCTTGCGCCGGAGCAGCTCGAACAGTACGGGCACGTCCTCTGCGTCGAACGTCGTCGCGTTCTCCATCCTCGTCCCCGCGTCGATCGACTTGCCGTCGAGCGTGACGAGCCGGTCGGCATCGACACCGCGGTTCTGCTTCTCGGTCGTCGCTTCGAACTGCATCCGCGTGTGCTTGAGAAGATGCTCGATCGCGCGCACGGGGAGCTCACCGCCCGACGCGGCCAGAATCCGTTCGAGCCGCAGCTTGTCGCCGAACAGGTGAAGCAACCGCTTCCGTGTCTTCGAGGTGTTGTCCTCGGACTTCGGCGCTTTCCAGCCGACGAAGTCGTCGAGTACTGCGCGCACCGCGGGGTGCCGCTTCAGCGCGATCACCTGCGCGTGCGCACCCTCGGTGAGCCGATCCGGCAATCCCGTAAACGCGGCACGTGCCCGCGCGACGAGCCAGTCGTCGATCACGGCGATCTCGAGCTTCGCGATCTCGAGGCGATCCGCGAGCAAGCGCACGAGGCGGCGCAGGCCTTCCGTCGGTACGAGCACGAGTGCGCGGAACCGCCGGTCGCGCTCCTTCGCGCGGCGAGCGAGCGCGGCGACGCGGTACAGCGCGACGAGCGTCTTGCCCACGCCGGCCTCGCCGTCGAGGACGACCGACGTATCCGCGGGCACATCGACCGCACGCTGCTGATCGGCATCGAGGACGATCACCGCGTCGCGATCGCGCGGCGCGATCTTCGGCGGGCTCGGACGTGCGCGCGCGACCTCACCGCTCTGTGCGAGTCGCACGTCCTCGCCGATGAGGTCGCCGCTTGCGAACACCCAGCGCTCCGTGACGTGACCCTCGGTGGTGTACTCCTCGCCGATCTCGAGCTCGTATGACTCGCCGGCGCGATGACGAAAGAACACACCTGCCAGCGGCGCGGTACGCCAGTCGAGCATCGGAACTTCCCCGTCGAGTGCCGTGCGCGGACCGAGCACGTAGCTCCGCTCCCCACGAGGTGTGATCACACTGAGGTAGCCCTGTGCGGCGGGCGCCGACACGAGCAGACGTGGAAGGTCGTCTCGGTTCACGGGCGCCCCATCTTCGCCAACGCCACGCGAAGTACAAGTCTGTGAAGTACCCGTCGACTGCGCTACGCTGTAGTCGTGCCATCGGGACTCACGCGCTGCTTTGCTGCGGCGCTGATGATTAGCGTCGCCGGCTGCGGTCCACCGTCGTATGGCGAGGAAGTCCAGCTCGCGCTCGGCGACGGCGGCATCGCGGTCGACGACACGATCGTCTCGATCGACGACGCACCACCACCGCCTGTCGATTCGCCGGTCGAAGGCCCCGACGCGATGCCCGACGCGATGCCCGACGCGATGCCCGACGCGACGGTCGACGCGGCACCGATGCCGATGCCCGACGCGATGGTCGACGCGGCGCCGATGCCGATGCCCATGGTCGACGCTGCGATGGCCGACGCGATGCCGAGCGACGGTGGCCCCGGCGATGGCTCGCTCACCGACGCTCTCGCGCCCGATGGCCGGGGGCCGGGCTTCCCCGTCGGCGGGTCGAGCGACGACGAGATCCAGAGCTTCTACGCGTGCTCGACCGGCGATGGCGCTTTGGCGCTTCCGCTCCTGCTCGCGATCCTGGTCTTGCGTCGTCGCTCGTTCCGCGGTAGCCGGATGACGTAGGAATCCGATGCCCGCCGGTGACGAAGTCAGGCGCCTGGAGCACAGGCTGTATCGCGACGTGAAGGATACGTGCGAGAGCTACCAGCTCCTCGCGCCGCACGATCGCATCATGGTCGCGATGTCGGGCGGCAAGGATAGCTACACGCTGTTCTATCTCTTGACGCGCATCGTCCCGCGCCTGCCGTTCCCCGTCGAGCTCGTCGCGGTGCACCTCGATCAGGTGCAGCCGGGCTACGACGGCGGCGGCATCCGCGCGTTCCTCGAGGCCTCGGGCCAACGCTTCGAGATCCTTCGCGAGGACACGTACTCGGTCGTCACGTCGCACTTACCCGCGACGGCGACGTACTGCTCGCTGTGCTCGCGCCTGCGCCGCGGCATCCTCTACTCGGCTGCCGAGCGGCTCGGTTGCACCAAGATCGCGCTCGGTCATCACCGCGACGACTCGCTCGAGACGTTCCTTCTGAACCTGTTCTACAGCGGCAAGCTGCAGGCGATGCCCGCGAGCTATCGCACCGACGACGGTCGCTTCGACGTGATCCGACCGTTGATCGAGTGCGCCGAGTCCGACATCGCGGCCTTCGCGACGGCCCAGGCATTCCCGATCATCCCGTGCAATCTGTGCGGCTCCCAGGAAGGCCTCAAGCGCGACGCGATGACCCAGCTCCTCGGGCAGCTCGAGCAGACGAACCCACACGTCCGATCGGTCATGGCGAATGCGCTTCGCAACGTTCGACCCACACACCTACTCGATCGGGACGTCGCGCGCGCGTGGGCCGAACGCGCGGACGACATCCGCCCGCAGACGCTGACCACGCCGCGCAGGGCCCACGCACCCGCGCTTCCGGTGGTCTCGGGCAAGCTCCGGCTGCCCGTGGTCGACTAGAGCGATCCCGTCAACAACGTCGGGGTTGAACGACCCCACGAATATAGCGGTGACACTTCGCGCTGCGTGCGGTGTTACATCCCCGACCGCGCACCGTGCCCATCGACTCCCAGCGCCTATACGAGACGTATGGACCCATGGTGCTCCGGCGTTGCCGGAAGCTACTCGGTGACGATCCATCCGCCCGCGATGCCATGCACGACGTCTTCGTACAGGTCCTCAGCAACCAAGACTCGCTCGACGCGCGTGCGCCGTCGTCGCTCCTGTTTCGCATCGCGACGAACATCTGTCTCAACAAGATCCGCGGTCGACGGCGCCGCCCGGAGGACGGCGATCCGGACCTCGTCGCGCAGATCGCGGGGTACACGGAGCCCGGTGATCGAAGCACGGCGCGCTCGATCCTCGACGCACTGTTTCGCCACGAACCCGACGACACCGCGGTCATGGCAGTGATGCACCTTTACGACAAGATGACTCTCGAGGAAGTCGCAGCCGAGGTCGGCATGTCCGTGTCGGGCGTTCGCAAACGCATCGCGAAGCTGCGCACGAAGCTCCACGACATGGAGGTCACATGAAGTCTCCACCAGACTGGCTCGTCGAACGAGTCGCGCTTGACGAGGTCGCGCCGCACAGCCGCGCGCGCGTCGAGGCGGCAGACGCGACCGAGCTGGCCGAACGCATCGCCGCGATCCGCGCGGACAATGCAGCCGAGCTCGCCGCGTATCCATCAGGACCGGCGCTCGACCAGATCCGAGCTCGCATCGCGAGCGAACGAGCGCGCACCACATCGCGCCGGAGGTTGACGATGGTTGGAATCGCAGGAGTTGCATCGGTAGCCGCGGTAGCCGCGGTCGTCCTCGTCGCGGGTCGCGTCGCGACCGGCGAGGCCACCCGCGAGACTGACCCCGAGGTCACGCGTGCGAAGGGCGCGACCCGCTTGCTCGCGTTTCGCCAGGCGGGGGACCACGCAGAGCCGCTTTCCGAGGACGACACCGTCCGCGAGGGCGATCTGATCCAGCTGCGCTACAACGCCGGCGGACGAAGGTTCGGTGTGATCGCCTCGGTCGACGGAGCCGGCGAGGTCACGCTGCACTATCCCGGCTCCGAGGACTCGCCGCCGGAGGACACGGCGCTGTCGAAGAAGCCGACGCCGCTCGCGCACGCCTACGCACTCGACAACGCACCGCGCTTCGAGCGCTTCTTCTTCATCACGGCGGATCACCCGATCGAGCTCGCGCCGTGCCTCGTCGCATTGCGTTCGCTCGCCGAGCGCGGCGACGCTGCCTCCGCATCGCTCGAGCTTCCCTCCGGGCTCCATCAATGGTCGCTTCGCCTGCGGAAACCCACTCCATGAGGAACGCCATGTTTCGCATTCTCCTCGCGTGCGCCGTCCTCGTCATCTCCGGCACGCAAGCACTGGCGAGCACGCCGCCCGCGCTTCGCCGCTTCGCGCTGATCGTCGGCAGCAACCACGGCGGCGGGGCGGGGCGCGAGGTGCTGCGCTACGCGGGCCACGACGCGAACAACATCGCGAACGTGCTGAAGCAGATCGGCGGCGTCGACAAGGCCGACCTCTCCCTGCTCAGCGAGCCCGACAGCGGTGGGCTCGATCGCGCATTCGATGCGCTGTCCCAGCGGATTCGCAAGGAGCGCAAGAAGGGGCAGCGCGTCGAGCTGGTCGTCTACTACTCCGGTCACGCCGACGAGGCCGGCATTCTCCTCCGCGGGGCGCGCTACGACTACGGGCGCCTTCGCCAGCGCATCCGCGGCGTGCCCGCCGACGTCCACATCGCGATCGTCGACAGCTGCGCGTCGGGGAGTTTCACGCGCATCAAGGGCGGTAAGAAGATGCCGCCGTTCCTCCAAGACAGCTCGAACCAGGTCGCGGGCTTCGCATTTCTCTCGTCGAGCAGCGCCGATGAGGACGCGCAGGAGTCCGATCGCATCGGTGCGTCGTTCTTCACGTACTTCTTCGTCGGCGGGCTGCGTGGCGCGGCGGATCGCAATCGCGATGGAAAGATCACGTTGACCGAGGCGTATCAGTTCGCCTACGAGCACACGCTCGGGCGCACGCAGAACACGGTGCACGGTCCACAGCACCCCGCGTACGACATGCACCTGTCGGGCACGGGCGACATCGTCATCACGGATCTGCGTAGCACCGAGTCGGCGCTCGTTCTCCCCGCCGCGCTCAAGGGACGCGTGACGATCGTCGACAAGGACGGTCGCGTCGCCCTCGAGGTCACCAAGGAGGCAGGCGAGCCGCTCAGCCTCGCGCTCCCCGACGAGACGTACACCGTGAACGTCGAGCGCGGTCGTGACAGCTTCTCCGCGACGATCCAGCTGAAGGGTTCGACGCCGCTCGACGAGGGTGCGCTCCGCCGCGTGTCTCTCGAGAAGACGATCGCGCGCGGCGTGTCGGTCGAGGAGCACGCAGATGAAGACGACGACGGCGATCGCGACGACGACGAGGCGAAGCGCAAGCCCTGGTACAAGAGCGTCGGTGCGGGCTTCGGCGGTGGCCTGCGCGCCGAGCGTCCGGCGACGCGCACCGACTTCGACGCGATCCTCACGATCGGAGGCACGGGCCGCGACGTGCACGGCAACCCCGTCGTCGGGATCGCGGAGGCGGGCGAGCTCTCGCTCGGCGCGACACTCGGCGACAACACGCACTTTGTCTACGACATGCACCTGGGCGCAGGCCCGGGCGTGTTCCTCGGACCCAACCTGCAGGTCGGCGCGACGATCGGTTTCGGACTCTCCGGCATCACCGGCGGCGTGCTCGACTTCGCGTGGAAGATCCCGACGGAGATCTTCGCGGTCCTCACGATTACCGAGGAGGTTCGCCCCGTCGCGTACGTTCGTCAGACATACCTCTGGTCGTCGGACGCGCGACAGAACGGAGCGCCAACTGCCCTGTGGGGTGATGAGGCGGAAGCCGGCGTCGGCCTCAAGTTCAGCGGTCGCCTCGACGGCTTCGTGTACGGATCGGTTCGCGAGATGGCGAACGAGCGCTACTGGGGTATCGGCCTCGGCGCGCTGCTGTAGCACGGCACGCACATTCCGCGCGCCGAATCGGCGTGAGTCGCGTGTATGTGCGCGTCAGGACGTTGGATCGCGAGCTGCAGCGCTCGCCCTCATGCCTCCCGCTCCTCACGTCGTCGGTCGTATCCTTACCATCTGCGCCGTCGTGTTCGCGATCGGTCTGTTTCTGCCGCTGTGGGCCTCCCTCGACGGAGCGAACACGAAGTACGTCGGCAGCCCGGACGCCGGCGTCTTCACGCTCGCCGGATCGGGCGCGAAGAGCTGGGACGCGCTGCGTGAAGGTGGCGACGCTCCGGCGCCGACGTCCGTGGTGATCACACGTTCGCTGCTCGTGATCATGGGACCGCTGGCGCTGATCGCGGTGATCGTTTCGGCGGTCGGCGCGTTTCGGCGGCGCGCGCCGGCGAGCCACTGGGCGCGCTACGTCGTCGACAGCACGATCGGTCTCTCGGTCGCGTTCGTCGGCGCACTCGTCGCGTGGGAGGGCACGCCGCACGTGTCGGGGGTCGTCGCGATCCCTGCACTCGTGATCGCACGCGCGTGGCTCGCGAAGGTCCCGCTTCGCGCACAGCTGTACGCGATGCCGCCCTACGCCGGGCTGGCGACCCCACCGCCCGCGTAGCTACAGGCGGCCGCTCGCGCCGACCGCCGGGATGAACGCGGCCTTCAAGATGTTGTCCTCGGGGTTCAACATCATCTCGGCGCCGAGCTCCGCGATCAGCGAGAACTTCGGCGACAGCCGTACCTCGAGACCGCCCGCGCCACGTACACCGACGCGCGCTCCGCTCGAGAAGAACAACGGGACCCCGGCCGCGACGAACGGGCGCGTGTTGCCTGTGAGGATCGCGAAGCTCGTCCCTGCATACGCACCGTAGTTCGGCCCGAGGATCGCGCCGGCGTGTACCTCGACGCGCTCCATCACGTCGAACGTCGCGCCGACGATCCCGGCGCCGCCACCGCGTGGGATATCGAGGTGCGCAATCGCGAGGATGCCGAGCTTCGAGCGCGGCCCCTCGACGATCGATAGTGGCTCCTCGGGACGTAGGAGATCGCCACCGTTTGTCGATGGAAGCACCAGCGGCGGCTCCTCGGGGAGTGCGGTCATCGCGATGACGATCGCCGCGCGATCCCCACGAACGATCTGCGCGGACTTCGCTTCGGACCCGTATTTGTCACGTCGCACGCGCACGGTAAACGGTCCCTCCTTCACGCGCACGAGCTTCGCGCTCGCGGTGGGGAGCCACTCGCCGTCGTTGACAGAGACCTCGGCGTCGGCGGGCGTGACGGTGATCTCGAGGCGACCGATGGACTTGTCGATGTCGGCGAGCGCCGCCATCACATCGTTCTTCTTCGCGGGATCGGCATCGGGCGAGTCGAGGTACCGCTGATACGTGTTGCCTGCGTCGGCCTTGCGATCGAGGAGGTTCTGCGTCGTGCCGATGTTGAGCAGGATCTTCGCGCTTGGAAAGCGTGTGTAGGCGTCCCTGAACACAGCGAGCGCACCGAGGTAGTCCTTCGCCTCGAGCAACCGCACGCCCGACTGCATGAGCGACTTCGCGTCGACCTTGCCGCCATCCGGCGGTGGAGCGGGCTGAGCGAATGCGACGGTGCTGGTGAGCAAGATGGCGAGGGTGCGTGCGATCACAAGTCAGTCTCGATCAAAGTGTTCTTCTTCTCGGGCTTTTTAGTCGGCTTGGTCGGCTTCGGCTTCGTTGGCTTCGTTGGCTTCGCGGGCTTCTCGTCGACGACGGGTTTGGTGTCGGCGACGACGAGCTCCGTTGCAGATCCGGATCCCGATCCCGTCTCGATCACGACCGCCGGTGCGGGTTCGGTCGGCGCCGGCGGCGTTGGTGCCGGCGGCGTCGGCGCGGCGACGGGGGCGCTCGCCGGCGCGGGGGCGTTCGGCTTGGTCGCCGGCCCATCGCCCTTGCCACCGTTGCCGAGCATGAGAGCGATGCCGCCGATCGCGATGACCGCCACGGCGGCCACGCCCGCGAACAGCCCCCGGCGCGAGCGCTTCGGTACGTCGATGATCGAGCTCGTGGCGGCTCCCGACAGCGTTGTCGGCTTGTCGAGTACCTCGGCCTCGTCGTCGCTCCTGCGGATCGCGCTCGCGCGAACGGGTGGCTGCGATGGCATCGTCGGCGATGCTCGATCCACGATCTTTGGCTCCGACGGCACCGTATCGGGCTCCTCGTCGAAGCGCGCCTCGTCGGTGGGCGAGCGCGGCGCTGGGACGGGCAGCGGCGCCAGCGAGTGCGCGAGTGGGTTCGGCGTGTTGAGCCCGACCTCGTGCATGTGCGCGATCGCGAGCAAGCGCGCGCCGAGCTCCTTCGCGGTCTGAGGTCGCTTCGTCGGGTTCTTCTCGAGCAGCGCCATGATCAGCGCGAGCGACTCGGGCGTGATCGTCGGCAAGAACTTCGACGGAAGCTGCGGCGGCACGTATAGGTGCGCACCGATGAGCTCGCCCGCGCCGAGGTTCGTGAACGGCGGCCTCCCCGTGATCATCTCGTAGAAGATGCAGCCGATCGAATAGAGGTCGGCACGGTGATCCACCTGACCGGTCCCGCGGCACTGCTCCGGGCTCATGTAGGTCGGGGTTCCCATGACCGCGCCGGTCTTCGTGCCGGTGCCCGCCATGCCGATGTCCGTCAGCTTCGCGATGCCGAAGTCGAGGATCTTGGGACGCACCCCGAGCGGCGAGTCCGTGTCGGGAACGAGGAAGATGTTGTCGGGCTTGAGATCGCGATGGACGATGTGCCGCTCGTGCGCTGCCGTAAGCGCGCTGCACACGCTGCGCAGGAGCAGGGCCGCTTCGCCCTCCGACGTCCGGCCGGCTTTGCAGCGCTTGGCGAGCGACATGCCCTCGAGGAACTCCATCACGAGGAACGCGTGGCCGGAGTCCATGTAACCGAAGTCGAAGACGTCGACGATCCCGGGGTGCTTGATCGTCGTGGTCGCTTTCGCTTCGTTGAAAAAGCGATCGACGATCTCCTGGTTCGCAGACAGCTCGGGGTGCAGGATCTTCACGGCCGCCGTCTTGCCGATGAGCGTGTGCTCTGCTCGGTAGACCGTCCCCATGCCGCCGATGCTCAGCTTGGAGACGATCCGGTAGCTCCCGACGGTCGTCCCGATCACTCGACGATCATCCCGGGCGATCACCCACCTGTCAAACCGATCTCTGCATTACGGCCGGCCGCGGGGTGCGATAGCGCATACCTACAGGCAGAACGCCTGCTGGATCGCTTGCTGTTCGTTCTGGGTCGCTTGGTTGGGGCACGTCTGGTTCGCCCCGGGATCCGTGTTGATCGCAATGCCGAGCGTGCACTGGTTCGTCGTTTGCTGGCAGGCGTTGTCCCAGCCACACATGCAGTCGTTCGTGTTGTTCGTCGCGGTCATGCCCACACCGAAGCCGATTGCACCGAGTGCGAAGTTGATCACGCGCTGGTTCGGCGTGACGCCATCGGCGACCCACGCGACGTCGTTCACGACGAGGTTTCCGCAGTCGAGCTGCTGGACGGCGCCGCCGTAGTTCGAGCCGACGCCCTGCGCGGTGCCACCGAACACGATCATCATGTACGGCCCCATCGCCGGTCGCGTCGTCACCACGTTGACGCCGAGGCCGGTGAGCACCGCCTTCATACCGTCGGTGATCTGCTGGATATCGGCGGCGCGGGTGCCGCTACCAGCGCGGAACGCGGGTGCGGTTCCGGTCGCCTTGTTCATCCACGCGGCCTGGTTCTGCGTCGCGTCGCTTGTCGTCGCGCGTGCGAGCGCCTGACCTTCGAAGTTCAGATAGACGGAGCGCGCCTGCGTCGTGAGGCACATGGGGCCCATATCGACGGGCGCGTCGGGCAGCACCGTCGACGCGTCGCTCTGCGATCCCGCGTCGATCTGCGGATCGTCGTCGCCGCTATTCGCACCACCGGTGATCCGCGCATCGCACGCGGTCAGCGCGGTCATGACGAGGAGGAGGCGAAGCATCGTGATTCCATCATCTTGACGAGTGTCCAACGTCGCGACAACTGGGATGATTTCCCTCGCGAGAGGGAGCCATTGCCCCAGGTCTTCCGACCCCACATCCCAGCTCGTCGTCGAGACGCAGTGGATCTACGACAGACGGGCGCGAACGGCCTGATTGACTGCCGAGGCGTCGGCGTTCGGGCTTGCCTTCATGACCTGGCCGACGAAGAAGCCCAGAAGGCCAGTCTTTCCGGCCTTGTACTGCGCCGCCTTGTCGGGGTTCGCGGCGATCACCGCATCGATTGCCGAGCCAAGGTCGACCGGGGGCGCCGATGCTGCGTTGCGTAGCTCGCTGAACGGTTTGCCAGTACGTACTAGCTCCGCAAGGACGCCCTTGCCGGCGGTGGGGGATAGCTCCCCGTTCTCGACGGCGGCGAGCAAGGCGCCGAGCTCGATCGCGAAGCCGGCCGCCAGCGACGCGATCTCGCGATCGCCGAGTGCGCGTGGCAGCTCGTTGACCATCCACTTCGCCGCGAGGGTCCGATCGACGCGTTCGCTCGCTCGCGCGTACAGATCCTTCATCTCGACATCGCCGCTCAAGAGATCGGCGTACTCCTCGCCGATCACAGGCGACCACGCGTCGAACGCCGCCGCGAGCGACGCGTCGCGTGCGCGTGCTTCGGTGCGGTACTCCTGCGGTGACTTGCCCTTCGGCCGCGACTGCGCCTTCGGATTCTTCTGCGCCTTCGTGTCGGTCTTCGATTCGACCTTTGTCTCGACCTTCGCGTCGCGCAGCGTGATCGTGCGGTTCACGACGAGCGCGCCCGGCTTCGTGTCCTCGTCGACGGTGAAGTAGCCGACGCGCTCGAACTGCCAGCGCGATCCGACCGGCGCGTTCGCGAGGCTCGCCTCGACGCGGGCACCCTTGACGATCTCGAGCGAGCTCGGGTTGAGGTGCTGCAGGAAGTCCACGCCGCCTTCTTCGGGCTTGGGCACCGCGAACAGTCGATCGTAGATGCGTGCCTCGATCGGCACCGCGGTCGCGGCGTCGACCCAGTGGATCACGCCGTCGGGCTTCGTGCCATCGGCGAGCGGCTTGCCGCCCTTGGTCTCGAGGTGCACGGTCGCGCGCAGCTTCGTGACGTTGCCTTCTGCGTCGCGCTCCACCACGGCGTCGGTCTCGTGCGCGGTGATGCAATACGTGTGGCGCAGCCGCACCGTCCGCCCCGGAGCGAGGCGCTGGTAGTCCTTCGGCGGATCGTCGCTCCAGTCGTCGCGATCGATCAGCACGTGTCCGGTGATCGACAGATCGCGCGAGCCCGTCTTGCCGACGATGTCCTTGGGCCAGTACGGAGCGTCGATCGTTTCGCCTCCGCCCGCCCAGCCCACGAGCTCGACCTCGACCGGACGCAGCACGCCCATCACGCGTGGCGCGGTCTTGTTGAGATCGTCGCGCAGGCAGTACTCGAGCTTGCCGATGTCGACCGTCGAGTTTGCCTTCGCGACGCCGATCATGTCGCAGAACACGCGCAGCGCCTCGGGCGAGTAGCCGCGACGGCGCATGCCCGCGATCGTCGGCATGCGCGGATCGTCCCAGCCGTCGACATGTTTTCCCGTGACGAGCGTGAGCAGCTTGCGCTTGGACATCACGGTGTAGTCGAGGACGAGTCGCGCCATCTCGTACTGCTTCGGGTGCGGCTTCCACGGCCCGGTGTTGTCGAGGACCCAGTCGTACAGCTCGCGGTTGTTCTCGAACTCGAGCGTGCAGATCGAGTGCGTGATGCCTTCGATCGCATCCTCGAGCGGATGCGCGTAGTCGTACATCGGATATATCTTCCAGCGATCGCCGCTGCGATGGTGGTGCGCGTGCCGGATGCGATAGAGCAGCGGGTCGCGCATCTTCATGTTCGAGGAGCCGAGATCGATCTTCGCGCGCAGCACGCAGGCACCGTCGGGGAAGTCACCCGCCTTCATCTTGCGCAAGAGCGCGAGGTTCTCGTCGGGCGTACGATCGCGATTCGGCGACGGCGTGCCCGGCTCGGACAGAGTGCCGCGCATCTCCTTGATCTGCTCGTCGGTCGAGTCGTCGACGTACGCCTTGCCCTCGAGCACGAGTCGCTCGGCGAGCTCGTACATGCGCGGGAAGTAGTCCGCGGAGTAGAGCACCGCGGTCGGCTCGAAGCCGAGCCAGCGAACATCGGCCTCGATCGCCTCGACGTATTCGACGTCCTCTTTGACCGGGTTCGTGTCGTCGTAGCGGAGGTTGCACGTGCCGTTGTAGTCGCGCGCCACGCCGAAGTCGACGCAGATGGCCTTCGCGTGGCCGATGTGCAGGTAGCCGTTCGGCTCGGGAGGAAACCGCGTCGCGACGGTGGTGTGCCGACCGGTGCGGAGATCTTCGTCGATGATGTCGCGGATGAAGTCGTTACGGTCGGCGGACATGCCGGGCGCACTCTACCTCAGGCATGGCGTCGAGACATGCACGGTCGCGCCGTCGTACCAGAACGCATCGCGCTCGGTGAGATCGAAGTAGAACGCCGCCGTGTCCTCGCGGAGCTCCGTCATGACGCCACTCGGTGTGACGCGCAGGAGCGCGCGGTAGCTGCCGCTCCCGTGGCCGATCCAAACCGCGCCGTCGGAGCGCTTCGCCGCGCGGGCGTACGTCGCACCGGACAGTGGCACCGTGGAACCCGTGTCGTTCGCGATGGCCGGGATCAGGTGAATCGCGTACGGACCGACCGTGTCGGTGCGGTGCACGATGACGCCGGACGTGTCGTCGACAGCGGCGACTTTCGGCGCGTAGCACGGCGAGAACGTGTGGACATCCCGCGCCTGGTTCGCGGCATCGACGACGAACGTCTCGCAGACGCCACCCGCCTTTTCGACGGCGACGCGGGCGCCGCCGGGCACCGGGACGATCGATCCGCTCACCACGGTCGTCGGCATGTACGTGGCGTCCGTGATTGCATTGAGCGCGGCGTCGTCGACGAGCCCGACGTGGAAGTCTCCCCCGGAGATCCTCGCCGCGACGCCGACGTCGGGCCCGATGTGCGCGTACGCCGGATCGATCATCGACGGGTCGCCCGACGGTCCCGTCGTATACGAGGCCCATCCAGGATCGAGGAACTTGAGATAGCTCGTGCCGGAAATCTGCATGTGGACGGCCGGTCGGTCGTCGTGCTTGGACATGCCGTACAACGGTGTGTACCCGGCCGCGAACACGCCATGGGTCGCGATCAACACACCCGCGTTGTCGAGCTCCAAGAGCCGGATGCTCGTATCGACAGCCTCGACTGCGACGGCGTATCCGTTGTCCAGCGCGACCGCGCGGATCGCCGTGGCGTCGAGAGCGCCGATCGGCAGTGTGGTGATGACACGATCGTCGCAGAACTGCGGTGTCGCCACCGGCGCCTGTCCATCGGTCGCATCGTTTGTCGGGTTCGCGTCGTCCGTGGACGGGTCACTCTCGCCGAAGCCGAACCGGCCACATGCGGCGAGCGTGACCACAAGAACGACGGCCCGCATCGACCCATGGTACCAGCCACACATGCACGGTGTCGCTATTGTCTCGCTCGCTGTCCTGGCGAGCGCATGTGGGAGCAAGCCCACCCCGAAATCGCCACCGGCAGAGCTGGAGATCGCCGGCCCTGCGAGTTTCGCGGGCGCGTGGGTTGCCGACGACGATATGGATTTCGGGTACGTGCTCGAGGTCGGTGTGGGCGGGGCGTTCCGGATCGCGATGGATCGCGGCAAGCTCGGGCGCTGCGAGCAGAAGGGCACGCTCGTGAGTGGCGACGATCCGCGCAGCTACAAGATCGCATACGAGAAGAACACGTGCGATCCCGACTACGCGGGCGGCACGATCGACATCGCGATCGCCTCGTTCACGCGCGACGCGCTCGTCGTCGTGACCACCTTCGCGGGGACGTCGCTGCGACGCACGTACACACGCTTGCCGGCACGCTAGCGTGCGAACGGCGTGTCGGGCGCGCAAGCGCTCGACGTCTGGGGAAGCGCGGTGCCATGCGCGATGCGCAGCACGCCGAAGAGCGCGGTTGGATCGAAGCCGTCGTCGACACGTGCCTGGCCGCGGACAGCGAGGTCGATGCGCGACTGACAGAACAGCGGGATCGCGAGGCCGAGCTCGGTCTCGGCGAGCGCCGCGAGCTCGTCGCCGCCGAACAAGGCGGGGCCGGCCTGCACCTCGATGTAGGGCTGTAGCGTCCCGGTCGCGAGCGCGATGCGTGGTCCGGTCTCGACGCCCCAGTTCGCGAGCATGCCGCTATCGCCATCGCCGTCGTCGTGCGACGTCCAGAACGCCGTCGTGCGCCACGCGAGGCGACGCCCGAACGTGACGTCGAGACCCGCGCCGAAGCCGACGCCCTGCGGGCCGCCGCGAAAGTCGCCCGCGATCGCGGATCGAAACGGCGGATCCGGATCCCGCTCGGCGAGGTTTCGTGGCTCGCGGATGCCGCGTTCGATGCCGGTGCGAACACCGGCCATCATCGTGCGCGTACGCGCGTCGCCGAGATCCTGCTCGGCGGCGAGCTCCCACGACCATACGAGCGCGCTCGACTCGCCGAACATCCAGCCGACGTCGCGCGAGATCGCCGCGCGAACGATCGGGGTGTCACGGTGGCCCATCTCGCGCCACGCGTAGCCGCCGCCGAGCGTGAACGTGAACGCGTCGCGATCGACCTCGTCGGTGAAGTGTCGCCAGCGCGCGACGAGCAGCGCCTCGTTGACGAGCGTCGCGTTCCCGTCGCGACCGGGCATCGTCGTGCCGAGTCCTGTGATCGCGCCATGCGCGCCGATGCCGAGCGATCGCCCGAGCCACCAGTCGGCGGCGATCACGAACGCGTGTGCGCCGCGGATGGCGTCGCCATCGACGAGGCCGGTGCTCCAGCCCAGCGTGATCGAGTAGTGTGTGCGTGACGGCAACACGGGAGGCCGGCACGTCACGGGCTCGCCGATGCGCGGTGGTGGATCCTCGAGGGTACACTCGGGCAGCCCGCGCAGATCCTCGAGGCCGACGCCGGGCCAGCTCCCCTTCGGCAGCTCCGCGCCACCTTCGAACGATGTCGATGTCTGCGCAGAACCTATTCCAGGAATCGCGAGAAAGACAACGAGAGCCCCTCGGTGCACGCAAACACGGGCAGCAACGCACGTGCCACGCGCGTATCCGACGAGGAATCGTGCGTGCCGTGCCGCGCTGTGACGGCGAGTTCACGCCGCCGTCGGCGCTCAGAAGCTCCAGCCGACCTGTAGGTTCAGAAGGGCCGCAAATCGCGAGTCCTCCTCGTCGACACCGTCGCCGCGCACCGCGAAGTAGCTCGCGCCGAGCTGCGCCTCGAGCGTGAGGCCTACGCGAGCGACCCACTTGTAGCCGACGTACGGGCCGATCGCGAGACCCTCGGCGCTGACCGTCGTCATTGTCGCGTCGTCCGCGCTCGCGTGTACGTACAGCGCTTCGACGCCGAGCTCGACGCCCTGACGAAAGTTGCCCCAAATGTAGTAGCGCGGGCTGATGCCCACTTCGTAGACGAGGACCCGCGTGTTCGAGAGCGCAGGCTTGACGCTGCCGATCCCACCGATGACGGCCACGCCGATCTTCGGTGTCACCGCGAGCTCGGCGGTGAGCTCGCCCGCCGGTAGCGCGAAGTGGACCGGCGAGACGGTGATCGAGGCGAGAAGCGGGTTTTCGCGAGGTGACGCGTTCAGCGAGGTCGCTGGCGCATCGGGTGATGCGAGAGGCGCGGGCTCCTGCGCATACGCGAGCGAAACAGGACCGAGCACGAGACATGCGAACGTTGGGCGAAGCATGCGCGTCGCCATCATCACACATCGTGCCGACCTCGCGAGCGCGACATCGATGTCTCGGCGCGCGCCGTTCGCTCGCACAACCTCGTGGAACCGTGTGGCCGATCACCGAAGGCCGGACCGCTGCGCGCGATCGATCAGTTGATGAGCGAATACGCCAGGAGCGACACCACCGTCCCGATGATCGTCTTGAGGAGGCCCGGCGTCGGATCCGGAACACCGAGGGGCACGGTCGTCGCGTGATCGCCGCCGACCCAGAGCTTCATCGCCTGGTTCGCTCCGTTCGCCGTCATCACGACCTCCTGTGTCCCGATCGGGACGTTCGAGATCACGATGCGCTCGGTGTGCACGTCCTCGACGACGAGGAACCCCTCGATGGCGACGGACACACCCGAGGCCGCGCTCGACAAAAGCAGCACGATCGTCCCGGTCGGCACGTCAGGTGGGGCAGGGAATCGAACATGGACATTCTTCGCGCAGCCCATCGCGAAGACGAACACTAGGGCCACGAGCACGCGCATATGTCTCGTTGGTCCGTGATCGCCCCCGCGCGGTTGCACGTCGCGACCATGCGCTCGCCCGTGCGATGCCGCCCTGGCACCGCCGTCGCGTCAGGCAACCGTTTCGGATACCTTCCGCGCGATGGCGCGCATCAACGAGCACTACGCGAAGCTTCCCGCCGGCTACTTGTTCCCCGAGATCGGGCGCCGCGTGCGCGCGTTCTCGGCCGCCAACCCCGCCGCGAAGGTCATCCGCCTCGGCATCGGTGACGTCACCGAGCCGCTCGCCCCGGCGATCGTCGACGCGATGCACGCCGCCGTCGACGAGATGGCAAAGCGCGAGACGTTCCGCGGCTACGGTCCCGAGCAAGGCTACGACTTCCTCGTCGAGGCGATTCGCGAGCACGACTACAAAGCGCGCGGCGTCGATGTCGCTGCGGACGAGATCTTCGTGAGTGACGGCAGCAAGTGCGACAGCGGCAACGTCCAGGAGATCTTCTCGCTCGCCGCGCGCGTCGCCGTCACCGATCCGGTCTACCCGGTCTACGTCGATTCCAACGTGATGGCCGGGCGCACGGGCGCTGCGGGTCCCGATGGTCGCTATCCCGGCCTCACGTACCTCGTCGGCAACGAAGCGAACGGATTCCAACCCGATCCGCCGGCTGAGCCCGTCGACGTCGTCTATCTGTGTTCGCCGAACAACCCGACGGGAACCGTCGCTACGCGTGTACAGCTCGAGACCTGGGTCGCGTGGGCCAAGCAGCACGACGCGATCATCCTGTTCGATGCGGCGTACGAGGGCTACATCTCTGATCCTGCGCTGCCCCACTCGATCTACGAGATCCCCGGCGCGAAGGACGTCGCGCTCGAGCTTCGTAGCTTCTCCAAGCGTGCGGGGTTCACCGGGGTTCGCTGCGCGTTCATGGTCGTTCCCAAGACGGTCACGGGCGTCGGGGCCGATGGTGCACGCGTGTCGCTCAACGCGCTCTGGTCGCGCCGCCACACCACGAAGTTCAACGGCGCGTCGTACGTCGTGCAGCGCGGTGCCGCGGCTGCCTACTCTCCCGCCGGGCTGGCGCAGACCACCGCGCAGATCGCGTTCTACATGGAGAACGCACGGCTGCTCCGCGAGGGCCTCACCTCGTCGGGCTTCACCGTCTTCGGCGGCGTGCACGCGCCGTACATCTGGCTACGCACACCCGGGGTCACGTCGTGGGCGTTCTTCGACAAGCTGCTCGCCGAGGCGAACGTTGTCGGTACGCCGGGCTCGGGCTTCGGCCCTGCGGGCGAGGGCTACTTTCGCCTGTCGGGCTTCAACTCGCGCGCGAACATCGAGGAAGCGATCGCTCGCATCCACCGAGTCTTCAAGTGACCGTCGAGGCGACCTGGGCCGTCGAGCACGGCATGGTCGTCCGCCGTTTCGGCGCCTCGCCCGATGCACCGTCGCTCGTCTGGATCCACGGGCTCGGCGAGTGGTCCGTCTCGTTCGATGCGATCGTACGTCACCCCCGCCTCGCCGCGTTTGCGCACGTGCTGCCCGACCTCCCGGGCTACGGCCGCACTCCGTGGCCACCGCCGGTGGGAGCGACACACCTCGTGGCAAGCGCGCGAGGATCCGTCCACGCGCTCGCAGATCATCTGACCGAGTGGCTACGAACGTGGACAAGCTCGCCGCCGATCCTCGTCGGTCACTCGATGGGCGGCGTCATCGCCACGGTCATCGCGGAGCAGCTGCCCGTGCGCGCTGTCGTGAACATCGACGGCAACCTGACCCTCGGCGACTGCACGTTCTCCGCCGAGACCACTCGCTATTCGTACTCGGACTTCCACGCACACGGCTTCGCGACGATCCGCGCCGCGGTGTACGCGCGCGGCGCGACCGAGCCCGCGCTACGTGGCTATCACGCGGCGCTGCTCGCAGCGAACCCGGAGACGTTCCGCGCGAATGCGACCGATCTCGTTCGGCTCTCGACGATCGACAACCTCGCACCGCGGCTCGCTGCACTCCGGTGTCCTCACGTATTCGTCGCGGGCGTTCCGGGCGGCATCTGCGAGGCCTCCCGCGCGCGCCTCGATTCCGTCGGTGCGCGCTGGATCGGGATCGAGCCCTCGGGGCACTGGCCGTACATCGACGAGCCCGATGCGTTCGCCTCGGCGATCGCGGCCTTCGTCAGTACGGCGCCGTAGCTCCGCCGTCGGGATCGATGGTCGGGTCGAGGGTCGGTTCGGGCACATCGATCGGCGCATCGATCGGCACATCGCTCGCCACATCGCTCGGGACGGCAACCGCCGCGTCCCCGGGCATGATCGGGCCCAGTGGCTCCGGCGGCTCTTCGTCGAGATCCGCGAGCGACGGCGTTCGCTCGAGCACGGGCGTTGTCGGCGCGCCCACCGCGTCGAGCGCGACGCGTTCCTGCGCCCTGTCGATCAACCCCTGTATACGCAGCAGGCGGATCAGCCGGATCGCTTTCTTCGTCAGCGAAGGTGACGTCACGTTCGGCGCGCGCTCGAACGGGTTGGGCAGCGCGATCGCGAGCCGCACTGCCTCCGCTGGCGTGAGCGACTGCGCCGAGTGCCGAAACCATTTCTGCGCGGCGGCCTCGGCGCCGAACACGCCGTCGCCCCACTCGACGACATTGAGATAGATCTCGAGGATACGCTGCTTGCTCAGATCGTCCTCGAGTGCGCCCGCGATCAGGATCTCTCGTGCCTTGCGAAGGAAGCTGCGTGATGGCGAAAGGTAGAGGTTCTTCGCGAGCTGCATCGTGATCGTGCTGCCGCCGATCGCGAGCGAGCCCTTCGAGACGTTCGTCTGGATCGCGTTTTCGATCGCATCCCAGTCCACACCGTCGTGGTCGTAGAACCTCATGTCCTCCGCGTAGACCACAGCGGCCCGTAGGTACCGCGAGACCTTGCCGAGCGGCTTCCACGCGAACTTCAGATCGAACCGCCTTCCGGCCGCGGCCGCCTGCTCGCGCCGAAGGTCGATGAACGCGGTGGTCGTCGGGTTTTCGGTCGCGAGCGGCGAGGTGTTCGGTACGGAGCACCACAAAAACAATGTCGGGATCGCGACGAGGATCGTGCCGACCTCCGCGATGCTACGCAGTACCCGGACCCACCGCCGAGGAGCGTGCGGGGGCCTCTCTGTGCTCACGCGTCGAGCATGCATCAACCGATGGACGCGCGCTCGTCTTGGCGGCGGCAAGCGCTCAGCGCATGAACGGAGCCGGGTCGATCGCGACCAGATCGATATCGTGCGCCTCCGCCCACGACGTGACGACCACGTCCGCGTCGACGGCTGGTGATGCACAGAGCACGCGTTCGCCTTCGCGGATCACCTCGAGGAAATCGGGCGAGCACAAGATCTGCTGGATCTGGTCATGGCGGATCCACGCTGCGCTCGGCTGTATTGCGGCGAGTAGGGGGAGCGGCACCGCAAGTGCGGCGGGAAGCGCGCGAGGTGCTGGCGCGGGCGCTGGCTCGAGAAGTGTCTCTAGGATCTTTCCGGAAAATAGGTCGAGGCTGTAGCTCGCGAAGTCGGACGCGAGCTCGTGGGCGAGGCTCTGTTCGGCGCCTTGCGGAACGAAGCCGATGCCCTTCGTCGTGAGCACGAGGTGGCCCCACATTGCAGGGGCGTCGTCGACCTCGCAACCGCGGACGGGAATTGCCGCCACGAGCTCGCCCTGTTCACGCTCGAACGACGAGACGTACGTGTCGATCGAACCGACCTTCTCCACCACGAGTTGGCGGACCACCGTCCGGCCCGAGGAGGAGAGCTCCTCGAGAAAGAACGCGTGCAGCAGCTCTTCGTCCGTGCGTCGCGACCACGCGGCGCGCATTTGTTCCGACATGAAGGCACCGTAGAACGGACCGACCGGACGAGTCAGCTCGCGGCCTCGTGCGTGTCCAGGTCGCCGGGATCGTGGCGGTAACGAGGCGATGCAATCGTTGACCCGGCGAGTTGCTCGCATGGCGCGAACTCCGACATCCCGAGCGCCTGCGGTATCGTTCGATCGGTGAGGGCTGTCGCGATCGTCAATGGCAACGCGAGACGCGTTGGCGGACGGGCTCGCAAGAAGCTCGAAGCGGCGATGCCCGGTCGCGTGCGGGTGACCGAGTCGCTCGCAGAAGCGCGCGCCGTGATCCGCACGGAGCTCGCACGCGGGCTGGATCTGATCGTGCTCGGTGGTGGTGACGGAACGGTCGTGATGGGGCTGGCGTTGATCGCGGAGGCGTGTCGCGGGCTCGGCAGGCCGGAGCCCGCGATCGGGGTACTGAGGCTGGGCGCAGGCAACGCGATCGCAGACACGCTCGGCGCGACCGACGATCCGGAGAACGATCTCGTGAAGCTGTCGCGCGGGTTCGGCTCCTGGACAAAGGTGCCGATGATGGAGGTGCTCGGCGTGCGCGCACCGTTCGTCGGCATGGGCGTCGATGCGCAGCTACTCGAAGATCAGGAGGCAATCAGTCGCGTCGTCGATCGCGTGCCGATCGCACGCAACGTGATCGGCGGCGGCGCGCGCTACGCACTGTCCGTCGCGTTGCGATCGGTGCCGCGCTTCGCGACGTCGAAGCGACCGAAGGTGATCGTCACGAATCGCGGCGCGCCAGCGATCGCGATGACGAAAGAAGGCGCGACGGGTCGTACGATCGCGGCGGATCAGGTGTTGTGGGAAGGCGCGTGCACACTGGTTGCGGGCGCAACGATTCCTTACTTCGGATTCGGCTTGAAGATGTTCGCCTTCGCGAGCTCGCGCGCGGATCGGTTTCAGTTGCGCTGTGGAGATGCGGGGTTGTTCGAGATTCTGAGGAACACGCAGGCGGCGTTTCGCGGAGAGTATTTCTCCAAGCACGTCACGGACTTCCTGTGCGATCGGGTGACGATCGAGCTCGACGAGGAGTCGGCCATCGAGGCGGGTGGCGAGCTGCTCGGGAGGCGCCGAAACGTCGAGCTCGCGATCGGTGTCCCGGTCACGTTCGTGGCGCTCCAGAAGATTCCGTTGTGACGGAGAGGCTGCTAGACGGCCGAAATCTGTTCGCGAAATTCCGGGTCCTCGGGGTGTGATCGCACGCGACGAAAAATAGATATCAAATTAGCTTTGACAGATCGCGAGAGGGCCTTTATACGTATCAACCATCGCTGCCTCATTCGCCGCGAAACAAACCAAACCCGCCATGATGACCAGGAACCTACATAACCGTCAGAGCTCGAAAGGACGTCCAAGCTGGCGTTCGTTCGTCGTCTGCACGGCGAAGCAGGGTCGGTCGTACCGGTCGAGCTTGGTGTCTATTCAGGTGTTTGCCTCGATGAATGGCTCCGAACTCGATCCCGCCACCGGTACCTTCGGGGGTCTCTACCGCTAACCACGTGTCCACACGTAGCTAGCTGAAGGGCCGCCCGGGAAGACCTCCCCAGCGGCCCTTCGACGTTTTCGGGTCGGCATCCGACGTCACGAGCGGCAATCCCGCTCACACAATCTGATTCTTCGACTCGATATCTGGATTCCAAATCTAGATATCGAATCGAGATAGGTGCGCCCGCGTATGCCCCGAGCACGCACGGATGCATCGACGCCCGAGGTGCGCCCGGCGCACGCGGGTGCTCTCTGACAACTGAAGAGTTGATGACGATGAAAATCGCGCTGCGCGATCGATGGGGCTCTGCCAAGAGCTCGGTCGCACGCGCAGCGCAACATCCCTCTCTCGCGTAGTTGGTCTGCGCGCTCGGCTGAAGACCGAGAGGTTCTGGTTCGATTCCAGAGGGAGGGACGAAACGCAACGGCACCACGACCGGCAATGCCGACGCGAGCAACCGAAAGATGCGAGCCGCTTCGAAGCGGAAGCATCCCAGCAGGTGAAGCGTTGGAGCGACCCGGTGTGGCAGGCGCCATCGGTCCAGGAGAATGACCGACGCGTCGAGCTTGCGCTCAGTTTTACGTCGCGCGTGTCTCGCGCTCGCTTAGCAACGAGCAGGAACCGGACGGTTCAGCGAGACGCGCGCGATGCAGGACCTTCGGATCGATGTCGGTCGGAACGGTTCGCTGCTCGCAGCCAAACGAGCAACACATCGCCGCCTCACGGCGGCGCCCCTTTCGGGTTGGTAGCAAATGTTGGTCTTTGCACCGGTCTCTTAAACCGCGCGACGTGGGTTCGATTCCCACCCAACCCACGAAGAGTGTGCGAACGCGCTCCGGCGCCGACGCTCGCTCGACAACCAAGGTCTCTTCGGAGACCGCCATGCAGGTGAACGTGTCGCGGTCGACACACTGGTGCGCCACACCAGAAAGCGGGGTTCGACTCCCCTCATCTGCTCCATGCGTCGACTTCACCTGGTTCCAGCCAGGCTGTTCGTCGAGTGAGCGTGTCCCACGAGAGCGAGCTACCAAGCTCGACTTCACTCGGTACCCACCGGGCTGTTCGTGGATCGATACGCGAAGCAACGCGAGAGCGACGCATTTTTGCGGATCTGGCCGACCGGCTCAGGCACCTGGCTTCCACCCAGCTCAAACGAGTTCGACTCTCGTGGTCCGCACCCAACGCCTCCCAAGCTCAGCCTGGATGTAGCAGCCGCCTGGTATGCGGCAGGTCGCCGGTTCGATCCCGGCGGGAGGCACCGATCGTGTTCGCCCCTCAAGCTCAGTTGGCTGTAGCGGCTGTTTCGTAATCAGCAGGTCGTCGGTTCGAGTCCGACGAGGGGCTCCACGCGCAGGACGCATATCGCGTCGCGCACAACGTGTCCACACGCCGTGGGCCGGAGGATCAGATGTTCGACTTCAAGAAGTATTTCTCGACCAAGGCCACCAAGCAGAGCGAACGGATCCCCGGCACCAACCAGGTTCCGAACTCGGCCGGCGGCTTCACGTGGCAGCTCGATGACTGGGCGCGGCTCGACCGCTTCCTTGTTCTAGGCTCCGAAGCGGGCACCTACTACGTCGGCGAGCGCGAGCTCACGATCGATAACGCAAACGTCGTCGCGCGCTGCATCAGCGCCGATGGTCCTCGTACCGTCGCTCGGATCGTTGCTATCTCTGAAGCGGGACGTGCGCCCAAGAACGATCCGGCGATCTTTTCCCTCGCGATGTGCGCGAAGCTCGGTGACGAAGCGACGCGCCGCGAAGCGTACGCAGCACTCCCCAAGGTGTGCCGTATCGGTACCCACCTGATGCACTTCGCGGAGTACGCGCAGGGCTTCGGTGGATGGGGACGCGGAATGCGCAAGGCCGTCGGCTCGTGGTTCAACGCGAAGCCGGCGACCGACCTCGCGTTCCAGCTCGCGAAGTACCAGTCGCGTGACGGCTGGTCGAACCGAGACCTCCTGCGTCTGGCGCACCCGCGCGCGGCATCGCCGTCGCACGACCGCCTGTTCGCGTGGGCCGTCAAGGGCGAGCTGCCGGTGGGCGCGAGCGAAGATCCGGCGTGCGCACTGATCGTCGCGATGGACGAACTGAAGAAGATGGATGACGCGAAGGCGGCTGCGAAGCTGATCGCCGACAAGCGCATCCCGCGCGAATGTGTTCCCACCGAGATGCTGAAGGTCCCGGAGATCTGGGAAGCGCTCCTCGAAGCGATGCCGATGACGGCGATGATCAAGAACCTCGCGACGATGACTCGCGTCGGTGTGATCGCGCCTCTGTCGGCGGCGACCCACAAGGTCGTGGCGCAGCTGCGCGACCCGCAGCGGCTCGCAAAGGCGCGCATCCATCCGATCGCTGTTCTTGCCGCGCTCGTGACCTACAAGTCCGGTCGTGGTGTGAAGAGCTCGGGCACCTGGACGCCGGTTCCCGCGATCATCGATGCGCTCGACGCCGCGTTCTACGCGAGCTTCGGTCTCGTCGAGCCCGCGGGAAAGCGGATGCTGCTGGCGCTCGACGTCTCGGGCTCGATGGGCTCGGGTGTCGTGGGCGGCGTTGCGGGGCTCACGCCTCGCATCGCATCCGCGGCGATGTCCCTCGTGACCGCAGCGACCGAGCGTGACCACGCGTTCATCGCGTTCACCTCGGCATCGGGCGGCTACGGTGGTCAGTGGGGTGGTGGAGACTCGGGAATCACGACCATGTCGATCTCGCCGCGCCAGCGGCTCGACGATGTGGTCGGGGCGATCGACAAGCTCCCCATGGGCGGAACCGACTGCGCACTTCCGATGATCTGGGCGGCAAAGCACCGCGTCGATGTCGACACGTTCTGTGTCTACACCGACAACGAGACCTGGGCAGGTAGCGTGCACCCTGCGCAGGCTCTGCGGGCGTACCGAGACGCACGGGGAATTCCGGCCAAGCTTGTCGTGGTCGGGATGACGTCGACGGGATTCACGATCGCGGATCCCAACGACGCCGGTATGATCGATGTTGTCGGTTTCGACACGTCGACCCCGCCGGTCATTGCCGACTTCGCTCGCGCGTAGTGGATTGATCACCACTGCGACGCTCGAGTGAAGGCGCGGCCCCTCCGACAGCTGCTGGTGACGGATCGAAAGGTTCGTCACCGGCATTTGGGAGCGAAGCTCAACTAGATGAGCGGTCGGTTGTTAACCGAATGGTAGCTGGTGCAACTCCAGTCGTTCCCGCGATTGCTTTTTCTGTGGGCCGGACGAAGTCGGTTACCGTAACTATAACGGCCATAATGTAGCTACCTTCGGGCAACCGAAGCGGCGATAGCACAACGCTCCCTCGTCGACGAGAAATCGCCGGCGGGCCAGGCCTCGGCTGGAGCCCCATGCGTGCTCGCTGCCGTGCGGATTCGAAAGAGTCTGCGCGGTAAGGGCGGCGGTCCTCTGCAGCACCACGTGGCGACACGTGTTTGTACGACCACCCGACTTCCCCTTTTGTCTGCAGTTTTTTGTCGGTGTCCTCCAACAGTAGGAGCGCGGTCTCTCGAACCGAGAATGCGGGTGCAAATCCCGTCACCGATTCCATGACGCGTTGTCATGTCGACGTTGTCCGTGTCGTCCAGCAGTCAGGACTTCCGTTTTTCAAACGGCAGAACGCGGGTGCAATTCCCGCCGCGGATACCAGATCGTCGCGCGCTCTCGTGCGTACACATCGCAGCTCGTGCAGGGTTCACCGTCGCGGTTCATATCCGCAGACGCGAGGGTTCGATTCCCTCAGCTGCGACGACCGTTCGGCACCACCTCGCCCGCTTGCGGGCCGCCGCAGGATGGTTACCAGTGGCCCCTCACCGGCGAGGGCCGTCGCGATCGCGAGCTCGACGAGCACGTGATCGCGATGGAGGGGTTCAACGCCTCGGGCTACTTCTCTCGAGATCATGGACGGTGCGCTGGCAGTGGCGCCAGGCCGGTCTGCTAGTCCGGACTGCCCGCAAGGGCCGGGTTCGATTCCTACGCCGTCCGCCACTTCGACGAACGAAGATCGAAATGACACGAGCGACGTTTCAGCGACGCATTGGACGGTGAGGTGGCGAGGCGCCACACCGGTCTGGAGGACAGGACAGCCCACACGGGCCGGGTTCGATTCCTACACCGTCCGCCGAGCACGACATGGAAGGCGACGTGGCGAGGTGCCACGCCTGTCTTGAACACAGGGCAGATCCTCCACACGAGGATCGGGTTCGAGTCCTACGCCTTCCGCGAATCACTGATTCCATCGCGATGCTCCGCGATGTTTGGAAGGCGAAGTGGCAAGGCTGTCACCCCTGCTTCGAATACAGGTGAGGACCCGCGAGGGTCAGGGTTCGAATCCCACGTCTTCCGCGATTCATTCGGGATGTAGCTCAGGAGAGGAGCGCGTGTTCGGGGAACACGAGGCCGCAGGTGCGATTCCTGTCATCCCGACCAACTCGAGGGCCGAACGAAGCTCGTTACCGAACTCATACCTCGTCAGAGCTTCGATCACTTGTCCACGCGTTGCAGGTTTGTGTTTCTGTCATGCCGTCGTTGCGAGGAACGCGACACGATTCTGCGAAGATCGATGGTGGAGGTTCGAATCCTCCCGGCGGTACGAGTGCGGGTCCGAGGAAGCTCGGTTCTCGCGTGTGGTTCACGGGCCGTTGGTGCTTGGTTCTCGACTTCGAAAATCGTGGTGCGTCGCAAGACGCAGCAACCCGAGCTCCGCACTTTGTCCGTTTTTACGTCGAGGTCTGGCGACCAGATCGAACTCCAAATCCGATCGGGCTGGGTTCAATTCCCAGGCGACGTGCCTCGTCCGCGCTTCGGCGCGGGCCGCCGTGTGGCGTGATAGCCGCTGGATCAGCTCCGGCCTTTCGACACGGCACTTTCTCGAGCGCGCTCACGCGCGACTCGGTACACCGCGGGGTGTAGCTCAGTAGGAAGAGCGCTCGGTTCGGGACCGAGAGGCCGGTGGTTCAAGTCCACTTACCCCGACGCATCGACTAGCTCACCATGGGAGCATTCTTCCTTTGTCACTCTTTGCCCGGAAACGGGCCGTCGATGGAGGGTGATCGGTTCGACTCCACGTCGATGCGCGACGCAGGTTTTTTGCGCCTCTGTGACAGGTAGCTCAACGGTAGAGCAATGGCGGCGAAAGCCGGCTCCGTCCTCAGTATTTGTCCGCGAGGGCCGGCGATGACGGTTCTCCTTTAATCCATCGGTCGTTGGTTCGACTCCAACCCTGTCGCCTGCTTGTTTTCTTCGCGTAGCTCAGTAGAAGAGCGCGAGGTCCGGATCCTCGAGGCCGCAGGTGCGACTCCTGCCGCGTAGACCCGTGCATGAAATGATTCTTCGTTCGTTCCCTCGCCCGCTCGTCGGGCCGTCGTTCGAGGGTTCTCGGTCGTGCGCGGACCGCTGAACGTTCTCTGTTCCGTCGTGCACCTTCCTCGCTCGCTCGTCGAGCCGAACGCGTGATGGTTATCTGGTAACGGCGCAAGCCTAGTGGTTCGAGTCCACGCAGAGAACGCGCAGCAATTCCCGTCTGTAACTCAACAGCAGAGTAGTCGCTTGATAGGCGAAAGGTTGGTGGTGCGAATCCACCCAGACGGACTGTGATCGAGGCCGAAGTAGTCGAGGCTCATGGATGTGGCCCATGAACAAGCCGGTGCGAGTCCGGTCGATCACCCCACGTCCGGGGACACCCCGGATACCCCGAAGATCGGGAATGTTGACGGTATAGATATCCGACCCTGCCTGTAAAGCAGCGGCTCCTCGGAGCAACTGGGTGCAAGTCCCAGCATTCCCACCAGCGCATCGCGCGCAGCATGCCGCCGTAGACCAACGGCAGAGTCTCTAGTTCGAGAAGCTAGGTAGTGCCGGTTCGAATCCGGCCGGCGGCACGAGCTCGAGGAAGCAATTCCTCGACGAGAAAACCTATGCGGGGAGAGTGCGAGTTCTCAGCCAGGTCTCATACGCCAGGCCACGTCGGTGCGACTCCGACCTCCGCGACCAAGTTGAACATCTGTCGTCGTAGACCAACGGAAGAGTCAGTGGTCTCAGAAACCACGTGTTGGAGGTTCGAATCCTCTCGGCGGCACGTTTGCCCGCAATCCAGCGGGCCGTTATCAGGAGCGTGTTGTATGCAGCATGTAGACACTACTCGGACGCTCCTGCTCTCGCAGGGCTACGAGCCCATCAAGGTCATTTCGTGGCAGCGCGCGATGACGCTGGTGACCCTCGATAAGGTCGAGGTCGTCGAGGAGTACGACACCGATGTCCGTGCGGCATCGCTGCTCCTCAAGGTCCCGGCAGTCGTGCGTCTGCGCAAGGCGTTCCGCCGCCATGCGAAGCCGGTGAAGTTCTCGCGCGTGAACATCTACGCGCGTGACAACTACCGCTGCCAGTACTGCGGCATCAAGTGCACGATCGATCAGCTCACGTACGACCACGTAGTTCCGCGGTCGCGTGGCGGCAAGACGTCGTGGGAGAACATCGTTTCGTGCTGCTACGCGTGCAACGCTCGCAAGGCGAACCGCACGCCGGCAGAGGCGAAGATGGTGCTCCGCACGACGCCGATTCGTCCGGCCTGGGTCCCCGCGGTCCAGATCCGCGTGAGCACGAAGTCGGTTCCGGACGCGTGGCGCGACTACGTGTACTGGGCAGGCGAGATCGAGCACGACGAGGGCACCGAGATCGTCTGAGTGAAACGAAACCACAACCCGTGATCGCGACGGCCGTCCGACGGCAATCGTGCGGCCGTCGCGCGTCACCTACCTCTCATCGTCATCGACTCTTTTTTAGGGGACTAGTTCAACTGGCAGAACACTGCGCTCTGAACGCACGAGGTTGATCGTTCGAATCGATCGTCCCCTTCTAGTCGAGGTTCTCCTCGAAACATGGCCTTGTCGTCCAATGGGAAGACGCTGCGCTTGCACCGCAGAGATCAGGGTTCGACTCCCTGCAGGTCCACGAACTGTCAAATGCCTTCGGAGCCGTCTGGAGATGGCACCTGATTGTCGATCAGGCAAAGGTGGGTTCGATCCCCATCGTTGGCGCGCGATGTCCCTGGAGCCGTCTGGTGACGGCAGCTGATTGTCTATCAGACACAGGCGAGTTCGATTCTCGTCAGGGGCGCGACTGAAATCATGGGCCTGTCGTTCAATCGGGAGGATGCTGCTTTCGCACGGCGGCGACGAGGGTTCTCATCGCGCCCGTCACTTCGTGACGGCTCGGCACTTCGCGCCTCGGAACGCTTCGCGTTCGCGCGGTTCGAGCGCTTCGCGTTGCGAATCCCTTCGGGTCCACTCTTGTGTGCTCGCAAGCTCGCACTCTTGTGTGCTCGCAAGCTCGCACAACCCGTAGTGATCACGGGGATCAGCTCACCTAGGGGTGGGGTCGTTCTTACAAATCGATCGTGGAGGGTGCAATCCCCTCGGTCCCTACCAACACACCTTCGCGTGTAGATCGCGACCCGAGTGTCCGAAGCTTGGAGAGGCGGTGCGATTCCGCCCGAAGGTACGAACGCGCTCGTGGCTCGAGTCTAGATAGGCGCGTGGCAGCAAACCACGAACACCTCGGTGCGAATCCGGGCGAGCGCTCCAATGTCTCCGCGATCAGTCCATGTCGACGTCGACGGAGTTGTCCTTCTTCTTCGGCGTCGGAGGTGGTCCCTTGCGCACCTTGTCGAACGTCTGCTTGAGCTCCTCGACCTCGATGTCGATGATGAGTCCCTCGAGCGCGGAGGCCGGAAGCGCGAGCGCCTTCGCGAGCGCGCGCAGGTACTCGTCCTCCGCGAAGTCGTGCTCATCGTCCGCGTCGTTGATCGCGGCGACGAGGAACAGCAAGCGGCGCCGCTCGTCCTCGCTATCGCCCGTGAACGACGCGGCGGTCTTCGCGAGATCGAACTTCTTCGGATCGAAGCCGTCGATCTGCTTCGACAGCTCGGGTGTGAGAGAGCCTGCGAGGTCGGAGATCATCCCGGTGACCTCTTCGCGCTCGCGATCCTTGAACTGCTTGTCCGCGTACGCGGCTCCGAGAAGCAGGTCACAGAGCGGAACGATCCGGTCGGAGAGCGACATGCGGCGAACATACTCCTGTCCGTGTAGGATGTGCGTCGGGTGCGGCGCGCGATCATCGTTGTCTTCGCGTTGCTCGTCGGGAGCTGTGGCCCCAAGGGTGTACCGGCTCCTGCAAAGCCTCCGCCGACGCTGGTGGTGTTGCTCGTCATCGATCAGTTACCTACCTGGGCGTTCGAGCGCGATCGCGGGCTGTTCACGGGTGGCTTCGCGCGCCTCTTGCGCGAGGGAGCCGTCGTGCGCGCCGCCGAGCTGCCCTACGCGAGCTCGTTCACTGCGCCGGGACACGCGACCCTCGGTACGGGGACGACGCCGTCGGTCCACGGGGTGATCGGGAACCAGTGGTATCGGCGCGCCGAGTCCAAGGACCGCGGCGCCGAGCACGATCCCGCATCGCCGATGTTCCGCGTTGTCGAGCCGATCGCGAGCTCGACACTGATCGACGACAACGCGTCCGCCGTCGCGCTGCGTGTGGACGGCCTCGCCGAGGCGCTCCGTGCCGCGCGCCCGAAATCGTCGTCGGTCGCGGTCGCGCTGAAGGCGCGCGCGGCGGTGTTCGTCATCGGGAAACGACCCGACCTCGCGGTCTGGTACGAGTCGGCCGCGGGTGGAATGACGACGAGCCGCGCCTACGCGCCCGCGATCCCTGCGTGGCTCGTCGAGCTCGCGAGGCAGAAGCCGACCACGCGCTTCGTCGGACAAACGTGGGAACCGCTCGACGCCGCGTTGGTCGCGAAGACGACGCGGATCCCCGACGACGGTCCGGGCGAGGGCGATCTGCACGGCCTCGGAACGGCATTTCCGCACCGCATCGAGGATCCCGACGCGATCGTGTACACGCCGTTCGGCGACGAGGTCGTGCTCGACGCCGTACACGCGGCGATCCCGGCGATGTCGCTCGGCCTCGATGACGAGCCGGATCTGCTCGCGATTGGCCTCAACGCGCACGACTACGCGGGCCACGTGTTCGGTCCCGACTCGTGGGAGGTCCTCGATCTCACCCTTCGCCTCGATCGCGCGCTCGGCGAGCTGTTCGCAGCGCTCGATCGCCGCGTCGGCCCCGATGGCTGGGCACTCGTGATGACGAGCGACCACGGCGCGACACCGCTCGTCGAGCGATCGCCGATCCGCGGCGCTCGTCGGGTGCCGACGAGCTCGATCGTCACCACGGTGAACGATGCGGTCGCACCGATCCTCGGCGAGGGCACGTGGGTCGCGAAGATCTCCTCGAACCAACTCTACCTCTCGAACGCGATCGGCGATCCCGTCGCGAAGGCGCGTGCGCTCGACGCGGCCGTCGCCGCGATCGCGAAGGTGCCCGGCATCGCGGGCGTGTACCGCGTCGCCGACACGGCGGGGCGTTGTGCGTCGCGCGCAGGCATGGAGCGCATCGTATGTTTCGGACTCGCCCCCGATGCGTCGGGAGATCTGTATCTGGTTCCCGTGCGCGGATCGCTCCTGACCGAATACACGACGGGCACGCACCACGATTCACCCAGCGCAGAGAACCGCGAGGTACCCGTGATCGTGCGCGCGCCGGGCCTCGCTGCGCAGACGATCGAGCGCGCCTCGTTCTTGCAGGTAGCACCGACGATCGCCGCGCTGCTGCGCGTGCCTCCGCCGCCGGCCGCTACCGAGCCGCCGCTGTTTTCGATTCGCTACTGAGCGCGCTCGCCCAGAACGGCGAGCTCCGCGCGAGCGTGCCGACGTAGTCGCGCACGTCGTCTCGCGCGACGGCGGGTAACGCGCGGAACGGGACCACGTGCTCGTCCGGCACGTAGCGGAACGTGAAGTTCACGCGACGCGTCCGGAAGTGTTCGATCGCCGGCGGCAGATCGAGCTTCCGCTTGTCGTCGACGCGCTGGACGCGATGAAGCAGATCGTCCTTCCATCGCGGACCGCCGAAGATCTGCAGCGAACGATCCTCGAGCCACTGCGTGCGTACGGGCGGGGCGCTCGGATCGCCGCCGCGACGCACGAACTGGAACCGCGCGCGCTCGCCGAGCGATAGCGACGCGACTGGCCCGGGCTCGAAGTCGCGGTGCTCGCCTACGCGCGCGGCATCGATGGCCTTCCCGTTTTCAATGCGATCACCGTAGAAGTTCACGAGGCACGTGTTGAGGTGCCACGCACGCGGCACTTGCGGCGGCGGGAACCCGGTGCGTACGCGGCGCTCGATGATCGCGACGAGCCGCGCGAGCACCGGCGGGAGCGGCTCCGCGGCGACCGCTACGTCACGCGTCCGCTTCGGTGGCTCGTAGTACCCGAGGCACGCGAACTGCCAGTTTCCGAGCCAGTAGACGGGGCGGAGCAGGGGGCGCTGCTGCTTTCCCGAGGGGAGCTTGCGCTTTGTCGAGTAACGCATCTCCCACAGAGGCACGAGGGTCCGCAGCCACGTGTCGATCTCCGCGGCGGCCGCGTCATCGATGAAGCCCGGCTCGTACACGTAACTACGGTCGATCACGCTTCCCCCACATAACACGCAACCTCGGGCGGGCTGCGGCCGAATGCGCGCACCATGTCATGGCTCGACTGGCTGTTCACTCCGCAGTGCCCGGCGTGCTGCGAACCGTCCATCTCCTTGTGCGAAGCGTGCGCCGGCACGCTCGTCGAGCTCGGCCCGGCATGTCCCGCATGTGCCGAGCCCACCGGCGACGTCGCGCAGTTGTGCGATCGATGTCGTCGATCTCCGCTTCCGCTCGATCAGATCGTGTCGCCGTGGCGCTTCGGCGGTCAGCTCGCGCTCGCGATCCGAAGGCTCAAGTACGCCCAGCGCGGACATGTCGCGCGCGATGTCGCCCCGCTGTGGGCGCCGCTCGTCGCGGCCGCTGCGATCTCGAACGAGGCCATCGTGGTTCCGGTCCCGATGCATTGGAAGCGCCGCTTCTTCCGCAACGTCGACCACGCGTGGCTCCTCGCGGTGCACGCGTGCGATGCAGCGCAGCTCCCTCCGCCGCAGCCGCTGCTGCGTCGTCTGCGCGAGAGCCCAGTGCAGAGCCAGCTCAGCGCCGCCGAGCGCCGCGCGAACCTCGTCGGTGCGTTCACGGTCGTACGGCCGCGGTGCGTGGTGAACCGCGCGATCGTCCTGGTCGATGACGTCGTCACGACGGGCGCGACGCTCGCCGCGGCGGCGACCGCGCTGCGCGACGCGGGAGCGCGAGCCGTGATCGGCGTCGCGCTGGCGCGAGCTACTTCCGCTCCAGGATGACGATCTCGACGCGCTCGTTGACCGGCGACTTCTTGCCCTTGATCAACGGCTTCGTCCCGCCGAGGCCCGCACCGGACACGCGGTCGGGCGAGATGCCCGCCTTGATCAGCCACTCGCGGATCGCCATCGCACGCTCTTCCGTCGTGGCCTTCTCCTTCGCGTCTTTGCCCTCGGGATTCACGTGCACGATGATCTTGATGCGCACGATCTCCGGGTGCGCCTTGAGCGTGGCCGCCACCTGGCCGAGCACGCGACTCGCGATCGGCTTGAGCTCCGCGCCCTTGAAGTCGATCGTCTCGAGCAGCTCGACGGCGCTCGGCGTCAACGCGATCGCCGAGTCACCCGGATCCGGGCAGCCATCGTCGTCGGCGTTGCCGTTGATCGTCTCCGCTTGATCGGGGCACTTATCGACCGCATCGGCAAAACCATCGCCGTCGTTGTCGGTGTCAGGGCAACCGTCGTCGTCCTGCGCACCGTCTTTGTCCTCGGCGACAAGCGGGCACTTGTCCGCCGTGTCGACCACTCCGTCGCCGTCGTTGTCGAGGTCCGGGCAGCCGTCGTCGTCCTGGAATTCGTCCATGTCCTCCGCATCGGTCTTGCACTTGTCGTCGGAGTCGAGGAACCCGTCGCTGTCGTTGTCGGTGTCCGGGCAGCCATCGCCGTCCTGGAAGCCGTCCATGTCCTCGCCGTCGTCCTTGCAAGCGTCCGCGCCGTCGAGGATGCCATCCCCGTCCGTGTCCTTCTCGACGACTGGCGGCTTCGGCGGCTCGATCGGCTTCACTTCCATCTCGCGACCGGGCGTGACCGAAACGGCGAGCACCGCGCGGAAGTCCGGGGTCCCGAGCCCGGAGACGAGACCACGACCCGCGCCGAGGTTGATGTTGATTCGCGGATCTGGACGATAGGTGACGCCACCGAGCCACTCGGCCGAGATGAGCGCACCCGCCGACGCCATCACGCTCGGCACCTCCGACGACGGCAACATCTCGCCGTACACCTCGCCGAAGAACCACAGCCCGTCGATCGCGCGAACCGATGCCGCGCCGCCGAACGCGATGCCGCTGCCCTGGCGAATGTTCTGCAGCTCCGACTTCGACCGCACGACGCCGCCGGCGTTGACGGTCAGCGTCAGACGCTTGTCCATCGCGTTGGGAGTCAACGTGAGCAGGCCGAGCACGCGTCCCGACGGCATGTCGACGCCCGCGTATTGCGCTTCGCTGGCCGTCGGAAACGTGACCGCGAGGCTCGCACCGGCGACGAGCTCGGTCGGGCCGGTGGTCCTCACCAGCTGCGCGCGGACATGTGCGACGAGATCGCCGCGCGCCGTGCCGCTCGGTGAAGGTACGCCGACGTCCGGGCCGTCGCCCGTTTGGTTGTAGAGCGGCATGCGCAGCCCTGCCTCGAAGCGATCGAGGAACGCGTACGCACCACCGATCTCGATCATGGTGCGGCGCGTGATCGATGTGTGTTCCGTGTCCGCGTAGCGGATGATGAGCGGGTTCGTCGCGTTCGCGAGCAGCGCGCTCGCGACCCACTCGCCGTTCTTTCCCACCGCGGCGGACTGCACCTGCAGGGTCGTGCCGGTCGTCGACGGCGTCGGATCGAACAGCGACAGATCGAGATCGAACGTCTGCGCCGGGGCCTGCGCGTGCACCAGCGCGGGCGCGAACGCGAGCACGACGACCGTCGCGATCGCGGCGAGCTGCGCGGCCTTGCGCCGGCGCCGCGCGAGCAGCACCGCGGCGATCACGAACATCACGACGCCCGCGCTTCCGGGGTTCGTCGTCGCGCAACCACCGCCGCCGCCGACCTCGACGAACACCGCGCGCCCACGGAGCGTCACCTCGGCGGCGTGTTCGGGATCCTCGTCGAGGAACAGGTGCGCCTTCGCCGTGAACTCGCCCTCCTCGGTCGGTATGAACCGGACGTCGAACGCGAGCATCGTCGCTGCAGCGAGCGCGGCGTCCTGCGGGGCGTCCGGGATGGAGAACGCGGCCGTCGCATCGTCGACGATCTGGATCTCGCGCACCGTGAACGCGTTCGCCGCGTCCATGCTCGCGACGACGATGCCATCGGGCAGCGTGATCGGGAGGCCGATCGCGGTGACACCAACGTCGATCGGCTCGCCGAGCAGCGCGACATTGCGATCGAGGCCCATGCCATCGAGCGTGACCCTCGCCATCATCGTCGACACCGAGGTGTTGTCGTTGTTCGTGAACACGACCTCGCCCTGTGGCGCTACACCCATCATCTTCGGTGTGAACGACACCTCGAAGTCGTGGCTGCCGCCGCCGGCGATCTGGACCGGACCCGTCTCGGACAGGTGCCAGACGTCGTCGTTCGTGATCATGACGCCCGAGATGTCGAGGGTTGCGTCGCCGGTGTTGGAGATCGTGATGACACCCGTCGGCGCGCGGCTACCCGGGTTGCGGAACGTCGGAGGGAACGTCGGTGCCGCCCCGACGTCGATGTGGCGATCGACACCGCGTCCCTGGATCGTGATCGTCTGCGATAGGGGGCCACCCACGACTCCGTCGATATCGTGCGAGATCGTGAACGAGTCTTCCTGGCCGGCGGGGCGTTCGGCGTCTGGGGTGTATGTGATCGGGATCGTGACCGAGGCTCCCATCGCGAGCGCCTGTGCGCCCGCCGGCAGCGTCGCGACGAACCGCGCGTTGTTCGTGCGGTCGAAGTTCGCGAGGTCGAGTGTCGCGACGCCGGTGTTCGAGATGACGAGGTTGCGCATCTGCGGTCCGGTGTCGAGATCCGTCGGACCGAAGTCGACGAGGATGCCGGGGTTGTTGGTCAGCATCGCGGTCGTCGACGTCGCAGTCACGGTTACCTGACGCGTCGGTGGACCCGTCTGCAGATCGGACATGATGGTGAACGTCGCGCCCATCATGCCGACGCGGTTCGCGGGCGCGAACTCGACGACGGCCTCGACCTCCTCGTCCTTCAGCAGCTGTACGCTCTGCGCGAGGGGGAACACGATGTTGGTTCCGCCATTCGCTCCGCACTCGCGGCGCACGAGGTTGGTGATCCGGATCTCGCCGGTCTGCGTTCCGACCGCGAGCGCCGTCGAGATGCCAGTGATGTTGACCGTCGCGTCGCCGGTGTTGGTGATGCAGAACACCCGCGTCGAGGTCTGGTCGAAGCGCTGCTCGAACGCGAGCGTGGGTGGCGTGGCGTCGTAGCCCTCGACGAGACCATCGCCGTGGACCGTGAGCACGGACATCGCGGTCTTCGCGGTGCCCCACATGCCTGAGAAGGTGAACGTCTTGTCACCGCCGTCGGCCGCTACCGCCGGCATGAAGCGCACCGTGAAGTTGACGACGCCATCGGGTGCTACCGATGCGACGGGGAACGGCGAGTTCAGGATCGTGTAGCCGACGCCCGCGCCCGCGATCACGACGTTCACGTTGGTGACGGCGACGTTGCCTTCGTTCGTCAGCGTGAACGCCTGGTCGCGCATCTGGCCGATGATGACGCCGCCGAAATCGTGGTCCGTGTCATTGAGGGTGAGCGTTGCGCGGTTGCCGGTGCACGTCAGCACGGTGTCGATCGTGCCGTTGTCGGGCACCGAGTTGCTCGACACGCGGAACGTCGTGTCGAGCGTACCGTCGGTGACGGGGACGCAGTTGATCGTGAACACGCGCGACCCATTGACGGGGATCGGGTTCGGATCGAGCGTGCCGCTGACCGACCAGTTCGCGTTGTCGGGGTCGCTGATGAGCGCGGCGCTCGATACGGTTAGCGGCGACGAGCCATCGTTCGTGATCGTCAGCGTCCTCGAGGTGCCCGTCGAGCCGACCTCGACCGTCCCGAAGTTCATCGCGGAGCTCACCGTCACCGTCGCGTGTGGCGCGATGCCGGTGCCCGTGAGCGGGATGTCGAGCGTCGGGTTGTCCGGATCGTTGCTGGTGATGCGGATGGTCCCGGACTTGGCACCGACCGAGGTGGGCGCGAACGCGACTGTCATCGCGAGGGTGGTGGCACCACCGCCCGCGAGCGTCGCGCAGTTCGTCGTGCACGGCAGCGTCACCGTGAACTGACCGCCGGGATCGATCTCCTCGAGATCGAAGTCGAGTGGGATGTTGCCCAGGTTCGTGAGGTTGATCGTCGTCGTCGACGAGGTCGTGTTGACAAGCAGATCCCCGAAGGCGGCCATCGGCGGCGCGACCGCGGCGTCGGCCCGGCCGGCGATGCAGGTCACGTCCGACGTGGCGTCGCCACCGGCGTCGGTGTCGCTCGTGAACGTGATGGTCGCTTGCTGCATACCGGTCGCGTTCGCGGGCGGGCTGCACACGATGCCGACGCTGGCGGGCGAGCTCACGATCGAGAGCGCGGGGCTGAACGTGCACGTCTCCGAGCCCGCGGTGCAGCCGTTGCCGGCGGCAAACGTAAACCACGACACGCTGCCGCTCGCCACGATCGATGCAGACGTCACGCCGAGCACGCCCCGGTTCGCGAGGATCGCCGTGTTGCTGACGGAGATGTTCGTGGTGGCCGACGTGCCTTCCTCGACGATGTTCGTGCCGCCCCCGTACGTGGGGTTGTTCACGTTGATCACCGCCAGCGTGCCGCGTCCCGACGCTGTGGGGACTTGTTCTCCGTCTGGCGTGCCGTTCGAGACCACGGTGATCGAGCACGACTGGTTGCCGGCCATCGTCGGGTTGAACGTGACGGTGACGTTCGCGAAGAAGCCGACCGCGATCGGGAACGCGGGAGGTGGTCCGACGGTGAACGCGCAGCCCCCATTCGGAGTGATGCTCGTGATCATCAGATCGCCGCCGGCCGCGTCGCCGTCGTTGCGCAGGACGAGCGTGCCGGTACCGGTGGTATTGCCGATGACGCGGACGTCGCCGATCACGACGTCCGCGACGAGCTCGAGGTGCGGGCCGAGTCCGTTGCCGGTGACGGTGAACGATCCGCGCGACGTGGTCGTGCCGGTGTCGAATGCCAGGATCGTGCAGGTCCGCGCGCCGCGCGTAGATGCCACGTAGCGCACCTCGAGAGTGAAGGGCGGATCTCGGTCCGTTCCATCGTTGTCGATGGCGAACCCTGCACAGTCGATATCACTGCTATCGACCACGACATCGATGTTCCCAGGATCCGGGTCCACGACCGTGGCACTCGCGACTGCACCGCCCGCATCACCGACGAGCGGTGTGATGGTCGGGAAGGTTGCGGACACATCCGCGAGCGCACTTCGAGTCGTGAACGAAAGGATCAGTACCAGCAGTCCAAGCCAACGCTTCGACATTCAAAAATCTCCGCCATACCGAGAGTCCGCCCGGTCGCGCGGCGATCGTACATGGTGTTGTAGGATGCCGCCATGAACCAGAACCCCAGCGGTCTGCAGTGGGAAGACACCGTCGTTGGCAGTGGTCCGAGTCCATCAACCGGGCAAACGTGTGTGATGCACTACACAGGTTGGCTGTGGGTGAACGGAGCGAAGGGCAATAAATTTGACTCGTCGCTCGATCGCGGAAAGCCGTTCGAGTTCCCGATCGGCCGCGGCCGCGTGATCAAAGGATGGGACGAGGGTGTCGCCACGATGAAGACCGGGGGAAAGCGAACTCTGCTGATCCCGGCTCACCTCGCGTACGGCGATGCAGGGGTCGGCAACGGGCTGATCCCGGGTGGCTCGACGCTCCTGTTCGAAGTCGAGCTACTTCGTGTCGCCGGCTGAATCGGCGGCCGGACGCTGACACGCCTCCACCTCGGTGAGCGTCGTGGCCGCGAGGGCGCACCGATGGATCTCGGGGCGCAGGGTCGGACACTCGGCCACGAACGGCTCGAGACCGGCGCGCACCTTCTCGCGATCACTCGTCGTCGCGGCCGAGCCCTGCTCGGCGACGGTGAGCTCGACGACGTGTTTCACCATCGCCTCACACTCCTCCCGTGTGAGCACGATCGGGGCGGGCGCGGCGTCTGGCGCCGCCGAGCCGTTGGGGGTGGACGGACCGGTCGGGCCCGACGAGCTCGTCGTTCCGCTCGAGCACGCGATCAGAAGGAGTGAGACAGAGACGGCGATTCGGCTCACGACACGATCGATGTTAGCGTGCCTGTCACCGTGACGCTGTGGTTCGCTGCGCTGATGGGCCTGGTCCAGGGCCTGACCGAGTTCATCCCTGTCTCGTCGACGGCGCACCTGCGGATCCTGCCGGCGCTGTTCGGGCAACCCGAGCCCGGCGCGGCCTACACCGCCGTGATCCAGCTCGGCACGCTGCTCGCGGTGCTCGCGTACTTTGCGAAAGACCTCGCCGCGCTCCCCGCTGCGATGTTCAAGGATCCGTCGAGCGCAAACGGCAAACTCCCCTGGCTGCTCGCGGCGGGCACGGTGCCGATCGTCGTGCTCGGGCTGACGTTCAAGAAGCAGATCGAGGGTGATCTGCGCAGCCTCTACGTCGTGGCGATCGCGCTCGTCGTGATCGGCATCGTCATGGTGATCGTCGATCGCTACTCGAACGGGCGCGACTCGTGGCGCACGCTGGCAGAGATCACGCTCTACGACGCCATGCTTGTCGGGCTCGCGCAGTCGATGGCGCTCGTTCCGGGCGTGTCGCGCTCCGGGGCAACGATCTGCATGGCGCTCCTGCTCGGGTTCGCGCGCAGCGACGCGGCGCGGTTCTCGTTTCTGCTCTCGATCCCGGCGATCGCCGGTGCGGGCATCCTCGAGGCGCGCGAGGCGTTCCGTTCGCTCGGTCCAAGCGCTGTCCCCGCGCTCGCGATCGGCACGAGCGTCGCCGCGTTGAGCGGCTACGCCGCGATCGCGTGGTTGATCAAGTGGCTCGGGTCACACGATCTGATCGGCTTCGCGATCTATCGCATCATCGCAGGGCTCGCGTTGCTGGGTGCGCTGGCCGCACGACTCGTCCAGTAGAGCGTGTTAGATTCAGCCCACATCCGGGGACACCCGGATCCCCGTTGACGTCCGTTCTAGAGGGTGAACCGATGACGCTTGTTCGTTCCATCGTAGTGCTGCCGTTCGCGATCATGTTCGCGTTGCTCGTGTCGCCACGCGTCGCGGATGCTCAGAACTGCCCCGCCACGAAGAACGCGAGGTACAACGTGAAGATCGACTCCGCTCCACAAGGCGCGGCGATCTACGTCGGCGACAAGGCCTGCGGAGCCATCGGCGCGACGCCGTGGACCGGCAAGCTGCCCAAGGGTGACATGGCGATCACGATCGAGGCCCCCGGCTACGAGCCGTCGATGCGTATGTTCAAGGTCGCGGCTGTGCGCAAGGTCCAGGAGCTGTTTGTCCCGCTCGTGAAGAAGCAGGAGCCGCCGAAGATCGACGTCCGCGCCGATGCGGACAAGAACCTGTTCGGCGCGCAGGTGTTCCTCGACGGCCAGCCGCAGGGTGTGATCCCCGTCGTGATCACGACGACCGCCGGACGCCACTTGCTCGAGATCAAGAAGGAAGGCTTCGAGCCGTATTCGTCGTGGATCGATACGAAGATGGATCAGGTGCAGACGCTCGCGCCGTCGCTCAAGGAGATCGCGAAGGCGAAGCACGGCACGGTGATCGTCAACGCGGACGTCCCCGACGCGGAGATCCTCATCGACGGAAACAAACACCCCGACAACACGCCGTCGGTGATCAACAACGTCGTCGAGGGCATCCACGTCATCGAGGTGCGCAAGCCGCCCGCGCCGCCGTGGCGCCAGACCATCACGGTCGTCGCGAACCAGCAGACCAAGGTCAACGCGGAGATCGCCGCGCTCGCGAATCAGGGCGTGGGTGTCGTGCGCGTGCTGTCCGACGCGCAGGGAGCGCGCGCGTTCATCGACGGTACGGACATGGGTCCGGTCCCGGTCGACATCAAGGACGTCAAAGCGGGCGAGCACATCGTGCAGGTGAAGGCACCCGGATTCCAGACCGGCGAGAAGAAGGTGACGGTCACGGCCGGCGGATCGCAGATCGTGAAGTTCGATCTCAACCCCGAGGCCTCGGGCGACCAGGGCATCATCAAGGTCGTCTCGACAGTGCCCGAGGCCGACGTGTTCATCGACGGCGCGGCAGTCGGCAAGGTGCCCCAGGAGAAGAAGGTCTCCGCCGGCGAGCACCCGGTCATGGTGCGCCTCCCGGGCTACAAGCAGTTCGAGCAGAAGGTGCGCGTCGAGCCGGGCACTACCATCACGGTGCAGGCGGATCTGAAAGCGGTCGGTCGGCTGCGCATCCTGTCGACGCCGACCAAGGCGAGCGTACTCATCAACGGTCTGCCCGCGAAGGATGCGGAGGGCAACGAGGTGAAGACGCCGATCGACATCGAGGTTGAAGTCGGCGAGACCGTCGTTCGCATCGAGGCGGCGGGCTTCCAGCCGTACGAGCAGAACCTGACGATCGAGGGCGGAAAGACGCAGACGCTGTCCCGCGAGCTCGCGGTGGCGGGGCTTTCGGAGAGCGAGCTCGTGGCGCAGCAGCGTAGCCTGTCGTCGCTCAGCGCGCGCACGCTGCCGCGCGGCCGGTCCACGGTGGACTTCGACGCGGGCTATCCCTACTTCCTGAACTCGCGCATCACCGTCGGCGCCGGCAAGCTGGCCAAGAAGTTCGGCTTCGACGCGAACGTCGCCGTACGCACGATGCTCGCGCGCTCCGAGCTCGGTATCGGCGGTCGCGTGATGGTCGCCGACAACGAGCCGTTCAGCGCGGGTCTGTTCACGCAGTTCTGGTGGGGCAGCAAGCTCCTCGACGATTCGGCGCGCAACGGCATGACGTGGGACCTCGGTGTGGCGGCGTCGCTCAGCGCGATCTCGGCCGTCACGATCACCGGTCGCGCGTACGTCGAGGTGTGGAGTGATCGCCACTGCCCGGCGCTCGATCCGTCGAACATGACGAACATGGGCTTCGAGACGAGCGAGCCGACGGACATCTGCAAGGACTACAAGGCCGTCGTCATCGACGGTCAGGCGCCGCCGAGCGGTTCGTTCACGCAGGACGATCGCAATCGTGCGGAGAAGCTCACCGGCAACGAGGGTATGGACTTCTTCGACCGCGAGGCCGGGGCACGCTTCGTTCTGTCGATCGCCGCGGAGATCGCCGTCGAGCAGCGCTGGAACATCTACGGCATCCTCGAGGGCGCGCCCGCCAACGAGGAGCGCGCACTGTTCACCTCGATGTTCTCGGGGCCGATGTTCGAGACCGACTTCCAGCTGTATCTGCGACTCGGTCTCACGTACAAGTTCTAGAGCTCGTCGACGACGTCGATCATCGCGCGGAGATCCTGCGCGAGCTCGTCGGTGATCGCGATATCTTCGATGCCGATCGCCGACTCGAAGCGCAGGAGCGCGCCGTCGGTGTCGAGCATGCGGCGCACGACGCGCGCGAGGCTCTTCGTGTACGGGATCGAGGCGATCTCGCGACCCCACAACGGATCGTGCGTCACCTCGAGCGTCTGCGACGCCCAGCGGGTGCCGCCGACGAGGATCGTCAGGCGCTCGGGCGCGTTGCCGCGCGTGACGACACGAAGGACGAGCTCGGTGGTGGTCGGTGTCAGAACGCCCGCGATGCCGACGAACGAGCCCGTGGCGTACGCGCGCCCCGAGCGCGGCGGCTCGAACGTCACCGTGCGCGTGTCGCGATTGCACGTCGTGGTCGCGGATGTGAGTGCGTCGCCGAGGGCGTCGCGTAACTCGGGGTTGCGGGCGGTCCGCAGCTGTACGAAGTCGCGCACGCACGGATCCCACAGGTCGCTGCGCTTCTGCGCGAGCACGACATCGACGGCAGCGGTGGGTTCTCCATCGATCTGCAGGAGGCGCTCGCGAAAGTACGGGCGCCCGGTGTAGCGCTGCGGCGGTTCTTGCCGCGGCGGCGGCGGCGTGAACGGCTCGGCGACCGCCTTCGTCGATGGCGACGGCGCTTCCTCGACGGTGGGTGGCGGTGAGGGCCGGACCACGGGAGCACACGCAGCAACTGCGGCGAATGTCACGAGGTGGCCACGCATGAACCGATCGTACTCAGGAACGGAGGATCACGCACGCATCTCCGAGCTCGTGGCTGGAGAGCCCCCGTGCGACCGCGAGCGAGAGCGCGTGTTCGAGTCGGTCGCGGGGCGCGAACGCCTGCAACAGCTCGAAGTGGCTCTCCCCCGGGGAGTGCAGCCCGCTGATCAGACCGTCGACAACGAGTAGCGTCGAGGCCGGGCCGAGCTTTCCGGTCGCGACACCACCGCCCGCGCGGAGTAGACCTTCGCCGGTGGCGCGATCGTATCGCCCGGGTGCGCCGGTATCGAGCGCCGATCGCGCGGCTGCTTCGAGCGCGCGCACGACCGTGGTGCCCACGGCGATCACGCGACCGCCGCGCGCCTTGCACGCCACGATCGCGTCGGCGGTGCGCGGAGGGATCTCGAAGCGCTCGGGCCACGGTAGCGCGCGATCGAGCGCGTCGTCACCCGTCGAGGACAGGCCAGCCGCGTGGGTGAGCGTCGTGATCTGCACGCCGGCACGCACGAGCCCCAGAAGCACATCCCACGTGAGCGGGCGCCCCGCGCTCGGCATCTCGACGGCCCACGGCCGCGATGCGTACGCCGTCTGCACGCTCCATAGATCGATCTTGTCGGCGCGATGCGCGTACTGCACGACGGAGCCGGCGTGGTAGATCGCGCGCCACAGCTCGTCGTCGGGGAGGTTCGTCGCGAGCTCGACGAGACGACCCGCGGACGCAGTGACGACCGCATCGAAGCCATCACCATCGTACGAGGCGATGCGCACGCGCTCGCCCGCGACCAGCCGCGGTGGTTCAGCGCGATGTTCCGTGCGCGTGCGGAAGTCGCCATCGCCGAGGAGCACGCCCGCGAGTCGATGTGGCTCGACGGGACCGGACAGTCGCAGCTCGAAGCGCGCGCCGCTCGCCGAGCGACCGGGCAACGATGCGGGCAACGTGGCCGCGTCGTTGACGACGAGCAGATCGCCTGCGCGGAGGAGCGCCGGCAGCGACGCGAACGGCACGATGCGCGGCGCGTGCACGTCGCTGGTTTCAGCGTGCTCGATGACCACGAGGCGGACGGCGAAGCGCGAGATCTCGTCGGTGCGAAGTCCGGTCGCGTGGACCGTGGACCCGTCGTGCGGCTCGTCGCGCGACGCGGTGCGCGCGATCACAGGTGCACCGTGCGGGCGATACAGGTCGTGCCCGAGCAGTTGACCACCGCGACTCACGACGACACCTCGACGGTCGGCACGGCGTACGTGCAGCGCGCTCGACGATGCCCGCAGCTCACGACGACACCGCCGTCCATGACGGCGTCAGGCGGGCGCCGCCGGGAGCGCGATCGGGCCGCTCGATCATCTGCAAGATGCGCGTGGCGACATCGGCGGGGCGCGAGAGCGTCGCGCGATCAGCGTCGGGGATCGCGGCGGCATGCATCGCCGTGTCCATCTCGCCCGGGTCCACAGCGAACACGCGCACACCCGTGCCATCGAGCTCGGCGGCGAGGATGCGCGACAGGTGATCCTGCGCGGCCTTGCTGATCCCGTAGGCGCCCCACCGCGGGTAGGGCTCGACCGATGCGTCGGACGAGACGTGCACGATGGTGCCGCTGCCGCGGAGCGCCATCGCGCCGGCGAGCACCTTGGTCAGCCGGAACGGTCCGACGAGGTTCGTCTGCAGGACGAACTCGAAGTCCTCGCACTCCGTGTCGAGGAGCAACCGCAGCGGCGTCGGGCCGAGCGTGCTCGCGGTGTGGATCGCGATCGAGATATCACCGACGAGGCCGGTCGCCTGACCGGCGATGCGGTGGATGGCGTGTTTGTCGGCCATGTCGCCCGCGATCGCGTGCGCGATGCCGCCACGTCCGCGGATCGTGGCGACCACGTCGTCGAGCGGACCCTGCTCGCGCGCCACCAGTGCGACGCGCGCACCTCTTGCCGCGAGCAGCTCGGCGAGTGCGCGGCCGAGGCCGCGACTCGCACCCGTCACCAGAGCACCTTGTCCTTGGATCGTCATGTAGCCACGTTAGGTGCACATGGCCAACCTGTCATCCAGTACGCTAATATGTTGGCAGGAGGCCATGGCATGAGCGGAGAGCACGACCACCTCGCTGACAACATCAAGGCGGTGCGAGAAGCCCGCGGGCTGTCGCAGCAGCAGATCGCGAAGGTGGCGGGAATCCCACGGGCAACGTGGACCAACCTCGAGTCGGGATCGGCGAACCCGACGCTCGCGGTGTTGATCAAGGTCGCGAACGCGCTGCAGGTGCGCGTCGACGAGCTGCTCGCGGCGCCACGAACGCAAGCGCGCCACTTGAAGGCGGCGGACCTCGTCGTGCGCACGAAGACCGGCGTCACCATACGTAAGCTCCTGCCGGAGTCGCTACCCGGTCTCGATCTCGAGCGTATGAGCTTCCCGCCGGGCGTGCGCATGGCCGGCGTGCCGCACACGCCGGGTACGCGGGAGTACCTGACGTGCGAGCGCGGCACCGTCGAGCTTCACGTGTCGGGCGAGCACTACGTGCTCGAGGAAGGCGACGTCGTCACGTTTCGCGGCGACCAGCGCCACAGCTATCACAACCCGGGCAAGGTGCCGGCGGTCGCGTATTCGGTGATCGCGTTCGCGCCCGTGCAGAGCTAGCGAGGGAGCTGGCGTTCGTGCGTACGACGAAGAAGAAGGAGCTGACCGAGCGCGACGGCGAGCGCTTGCTCGACGCGCAGGATCGGTTGGCCGAACGAGACGGGCACGAAGCCGCGCTCCACGAACGTGTCGAGCTCGCGCTGGATCCAGCCGCCTTCGGGCCCGATCGCGATCGCGAGTGGCCACGACAGCGTCGCGGTCTCGATGGGTGGCGCACCCGGATGAGCGATCAACCGCGTCGCGGGCGCTCCGGTCGTGGCAGACGGAAAACGCTCGTCGAGAAAGCTCATCAATCGATCGTGAATCTTCAGTGGCGGCAGGTGCGTGTTGCCGCCTTGTTCGGCGCCGAAGCGCAGCGCGTACGCGAGCGGATCGGGCAACAGGCGCGGCGAGGCGAGGTAGCTCTTGTCGACGCGCCACGCGTTCGTGAGATCGATGCGCAGGACGCCAAACGCCGCCGCGGCCTCGATCGTGCGCGTGAGGACCTTGGGACGCGGGACCGCGAGGACGAGCTCGACGGGCATCGGCGGTGGCGCGAGATCGAGCAGCTCGAGCGCGAGCGTCATGTTCGCGCCATCGTCGGACAGCACCGTCGCCTTGCCGACGCGACCGGCGAGCACCCCTGCGCGGACGCTATCTCCGACGGCAGCGCCGATGATCCGGCGCAGGTGGTCCGCACGGCGGTCCGCGAGCGTGATCGTCCCGTCGGCGGCGACTTCTCCCGGCTCGACGAGTAGCAGGTTCACGTTGCCAGAGTACCCCGCTTCGCGACGTCGAATCGATCGGGTCGGAACGTCGATCTGGTCGGGCGACACGGAGAAGGGAAGAAGGGGAGCAGAGCGTTTCGGTGCTTCGCGACGTCGAATGGATCGGGTCGGAGCTCGGGTTGGACGGATCGACAGGTCGGAGCTCGGGTTGGACGAATCGATCGGGTCGGCACACCGTTCTGACTCCATCGATTCGTCCAACCCCGATCCGTCCGCGAGGCCAGATTCGTCGGGGATCCTTGGGGGACCGCTCAGCGCTCGTCGGGGGATCCCGGGGGTGTCCCCCGGGCTCAGCGTTCGTCGGGGGATCCGATCGCGATGCCCGGGGGTGTCCCCCGGGTGTACGGTGTGGCCATGGCGTTCTTCCAGGACCCACCGCAGCTCGGAAACCAGTACGACGACGATCCCCTGCTTCCCACATGGATCGCGCGCCACGTCCCCGCCGTTGCCGAGGAGCTGCGCTCGCTCGGCGACCTCGCGGTCACGATGTACGGCAAGCAGCTCGCGGATCGAACGAGCGAGCCGGTGCTCACGCAGTGGGATGCATGGGGACATCGGATCGATCGCATCGACGTGAGTCCCGTGTGGGTGGAGGCGCAGGTCCTCGCCGCGAAGCACGGCATGGTCGCCGCGGGATACGAAAAAGGGCACGGCGCCCACGCGCGCACGCACCAGTTCGCGATCGTCCACGTGCTCGGCCCCTCCCTCGACGTGTATTCGTGTCCGCTCGCGATGACCGACGGAGCCACGCGCACGTTGCTCGGCTCGGGCAATCAAGCGTTGATCGACAAGTACGTCCCGTTCCTGACCAGCCGCGATCCTGCGGTGATGTGGACGAGCGGCCAGTGGATGACCGAGCGCACCGGCGGGTCCGACGTCTCGCAATCGGAGACCGTCGCGCGGAAGGACGGCGATCAGTGGCGCCTCTACGGCACCAAGTGGTTCACGTCCGCGACCACGGCGCAGATGGCGCTCACGCTCGCTCGCCCCGAGGGCAATCCCGATGGTAGCCGCGGGCTCGCGATGTTCCTCGTCGAGCTGCGCGACCAGAGCGGACGCCTGCGCGACATCCAGGTCAACCGTCTGAAGGACAAGCTCGGGACACGCAAGGTGCCGACCGCGGAGCTCACGCTCGCGGGCACGCCGGCGACGCTCGTCGGCGCTGCGTCCGACGGTGTCCGCCAGATCACACCGATGCTCTCCGTGACGCGCACCTGGAACGCGGTCAGCGCCGTTGCGGGCATGCGTCGCGCGCTCGCACTCGCGTCGGACTACGCGCGCCGTCGCAGAGTGTTCGGCGCGCTCCTCGTCGACAAGCCGTTGCACGCCGACACGCTCGCAGGCCTCGAGGCCGAATACGCCGGCGCGTTCTGCCTCGCGTTCCGCGCCGTCTCGCTGCTCGGCGCGCTCGAGCACGGCGGCCCGAACACGAGCGGTCACGACGAGCGACTCGCGCGCGCGTTGGTGCCGATCGCGAAGCTGACAACAGGCAAGCAAGCGGTCGCGATCGCGAGCGAAGCAATGGAGTGTTGCGGTGGTGCGGGGTACGTCGAAGACACCGGCTTGCCCACGCTCCTCCGCGACGCGCAGGTGCTGCCGATCTGGGAGGGAACGACGAACGTGCTGTCGCTCGACACGCTGCGCGCGCTCGGGAAAGGCGGCGCGCTCGAGGCGATCGGCGTCGAGATCGAGGCGAACGTGAGCGCGGCGAACGACGCGGGCCTCGTGAAGGCGGGCGAGGTTGCACGCGCGGCGGCGAAGCACGCGATCGCGTGGGTTACAGAAGCGATGACACAGCCCGATCGGCTCGAAGCAGGCGCGCGTCGCTTCGCGATGACGCTTGGCCGCAGCCTCGAGCTCGCACTCCTCGTCGGCCACGCACAGTGGTGCCTCGACCACGGACACGGCCCACGCACCGCCGCCGCAGCGCGTCGGTTCGCGAGGACCGCCGTCGATCAGATCGACGACATGCCATTGGACGACACGAAGCTGCTCGCGTAGGCGAGTTTCGAGCCGACACCGCGAATCAGTCGACGATCGACAAAACAAAACCGACGAGGATTTCGGTCCTCGTCGGTGTTTTAGGGATCTAGCGCTCTCCGCTCAGGGACCCGGGGGCGGTCCCGGAGGTCCCGGAGGGGCGCCCGGATCACCACCCGGCGGCGGTCCCGGCGGTGGGCCTCCACCAGCGCCGTTGCACTGGTAGTGGACGCGCCACGCGGTCGCGGTACGCGTGCTCGCAGTCTGCGTCGTGGACGTATCGGTGCTCGACCGACGGCCGCTACGCGAGGTGCTCGAATCCTGCGCCGTGTCCTCTTGGACGACGGTGTCGGTTCCGATCGCTTCCTCACCCTCCTGGGTGATCTGGTAGTTGTTCGGGCCGCAGTGAGCAGACATCTCCTGATTTGCCTGCTCCATTGCCTTGCCGCGATCACCGCTGAGCTCGATGACACCACCACTCTGGTTACGCTGGATCACGCGTGCGCTGCCGCACGCGGCCAGAACCACCAACAGTCCTACTGAGACCTTCCGAAGCATTGTTGTTCCTTCTCCGTGTGACGGCCGGATTAGACCTCTTTGGGAATACTACAGGCACGTGTGTGGGGGCAAGGAGCCCCGCGGCTTGATAGGCTCCGCGCCATGGAGGTCCACGCTCGACTCGAGCACGTGACCGTATATTCATCCGGGGCGCGCGTGCGTCGGGTCACGACGATCCCTGCGCCGCTTCCGCCCAAGGTGCGTATCGTCGGGCTTCCGCTGGCCGTGATGGATGACACCGTTCGCGTGGAAGTCGGCGGACCTGCGCTCGCGATCGCCATACGTGTGGGTGTCGACACGCCCGCACCTGCGAATGCTGCAGCGGAGGAAAGCGACGAGTTGCGCGGGGCAAAACGCCGCGCGGCGCTCGCCGACACCGAGGTCGAGCGACTCCTGCGTGCGCTCGAGGTCGTCGGTGCCGCGCAGGTGATCGAAGAGGACCCGAGCGACGACGCGCCGGCCGACTGGGGGGCGGTCGTCGCAGCACGCCGCGCGATCGTCGGGCTCCGAGCCGAGCGAGAGCTCGCGCTGCGCGAGCAGCTCGCCAATGCGCGGCGCGCAGCGGACGAAGCGAAGCGCTCGCTCGAGGCCACGATCGATCGCGATCGACGCATGGGGTCGGCGCGCGCGCCAAAAGTGCACGAGCTCCGCAAGTACGTCGAGCTCGAGCTGTCGGCGACCGCGAGCGACGAGATCCAGATCCACCTCGAATATCTTGTCGGAGCCGCCCGGTGGGCGCCGAGCTACGTCGCGCGCATCGAGGGCGATCACGTAAGGCTCGAGGTGAGGGCGTCCGTCGCCCAGGACTCCGGTGAGGACTGGACGTCCGTGCCGCTGCGCCTCTCGACGGCCGAGCCCGAGCGCTTTGCGGTGTTGCCGGAGCTCGCGCCACAAAAGATCGGGCGGCGGCAGCAAGAGGTCGGCAAGGCCGGGTTTCGCACGCCGCCGAAGGGAGCCGCGGCGCTGTTCGCGGACTACCTTCGCGATCGCGCGGCACGCAAGAAGCCCGGAGAACCGAAGCAGTTCTCCCGTGAGAGCCAGTTCGAGGACTCGACGTACGAAGGGCGTGCGCCCGCGACGCCGGACGCAGAGCAGGCAGCCGATTCACGGAAGATGGATGACGCGATGATCGTCGCCGAGAACTGGGACGAAGGATCGTCGCGCGCGAAGGAGCGCTTCTCGACGCCGGCGCGCGGCATCGCGGCGAACTTCGAGCAACAAGCGCGCGAGCTCGGAGGAGGTCGCGCCGCGAAGTCGGCGATGCCATCGACGACGCTCGCCGCGGCCGCACCTGCGGCACCGGGCGGCGCCCCACCCCAACGCGCGCGGACCTCGCGGATGGAGTCGACCGTCGAGCCGCTCGCAGACCAGAGCGAGGCACCGTCGACACCGCGGCTCGACTACGGAAACCTCGTGATGGCACCGCCGTCGTCGGGGCAGCGAGGAACGCTCGTGACGGCGCCGCAGAGCCCGCACGCGAGCGCGATCTCGAACGAGGTCGGCGGCGCGCGCTATCGACTCTCGTCGCTCGCGCTGCCGCCGGGGTGCGCGACTCAATGGACTCACACGTTCGACTACGCGTACGACACGGACGGTGCCGTCGACGTGCGCTCCGATGGCGCGTGGCACTCGATCGCGGTCACGGCGAAGACGAGCACGGCGAAGCTGCGGCACGTGAGCGTGCCGCGCGAACAAGCGGACGTGTTTCGTGTTGCATCGATCGCGAACACGCTGACCGGCCCACTTCTGCCCGGCCCGATCGACGTGTACGACCGCGGTCGCTTCCTCGTCACGAGCGAGGTCGACTACACGCCGCCGACTGCAACCGTCGAGATCGGGCTCGGCGTCGATGCGACCGTGAAGATCGCGCGAAACACCGAGTACCGCGAGGAAGCGACGGGCATGCTGCGCGGTGGGTTGCGCTTGGTTCACGCGATCACGATCGACGTCGACAACCTGTCCGGGCGCGCGATCGATCTCGAGGTGCGCGAGCGCGTGCCCGTCACCCGCGATGGGGACGACGATGTCGAGGTGATCGTGGGGCGCGCCGAGCCCGTGTGGGAGCGTTGGACGCCAGATCCGAACGCGCCGCGCGAGCAGCGTTTGCGCGGCGGCTATCGCTGGAAGCTCTCCGTTCCGCCGAGCCAGAAGAGGACGCTCCGCGCTAGCTACGAGGTGAAGATCGCCGGCAAGCACGAGCTCGTCGGCGGCAACCGGAGGGAGTCGTGAATACCCCGATCACGAGCGTGACCGTCCTAGAGGACCGAGCGTCGATCACCCGGCGAGGGAGCGCGTCGCTCGCCGCCGGCCAGCACCGAATCGTGATCGACACGGTGTCGCCGGTGCTCGCCGACAAGACGCTCCACGCATCGGCGAGCGGCGCACGCGTGCTCGACGTGCGGTGCGAGCGCTACCTCGCTCCATGGCGCGATCCGGACTCGGGGAGCACCGCGGCGCCTGCCGCGCTGCGCGAGGAGAAGCACGCACTCCAGCGCGAACACGATGCGGCGCTCGCCCGTGCGAGTGCATCGCGCGCGGAGATCGATGCGCTCCACGAGCTGGCCGGCGCCGCGCACCGCGATCTCGCGATCGCCGCCGCGCGCGGAACCAGCGTCGTCGGCGCGACCACGCAGCTCGCCGAGCTCGATGCCGCCGAGGCCGCGGCACGCGCACGTGCGGTCGCGGCGAGCCAGGAGATCGAGGCGCTGACCGGCAAGCTCGCGCGACTCGATGCCCGCATCGCGCGCGCCGACGCGGAGACCGGCGAGGTGGCCGCGCGGCTCGTCGTGGATCTGCTCGTGGACGCGCCAAACGATGTCACGCTGGCGATCGGCTACATCGTGCCGGGTGCTGCGTGGCGTCCGTACCATCGCGCCGTGCTCGCGCGCGCCGCGGGGCGTGTCGACTGGACGACGACCGCGTGCGTGTGGCAGGCCACCGGCGAGAGCTGGACCGACGTCGATCTCGTGTTCTCGCTCGAGCGCCCGTCGCTCGGCGTCGATCCACCGGAGCTCGGTGACGACGAGCTGTTCGTGCGCCGGCGTCCGGATACAGTCGTCGTCGAGGCACGCGAGCAGGAGCAACAGAACACGGGCCTCGGCGGATCGCCGGCGGTGCCGGGCATCGACGACGGTGGCCTCGGCATCACGCTCACGGCCCATAAGGTAACGGTCGAGAAGGACGGCACCCCACACCGCATCCCGGTCGGAGGGTTCACCGCGCCGACCACCCTGTCGTTGATCGCGATCCCGCTGAAGTCGTCGTGGTGCCACATCCGCGCCCGGATCACGAACACGGGGCAGGCGCCGCTGCTCGCCGGCCCGGTCGATCTCGTGATGTCGAGCGGCTACGTGGGGCGCGCCGAGGTCGGCTTCGTCGCGCCCGGCGAGAAGTTCTATCTCGGCTTCGGCCCCGAGTCGGACATCCGCGTGCATCGCACGGAGACCCGCGAGCGCGACGACGGGCTGCTCGGCGGTACGACACACACGGTCCGCGTCGCCGTGCGCGTGTCGAACCTCGGCGCCGAGCGCCGCACGATCGACATCACCGAGCGAATCCCGATCTCCGAGGTCGAGCAGGTCTCGGTCGACGTCGCGTCGCCCGACGCGTACCTGCTCGGTGCCGACGATCAGCCGGGCCCGGAGCGTGGAGACGAGATCACGCAGGTAACGGCGCGGAGTATCGACGAGCGCGGCCTCGTCACCTGGGGCGTCGAGTTGCCCCCGCTCGGCCGCCGCGCCGTCACGCTCGAATACAAGATCAAGAGCCAGCGCGGCGTCGCCGGTGTCTGAGCCGAAGTTCGAGATGCTCGCGAACCGCGTGCGCAAGAACGCGCGCCATCTCGCGAAGTGGGCGAAGCGCGAGAGCGTCACGTGTTATCGCGTGTACGACGAGGACATTCCCGAGCTGCCGATCACGGTCGACACGTACGAAGGCGCGCTCGTCATCAACGACTACCGCCACACCGACGAGAACGGCGAGCGCGGGGGCGGCGATGCGTGGTTGCTCGCCTCGGCGGAAGCCGCGAAAGCGGCGCTCGAAGCGAGCGAGGTGTTCATCAAGCAGCGCGAGCAGTTCTCGCATCGCGCGGGCGAACAGTACGAGCGCGGTACGCGAGATACGTGGCGAACGGTGCAGGAGAGTGGCCATACGTTCCGTGTGAACCTCGGCGGCTTCATCGACACGGGCTTGTTCCTCGACCATCGCATCACGCGGGCGAGGGCCGCGGCCGAGCAGGGCACGACAGTGCTGAACCTGTTCGCATACACGGGTGCGTTCTCGATCTATGCCGCTGCCGCCGGAAAGCAGACGACGACCGTCGACATGTCGAACACGTACCTCGACTGGGCGCGCGAGAACTTCGCGCTCAACAAGCTCTCCGAGGGCGAGGTGATCCAGTCCGATGTCCGCGAGTTTCTCGTCGAGGCGAAGCGCGCGGGACGAACGTGGGACACGATCGTGGTCGACCCTCCGACGTTCTCGAACAGCAAGCGTATGGACTATGTCTGGGACGTCCAGCGCGATCACCCGGCGCTCCTGCGCGACGTGCAGGAGGTGTGGTCGCGGACGGGTGCGATCTGGTTCTCGACGAACAAGCGCAAGTTCAAGCTCGACCTGATAGCGCCCCCGCGCCACAGAACCGAGGGGTCCGGCCTCATGGCCGGAGAGCTCGGAGCGCTGCAGATCACCGAGCAGACGCACGCGACGACGCCGCCCGACTTTCGCAAGAAGCCGCATCACAGCTATCGCTTCTCGCACCACCCGGGCCACCCGGGCGCGAGGTAGCGCTACCCGGCGAGCGCTGCCCGCATCGCACGCATCACGGTCTGCGCTGCGACCTCGATGCGTGGCTTGTGCTCGAGGAGGGCGATGACGATGACCGTGTTGTCCGACTGCGACGGCTCGAGGAGCGGGCGCCCGGCGAGCATGCGCCCGAGGCGGAACGCGATCGATTCGGGCTGCTTGAGGTCGTCGGGGATACCGCGCGCGCGGAGGCGACGCAAAAAGCCTTCGAAGTTGATCCGATCGTCGGGCTGTCGCCAATCGATGGGCGCGTCGTACTCCACGCCGAGCGTGTACGCGTCGCGGTATTCGGGCTCGTCGACGAGCACGCCGTCGAGGAGTAGCTCGACGCCGATGTGCGCGACGGCGCGCCGCGGGCCACGCGCACAGCCGCCGCGCTCGAGCTTCTGATCGAGCTCGCGCATGAGGCCGGTCACGACGGGGAGCGAGTGGAACACCTTGTCGGTGAGGTGGTGCAGCGTGATGCCCTCGGCGACGTCGGCGTCGGGCGTGCCCGCCACGCGAACGCCGCACATCGTCGAGAAGTCCGGCAACATCGCGCCCAGCGGGAACCCACCGCGCCGGTTCTGCCAGCTCGCGATCGCTGCGTGGCCGAAGTAGTTCACGTGCGTAGTAGCATCGCACGGCGGCGGCGACTCCCGCACTACATGCTCGTCATCGGTCTCGATCTCGGAACGCAGAGCCTCAAGGCGGTCGTGTGCGACGAGAGTCTCGTGATCCGCGGCTCGCACTCCGTTTTGATCATGACGGAACATCCCGAGCCGGGGAGGGCGGAGCAGGACCCGCGTGCGTGGGTCGCGGCGATCGGACCGGCGATCGCCGGCGCACTCGAGGCGGCGGGCGCGACGCCCGAGGATGTCGCCGCGCTCGCGATCACGGGACAGCTCGACGGTTGCGTCGCGGTCGACAGTTCGCTCGCGCCCGTGCACCCCGCGTTGATCTGGCAGGACCGGCGCGCGAAAGCGCAGGCAAACCGCGTGGAGCCCGCGCGCATCTTCGCGATCACGGGCCAGGTCGCCGACGCGAGTCACCTCGCGCCGAAGATCGCGTGGCTGCGCGACCATGGATACGACGCGTCGCGGTTTCACGAGCCGACGAGCTACCTCGTCGCGCGGCTGTGCGGAGAGCACGTCATGGATCCGCCTCTCGCGTCGACGACGATGCTCGCGGACCTGTCGAGCGGCACGTGGTCGCCGCGGCTCCTCGAGGCGTACGATCTCGTGCCCGAGCGCCTCCCGCAGATCCGCCCGACATGCGATGTGGCGGGCACGCTCACCGCCGACGGGGCGCGCCTCACAGGGCTACCAGCGGGAACGCGCGTCGCGGTCGGCACCGGCGACGATTTCTCGAACCCGCTCGGCGCCGGCGTCGTCGCGCCAGGATCGATCATCTGCGCGATCGGCACCGCCGAGGTCGTCGGTGCGCTCGCACGTTCACCGGTGCTCGACACGATCGGCACCGAGCCGATGGTCGAGACACATGTCTATCCGCAGACCGGCGACGCGACGACGTTCTTCGTCGAGAACCCGGGCTGGCTCTCGGGCGGTGCGATTCGCTGGGCGACGCAGCTGCTCGGCCTTCCCGACGATCGCGCTCTCGACGCCCTCGCTGCGTCCGCGCCGCCAGGTGCGAACGGCGTCACGTTTGTACCCGCGCTCGCCGGTGCGATGACACCGGTGTGGCGCCCCGATCTGCGCGGTTCGCTCCACGAGCTGACGGCCGCCCACGATCGCTCGCACGTCGCGCGCGCGGTGCTCGAGGGCTTGGCGTTCGCGTGCAGGGACGTCGCGGATCGCCTCGTCGCGATGAAGCTCCCGGTCGCCGACGTGCTCCTCGTCGGGGGTGGCGCGAAGAGCCGCGTCTGGGCGCAGCTGCGCGCCGACGTGCTCGGTCTGCCGCATCGGGTCGCCGCGAACCCCGACACGAGCCCCCTCGGCGCGGCCATGATCGCGTCGGTCGCGGCGGAGATCCATGCCGATCTCGCGGCGGCGGCAGGACACGTGAGCACCGTCACCGACGAGGTGGTCCCGAACCCTGAGGCGGCCGCGCCGCTTGGTGCGGCGTATCGTCGCTATCAGCTGCTAGTGGGCCACATGGCCACCTTGGGGAGCAGAGGGTAGAGTCTCGCGTCGTGGTCCGGGTGTTGTTCCTCCTCCTGATCGCCGCAGCCGCCGGCTGCGAGACTCCCCCCCCCGCGTGCACGACGACGCCGCTCGACGAGCAGTGCCAGCCGCTGTACACGCCCGACACGTTCACGAAGGTGTACTCGTTCACGATCCAGCCCGACTGCGGAACATCGTCGGGGTCGTGCCACGGCGCGAACAGCGACACCATCTCGTTCGCGGACGCGCCGACCGCATACCAGAACCTCGTCGAGGCCGTGAAGGCCGGCGACCCGAGGTGCAGCGAGCTGATCGTTCGCACGCACGACACCGGCCAGGACTACTCGATGCCGCCGGACTCGCCACTCGGCGAGAGCGAGCGCTGCTCGCTGCTCAAGTGGGTGCAGATGGGGACGCCGCAGTGAGGCTCGCGGTCCTCGCGATCCTCGTGGCAGCGTGCGGGGACGACGGTCCGGCGCTCGCGCCCGAGGCGCTGCAGGATCCGAACGCGTGCATCGAGTGCCACCCGAAGCACCACACGGAGTGGTCTGGCTCGATGCACGCCTACGCGACGACGGATCCTGTGTTCCGCGCGATGCACGCGCGCGGTCAGCGCGAGACGAACGAGCTCGGCCTGTTCTGTGTGAGCTGCCACGCGCCGATGGCCGTGCAGACGGGCGTGATCACCGAAGCGAACGTTCGCGACTTCGACTTCGCGACGCTCGAACCGAAGAACGAGGGCATTACCTGCTACTTCTGCCACAACGTCGAGCGCGTCACGGGCGATCACAACAACCCACTGCAGCTCGCGATGGACTCCACGATGCGCGGCGGCATCCGCAACCCGGTCGACAACGACGCGCACCGCAGCTCGTACGCGGAGCTGATGGACAACGATAGCGACGACAACGACTCGTCGATGTGTGGCGCGTGCCACGACATCGTCAACCCCCTCGGGGTTCACGTCGAGCGCACGTTCCTCGAGTGGAAGAACTCGATCTTCGCGACGAATGCCGACGTGTCGGCGCGCGTGTCGTGCGGCAGCTGCCACATGGAGCCGTTCGACGACGTGATCGCGGACGCGCCCGGCGTCACGCGACGCCCGTTCGGGCGGCACGATCACATGTTTCCGGGCATCGATCAGGCGCTCGTGGACTTCCCCCAACGCGCGGAGCAAGACGCCGCCGTGCGGACGTTCCTCGAGGGCAGCTCGAAGATCGTCGGAGCCGCTCGCGTGCCGGGTACCGCGCCGCCGGGTGGCGTGTGCATGCAACCCGACGGCATCTTCGTCCGCATCGATGGCATCACCATCGGTCACAACTTCCCGAGCGGCAGCGCGTTCGATCGCCGCGCGTGGCTCGAGATCATCGCGTACGACGCCGAGGTCGGCGGCAACGTGGTCTTCCAGCGCGGGGTCGTACCCGATGGCATGGATCCCGAGGAGCTCGGCGAGCCGGATCTGCTCGGCTTGTGGGATCGCGCGAAGAAGGCGAACGGCGACACGGCTCACTTCTTGTGGGAGGTCGCCTCCCTCGAGGATCGGCGCGATTCGCTCGGCCGCCTCGCCGACGTGCTCACGCCTGCGACGACGAATATCTCGACGGAGCCCGAGTTCGATCACTCGGTCAAGAAGCTCTACACGGCGGCGGCGCCGCTGCGAGCACAGATCAAGCGCATCGAGGCGCGCCTCCTCGTGCGCCCGCTGTCCTTCGAGGTGTTCAGAGATCTCGTCGCGAGTGGTGATCTCGACACATCGACGATCGCTCCTCAGAACACGCTGCTCGTCAGCTCGAGTACGTGGCTCGACTCGACGAAGAACCCGACGACGTTCTGCAACCCACGTTGATCGTTGGGCGGCCTCGCAAGCTCGGCCTGGGTCACTCGGGGATGCACGGCTTGAACACGACCTTGTCGTAGTTCGCGCCGTTCGGATCGATCTCGACCGTCACTTCCCAGATGCCCGGCATGTGCAGGTTGATCGACGAGAACTTGAACTCGCCAGCGGTCGGCATCGCCTCGATCTCGACATCGACGCCGGCGCCATGTCCGTGTTGCGGCATGTACGGCGTCATCGCGAGCACGCCGTTGGAGGCGAGCGGCGCGGCCGGGGATGCGGTCGACATGATCGAGAGCGTCCACTCGTTCAAGAACCGTGCGGGAGGCGCGGGCGTGAACGAGTCGAGGCTGACGGTGTAGAGGCCATTCTCGCCCGCCTTCGACAGACCGATCACGAGCTCGTCGGCGGTCGCTTCCTTCGCGCAGTCGACCGGGTCTTCACCGTGACCATCGTGCGTGCAGCCGGGAGCGACCGAAACGAGCGCGAGGAGGACAAAGCTACGCATGGGGCACCTACGCGAAAGACTCGTGCAGGTTACCCGACTACGCGCCGGGTGGCCTCACGGATCGCTGGTGCGCGCTGACAGGCCGATGGCCGGTCGCTGCGCTCGAGGATGCTAGCGATTCTCGGGGTCTTCCTCGTCCTCGAAGCCGTAGAGCCCCGAGGTGAGGAGGAGCACGGTGTCCTTGTCGAGGCCGAGCCCCGTCGGGATCCCCGTGTACGAGACACGTGCGATCGCGGCGTCGCCACCGGGCAGCGTCCACACGTCGACGAGCTGCGCCTGCGGGCGCAGGAACGCGGTCACCGTCGTCTTGCCGCTCGGTCCGTGTCCGCTCACGGGCTCGACGGCGAGCTGGAGTGCGAACTTGCGGATCGGGAGATCCGCACACGCGGACGGACCCGCGACCCGGAGCGCGCGTCGCTGCACGATGCGCGTCGACAGCATCCACGCTTCCGACGTCGTCTTCACGACCGGCTCGAGCTTTGGCGCGAGCTCTGCGATGTTCGCGCGAAGAAACGCGAGCGCCGCGGGCGTGTTGCCCTGCTCGTACCACGCGTGAACGGGAACGAGGTAACCCTGGCGCGGACCGCGCAGCCACAGGCGGTACACGATCGGCAGCTCGTTCTCGCCGAGCTCCTCGACCACGTACGCGATACCTTCGTTCACGTGCACGCCGAGCAGCGACATGCGATGCGAGAGTGTCGTCGCGTCGTCGGTCACGCGCGCGGTGGAGGTCATATAGCCAAGCGAGCTCTTGAGCGTTGGCATCGGGGCGTGCCGATGGATATGCGCATGCGCGAGCGCGCGCTGCATGCGGCGTGATCGCGCGAGCGCGATCAACGCGGACTGGGTCTTGGCATCACGGTTCACGGCGGGTCTCACCGTATGAACGCGCGAGACGCCCAGAGGTTGCACCTATCGTGACGGGCGCACGCTCGGGAATTTCTTCGTATCGAGCGTGGTTACAACGCCACAGCCCGACTAGCCAGGATCGCTTACACGCGCCTTACGCCGGCGGGTACGTGAGTTTCGATACGGCGCCGCCCCGATCTGTGCGAGTCCACGTGCCGCTGCGCCGCCCTGCGACCATCGTGCCTTCGAGCACCGTGCCCTCGACGAGCTGGCGCCACGGGCCTTGTAGCCTCCCGTCGACATATGTCGCGACCAGCAACACGGTCCCGTCCGCCGCGTAGGTGGTCCAGGTGCCTTCCTTCTGGCCATCGACGAACTGCCCGGACACCGCGGGCCGATCACCGCGCAACTCCATGTACGGGCCGTGCGCTTTGCCGTCGACGTACGTCGTGACGAGCGTCGGCTTACCGTCGACATACTTCTTCACGGTGCCGTCGAGCTTGCCGCGCTTCCACGTCTGCTCGAGCGTGGGCACACCGGTGGCCGTCCACTCCTTCCACGTGCCGTGCTTTTGACTGCCGCGATAGCGGCCCTCGACGACGACCTTCCCGAGCGGCGTGAGCTCCTGGTAGATGCCCGCGGGCGTCCCCTGATACAGGTACTGCCGCGACGACGGGCGCCTGTTCGGATGAAACGTCAGCATCGTTCCCGTGCCCGCCGCGATGCTGAACCGGCCGATCTCGCGCGCGGCGCGATCGAAGTAGACGAAGTCGCCGGCGGGTTTGCCGCTCGCGTACGTGCCGCTGAACACGAGCTTGCCTTCCCACCACTCTTGCCAGAGTCCGTCGCGCTCGCCGGCGACGTACACGCCTTCCTTCTCCATACTGTTCGCGCGATCCCACCACGTCCACTGCCCGACGCGCTTGCCGCGGTCGAAGGTGCCCCGCAGACGCATGACCTTCGCGCGACGCCACAACACGTACGATCCGTCGAGGCGCCCGGCGCGATCGTAGTTCTCCTCGGCGATCAGCGTGCCCTGCACCCAGATCGATCGCTTCCCGGTGCGCACTCCGCGGTCGAAGTTCTCCTCCATGCGCATCGACTGGCGCGACCCGAACACTTTTTGTCCGTCGAGCTTGCCGTTCTCGTAGCGCGCGACGCTCGTGAACGTTCCATCAGGTGCGTAGGTGCGAGCACTGCCGTGGGGCTGGCCGTTCTTCAACGTGCGTTCGCTGTAGAGGACGCCACTGTCGTACCAGGCCTTCTCGGTGCCGGTCCCGTTCGTCAGCGCGTACGTGCCGAGCACGCTGCCGGCCGGGGTTCGCTGGGTCCACGTGCCGTGCTTGACGCCCGCGGCGTACGCGCCTTCCTCGACGAGCGCACCGGTGTGTGCACGACGCGACCACGCTCCTTCGAGCTGGCCATCGCGATACGCGCCGGCGGTCTCGATCGAGTCGTCGGGGAACGTCGTCTGGAACGGGCCGTGGCGCGTGCCATCTGCGCGCACGCAGTACCACGCGAGCTCCGGAGCCGGCGCTTGCTCGATGGACGTGCCTGCCTCGCACGCCAGGCGCGGCGGTGGCGATGGAGGCTCGGCGATCACCGCGGCGTCGATCGGGATCGGCGCGACGGTTGTCGGGGGTGGCTCGGCCGGTGCCGATTTCGGGCCGCTTGGTTGTGAGCCACAGGCCACGGCGATCGTCAAGACGAACGCGCACCTGTGAAAGAACAGCACGGTTCTATTATCGCACGAGGCGCGCGAGAGCGGAGAAGCGAGGGTAGGCTCGAGGCATGGAGAGATTTCTGCGACTCGGTGGCTTGGCGGTCCCACAGAGAACAGCAATGCGAAACATGATCGTCATTGCAGGGCTCTTGGTCTGTATCGCGGCCTCTCCCGCCGAGGCCCGCCGCCGCTCGTGGGGCGGCAGCGACTACGTCTCGAATGGTAAGTTCGGCATCGGCCTCGAGTTGGGTGCGCCCTCCGGCTTCAACGGCAAGTACTTTCTCACGCCGAGCACGGCACTGAACTTCGGCGTTGGCTGGCTGTACGACAACTACTGGCGCAACGGCGACGGCGTCCACCTCTACTTGGATCACCTGTGGCACCCGACGTCGCTGGTCGAAAACCGGACGTTCAAGCTGCCGTTCTTCGTCGGCGTCGGCATGCGGTTCTGGAGCTGGGACTATATCGACGGGCGCAACGAAGATCGCTACGGCGCGATCGGGGTGCGCGTTCCGTTCGGGCTGGCGTTCGACTTCAACAACGTGCCGCTCGACATCTATATCCAGCTGACGTTCGTCGCGGACTTCTACTACGGTGGCTACCGCGATCGTTTCGGCCCGCACTTCGAGGGCAACATCGGCGCGCGGTTCTGGTTCGACTGACTACTTGTTGAGCTCGATCACGAGCGGGACGATGACCGCTTCGGTCGCGGTCACGTCGACACCCCGCTGCATCTCGACCTGCGCGCGTCCGCTGATCGAGTAGTAGGCGCTCACCGTATACGAGCCGGGCGGGAGGTTCTCGAACCGATACCGCCCGTGATCATCGGTGATCGTCTGCTCCGTGTGCATGGTGTTCGCGGCATCGGTGTACACGGCCGTGACGACCGCGCCGACGACGCGTTCGCTCGTCTGCAGATCGCTCACCGTGCCCTCGATGACGATCGCGGACGGCTGGATGTTCTTCGGGCGATAACGCGTGATCGCTGCCGACCTGTCACCGAACACCACGTTGATCGGCTGCGGATCGCCGAGCGTGAACATGATGTCGATGTACGTCGCCTCGCCTTCGCGGACGGGGATCTTCGTGATCTCGATAGGCTGGCCGGCGAACACGGCCCGTAGCGTGTACGTGCCGCGGACGAGCCCGTCGATCGTGTAGAGCCCGTACTTGTTCGTCAACGTCTTCCGTCCGTCACTCACCGTTGGCCCGTGCAACTCGATCTCTGCCATCGCGACCGGCTCGCCGGTGTGGGTGTCGCGCGCGAGCCCGAGCACCGCAGCCTTCAGCTTCGCGCGATGGGTCGTGCTCTCGACGCCCTTGCCGCCACACGCAACGAGCATGACGATGGTCATCGCGACGATTCGGTACACGGCCGCCATCATGCGTGGCCCCGTCGTCCTCGCCAAGCCATAATCCGCGAATGCTGCGGTCGGTCCTGATGGGAGTCCTCGCGTTATCAGCTGCGTCAGCTTGCAAGGGCAAGAGTGACGCACCCACGGTGCAACCGGGTGTCGCCGTCGGCAAGGTCGTTGAAGCGAGCGGCGATGTCAGCGCGACGCGCGGGACGGACAAGCGCGCTCTCGCGGCCGGTCAGGACATCTCAGGCGACGACATGATCGAGACCGGCGCGGGCGCGAACGTTCGCATCCGGTTCGCGCACAACAACGCGACGTGGGAGCTCGGCGCGAACAAGAAGCAGCTCGTGTCCGAGTCGCTCGCGTGGAAGGCGCCGAAGGCGGACACGCCCGCGGGTGAGGTGAATGAAGCAACGCTCGCCGCAGGACGACACGCGGAGCGCGAGACGGTGACGACCGGCAGCACCGCACCGAGCGAGGCGCCTGCCGCGGCGGCTGCTCCGGCGCCGGGCGCCCCCGTCGGTGGCGTGCCGGAGGCAGCGCGTGTGGCTATGGAGGACGACCTGCAAGCGAAGGGCGGCGAGGGTGGCGGCGAGGCCGGCGGCGAGGGTGGGGGTGGCGGCGAAAAGAAGCGCGCGAAGAGCGGCGGCGGAGGTGGCAGGAACGAGAAGCAGACCCGCGGTGGCGGGGCGACCGAGGCGGCCGCATTCGGCGATGGTTCGGAGAAGAACGTCGTGGACAAGGATGACGAGCGACCGCCGCCACCGCCGAAGCTGGCGTCGAAGCAAGCGACCGAGTCCGCACCGCTGGGCGCGCTGCAACGGCCGAAGTCGCCGGTCACAGCGCCACCACCGCCGAATACCGAGACCGTGAAGAACGACGTTGCAGGCGATGTGCGCGACGCGATGACGAAGCACCGCCTCGCGCTCGTGAAGTGCTTGACGAACACCGAGTCCGCCGCGAAGACGTTGTCGATTCCCATCGTCGTGACGGCCGGAAAAGCTCGCTTCGTCTTCGGCGTCGCGACCAAGGTGACGGCCGGCGAGAAGGCGTGTCTCGCCGGTGTCGCCGCGAAGCTATCGTTCCCGTCGGACTACAACGTGAAGACGAGCTACGAGCTGAGCTACTGACCCGCCACCTTGCTTGCGAGCATGAGCTCCGCCGACACGCCGAGCTCCTCGCAGATCTCGCCGAGCTTGTCACGGTCGACACCGCGCCACTCGAGCTCGTCGGGTGTACACGGGATCGGGCAGTCGATGCGCAGTGTAGCGAGCACGCGGTAGAGCTCGGCGGTCTCGCGGTTCGCGTCGAGCGTCGCTGCGAGCTTGTCTGCGCCGCGGACGCTGACCTTCCACTCCGTGTGGCTCTTGGGGATCGCGGTGATGTGTTTGTAGTGCGCGAGCATCTTGGCGGCGGAGCTCTTGCCCCACCCATCGAGCCCCGGGATGCCGTCGGCGGTGTCACCGACGAGCGCGAGCAGATCCGGGATCGACTCCGGTTCGACGCCGTGCTTCGCGATCACACCGTCGCGATCGAGCGTGGCGTCCTTCCAGCGATCCCACGCGACGACACGCGTGTCGATCACGCACTGGCACATGTCCTTGTCGACGGTGGCCATCAGGACCTTGTCGACGCGCGCGTCCTGCGCGCAGCGATGCGCCGCGGTCGCGATCGCGTCGTCGGCCTCGAACTCGATCATCGGCCATACGACGAGACCCAGCGCGGCCGCGGCGCGCTCCGCGAGCTCGAACTGGCTCAGCAGGCCCTCGGCGATACCGTCGCCGGTCTTGTACCCTGGGAACAGATCGTTACGGAACGACTCGATCACGTGGTCGTACGCGACGCCGGCGTGCGTGACGGTGCCGTTGCGCAGAAGGCGCGCGAGCGCGTTCATGAGGACGCGTGTCGCACCGACCTCGCGCCCCTTGTGCTGCACGGGCGGCGCACCGAAGAACGCACGAAACAGCTCGTACGTGCCGTCGAACAGATGGACCTGCACCGCCGCAATCTACACAATACGGACGGATGTCGTCCTCTCCGCTCGCCGCCGATGCAGTTGCCGGTGTCTCCGATCCCGCGCTCCAGGGCGCACTCGCCGAGCACTGGGAGCTCGTGATGAAGTGGACGCCGACGTACGCGACCACGCTCGGCGACCATCGCTACGACGATCAGATGGCGCGAAGGAACGCGACCGCGATCGCCACGTACACCGCCGAGCGCGACGCGGTGCTCGCACGACTCGTCGGTCTCGACGCGAGCGTGCTCGACCGCAGCGACGCGATCACGCATGCGCTCCTGCGCGGGCGCCTCGAAGCGGACGTCGCGCTCGATGCGTGCAAGTTCCACGAGTGGGGCGTCGAGAACGGAGGTGGCAGCTTGCTCGGCGAGCTGTCGTACCTCGTCGAGTCACACGGCGTGAAGGTGGCGCGCGATGCGGAGAACCTCGTCGCGCGGCTGCGCATCGGCGCGCTGCTCGTCGACGATATGATCGAGAACCTGTCGGTCGGGCTCGCGGACGGTCGGGTCGCCGCCGCGGAGAAGGTGCGGCGCGCGGTCGAGCAGATCGACGCGGAGCTCGCGAAGCCCGCCGGCGCGTGGGCGATGGCGACGCCGGCGTGGGCGAACGACCATCCCGAGCAGCTCGCGGCGCTACGCGACGTGGTCGGCACGGCCATCGTTCCTGCGATGACGAAGCTTCGGGACTTCCTGCGCGATCGCATCCTGCCGAGAGCGCGCACGGACAAGGAAGGTCTCGCGGGGCTGCCCGATGGCGACGTGGCGTATCGCGCGACGATCGTCTCGCACGTCGGACTCGCGATGACGCCGCAGGAGCTGCACGCGCTCGGGCACGCCGAGATCGCGCGAACCGATGCCGAGATCGCGGCGCTCGGCGCGAAGGTGCTCGGCACGCGCTCGCTCGCCGAGACGATCGCGCGGCTGCGCACGGACAAGGCGCTGTACTTCACGTCGGGCGAGGAGATTCTCGCGACGGCCCAGAAGGCCCTCGACCGCGCGAAGGCCGCGACGCCGGCCGTATTCTCGTCGTTGCCGAAGACAGACTGCGTGATGCGCGAGATCCCGTCGTACGAGGCGCCGTACACGACGATCGCCTACTACCGCCAGCCGCACTACGATGGGTCCAAACCCGGCGAGTACTTCGTCAACACGTACAAGCCCGAGACGCGCCCGCGCTTCGAGCTCGAGGCGCTGACGTGGCACGAATCGATCCCCGGCCACCACACGCAGATCGCGTACGCGCAGGAGCTCGGCGCGATGCCCGCGTTCCGCAAGCTCGACGGATCGACTGCGTACGTCGAGGGCTGGGCGCTGTACACCGAGGTGCTCGCCGGCGAGATGGGGCTGTATTCGTCGGATCTCGATCGACTCGGCCAGAAGAGCTACGACGCGTGGCGCGCGTCGCGCCTCGTCGTGGACACCGGCCTCCACGCGATGGGCTGGTCGCGCCGGCGCGCGGAGCAGTACATGCACGAGCACACGGCGCTGACCGAGGTGAACATCTCGAACGAGGTCGACCGCTACATCGGCTGGCCCGGCCAGGCCCTCGCGTACAAGGTGGGGCAGCTCCACATCCTGCAGCTCCGCGCGAACGCGCAAGAGCAGCTCGGCGACAAGTTTGACCTCAAAGGATTCCATGCCGCCGTGCTGGGCGTGGGAGCCGTGACCTTGCCCGTGCTCGACAGCGTCGTCGACGCGTGGATCGCGTCGGTCCGGTGAGTCAGCCCGAACGAACACTGCAGCGCGGACTGGGGCCGTGGGGCGCCGCGTCGCTGACGATCGGAACGATCATCGGCACCGGTGTGTTCCTCAAGGCCGCCGTGATGGCGCAGCTCGGCGGCAGCGCGGTGTGGGTGCTCGCCGCGTGGGCCGTCGCGGGCCTGTTGTCACTCGCAGGCGCGATGACGTACGCGGAGCTCGGCGCGATGTACCCGTCCGCCGGCGGTGAATACGTGTACCTGCGCAAGGGCTACGGTCCGCTGCTCGGCTACCTGTACGGGTGGAACCGCTTCTGGATCGCGACGCCCGGATCGATCGCGGCGTACGCCGTCGGCAGCGCGACGTTCCTCGCGCCCGTGTTGCCGGCCGAGCTCGTCGATGCGGTGGGCGGAAAAGTGCCGATCGCGCTCGGCTTCATCGCCCTCTTCACCGCGATCAACTGCATGAACGTGCGAAGCGGCGGTCAGCTGCAGACTGCGATGACCGTGATCAAGGTCGTCATGATCCTCGGCATCGCGGCCGGTGCGCTGCTCGCGCCCACAGGCGACTGGTCGCGCGTGACCGAGACCGGCGAGTTCCCCGGCGCGAGCGCGTTCGGCGCGCTGCTGCTCTCGGCGCTGTGGGCGTTCGATGGTTGGAACAACCTGCCGATGGCGGCGGGCGAGGTGCGCGACCCGGGACGCAACCTGCCGCTCGCGATCGTCGGCGGCGCGCTCGGCGTGCTCGCGATCTACGCGCTCGTGAACATCGGCTACTTCCGTGCACTGCCGTTCGAGGAGGTCGTCTCGTCGAGCTCGGTCGCGTTTCCCGACGCGCCCTCCGTCGCGCAGAAGGCCGCGTCGACGTTTCTCGGGACCACGGCCGCAGCCGCGCTCGCGATCGCGATGACGTTCAGCGCGCTGTCTGCGATGAACGGCTCGATGCTGACGGGGGCGCGCGTTCCCTACGCGGTCGCAAACGACGGCCTCGCACCGAAGGCGCTCGCGAAGCTCTCGCCGGCGCGCGTTCCCGCGACCGCCGTGCTCGTCCAGGGCGGAATCGCATGCATCTACGCGATCAGCGCGAGGTTCGATCAGATCACCGACGCCGTCGTGTTCGCGTCGTGGATGTTCTATGCGCTCAACGCGGGCTCCGTGCTGCTGCTGCGCAAGCGCGCTCCGGACCACCCGCGGTCGTTCAAGGTGCCGGGCTTCCCCATCGTGCCGATCATCTTCGTCGTGCTCGCCACGCTCTTGCTCGTGAACACCGTGGTGACGTCCCCTGTGCCGAGCGCGCTCGGTCTCGGCATGACCGCGCTGGGCGCGCTCGTGTACGTCGTGTTCCTGCGGAAAACGTCGCGCGACTAGATGTCTTGCCCTCGACGGTCCTTGGGTACTTTCGGTGCATTGGCGCGGTGCGGCGCCATCGCAACGTAATGGCCGAACCGCTTGCCTAACCGTGCAACGGTGCCCACCATCAGTGACATCAAAACGCTGTCTGGGGGGGAACGTTGACCACTGTCTATCTCGCTGCCGTCGCATTCGGAGCCACGCTGCTGCTCGCATCGCTCCTCCTCGGCGGGAAGGACACGGATCACGGTGACGCCGATCCGGACGTCGGTCTCGCCTGGGCGCCGGTCGGCTCGATGCGGTTCTGGGTGTTCTTGCTCGCCTTCGGAGGCGGTGCGGGCTACGCGCTGACGAAGCTCGGCTCGAGCGCGATGGTCGCGGCGGTCGGTGCGTGGGTGATCGGATGGGCGGCAGGCACGATCGCCGTCGTCGTAGTGCGCAGGGTGACCAAGGCGAGCGTGTCGAGTGGAGTCGAATCCGACGAGCTCATCGGGGCGACAGGGACGTTGCTGCTACCCGTCGGCAAGGACCGCCCCGGCAAGGTGCGCGTCGAGGTGAAGGGCAAGGCCGAGGACTTCGTCGCGACGATCGTCGAGGACGGCGTCGAGCTCCCGACGGGCGCGGCGGTCCTCGTCGTCGCAGAAGGCGAGCACGGGTCGTTGCTCGTCGCCAAGGCCGAGATGTAGCGTCGAGCCGCCTGGGAGGGAATTCTGGGCGTTGCGGTCGTGTGGGTCCGGGCCGTCAGGCTCGCGGTCCACGACGTTGGTCGTTTGTCGTCGTCGTTGGTCTCAACCGGAGGTTCGCATGGACAAGATCCCACCAGAGATTCTAGGAGGCGTTGCAGCCGGCGGTGCCGTGCTGTTGGCCCTCCTCCTCGTCTACCGCTACCTGCTGAAGATCTGTCGTCCGAACGAGATCCTCATCTTCTCTGGTCGCAAACACAAAGCGATCGATGGGCGCACCGTCGGGTACCGTGTCGTGTTCGGCGGCCGCGGCATGCGGGTACCACTCGTCGAGACCGTCCACCGCATGGACGTGTCGCTGATCTCGGTGCCGATCGCAGTGAACGGTGCGTATTCGGAGGGAGGGATCCCACTCAACGTACACGCGATCGCGAACATCAAAGTGTCGACAGATCCGCGGCTCGTCGGTAACGCGCTCGAGAAGCTCCTAGGTAAGGACAACAAGGAGATCGCGCGCGCCGCCAAGGAGACGCTCGAAGGCACCCTCCGCGGCGTCCTCGCGACCATGACGCCCGAGGAGCTCAACGAGGACCGCTTGAAGTTCGCGAGGCAGCTCGAGGCGAGCGCAAAGCCGGACCTCGACAACATGGGTCTCGAGCTCGACGTGCTGAAGATCCAACACATCGCCGACGACCGGAACTACCTCGAGAGCATCGGTCGCCAGCGCATCGCCGAGATCCTGCGCGGAGCGGAGATCGCGGAGTCCGACGCGGTGCGTGCGGCGGAGCAGGCGGAAGCCGCCGCTCGCGCACGCGGCGAGGTCGCGATGACGAACGCGCAGGCCGCCGTGCAGCGCAAGCAGAACGAGCTGCGCCAGATCAAAGCGGAGGTCGACGCGGAGGCGCGCGCCGAAGAAGTGCGAGCGGAGGCCGCGGGGCAGCAGGCGCGCGCGGAGTCCGAGTTGCAACTGCAGCAGATCCGCGGCGAGCTCGAACAGCTTCGCCTCGAGGCCGAGGTGAAGATCCCCGCCGAGATCGACGCACAGGTGCGCGAGCTGTTCGCGGCGGGCCAGGCCGCGAGCATCTCCGCCGATGGTGAAGCGATGGCCGCGTCGCTCGCCGAGGTGGCGTCTGCGTGGAAGGAGAGCGGCGGGAAGGCGATGGACATGTTCGTCCTCCAGCACCTCGACGCGATCTTCAGCGACGTCGCGAAAGCAGCGCAACGCGTGAAGGTCGGCGAGGTGAACCTCATCGACGGCGGCGATGGCAAGACCATCCCCGCGTACGCGGCCTCGTTTCCGGCGACCGTGGCGGCGCTGCTCGAGCAGGTCACCAAGACGCTCGGCGTCGACATTGCGAAGGTCATCACCGGCAACCCGACCCCACCACCGGGCATCACCACGATCGTGAGGAGCTGACCATGGGTAACGTCATCATCGTCGGTGCGGTCGCGATCGTGGGCGCCCTCGTCCTGATCGGGATCATCGTCAGTCGCATCATCTACATCTGCTCGCCGAACGAAGTGATCATCTTCTCCGGCGGTCATCGGAAGCTACCCGGGCAGGACAAGCAGGTCGGCTATCGCGTCGTGCAAGGCGGCGGTCGTGGCATCCGCATCCCGTTGATCGAGGTCGTCGATCGCATGGACCTCACGAACATGATCATCGAGCTGCGGGTCACCGGCGCGTTCTCGAAGGGCGGAATCCCGCTCAACGTGCAAGGCATCGCGAACATCAAGATCTCCGGCAAGACGACGCAACTCGCGAACGCGATCGAGCGCCTCCTCGGCATGACGCGCGAGCAGATCATGACGGTCGCGCGCGAGACGCTCGAAGGGAACCTCCGCGGCGTTCTGTCGACGCTGACACCCGAGGAGGTCAACCAGGATCGCGAGAAGTTCGCGGCCGCGTTGCTCCACGAAGCCGATCACGATCTCGGGCGCCTCGGCATCGATCTCACGACGCTGAAGATCCAGCACGTGTCCGACGACAAGGGCTACCTCGAGTCGCTCGGCCGCCGGCAGACCGCCGAGCTGCTGAAGAAGTCGCGCATCTCCGAGGCCGACAACCACGCGCTGTCGCAGGAGAACTCGGCATCGAACCTGATGAACCAGGAGATGTCGAAGGTGGACGCGGAGATCCAGACCGCGCGCGCCGAGGGCCAACGCCGCATCGCCGAGGCGCAGACGCGCAAGGGGGCGTTGATCGCCGAGTCTCGCGGTCAGGTCAACGCGCTCGTCGCGAAGGCGATCGCCGAGGTCGACGTGCAGAAGGCGCGGCTCGCGCAGGTCCGCTTCCAGCTGATCGCCGACAAGGTGAAGCCGGCAGAAGCAAAGAAGTCGCAGATGGTCGCGCAGGCGAAGGGCGTCGCGTCGAAGATCGTCGAGGAGGGCAAGGCGTCCGCAGCCGCGATTCGCTCGCTCAGCGAGACGTGGGACAAGGCGGGTGACAGCGCGCGCCAGATCTTCATCGCGCAGAAGCTGCAGCGCCTGATCAGCACGATGATGACAACGGTCGGCGACATCCCGATCGACAAGGTCACGGTGATCGACAAGGAGCTCGCGAACGGCGGCGGCAACTTCGCGGTGAAGTCCGCGATCACCGTCGAGCAGATCAAGCAGCTCCTCGGCGTGGACCTCGCGGCCGCCGTGAACCGCCTCGGCGGTGGCTCTCCGCCCGCGCACATCGTGTCGACGCCGCCCGCGCACATCGTGTCGACTCCGCCCGCGCTTCCGCGCCCGCGTCCACCGACGCAGCCGGGCCCCGGCGGCAGCGGCCGCCCCCCCAGTGAAGGCTGACGCATCGCAAGACCTCGCGCTGATCAGTCACGTCGCCGAATCCGGCTAACCGCGCGTGCGAGCTCGTCCACGTCGTGCCTCCGTACCCCTCGACTCTCGCGCTCGCCGTACGAGCGAACGCGGGCACAGCCCGATTGCCGTCTTCCCTGGTCTCCTCCCGAATTTTGGGTGATCCGGACAGCCTGTGGAATCGGGTACTTCACCACGATCCGGTGCAAAGACGCTGCCGACGTGATCGGAATTCGCTCGGGAAGGTTCGGGCGGGGTCCGGGCACCCAACGGATATGACGAGCTCTCGATTCTTGATCTGTGTGTTAGCGAGCGGTTGTGCCGGCGACAAAGGCCCCGCCGAACCGTGTTACCCAACGACACTCGCAGCCACGTTGTGCGATCCCGCAACGACGAGCTTCTCGCTCGCATCGACAAATCCATACTATCCACTGAAGGTCGGATCACTCGTGGTGCTCGAGGGACCTACGGAGGACGATGCCGGGAACACGGTGGCGGCCAGGGTCGAGCGGCGCGTGCTCGCGGAGACTCGTGTGGTCTTTGGCGTCGAGACCCACATCCTCGAGCACAAGACGTTCTACGACGGGCAGATTCACGAGATCGCGGCCAACTACTACGTCGAGGCGACCGACGGCACGGTGTGTTACTTCGGTGAGTACGTCGAGTTCTACGAGAACGGTCAGCTCGCCAACACCGACGGCACGTGGCTCGCGGGCGTCGATGGAGCACGACCTGGCGTGATCATGCCCGCGGTGCCGAGCGTTGGCACCACCTACTACCAGGAGAACGCGCCAGGAATCGCAGAGGACATGGGCCGCGTCACCGAAGTCGGTGGCACCTTACAATCGGGCAACACCATGTACACCAACGTCCTCACGATCATGGACGTGAATCCGCGCGAAAACTGCGGCGAAGAGGAGCCCAAGCGATACGCACCCGGTGTCGGCGAGATCGTGGACGTTACGCTGAGTGTCGTCGAGGTGACGCCGGCGCCGTGATGCGCGCCATCGCGTTGGAGTTCCGCGCGTTCGGCAAGCTCGGGGAGGCCGGCGCTCTCCGCTAGAGGTTTGGAACGATGGCGACCCAGAAGCCGATGCTGCTGATCAGCACGAGTATGAGGATCGCGATCACCGTCCCGTTGCCGCTCGGGGCGGCCATCCCGTTGCTGCTCGGGGCACTCGCGGCCTTCGGATGCACGATCTCGACGCGCGGAAGATCATCTTCCTCGACGTCGGTCTCCGCGTCGCTACCCTTGCGGTCCTTGTTCTGGCTCACCGTGACTGCCGTGTGCCCGCGTTGCGGAATGGATGGTTGCGAGGCCCGCGGTTTCCCGGAGTCGCTGCCTTCGCGATTCGCGCCGGTCGGAACACCCGCGAGCTCCTCGGGGATGAGGTCGCGCATGAACCGCGACAACGTCGACGCCTCGGTGTCCCACTCGTTGTTGTTCGCGAGGGCCTTCAGGTCCTGCGCGATCTCGAGTGCGTCCTGGTAGCGATCGTCGCGGGCGCGGGCGAGCGCGCGCATCACGACGTGATCGACCGACGGCGGGACGTTCTGGTTGCGATCCGACGGCTTCGGGATGTCCTCCTCGAGAATCGCGTACAGCATCTGCATGTCGGTGTCGCGCTTGAACAGCCGCTTGCCGACGAGCATTTCCCACATCATCGTGCCGAGCGAGAAGATGTCCGTTCGGTGATCGAGCGGCTGACTCTTGATCTGCTCGGGCGACATGTACCCGTATTTGCCCTTGAGCGATGTCGCGTGCGTCGCTTCCTGCTGTAGCGCCTTTGCGATGCCGAAGTCGACAAGCTTGATCTGTCCGTCGTAGCCGACGATGACGTTCGACGGGCTGACGTCGCGATGGACGACGTGGCGCTCGGCGCCGTCGGGGCCGGGCTCGAAGTATGCGTAGTGCAGCGCTTCGCACACGGCGCTCGTGATGCGTGTGACGATGCCGAACGGGAGGCCGCCGAGATGGCTCCGCGCGTGTTCACGCAGGATGGACAGTACGGTGCCGCCTCGAACGTACTCCATCGCGATGACGTAGCCATTCTCGCCATCCTCGAAGAGCTCGTAGATGTGCGCGATGTTCGCGTGCGAGAGGTTCGCTGCGATGTGCGCTTCGTTGAGGAACATCGCGACGAACTGCGGGTCGGTCAGGAACTGCGGGTGCAATCGCTTCAGGACGACATAGCGGCTGAACGCGATCGGCCCGCGTTGCCGCGCGAGGAACACCTCGCCCATCCCGCCGGTCGCGATCTTGTGCAACACGTCGTAGTTGCCGATCGTCGTGACATCGAGCGCCGTCGGCGTAGGAGTCAACCGATCGTTCGGCCGGTCACTGGGCATCACCGAGCTCCCAGTACAACGAGAAGGACGAACGGATCTCGGGGTAGTGCTCCCACGTCCCGTTGAAGCGCGTCGAGTGCAGCGAGCCATCGAACTTCACCGCGATGAAGCGCGCGGGACGGAACACGAGACCGAGCGTCGACTTGTAGATCACGCCCGAGTCCGACAGGCCGGCTTCGTTGTCGCCGCCGAAGTCCTCGTTCGCGATCTCCTCCTTGTTCACGTAATAGTCGAACTGGCCGTACGGGATGAACTCCATCTGGCCGACCTTGATGTCGTAGCCCGCGCGAACGTAGGCCGCGCGAACCGTGTACGACGCGTCCCGGCGGACCGTGGCGGCCGACGGGTTGTTCGGATCCGTGAAGAAGCGCTGCAGTTGCCACGGGAACAGCCCAGCGCCCTGATCCATGTCGTCTGCGGGATCGCCAACGGCGAGAAACTCGACCTTGCCTGGATCGCGAACGGCCTCGTGCACGGCGGCGGTGTACTCGAGCTGGAGCGTGAAGCCGGAGATGTCGAGCTGGCCGAACACGGAGTAGACCTTGAAGTCGTCCTTCTCCATCCAGTTCGCGACGCCGCCGATCGGGTTTCCTCCATCGAGATCGACGGACGGAACGGCGTCACCGTTCGTCGTGTAGAACGATCCACCGAGCAGGATGCCTGGCTGGAACGTGAACCGGAGATCCGCGCCCATCGGGATCTCGGACTCCGCGCGCTCGTCGTTGCCCGTCGCGAGCGCGTACGCGATCGTCGCGTCGTTTGCGGTCAGCTTGCCGTGCAGCATCGCGTTCGTCGTGCGCGTCAGCATCAGGTGATCGCCATCGAACATTTCTGGCGGCTCGATGCCGATGAATGTCGGCACCGCGTCGAGCACCTCGTTGTAGAGACCGAACCGGCGGTAGGTCTTGCCGATGCGGAAGTTGAACAGGTCGCGGTATAGGGGGAACTCGATCCACGCATTGCGGACGCCGATCGTCGCGTCCTCGACCGGGCTGCCGGCGCCCGGCGCCGCCAGGTTCATGAAGTAACGATACTTGCCGAAGACGTTGCCCTGGATCATCACGTGGAAGTTCGTGACGTCCCACTCCGCAGGGCTCTTCGAGAACAGCGTCTCGTTGTTGTTTCCGATGCCCGACGGTTCGGCGGCGCTCTTCTCGTAGATCGCCGCGATGTAGCCATACACGCGCGCGGTGAACACGGACGCGGAGATTCCGAGGTCCTGCGCGACCGTGTCCTCCTCCTCCGTCACCGTCGGCTCCGTTGGCGTCGGTTCCGTTGGAACCGGCTCCGCGGGTGTGATCGGTGTCCCGTCCGGGTTTGTCGGCGTGGTCGGCGTGGTCGGCGTCGTTCCCGTCGGTGGAGGCATCGGCGTCTGCGCGAACGCTAGTGCACCCGAAAGGAGCGGTCCGAGAACGAGAACGATCGACCGTCGTTTCATGAGCACTCCTATTTGAGGCGAACCAACCGAACACCATTGGTGTTCTCCGGTAGCTCGGACTCCATCACGTACCCGAACCCCCCCGAGGTCGCTGCAACCTTGCCGACGGTGACCTTACCCGAGGACACCGTCGGCGGCGCGATGCCACCACCGCCGAGCTGGATCTCACTCCAATGCTCTGTGAACGCGTTGGCGTTCATCTTGAGGATGCCGCCGTAGAACTTCCTCGCCGCCATTGTACCCGGCGGACGGTTCAGCGGGCGCGCGGTCGTCCCGTTGGGCCACACCGTCGTACGCCCGAGAAAAACGTTGCGGATCTGATCCGAGGACATCGAAGGCGTTCCCGGCCCGAGGACCAAGACGAGCACGTCCGTCGTCGCGGGCGTCGGCGTCGTCGCCTTCGCGGCGGCCTCGAGCTTTGCTTTCTCCGCGGCCGCCTTCGCGGCGGCGGCCTCGGCCTCGGCGCGCTGCGCCGCGAGCTTTTGTTGCTCGAGCTCGGCCGCGGCCTTCGCTTGTTCGGCGGCGGCGCGCTCCTGCTCGAGTTTCCTGCGTTCGCGCTCCTGCTGCTCTCCGCGGCGGCGCTCTTCATCCTCGCGCTTCTTCTCCTCGCGTATCTTTTTCTGCTCCGCGAGGAGCTCCGCGCGTGTCTTCTTCTTCTCGGACGGCTTCTCGGACGGCTTCTCGGACGGCTTCACGGGAGTCGTCGCCGTTTGTGTCTCGACAGCCGTATCGATCGATGGCGTCTCGATAGCAGCGTCGACGGGGGGGGGCTCCGCCGGCGTCTTCTCCGTCGGCGTCGTCTTCTCGGTCGGCGTCGTCTCCGGCGTCCTCGGTGGTACCGGCGACTCGATCGCAGCATCGAGCGCTGCCGTCGTGACGACGTTCGTGTTGGTCGCTTTGTCGTCTTTGTTTCCGCGCAGGACGATGAAAGCGACGACCTGACCGACGATGAGAAGGACCGCCAGCACGAGGACGACCTTGTGCCACCCCGGTCTCGGTGTGTCGGCCGATGGCATAGATAGCAATCTTCGGCCTACACCAGGTCGCCCGTCAAGGTACAAGGTAGGTGTTGGAGTAGGAGATCCGACGGAACGTTACAGGCTCAGGCCGACGCGGCGGCGCGCCGTCAGACAGTGCTCGCTGCCGAGCGTGAACTCGCGGCACGTCCGAGGACGATCGTCATAGATCACACAGGTGAAGCGCGTCTGGTTGCCGTCTACAACGTCTCCACCATCGAGTGCGCTGCATCGGTCACCGCGGCGGCGGATCTCGAGATACGTCCCGCGATCCTCGATGTACGCGGGCTGTTTCTTCAACACGGGATCCCGCCTGCCGACCTCCACCGAGTGATACGCCGCGCGACAGCACGCACCGCACGACTGGCAGTCGAGCGCGGCCTCGTAGCGCTCGCACGCAGCCCACGCCGGATCGATCTTCGCGCCGTCGACCTGGCGGCATCGCATCACGCCGCGAACGTCGTGGCGCCACGCGCAGTCGCCGCACGTTCCGTTCGCATCGCCCGCGAAGAGCCCGGATGGGTGCAACGCGCGCGGCTCCGTCACGCCACTCCACAGCGATGCCAGCGAATCGTTGGACGCGAACGGCATCGCCGCGCGAGCGATCTGCTCGCTCGCGGCGAGGGCTTGCTCGAGCGCGGGAGCCCACGGCGGCTGGTTCAGGCGACGCAGCGCCGCGATGGCGAGCTGAACACTAGCGGCGGTGCGATCCGCGAGCACATCGCCCGACAACGTGTCCCAAAACGACGTGCGAAACTCCGTCGTCGGTGCGAACACGACGCGCAGGCCGTGCCGTCCCGTCAGCACCCACTGCACGCGCAGGCACGCGTGTTCGCGATAGTCGTGATCGGGTCCCGTGTTGTCCATGCCCCAGTCTGGAGCGCGGAACGAGTCGCTGCCCTCGACGAGCGAGTGACACAGCTCGTGAAAGATCATCTGTGCGAGCGAGTCGTCCGAGTCCATGCCGTCCGCAGTCGCGATCGCGAGTGTTCCGCTTCCATCTGTGGTTGCATAAGCGTCTGGTGTACGGACAACACGCAGGCCGATCCTGCGCGCGGCTCCGAGCCAGACCTGTGCGAGCGGATCGACGTAACGTCGTGTGACTTCACGGCCCACGAGGTGCGTCTAGCACGAAAACTTGCGGCATCGCGAACGCACTATGAAAGTGAAACCATGAAGGGCGATATCGCGGTCGCGGGGCTCATGATCACTGCCGACGAATGGCAGGCGCTCGACCCCGCATCACGCGCTCTCGTCGTCGCCGTCATCACGCGGCGTGACGACCCGAGCGCGATCGTCGCACCCGCGATCCTCGCCGAAGGCTCGAACCCGAGCATCGACGTCTCCGTCGCTGCGGCCACTACGGCTGATGTCCCGGAGGTCGTCGAGGAGCTGCCCTCCAGCGCCGTCTGTCTGATCGAGACGGCCTGACGCGATCTGCGCCGGCGAGCCATCTCGCTGCGATGTCCGGAAACGGCCAGTCGCCGCCGAGGGCCCGTGGTACCTGGTAGTTCGTGACGCTCTCCGACGATGCCTGCTACGCCGCCGTCCTCGCTCGCGATCCGCGGTTCGACGGCGTGTTCTTCGTCTGCGTCTCGACCACGGGCATCTATTGCAGGCCGATCTGTCCGGCGCGCACGCCGGGACGCGCACGCGTGTCGTTCCGCGAGACCGCCGCGCAATGTGAGGCCGCTGGCTACCGCGCATGCTTCCGGTGTCGCCCCGAGCTCGCGCCCGGCAACGCAGATGGCGATCTATCTCTGCGATCCGTTCGGGATCACGTCGTGTCCGACCTTCGTCGAACGTGCGATGCCGTCGACGCGCTCGTCGCGTCCGCGACGCAGCGGATCCACGAAGGCGCGCTGAACGAAGGCTCCGTCGACGATCTCGCAGCGGAGCTCGGCGTCACGGCGCGCCATCTGCGACGCGTGACGGAAGCGCGGCTCGGCGTCTCACCGGTCGAGCTCGCGCTGAGCAAACGGCTCGGACTCGCGAAGCAGCTGCTCCAGGACACGGCGCTGCCGATCACGCAGATCGCGTTCGCGGCCGGCTTTCGCAGCGTGCGCCGGTTCAACGCCGCGTTCATCGAACGAATGAAGGCCGCGCCGACGAAGATCCGGAGAGCGCACGCGCCGGACACGGTGGGCGCATCGCTGCGGCTCGACTACCGCGCGCCGTATGAATGGGACGCGTTGCTCGCGTTCCTGCGCGCGCGCGCGGTCCCCGGCGTCGAGGTCGTCGGGGATGACGTCTATCGACGCGTCGTCCACGTCAGGGGTGTGACCGGCGTCATCCGTGTGAGCCGAGGGGCCGTCTACGCGCGCCGGTCGTCGTTGTCGCTCGACGTGTCCACAGAGCTCGTGCCCCACCTCATGCCGATCGTGGCGCGCGTGCGGCGACAGTTCGACCTCGACGCGCGCCCGGATGCGATCGCGCGCGTGCTCGGCGCGGATCCCGTGCTCGCGCGGTCGGTCCGTGTGCGGCCCGGACTGCGGCTGCCAGGTGCGTTCGATCCGTTCGAGGCCGCGATCCGCGCGATGCTCGGCCAGCAAGTCTCCGTCGCCGGTGCGACGACGCTCGCGGGTCGCTTCGCGACGGCGTTCGGTACGCGCTTCGACGGTGGCGATGGCCTGACGCTGGTGTTTCCGTCCGTGAACGATGTCGCGAAGCAGAGTGTCGATCGCATCGCGAAGATCGGGATGCCCGGTGCACGAGCGGCTGCGATCCTGGAGCTCTCGCGCGCAATCGTCGACAAGCGCGTGAGTCTCGCTCCAGATGCTGCGCACGATCTCGACGCGTTCGTCGCGCGACTCGTCGCACTACCGGGCATCGGTCCGTGGACCGCGCACTACCTCGCGATGCGCGCACTGCACGTGCCCGATGCGTTTCCGGCCTCCGACCTCGGCGTGAAGAAGGCGCTGAACGCGACGCCCCGCGACTGCGAAGCGCACGCGATCGCGTGGCAACCGTACCGCTCGTATGCCGTGATGCACTTGTGGACCAGCTTGGGAGACACCGATGATCGACCTGACGAGAGAGACGAAAGAACCGCTGCTGATGTCGTCGATGCCGAGCCCGGTCGGCGAGCTGCGTCTGTTCGCGCGCGGAGACGCGCTGACCGGCGTGTACGCGGGCATGCAGACGCCACCCGAGGCGCGCGTGCAGAGCGCGCGGATCCTGGAGCGCGCCGCCGAGCAGCTCGCCGCCTACTTCGCGGGTGAGCTCACGGCGTTCGATCTTCTGCTTGCACCGGAAGGCACCGAGTTCCAGAAGAAGGTGTGGATGCTGCTCTGCGCGATCCCGTTCGGCGAGACACGCTCCTACGGGCAGCTCGCGACGAAGCTGCGCCGGCCTACCGCGAGTCGAGCCGTCGGTGCCGCGAACGGGCGCAATCCGCTCGGCATCATCGTTCCGTGTCATCGTGTGATCGGTGCGAACGGCGACCTCACCGGATATGCAGGTGGACTCGCGATGAAGAAGTGGTTGCTCGCGCACGAGCAGCGGCAGCAGTCGTTGATCCACTAGCCGCGTGCTAGCGTGCGAGCGTGGCCGGCTGGACCTTGTACGTGATCCTCGGCGCCGGACTCGCGTGGCTCACGGGCCGAAGTCTCGTGCGCAAGGCACGGACCGAGGAGTCCGCAAACGCGGCGGGGCTGCGGCCGGTCGGTGACCTCACACACCTTCCGCCGGCGCTGCAGAAGACGGCGCTGTGGACGCTGTCCGATGGCGGCTTCGAGAGCCGCATGTTGTACGGCATCGTGTCGCGTAACGCGCACGACATCGACGTGACCGCGTTCGACCTCGCGACGCTTCGCGAACGCCGCGGCGAGTGGGCGTGGCTGCCGGTCGACGTTCCGTTTCGCATCGGCGGTGTCGTCAGCGTCGTGACGTGCGAGATCGATCGAGCATTCCCGCATCTTCTGCTGAAGCGCGTCGGCGCGGGTGATGACCTGCCGAACGATCAGATGGTGGAGCGCGCCCTCGACGTCGCGAAGGCAGTGCGCGCCGGCGTCGGCATGGCGAGCTCGTACCCGGCGGAGCTCCCACGGACGCTGCCGGCGGATCGCGTGCCGGCGAGCACGTTGCCGGATGGATGGCGAGCTTATGGTGATTCGGAGCTGCTGCAGTCGTTACTCGTGGCGGGCTTCGCGACGACGCTCGTGCAAGCGGGCCGTCGCGATCTCGTCATCGAGATGATCGGGTCGCTCGTCATCGTGTACCCGGCGCTGCGCGACGTCGTCGACGCGGACGCCGTCGCCGACCTGACGCAGACCGCGCTCGCGTTGACGGACGGCGTGCTCGCGTGCACGCCGGCACTGTCACCGCGCGGTGTCGAGAAGACGAAGCAGTAGCTAGCGGTATTCGGCAGACAGCGAAGCCATACTTCGTCACCAACGAGTCAGAGACGAAGCGCCGTCTAGTCTGCGGTGGCGTACCGACGACGTTTCAGCCAGCCGTCTGCGCGCGCGGGATAGTGAACTGCGCCCAGGTCGTCGTGCCACGTGTCTTCCGCGATCGGCGCGTGGCCGCGCTTCGCGAAGTCCGAGATCCTCGGACAGGGATTCGCCGGCGCGAGGCCCGACGTCGCGCAGACCTCGACGGAGACGATCGACGCGGGCTGCGCGGGTAACGTGAGCCGCACGCGCTCCGCGATCGCGATGAGCGCATCGCGGGCGAGCGGTGCGGCGGCGTCCATACCAACGATGCCCTGCGTCGGCACGCCGTCGAACGTGCCGGCCCAGGTGCCGACGATGACTTCATTCGTCGCGGCGATCGCCCACGTATCGGCGAAGCCGCGCGCGGTACCCGTCTTCGCGGCGACGCGGAAAGGGAGATCGAACGGCAACTCCATGCCGAAGCCGGGGCGTCTCGCCTCCGGATCCGCGAGCATGTCCATCACGAGCCACGACGTCTCGGGCGAATACACGCGACGCTCGGGGACGCGCAGCGGCGACCATCGCTGGCCCGTCGACGTGATCGTGCGAACCACGCCGCGCGGCGTTCCGACGAAACCGCCCTTCACGAGGAATCCGTAGCCAGCCGCGAGATCCAGTAGACGCACCTTCGCGGCGCCGAGCGCGAGGCGCAGGCCGTAATCGTCGGGGGCGCCCTCGAGGTTCGCGACACCGGACTTCTTCAGCGCGGACATCACCGATGTCACGCCGACCTTCTCGATGACATCGATCGCGGCGAAGTTATACGAGCTCGCGAGTGCTTCGCGATAGCGCACGGGGCCGTGCTCCGTTCCCGCCGACGGCGCGAAGTAGCTCGTGCTCGCATCGCGCACGTCCCACGCGATCGTGAACGGCGAGTCACCACGCTCGATCGCGCTCGCATACACGAACGGTTTGAGCGCGCTGCCTGGATGGCGGCGGCGCGTCGTAATGTTGATCTGGCCGCCCGGGCCGTCCCAAGAGACCGAGCCGATCATCGCGCGCACCTCGGTCGTCTTCGTGTCGAGCACGACGACGCCCGCTTGATCGAGGTTACGACGGCGTAGCTGAGCGACCTGCTCGCCGACGCGCGCGGCGATGTTGCGCTGGAGCTGCAGGTCGAGCGTCGTGTGAACGGTGCCGCCCGCACGGCGCACATCGGGCGGTAGCTGGTCGAGCACCCAGCGTGCGAAGTGCGGCGCCTGATTCTCGGGGACGAACTTGCCGACGGAGACGCGCGTCGCGGTGATCTCGGCGACGCGACCGCGATCGATGACGCCGCGATCGACGAGCATCGCGAGCACACGGTCGCGCCGGCGCATCGCTCGATCGAGGTTCTTCAGCGGATCGTAGGCCGACGGAGCACGCGGTAGCACCGCGAGCAGCGACGCCTCCGCATCCGATAGCGATCCGGGCGGCTTGCCGAAGTAGAGGCGCGACGCTGCGGCGAAGCCGTACGCGCCGTTGCCGAAGTACGCGCGGTTCATCCACTGCTCGAGGATCACGCGCTTGTCGACTGCGCGTTCGATCCGCAGCGCGAGCAGCGACTCGCGTAGCTTTGCGGAGAGTGAGCGTGACTCGTGCGCAGTCTCGAGCATCCGCGCGAGCTGCATCGTGAGTGTCGAGCCCCCGAAGCGTCCGCCCTGAAGGTTCAGCCACATCGCGCGTGCGACGCCGCGACCGTCGACGCCCTCGTGCTCCCAGAAGTGCTGGTCCTCCGATTCGATGACCGCGCTCACAGCGATCGCGGGGACGCCGGCGAGCGTCGTCCAGTGGGTGCGATCCGCACCGGCTGCCTGGAACGTCGCGACATGGTCGCCGCGCACGTCGACGAGCACGAGCGGCTCCGTCGTCGCGACAAGCTCCTCGGGGTCGTACGGCCAGACGTGGATCAAGACGATCGCGAGCTGGAGGAGGAAGACCGTCGGCAACAGCACGGTGACGAGTGCCCAGCGACCGTATCGCCAGGCTGCACGCGCGTACCGCATGGAGATCGAACGCCCGGCGGATGGAGGCTATTCGCCCGGAATCACCCGAGCCGTCGGGACGGGGGCGGTCCGAGGGACTACCGAGCGCGGGCCGCGATCGTCGCGGCCCTAGCCCCAGCGACGCAGGCGCTCCCAGGTGGGATCGGCCTCCACGACCAGCTCGACCGCACGCTTTTGCTTCGCCTTCCACGCGGTCGCCTTCGCGAGCGCCTTGCCGTCGAGTGATACAAAGAAGAACAGCGTGCGCGCGCCATCGCAGGTCTCGCGCCCGTGATAGACCGCGTCCTCGCCGAGCTTCTCGATCAGCGAGTCCTCGAGTTTGTCGAGCGTGACGCTCTCGGCCTTCGTCGGCAATCCGTCCTGCGTGATCTCGGCGAGGCCCATCGAGATCGCGAGCTCGGCATCGAACTCGAGGTGATCGATCTGCTTGAGCCCCATGTCCTTCATCACGAACAGCGGTAGCTCGTCGCGCGTGCCCTGGAGCAACGCGAAGTTCTCCTTCTTGCTCGCGCGCTCGAGCTTCTTGACCGCCTTGACCAGCTCGCTCACCTCGACCGCGCCTTTTGGCTTGGTCTTCGCGAACTCGACAGTGCCGAGGTAGCGCTCGACGCCATCCTCGCCGAGCGCGCTGTCGAGCATGAGGAACAGCACGTTCGTCTTCACGTTGTCGGGTGCCTTCGCGAGCGCGGCGTGGAACAGCGTCACGTTCGCGCGATTTCGCTCGGTGTCGATCGACACCTTGCACACGAAGTCGCCGAGGGCGATCGTGTGTGGCCCCATCTCGAGCGTCATGTCGGCCCAGCCCTTCTTCGCGGGGCGCGCTGGCAGGTACGTCCACTTCGTGCTTTTCGGCGCGGCGTCGACCCAGTGCTGCGCGAGGCGCCGCCGTCGGAGATCGCCTTCCCACGCGAGCGCGAACTCGAGCGCGTCGGCCGTGCCGCCGAGCTCCCACTTGAGGCCCACATCGATCGCCTGCACGTGCGCGGTGATCGCGGGCACGAGTGGGCTCACGTCTCGTGCCTCGAGAGCGCGTTCGACGTCGGCGCGTGCGGTCTTCCACCAGGTCCAGAACGCGGCGATGGGATCGCCAGACTTCGCGGTCATTGCTGGATACTACTTCGCGATCGTCACCGTCGACCTGCTGGTGCGGCTACGCACAGCTGGGAAATCGCCTCGATCTTGTAGACTGGACGTCACGCATGCCCCGCCGAGGGCGGTCTAGCGGTGTGTCAGCAGCCACTCCTCGACGCTCGCCTTGTCCGCGAGTGTCGCCGCAGGGGCGTTCGCGTCGTAGGCGGCGAGCGCTGTGCGAGCGATGTCGCTCGCGCGGGCACGGTCGGCGTTGACCCATGCCACGCGTGCGAGGACGAAGCGCGCCGGGGCGGCCCGATAAGCTGCCTGGTCATTCGAGTCGACGATCCGGATCACGTGTTCGGCGGCCGTGCGTGCGTTTTCGTAGTCTCGCTGCGCGAGGCGGCACTGCGCGCGCCCCGTCAGTGGATCGATGAGATCGGGGGACATTGGACCATCTGCCTCTTCGATGATGTCTGCCGCGCGCTCGTACGCGGCGCAGGCAAGCGTCTTCTCCTGTCGTGCGTCGAGGATCACGGCGAGCTCCTTCCAGGCAAAGCCCGTCGCTGTAGCTTCCGGGCCGAGTGCCTTCTCGCGGATCGCGAGGGCGCGCTTGCTCGCGACGAGAGCCTCGTCCAAGCGATCGAGGAACATCAAACTGGTCGCGCTCGTCATCAGGGGAAACGCGACGGACGGATGCTCGAGGCCACTCCCACGCTCCCGGATCGCGATCGCGCGCGTGGCTGTTGCGAGCGCCTCCTCGTGGCGACCCGAGATGTTCAGCTCCGCGCTGAGGTTCGCCAGCGAGCTCGCGACGAGCGTGTGGTCCGGGCCAAGGCGCCGCTCGCGAATCGCCAGGGCACGTTGCACGTACTCGATAGCCTTGGTGTGGTCCTTCCCTTGACCGGCATAGGTCATGGCCAGGTTGTGCCAGCTGGTCGCGACGCTCGGATCATCGGGTCCGAGTGTGCGTTCCTTGATCGCGATCGCACGCTGATGCAGATCGATCGCTTCTTCGTAGCGCCCTGCTTGCTCGAGGGAAATCCCGAGGTTGTTGAACGCCTTCGCGAGCGTCAGGTGATCGGGTCCGAGGAGCTCGGTGTGCAGCGCGACGAGCTCGCGCGCTCGGGTCACCGCCGTCGCGTTCTCGCCGATCGCGAATAGCACCCTCACGTAGTGGTTCAGGATTCGCACGGCAACAGGGCGGCGGGTCGCACCACGCGCTTCGAGACTTTTGAGTGCGTTCTCGATGTCCTTGCGTGCCTCGGCGAGCCTCCCGAGCTCTAGCTGGATGTCGCTCCGTGCGAACAGGAGCTCTTCGCGGAGCACTGCATCGTTTGCCTTTGCGACCGCGACCTCCACGAACGGGAGGTGTTCGAACGCCTCGGAGGGCGTGCCGCCCGCGTTGGTGAGAAGATGAAGCTGTCCGAGCCACGCCAGCGCGATCAGACGATCATCCCCGGCGCTAGCGGCCGCTGCGGCAGCCGCCAGCGACGCGGGCACGCCTTCCTTCGCGTCGTCGATCTCCACGAACAAGCGCGCGCGTTCGCCTTCGACGTCGGCGAGCAGCGGTGCGTAGCTGAGAGAGCGGGCCAGTACGACGAGCTCGTCGAGGACCTTTCGTGCCTCGAGGAACTTGCCCGTCGCGCGAAGGGCCGTGGCTTCGGCGAGGCGCCGCTGCGCGGTCTGCACCTGCGTCGCGATCGTCGACGCCGGAGCATCGGGACCAGCGGTCCCACGGCACGTGTCGGGGGACTCGAGCGCCGCGACGGCGTCGGATGCGTTGTCGATCACCGCGACGTCGGGACCGCGACCCAACACGTCGATCAGCGCGGTCGTCTCGCCGACGCGTCGATCGAGACACGCCATCCGGCGATCGAACGCAGGCGTGGACTGCTCGCCTCGATCGTACGTGGCGCGGCACGACTCGACGCGAGCCGCCGCAAGCGCGTTAATGTGATTGTCCAGCGCCGCGGTGACGCGTTCGATCGTCGCTTTCGCGTGTGGGCGTCCGCTGGCGGCAAACGCGGTGACCAGGCGATTCCGCGCATAGAGATTCCAGCCGTCGACGGCGACGGCGCCCGCGAGCTGACAGTCGGGACCGTGCGGAGGATTCGACAGCGCGAACGCGGTGCCTGCGCTCGCCGCGACGAGCGAGAGGCTCGCCGTGACAAGCGCGACGCGGCGACGGCGACCGAGCCCGCGCTCGAGCGCCTCGATGAGAGCTCCCATCGACGGATAGCGGCGGTCGGGATCCGCGGCGAGCGCCCTGCGCAGCGCAGTGAAGATCCATCGCGGCGCACCCCCGCGTGGCGCTGCCGGGCCCCGTCGCTTCGCCGCGATCAATTCGCTCTTCGTCGCGCCTGCGAACGGGCGTGTACCCTCGAGCGCTTCCCAGGTCGCGACCGCGAAAGCGAACTGGTCCGCAGCTGGTCCGACGGACAATCCATCATGTTGCTCGGGAGCCATGTACCCGAGCGTCCCCGCACGTGACGAGGTCTCGTCCGCGGCGCTCGACGAGAGGCCAAAGTCGGCGACCCGAACGGTGCCGTCGTTGCCGACGAGGACGTTGTCGAGCTTGAAGTCGCGATGGACGATTCCCGCCTCGTGGGCCGCCCCGAGGCCGCGTGCAGCGGCGAGCATCCTCTGAAGCACTTCGCGCCAACGCCTCGGCGCCGCGGCGACCCACTTGCGAAGGTCCATCCCGACGACCAGCTCCATCGCGATGAACACCCGCCCGTTGACGACACCGACGTCATGCACCGTGACGACATGCGCATGCCGAAGCCTCGCCATCGCCTGCGCTTCGGCGACGAGCCGCTCCTGGGCGGTGGGATCATCACGGCGCAGGAACTTGATGGCGACGGCGCGATCCAGCTCGGGGTCATACGCGGCGAGCACGACCCCCATGCCGCCTGCGCCCAGGACGCCTTCGATGCGATAACGACCGAGGTGCGCTGGAACCACGGTTTCAGCAGCGAACGCTTCGTCCCCGGTGAGCGTGGTGGCGTCCATCTCAGGTCCGTGGTCGGGGGATGCGATATGCGGTCAGCTTGTTTGCGAGTGTGGTTCGCGCGACACCGAGCATGTGTGCAGCGCGGGTCTGGTTGCCTGCACACTCCTCGAGTGCAGCGATGATTCGCGCACGTTCCTCGAGCTCCGCGGGGGTGAATCCGGTCGTGGCCTCACCACGGTCCCCACCACGGAGCGGGGTGGCCGTTCGCTCCGGGGTGGCCGTTCGCTCCGGGGCCGTTCGCTCCGGGGCAACGCCGCCACCACGGTGAGCGAACGCGAGATGCCGAACGCCAATATCCCCCTGGCGCGCGAGGAGCACGGCCCGGTCGATGACGGCACGGAGCTCGCGCACGTTTCCGGGCCACGCGTACGCCTCGAGCGCGGCGACGACGTCGCCTCCGACTCGGGCCTGGCTGTTGGTTCGCGAGCGCGCGGCCTCGAGGAAGGAAAGCGCCAGGCGTGCGATCTGATGCTTGCGCTCCCGGAGCGGTGGGATCCGAAGCGTCACGCCGTCGAGGCGAAAGAACAGGTCGCGGCGAAATCGGCCCTCCTCTACATCCAGGTGCAGATCGCGGTTCGTGGCGGCGATAAACCGTACGTCGATCGACTTCGGCCGCGTCGCCCCGATTCGCTGCACTTCTCGTCGCTCGATCGCCCGCAGGAGCTTCGCCTGAATGGATGCGGGGAGCTCGCCAACCTCGTCGAGGAAGACGGTACCGCCGTCCGCCGCCGCGAGTAGACCGTCCTTCGGTGCACTTGCTCCCGTGAACGCGCCCTTCTCGTGCCCGAACAACTCGCTCTCGAGGAGCGTCTCGCTCAGAGCGGCGCAGTTGATGCGCACGAGCGAACCATGTCGCCCGGAGAGCTCGTGCAGCGTCTCGGCGAGGACCTCCTTGCCCGCGCCTGTCTCGCCGAGCACGAGCACGCTGGTCGGGGTCGCCGCGAGATCGCGTACGATCGAGGACACGCCCTGCACGGTCGGGTCGGATACCCGCAACCCTTCGTTCGCTGAGAGGGAGTGGGTGTTCCGCCCAGCGGACGCGATCAGCACGAGCGAGAACGGCCCGATCTGGAAGCTGTCGTTGCTACGTAGGACGAGCGGTTCGCCGCTCCGACGCGTTTCGCCTACGATCCGGATGCCGTTGCGAGAGCCGAGATCTTGGACGCTGACCGGTGGACCGAGCCGGAGCTTCGCGTGGTGTCGGGAGAGCTGCGCGTGATCGATCCGGATATCGCAATCAGCGGCGCGCCCGATGACGAGCTCGCTGCGGTCGAGCCGGTGGCTCGATAAGATCCCAGCTCCCGCGACCAACAGGAATGACGGGGCGACTGGGGCCTCGGTGTCCAAGCTCTCGGTCGGAGATGGCTCTCCTCCCGGAGCGTCCAACCGCAGGTTGTCCGGCGGACAGATGTGTCTGGCGCGAGAATCGAAGGCGATGTCCATCCAACGAAGAGAGGCACCTGGATCCCCAAAGTCGCGATCTCACGAGTTGCTACGGAGGATGCTTCGTCGGCTCGTCCGTAACTGACCGACATCGTTGCTCTCGTGGGATCATCGCTACTTCGCGATCGTCACTGTCGACATGCTGGTGCGGCCACGCACATCGGGGAAGTACATCGCCTCGATCGTGGCAGGCAGCACCGAGAACGTGCCGTCGATCGTCGCGCGCGCTTGATACGTCAGCGTGTACTGGCCCTGTCGCATGTTGTCGGCGAACCACAGCATGCGGTCGTCGCGCATCTCCTGGTGGTCCCACGTCAGCGAGTTCCACCACGCGCCGCGCGTATTCGTCGGGGTTGCCGTGCCACCACCACCCGACGCGAGCTTCGGGTTCAGGATCTCGAAGCCGGCCGGAATCGGATCGACCATCGCGATCCACTTGCGGTCCTTGTCCGCGGTGACCTGGAGCTCGATGCGCACGAGATCGCCAGCTTTGAACGACGTCTTCTCGACGCCCTTCTCGTCCACGTACTTGCGCGTGATCGTGAAGCCGTTCGACATCGACGCGCCCACATCGACACGCGCTTCGACGACGCGCACGCTGACGACGCCGCCGTTGTCGGTCGTGATCGCGATGTCGTCTCCCGCCGTGGTGGGTGTTAGCGCGTTCGATAGCGGGACCTTCACGCTCGTGACCTGCGCGCCGGTGACCTTCTGCTTCATCACGCGCTTGCCACCGATGGTGACCGTCGCCGTCGTCGAGCCGGTCGCGCCGCGTCGACCGTAGTCTGCGAGCGCGACGAGGCTCCACAGGTTCTCCTGCGTCGACACCCACGTGCCGACCTTCGTGCGCTCGCTCTTGAGGCCCAGCACGAGCGGTCCGATCAGGTCAGACTTCGGGTTCACCTCGAGGAGCGCGCCGAGCGTCATCGCGGTCGCGCGCACGTCCGACGTCATGTACATCTCGTACTCCTCGCCGGCGAAGCTCTCGCGAACGATCGCCTTACCGTCCTTGACCGTGATGTTCGTCGCGATCACCTTCTCCATCTCGTCGACCTGCGCTTTGTCTGCCTTCGCGAGGTGAAGCGCGCGCAACAGGAACGCCTGGCCCCACTTCGGCAGGCCCGTGCGGATCGCGTAGAGGCGCGCGTTCAGCGACGCGTCCGGCTTCCCGCGCATCGCCATCACGTACGCGGCCATCGCGAGCGTCGCGCCCTGGCCGTTCGGCTCGAGCGTGCCGGCCTGGTTCGCCCACGACGACAGCGCCGCGATGCCGCGATCGAACACGTCGGCCGGCACCTTCTCGCCCGCCTTCTCGGCGACCGTGAGGCCCCACAGCGCGTAGGCCGCGAGATGCGGATACGTCTGCGACTGCGGCCACAGCGAGAACAGACCGTCCGCCTGCTGGTGGCGAATCACCTTTGCCGTTCCCGCCCGGATGAAGCGCGTCGCCTGCGTTCCCTTGAGCGACGGATCGTCGAGGGTGTTCGCGAGGTCGCGCGCGGCGACGAGCGGGATAAATCGCGACATCGTCTGCTCGAGGCAGCCGTACGGATACTCGACGAGGGCGCGCAGGCTCGGCGCGAGCTCGCCGACGCCGGACTTGTCGACGGTGATCGAGAGATAGCTCTCCTTCTTCAGCACGTCGGGTGCGGCGCCGATCGTACCGGTCCACGTCTCGCCGGCGGTCAGCGTCTTCTCCGCGAGCATGCGGTTGTCGAAGACGCGCGGGCGGCCGATCGGCAGTGTCACGCGCACCGCGTCAGACTCCGTCCCCATCGCGACCGCGAACTCGAATGACGCGGACGCGTTCTCCGACGCCTTCGCGGCGAAGCGCACGCGCACCTGGCCGTTCGCCGGAACTTGGACCGTCTGGCGGCCCGACGTCAGCGTCGCGCCGAGCGACTTCGCGGTGACCGTCGCGCTGCCCGCTTGGTCCGTGCGGTTGTGCACGATGATGCCGACGGAGGCCGCGTCACCGGGGCGCAGGAAGCGCGGCAGGGCAGGCGCCGCCATCAGCGGCTTGTTGACGGTCAAGCGCGTCTCGCCTGCGCCGAATTGATCGCCGATGTCGGCGGCGACCGCCATCAAGCGGAACGCCGTCAGGTTATCGGGCGCGTTGAACGTGAACGCGATCTCGCCGTTCTGGTCGGTGATCAGCATCGGCGCCCAGTACGCGCTCGACACGAACTTGCTGCGCACTCGCTGGGAATCGCCGCCGCCGCCACCGTCGCCACCTTCGTCCGGATCGCCGGACTCGGGATCCGCGAGGCGCGCGACGCGGTTCCAGTTCGTGCCGTTGTCGACACCGAGACCGTACGACGCGTAGAACGTCTTCATCGGGTTCGGCGTGACGTACGAGATCAGTTGCAGCACACCTTCGTCGGCGGCGCTCAGCGAGACCTCTGCCCTCACCGGTGCGCCCGCCTTCGTGATCTTGATCTTGCCCGAGACCTTTTCACCCGGGCGCACGGTCGGGTTGTCGAGCGACACTGCGACATCGAGCTGCTTGTGCTCGCTCGCGACCTTCAGCTCGACGATGCCCATCTTGAACTGCGGGCGGTTCTTGTCGCCGTCGCCGCTGCGACCGGACACGAGCGCGACCGACGCGAACACGTTTGGTGCCCACGCGTCTTGAATCGGGATCTCGACGCCCTCGGTCCCCGACGCGAGGCGCTTCACCTTCGCGTCGATGATGCCGTCGCGCTCGATCGTGATCAGCGCCATCGGGTTCTTGAGATTTGCCTGCGCGACGAGGCGCGCCGTGTCGCCGACCTTGTAGGACGGCTTGCTCGCGACAAGCGTCATGCGCGCACCCTCGTCGCCGCTCCAGAAGGCATCGCCCTTGCCGATGACCCAGATACCGCTGGCCGCGCTCACGTCGTTGCCGCGGTCGTCCTTTGTCGCGATCCGCACGACGTATTCACCGGGCTCCGTCGGGTAGATCCGCTCGGTGTGCGAGCCAGCGCCGGCGATGGTCACCTCGCGCTCGATCGCGAGCTTGTCCTTCGTGTCGCACTTCATGAACGAACGGGCGCCGACCGTCTGCCATTCGCAGTGGCGATCGACCTTCATGAACGTCAGCTTCGCCTTCGTCTCCTTGCGCGATCCGTCGGGCGCGAGCGCCACGAGGTTCACGCCGAACGGCATGCCGACGGCCTGTACGTATTCGTTCGCGTGCATGCCGAGGTAGAGCGACGTCTTGTGCGCCGTCACGATCGCGCTCTTGCTCATGGTCTGATCGGCGCTGTCGGTGACGTTCGCCGAGAGGATGTAGTCGACCGGTCCGTCGAACGTGGTCGCGGAGTCACGCGCGGCGATATGCAGCTTTCCCCGCGCGTTCGTCTGGCCGGTACCGTCGGAGATGAAGTCGCCGTAGTCACCGCAGCCGTAGCGGTTGTACGAGCAGTCGTCGTACCACCAGTACGAAAACGGGTTCGCGCTGAACGTGTACTGGTCCCAGCCGGTGAACTTCACGGGGTGGTTGCGCTTGCGCAGGCTCCAATCGACCTTGCCGTTCGCGACCGGTGCACCGAACAGGTACTTCGCGTCGAGATCGAACGTCAGGCGCGCGCCCGGACGCAGATCCTTCTGCCCGGGCCTGAGGCCGATCTCGAAGGTCGCGGCGCGGAACTCCTCGACCGAGAATCTCTCGCGGAACACCTGGTCGCCGACCGTCGCGCTCACGTAGTAGTCGCCGAGCACGGCCTCTTCGCCGAGCTGCATGTCGAACGCGAAGCCACCGAACTGCGAGAGCTTCGTCGTCGTCGTCATCGCGACCTGTCCGCGGCTGTCCTGCACTTCGATCGCGACCTTCGACTTCTTCCCCGGGGCCGGGACGCGCGGCGGCAAGCCGTTCGCGACCTCGCGTGCGATGCCTTTGAAGTGGACGCTCTCGCCCGGGCGATACAAGCCGCGATCGCTCTGGATGAAGCCGCGCATCTTCACGGCGCCGCCGGCGCGATCCTCGGGGAGCGAGAAGTTCCAGATCTGGATGCCGTTGGCCCAGTTGCCGTCGACAACCGCGAGGTCAGCGCCGTTCTCGACGACGGCGATCATGCGCTGGCTGCGATAGCTATCCCAGTCCTCGTACATCTCCTCGTCGGTCGTCGTGCTACCAGCCTTCTGCACCTTCATGATCGCGGACCCCGGCACCTTCACGATGCCGTCCGCGTTGGTGGTGTCGGTGTAGACCGCCTTGCCTTGCGGCGTGTACACGGTGACCTTCGCGTTCGCGACCGGTGCGCCCGTCGACAGCGACGTGACCCACACGAGACCGCTCGACGTGCCCGTCTTGATCAGCACGCCCAGGTCGGTGACATTCGCGAGCACGCGGTTGCGGCGCGGCGTGAGCCACATGCGATGTGGATCGGGAATCACCTCGTTCGACGTCACCTCCGCGAGAAAGAGGCCACGCGCGCCGGGCGTCCCCGAGCAGTTCTTGCCGAGCTCGAGGTCCGTCAGCACCCACTTGTTCTTGCCGGTCGTCTTGAAGGTTTCCTTCCGCGGTAGCGAGGTTCCCTTCGTCTTCAGCTTCGCCCACTCGATCGGCTTGTTGTCATCGTTGCCACCCCACGGGTCGTAGTTCATGTCCGTAGTCAGGACCTCGACGAGCTTCTCGCGCGGGATCTGCGCGCACTCGAGCTGGAACTTGCCAACGTTGCGCGACCACAGCGGATAGCCCTTCGCGCTCGCTTCCAGCGCGAAGATGCCGCGCTCCATCGAGAGGCGCGGCGCCGCATCGCCGGTGCGGAACGCGTGCGTCATCGGCTTGTCGAGCTTCTGCCCGAAGATGTCGACGAGGCCGTTTACTTCGAGCTTGTAGTCCGTCGTGACTTCGAGGTCCGCGCTGACGCGGTATTCCTTTCCGTCACTCGACAGGTAGCCGTGGTCGAGCCCGCGGATCACCGGCTTCGAATGCACCGCCTTCCGGACCGCCTCGAGCGAGACCGGCGTGGTGAACGTGAACGTGATGCCGACCTCGTCCGCACCGATGTCTCGCCCGCCCGGCGTGATCTTTGCGACCGCGAGTGCCGGACGCGCGCGAACAGCGAGCGAATACGGCTTGTCGAGCGACGCGTTGCCGCCAGCGCCCGCGAGTCCCTCGCACGCCACCGTATAGGCACCGCCGGCCTCGAGCTTCGACACGGGTTTCAGCAAGACGCTCGCGCTCGCGTCGACGCTGACGCTTGCCCCACTCGGGGGTGCGAGTGCGATGACCGCACCGCCGGCCGCGACGAGCTTGCAGTGCTTCGCGACGTCCTCGGCGATCACGGGCTGGTTGAACGAGAGCGGCAGCTCGCCGTCGGGCGCGAGTGCCATCGAATCGACACCCCATACACCCTCGATGACGAGCGGTCGGTGCACGAACGTGAACTGGAAGCCCTTCGTCCGTGTCGCGAGCTCGCCCTGCAGCGCGACCTGGTAGCGCGTGCTCGCGGCGAGGCCCTCCGCCGGCTCGATCGTTAGCGTCTGCCGGTCCTGCCAGTAGCCCTTCCACGGGACGTTCGGCGTGATGGACACGGCCGCCGGATCGGCCGGCTTGCCGACCATCGCCTCGTCGACGACGGGCTTGTCGAACTTGATCTCGACGGGTTCCACCTTGTCGACGGGCCCCTGCGGCCCGTACGACATCACCTGGAGATCCGTCTTCGGTTGCTGACCGCCGCCACAGGCCATCAGCAGAAATGATGCGAGACACGCAAAGCGCATGTTGCGCGCGGTTGCACCGGAGATGCCGTCGCGCGGCCGAGCGATCGTGCGGCGTTAGCGTGCGCGTGTCTCTCACCCCACAAAAGCGAGACACAAAAGTGCACGAATACGCGAACGCGGTCGTGCGTTCCGCAATCGTCGTCAGCCTATGCGCGCGATGAAGCCCGCGACGACGACCTCGGCCGCGGAGGGAGTCAGCACGTGGCGCTCGCCGCGCACGCGCTGCGACCACAGGCGCCACAGCGGTGTCTGCTCGCGCGCTGTCGTGTTGCCGACCACGGCGTCCCACGCGTCCCACCCGCGCTGCAGGTCGCGCGCGTACTTCTCGTCGAGGATCGAGTCCACCGCACACGTCCCGAGTACACGCTCGAAGTCGAGTGCTCGATCGGGGCCGCTGGCCACCACGATCTGCGCGATCGAGACGAGCATTCCGCGCGCATCTCCAGCGAGCATCGCGATGCGTGCACGCAATCGCTTCGCGAGCTCGTCGCGGAACGATCGCGCGGGTGATTCGTCGAGGATCGCGATCGCGGGGATCGGGTGCGGCTCGTAGCTCGCGACCTGCGCCGCGAGCATCGCTGCGATCTTCGCGGTGACCTGCGGCCCGTGCGATCGCCGCACAGCCTGCGCGACGCCACCAACGATCGTGCCGATCGCCAACCCGGCAAGCGTCTCCACGAGCGGGCTCATCGCACGCGCGGCACGATCGAAATCGCCTTTGGGGTGGACGAGCGCGGCCGCGCCGATCACGCGGTCGATCCGCGAGATCGCGCTCGCGAGGTACCTTCGGATGGCGGTGATGGTGGAGTCGGACATGACCGACGAGGTGGATCGAGCGAGGAGCACCGATGGCGACATGAGGGGCCCTCTCTGCCGGGCACGGCTCGGGTTGCTAGAAATCGTTGTTTTCACGTCGGGCCAATCGTCCCCGGGCAAGGCCAGGCGCCTGGCGCATCGAGTGGCTAGCTCCCGGCCCGACCACTACGATCTCGCGCAGTTCGCAGCCGCGAAGCGTGGCGCAGTGGTTGCCTGAGGTGCGGCCATGGTGTCCACGCTTCGCCCGCTACTGTTTGTCCTCGCCCTCCAGCCCATCGTCGCGTGTGCGACCGACGAGGTCGATGACATCGGGGATGAAGGGGCCGGCTACGACGGCGGTGGCAAAGCCGACGGCGTGTCGAGCACGAGCCCGACGCGCCTGGTCGATGCACCGTTCTACTTCTCGGTGGCAAAGACGTCGGTCGACGAGCCGATCGAGCGGAGCCAATATCCATACCCGACGTTGTGGAACCCGAGCGTGGAGGGCGACGCTGTCGGCCTTCGCGTGATCGCGGTGAAGCAGGGCACGACCGTCGCGGCAAAGCAGACGGCGAGGCGCGAGATGGCCAAGAAACTCGCGAGCGCCGGTGTGCTGAAGGACGGCGACATCGTGTTGACGTTCCGGCCGCACCTGGCGAACACGATGGCGTACCCGCACATCCAGATGGGCACGACGCACGCGGGCCTCGTCTACACGAAGGACGGCGCCGCGTACAACATCGACTCCCCGCTCGACGGACAGTACGTCGGTCAGTTCGACACGTCCCACTACGCTGGCAACGGTGGCGATGACAAGGGCACCGATGCGATGCACATCGTGCGACCGCGCATCTCCGACGAGCGCCGCGTGCAACTGCGCGACTGGGTGACCAAGCTCAAGTCGGGCCTTCCGCGCATCAACGGCGAGCGCACGCAGATCAAGTTCCAGAGCGACTACCTCGTGCCGGCATTCGTGAGCGCGGGCAAGTCCACGCGGCAGACCGTGACGACGCTCGGCAAGATCATCCTCGAGGTCGACACCACGACGAAGCAGCCGATGTACTGCTCGGAGTTCGCGTGGCACATGCTCGCGTTGTCGGCGTGCACCGCGGACCAGATCCGCTCCGCGGGCCCCGAGGGCGCGTCGTGTGTCGACGACGTGTTCGAGCCGATGCCGCTCGTTGCAGAAGCCGATGGCCAGCTCGGCCTCGCCGAAGGGCCGCTGTTGTCGCTGATGAAGCTGCCGGCCGAGGGCCGCGCCGCGTTGGTCGGCTCGATCTTCACGACCGGTAACGCGAGCGGGCTGTCGAGCGGACATCGCGCGGTGGCCGAGCAGGTCGCGCCGATGATGGGACCGCTCTCGCAGATCTTCACGGCGCGCGCGAGCGGAGTGCCGGTCGCCGCGACCGCGGAGGGTGCGGGGATGCTCAACGCGCAGGTTCCGACGAACTACTCGCCGACCGCGTTCCTCGTGGCCGCGCTCGGGGAGCGCGCCGACCGCGTGATGGACTATGTCGCGACCGTCGCGTTCGTGGGTGGTGTCGGCTACGAGAAGGCGAAGACGCTGTCGCATAACCCCGTGCCCTGACTCGGGAACGGTCGGCTTCGCGGTCGAGACCGCCCGACACCACACGATGGTCCCTCCTTAGATCGATCCGCCAGTCCAAGCGTGTAACGTCGGACCGGCATGTTGCGACTGGGCATCGCTGCGCTCGCACTCGTCGTCGTCGGGGCCGTCACCCCGGCGCACGCGGCAGGTGCGGGCAGCTGGCGCTCCCTCGGGATGTACCCCGCAAGCTCGGGTGGTGCGGGGCCGGTGTCGCCGATGCCGATGGTCGAGAGCAAGGTCGACATCGTGGTGCGCGGCGCGATCGTCGAGGCGATCGTCACGCAGGCGTTCGTCAACAAGAGCGATCGCGCGACCGAAGCGACGTACATCTTCCCGCTGCCGCACGACGCAGCCGTCAGCGCGATGTCGATCCAGATCGGCACGAAGACGATCCACGCCGCGATCGAAAAGCGCGGGGAAGCGCAGCGTCGCTACGAGGCGGCGGTGCGCGCGGGTGTGATGGCGGCGACCACCGAGCAGGAGCGCGCCGACGTGTTCACGCAGACGATCGCGGCGGTCCCCGCGAAGGGACGCGTGGAAATCGTGCTGCGTTTCGATGCGACCGCGAGCCTCGCGGATGGAACGTGGATGCTCGCGTTGCCGATGGTGGTGGCACCTCGGTTCGTGCCGGGGACTGCGAGCGGGCGCGGAACCACCGGTAGCGGGCGATCGCCCGACACGGATCGCGCGCCCGATGCATCGCGAATCACCCCAGGCGCGTCGCCGGGCGGCGGGGGCCCGACGACGGTCACGATGAGCTTCGCCGACGCGGTGAAGGACGTGACGAGTCCCACGCATGATCTGAAGACGACGGCGACGGGCTACGCGTTCGTCGACAAGGTCACCGATCACGACGCGGTGATTCGCTGGACGTCGGCGAGCCCGGCGGTCGGGTGGATCGAGCCCACGCAGGACGGCGGGTTCGCCGCGGTTGTCGTGCAAGCGCCCGGTGCACCCGCGAAGCGTGGTCCGCTGCGCGCGATGTTCGTACTCGATCGCGCGGCGACGATGAAGGGCGACGCGACGCTCACGTCGCAGCCGTTCGTGCGCGCGTGGTTCGGGAAGCTGCGCACCGACGATCGCGTCGCACTGCACGGCGCGAGCAACACGACGTGGGTCGCCGCGGACACGCTGAAGGCGATCGAAGCTGCGTGGCGCCGGCCGGGTGCGCCGTTCGATCTGACGCGCACGCTGCAAGCGGCAAAACCCGAGGGTGCTCCGCTCGTGATCCTGACGGACGGCCTCGTCGCGGACGACTCCGCCGCGCTTCTGGCCGCGAAGAAGGTCGGCGTGCCGATCCACGTCATCGGTGTCGGCGCTGCGCCTGCGCGCGGGTTGCTCGTCCGCATCGCGGGCATCACCGGCGGCACCGTTCGCTTCGTGCAACCCGCCGACGACTTCGCGCTCGCGGCGCATCAGCTCGCCGCGGACCTCGCCTCGCCGCCGTCACCGGTCGCCGTGAACTGGGGAACGCTGTCGGTGAGCGACGTCGTTCCTGCATCGTTGCCACGCCTCGGCGCGGGGCAGGCAATGATCGTCGTCGCGAAAGTTCGCCGCACGCACGCCGCGTCTCCGACGGCAAACATCCGTGTGCGCGGCGAGCTGTTCGCGATCGAGACGCTGTCGCCCGCGAAGCCGGTCGACGGTGCGGTCACGCCAGTGGGGGCGCTCGCGCGTCGCTGGGCGAAGCTGCGCCTCGACGATCTGCTCGTCGGCACCGAGAACGTCGCGAAGGTGACTACCCACGCGCTCGCGTACGGGCTCGTGTCTCCGTACACGACGCTCGTCGCGATCGGCAACGATGTCGTCATCGAAGGCGGCGTGAAGCACAGCGTCGCCGTGCCCGTGTCGGTGCCCGCCGGCATGCACTGGGTCGACGTGAAGCAGGAGACCACGCCATCGCCCGCCGTCGAAGGCGATGTTGTGGAGCTCAGCGGTCGCGAGGGCACGACCGTTGCGACCGCGGACAAGACGCCGAACACCACGACGAAGCCCCCGACCACAAAGCCCACCGAGAAGAAGCCTCCCGCCGGCAACGTGGCACTGCCGCCGAAGCCCGATCCGCGCAAGCTGGACGACGCTCGCCGTCCGATGAGCGATCGCGCCCAGGAAGACGACGAACCCGCTCGCAAGAAGAAGCCTGTGATGGACGGTGAGAGCGCCGACGAAGAGGAAGATCCCACGGATCGGGACGGCGGCGGATCGATCGACGTCGCCACGGCCGCTCCGCCGGAGGCATCGCAGAGCTACGGCAGCGTCATGGAGAGCGAGGTTGTCTATCGCAGCAGCGCTCGCCGTGGCTTCCGCCTGTCCGTGTTCGGCGGCGGCGGACTGTCGATCCAGTCGGCGCAGCGAGCGCCGCTGTTCGCGCTCGGGCTGCGCTTCGAGGTCGGACGCTCGCGCAACCTTGTCGGCCTCGAGGGCTCGTTGTTCGGCGTCGGGGGCGAGGACGGGCTCGACACGCAGGGCCGAGCCCTGCTCTCGTTCTCGCGGCTCGGCGTGTTCGCGCCGTTCCTCGAGCTTGGCGCCGGCCTCGGCGCGCACGTGGGTGCGGGCATCGGACCGGCGTGGTCGCTTTCGATGCGCGTGCGTGTCACTCGGCGCGTCGGTGGCTACGTCCGCTACGACGGCGCGGCGTTGCGGCAGGAGGACGACACGAGCGAAACGCAAACGACCACGACGCTCGGCGTCGAGGCCTCGTTCTAACGAACCGGCCGAAGGGGCGCCGACTGTCGGCGGTTTTTCGGTGGCGCACGTAGTAGCGTCACCGCGTGCGCAAGATCCGGCTCGTCGTCGAATACGACGGCACCACGCTGTCGGGCTGGCAGCGACAGACGAACGCGCCGACGGTGCAGCAACACCTAGAGGAGGCGCTCGCGCAGCTGCTCCAACACGAGGTGACGATCGCCGGTGCATCGCGCACGGATGCCGGTGTGCACGCGCGCGGACAGGTCGCGGCGTTCGAGACCGAGCGGTCGATCCCGCTGCACGGCATCCGGCGCGGACTCAATTCGCTCTTGCCCGATACGATCGCGGTGCGCAGCGCGGACGAGGTCCCCCTCGAGTTCCATCCGCGCTTCGGCGCCACGGGGAAGCACTATCGCTACACGATCTATCGCGCCGCAGATCGATCGCCGCTTCTCCGCGAGCGCGCATGGCACCACCCGGAGTCGCTCGACGTGGCGCGCATGCGCGACGCGGCGCGAGCGCTCGTCGGCGAGCACGACTTCGCGGCGTTCCGGGCGTCGGGGTGTACGGCCAAGACCACGGTGCGCCGCGTCGATGTCGTCGAGCTGTTCGAGGCTCCCTCCGACATCCTCACCATCGATGTGAAGGGGAACGCCTTCCTCCGAAACATGGTTCGCATCGTCGTGGGGACGCTGGCCGACGTCGGACGGTCCGCACTGGAAGCCGGTCAAGTGGCTGAGATCCTTGCGTCACGGGACCGCACCAAGGCGGGCAAGACCGCTCCCGCCCACGGTTTGGAGCTCGTGGAAGTCCGCTACGACGGCATCCGTGTAAGCTCGGACAATTCAACGCGTTGAGTAAGTGTCCGTGGCCTCCGAACCAGCCACTGCAGTCGAGCTCGAACAAGAGCAAAGGCTGGTCGAGGAGGCCCAAGCGGGCAACCTCGACGCCATGCGACCCATTCTCGAACGTTACGCTTCACCTCTCTACGGGACGGTGATCCTCCCGCGCCTGGGAGATGCCGCGAACGCCGAGGATGTTCTGCGCGACACGCTCGCGACCGCGGTCGAGAAGATCAAGCGCTTCACGTGGCAGGGGAAGTCGATCTACCCGTGGCTGCGGCAGATCGCGATCAACAAGGTGTACGACGTGCACCGCCACTCCAAGCGCAGCAAGCGCCTCGCGGACGCGATGGCGCACGAGGTCGCACAGGAGTCGGACCCGGAATCTCACGCCGACGCGCAGCTCATGGCGGATCAGGAGCGCAAGGCTCATCGCGAGCGCATCGACGACACCCTGGGCCAACTCCAGGATCGGTATCGCACCGCGATCGAGCTACGCTTGGTCCAAGAGCTGTCGCGCGAGGAGTGCGCGAAGCGTCTCGGGATCACGATCGGCACGTTCGACGTTCTCTTGTTCCGCGCCGTGCGCGCGTTCCGGAAGCACTTCGGAGAAGCCCGAGATAACCAATGACCCACGACGACCACGACGCCCTATCGGTGCCCGAGCCCATGGACGAGGCATCGCCGTCGGAGCGCGCGCGCGCGAAGGCGTTCGCGGACATCGTCGACAAGGCGATCTCCGGACGCGCACCGGCGGTGATGTCGGCCGACGATCGCGCGCTACTCGAGGTCGCGACGGTGATCCGCGCGGCGAACGGGCAGGCCGAGCTGTCGGCGCACAAGCAGCGCTCGCTCGTCGAGGACGCGCTGCGCCAGGCGATCGGAGACGTGGGCTCGACGACGAGCGGACAGGTCGGCGTGATTCCCATCGTGAGCGCGCGCAAGAAGTGGTTGCCGTGGGCGCTCACGGGCGCGAGCACGGCGATCGCCGCTGCGGCGATGCTCGTGTTGTGGCTACGTGCGCCGGAGCCAACGGTCGTGTGGGAAGAGGTGCCCACGAGCTGGACGTCGCGACCGGCGGATCCGCTGATCGGCCCGATCGCACGCGAGAACGCAGGCGACGCAAGCGCGCGCATCGACTATCTGTTTGCTGATCGCCTCGAGGGCTACCGAGATCGGCGCCTGAGCGGCAGAGGAGGAAAGCGATGAAGTCCACGACGGTGATCGGCGTCTTGATCGGCGCCGTCCTCCTCGCTGCCGCGATGTTCCTCGCGGGTCGCGCATCCGCGCCTGCCGAGCAGGTGTCCAGGGATGTGACAAAGATCGCCGATGCGAGCGATGTCATCGACGAGTCGCTGATGATGGCGCTCGCGCAGGCGAAGAATTTTCATCGCAAGGCCAAGGTCTACATGAGCGATGGCAAGCTCGACGAGGCCACGGCAGCAGTGCGGCAGATCCTGTCGCTGCCGTTCCCCAAGGGCGCGCCCGAGGCCGACGACGTTCGTCTCGACGCGCGCGCGCTGCTCGCGAAGTTGCTCGTTCTGCAAGGAAAGCTCGACGAAGCGATGAGGACCGTCGACGAAGGTCTGGCGTCGAGCCAGCGCGAGAGCTTCTTCACGGCAAATCTGATGACGGTGCGCGGCGAGATCCTCGAGGCGCGCGCGGCGAACTACGACGCCGAGGGCGAGGCGAGCAAGGGCCTGGCGGCGGATGCGCGCCGCAGCGCGATCGAGGCGTACGACAAGTCGATCCAGATCAACGAGAAGCTGCAGAAGCTGTTGATGGAGAAGCGGTGAAGATCGCGTCCGTCGCCGGCTCGGTCGTCGGCGCGCTCGCGCTCGGCGTGCTGCTCGGCACGATGATCGCGTGTGGTGGTCCGCAGAAGGGCAACCCCGGGCTCGACGAGCGGATCGAGATCGCGAACCTGTGGACACAGATCCGGCAGTGGCGCTCGGAGATCCCGGACATGGAGCTCGATCCGGATCCCATGCTGTTGCAGGGCCCGATCATGAAGAAGACCGTCCGCGAGATCGAGCAGCGTGCGTGTCCCGAGAATCACAACGTGCCGATGGTCTGCAACGACGTGTGCAGCATCGCCGACAACATCTGCGACAACGCCGAGCGCATCTGCCAGCTGTCGGCGAAGCTGAAGAACGATTCGTTCGCGCAGGGCAAGTGCTCGAGCGCGAAGGGATCGTGTCACCAGGCCAAGGAACGCTGTTGCAGCTGCTCGAATAAAGCGCCGGAGCCATCGAAGGTAGGTCCGTGAAGCTCGTCGCGCTGGTCTTCGTTTCGGGTTGGGTCGTGGTGGCGGCATGTGGTGGCCAGAAGTCGGCTTCCACGATGGCCGCGACGGCGGGCGGCGCCAAGTCGCGCCCGGCCACGATGCTGGGAGATCCGCGCAACGAGATCGATCGCCTCGCGAAGGAGATCGACGACGCGCTCGCCGGCGCCGGAGTCGCGACGCTGGCGCCGTCTACGTGCGAGATGTCGCATTCGTGCACCGCCGAGCCGTTCGGCATGCCTCCGCGCGCCTCCGACCCGGCGTGCAAGCCGCCGGCGACGGACACGTGCACGCAGTCGTGCACGCTGTCGGACTCCGTCTGCGCGAACGCGGACAAGATCTGCACCCTCGCGAAGCAGCTCGGCGGCGCCGATGACTACGCGAACGAGAAGTGCCAGAGCGCCAACGACAGCTGCAAGCGCACGCGGGACAGATGCTGCGGCTGTTCCTGATCGCATCGCTAGCGTCGGCGGCGATCACGGCCTGCGCGATGGCGCCCGAGAAGACGTCGATGCCTCCGCCGCGCGGCACGGATGCGCGCTCGGAGATCGAGACGCTCGACAAGCAACTGACCGATCAGCTCGCGCGCATGGAGATCCAGCCGTTCGCCTCGTCGTGCGCGGCCGACAAGACGTGTACGGCGGACGCTCCGCCCCCGGCCGCGACCTGCACGCCGGCAGCATCGTGCGAGGACACGTGCACGCTTGGCGAGTCGATCTGCACGAACGCGACGCGGATCTGCACACTCGCCGGCGAGCTCGGCGGCCTCGACGCGTGGGCGAACGAGAAGTGCACGCACGCCCGCGAGAGCTGCACGGCGGCGCGCGAGCGCTGCTGCAACTGCAAGTCGTAGGCGCTAGTCTGCGTGCGCGAGCGCGTTGTACTGTCGTCGTGGTGCTGCGCTCGGCGTTGTCGATCCTCCTCTGTGGAGGCGTGGCATATGCGGATCCGGCGGGCGGCTCTCCGCGCGCGATCGGCCGCGCGGGCGTCAGCGCGGTGTCCGACGACGGCGTGGGTGCGCTGCAGATAAACCCAGCGGGCATCGCGCGGCGCGAGTCATGGCGCGTCCAGCTCGGCACGTCGTTTGTCGACGACGGCATCGCGTGGACGGCGCGTAACCAGCCAGTATCCCGCGACCAGGGGGGCTCGAACTTGCTGCCGACGATCGGCGTCGTCGGTTCGTTTGGCGGGTGGATCGTCGGAGCGGGCGTGATGACGACAAGCGCGATGGACCGCGCGCTGCGCGATCCGGCGGACGTTCCGACAAACGCGATCCACCCGATGGATCCGGCGAAGCCGCGCGTGTTCGAGTACCGCTACGCGGGCATCGCGGGCGGGTACCGGCGCGACACGTTCGTCCTCGGTGTCGCACGCCGCGTGAGCGACACCGTCGCGCTCGGTCTTTCGACGGGGCTGTCTCGCATCGCCGCGTACGAAGCGCGCCGGATGTGGGTCGGCTTCGAGAACGCGGTCACGGGTGGCCTCGACAACCCCGTGCGCGATCTCCAGCTCGCGCTCGAGGGCGACACGATCGTCCCGCACGCGACGCTCGGCACGCTCGTGGCGCCCGAGGACACGCCGCTCGAGCTGGGGCTCTCGATCGGCTGGGTCAAGCGACCGATCGTGCGCGGCTCGGTGAGCGGCGAGACGTTCGATCCCGTCGACGACGCGCCGGTGTTCCGGGCGACGTCACCGAAGGCGTCGCTCATCATTCGCCAGCCGATCGCGATCCACGCAGGGGCGCGGTACGTCGGCGATCGATTCACGGTCGAGATCGGGGGCGATCTGTGGCTCGCGTCGGAGAAGGCGCGCAAGGTCGCATGGGAGCTCGAGGGCGTTCGGGTCGCCGATCGCAACATCATGGGGGCGATCGAGACCGAGCTCGACGGCGTTCCCTCCCGCTACACGCTTCGCACCCACGGCGCGATCCGCGTCGCGGGCGACGTCGAGATCATCTCCGGATTCTTGTGGGCCACGGCGGGCTACGCGTTCACGATCGGCGGCACGACCGAGGCGCGGCTGTCGCCGACGTTCGGTGACCTCGGTGGTCACACGATCGCGCTCGGTGTCGAGGGGACGAAGGGTGGTGTGACGTACACGATCGGTTGGTCGCGCACGCTGTCGCGCGTGACGAGCCGCGAGAGCGAGCTGCGCTTGGACAACCCGTTCGGTGCCGGTGACACGTTCGTGCCCGACGGGAGCTACGACGGTTCGTCGGATCAGGTCGGCGTGGTGCTCGACTTCGAGCTGGACGCTCCGTAGTAGCTATACGGCGAGCGAGGCGAGCGCGACCAGTGCAACATGGACGAGCATGAACAGACGCATCTCGCGGGACATGCGGAGGTGTAGAGCACGGTTCGTGCCCACCGAAACGCCGCCCTCACCGACGATGTTCCCCTAGGTTACCCGAGGGGTGTACGGCAACCCGACTAGCCGGTGGCTGGAGATCCGATAGGCGGTCACCTCAGGGAGGAAACGACACGGAGAAGGGAGACCGTTTCCGACGAATGGATCTGGTTCGCGGCGAGTGATCGATTCCCTGTTTTTCCTTTGGAAGTAGACCAATCGGAGGAACGACACGGAGAAGGGGTGAAGGGGAGGCTTCGCGACGAGTGGATAGGGTCGGATCCGGACTCTTGGGAGAAGACCGATCGGGAGAAGGCCGAAGACCGTTTCGGTCGCTTCGCGACAAACGGATCGGGTCGGATCCGGAGTGCGGGCAGCACATCAGTCGGCGCGGGCGAAGAAGCACGACGGCTCGGGCGTCGAGGTGCCGTCGATGAGGTTGCGGACCTGTACGAGCTCGCGGCGCCAGTAGCAGAGGTTGTCCGCGTAGAAGAGGTATCCGTACTGGAACGTTGTCTTGTTCGTCGACAGATCGACGAGCCGCGGCTTGCCCGTCTCCGGGTTGCGCTGCGAGTCATGGAGGTCCGCGTGCCGGCGTGCGACGATTCCTTTCTCGGTGTCGAGCGCGCGCTGCGCTCTCGCGTAGTGCAACTCCGCGGTGAACATGTCGCCGCGCACGGCCGCGATGCCCGCGCGATAGAAGTCCTGGAGGAAGTGAGCGCGCGTGCGGTTCGTCGCGAAGCCGTCGCGCAGCTCGCGTCCCCACCGCGAGTCAGGTAGCTCGAACGCCGAGAGCTCCGTCCACAGCTCGTCGAGGCGATCGGTGTAGCGATCGATGTCGTCGAGTACGGTCGCCTCGAAGCCGGCGAGCATGTCGGTGGTCATCTCGCGCGGATCGATGCGCTCGGGCGCCGCGATGATCCCTTCCTCGCCACCGAAGCCGTCGATGATCGCGTCGCGCCCGGCGACGTATGCGGCGAGGCGTTTCTCGACGAGCGCGTCGCGCTGCGCGTGCATGAGGCGTGAGACCACGCGTGCGACCTCGGGCCCCATGTCGGGCGCGTATTGCTCCAGGATCAGCTCGTCGGGCGTGGCGGTCAGCCCGTAGCTGGCGCGAAGCGCGGTGACGTCGTTGAGCCAGTAGCCCCACTCCCAGCCCGTCGTGAACAGGATGTGTTGGTCGAGCGTGCCGCACGGACCGGGCACGGCGCGAATGCGATCGAGATCGAGCCAGCGGCTCCGTACGTAGAGCGGGAAAAACTGCGGCACCGAGTTGTCGAACGCGATCCAGTACGACGTCTCGGGGACGTACGAGACCTTCTGGCCGGCGCACATGCGGGCGCGCAGATATGCGAGGTGCTCGTCGAACAGGTCGTGGTGATACGCACCGCCCGCGTCCTCGAACATGTTGTAGTACATGACCGTGTGGATGTCGGGGACGAGCGTCGGCGACGCGAACTTCACGAGGAAGTAGAAGATGAGGTTCTCGCCGCGATAGTCGACGCGTTGGCTCGGGCCGTTGCCGACGTGTACGAACGCGTGCACCTCGCTGTTCGGCGCGAGCTGGTTCAGCTGGCGCTCGGCTTCGTTCAGGGCGTCGAGGAACTGGTCGTTGTTGATGCTGAGGAACTCGCCGAACGAGATGTGATAGATGTCGAACGTCACACCCATCGTCGTGATCGTCGGCACCCGCTCCGCGATCTGCTCCGCGAACGGCCGCACCGCTGGGTTCGACTCGGCGATCAGATCGAAGCTCTGCTGGAAGTTCGCCTCGCGGAACAGCTGCAGGTTCATGCCGAACTTCACGCCGCGCGCGCGCCCGTATTCGTGGATCGCCTTCGTGTGCTCGAGCCACGGGGCGCGACTCTGGGCGTCGAAGATGATGTTGTCGAGGCCGACCCACTGGACGTAGTTGCCGCGGTTCTTGATCGTCCAGTCGATGATGCGCTTCGCCTCGGCGAGGTTCGCGGGGCCGGGCTCCCACATCGCGTAATACGCCTCGATCGGATGGAGCGTGTGCAGCTGAAACCCACGCAGCCGGATCGCGGGCGACTGCACCGCGTTGTCCAGCGCACCGAGTTTTGGCGCGTGCGGCACGTAGGTGTCCGATGGATGACGGAAGCGGAACCCGAACGCCTCGAGCGCCGCGGCCACACCGTATTGCGCGCCGAGCACGTCGTTTGCCGAGACCGTGATCGCCGCGGCGGAGTCGCTCAGGCGGAAACCTTCCGTGGGAATCGACGCGTCGGCCACGACGGTGATCAGATAGTCGCCCGCGCCGCGGTTAGTCGTGTCGTCGGGCGTGACGAGGTGAAGCCCCGAATATGGCGTGAGCGCGACGAGCTCGCGCAACGCCGGCTCCCACTGCGGATCGGTGACGATGCGGATGTCGCCACGAAGATCGTCGCCGCGTCCGCAGCCGACGAGAACAAGGACAACGAGAGCGAGTACGGCGCGCACGAGGCGCCGACGTTAGATCACTTCTTCTTTGCCTTGGGGGCCGATTCGTCCGTCGCGGGCGGCCGCTTCTGCACACTCTTGTCATCACCCATCGCATCGTCGAGCTCGACGAAGCCGCCGTACACCGCGCCGATCGCGCCACCGAGCGTCGGCTGCCACACGAACACGTTCTCGCCGGCGATGAACAGCTCCGGCTGGATGGCCTTGGTCACGAGTGCATACAGACCGCAGCCGATGCCGAAGCCGAACGCAGCCTTCAGGACGGCGATCCACGAGGTCGATCCCTTGTCGCGGATCAGCGACCAGATCGGTCGGCCGACGAACAAGCCGACGAACGCACCGATCAAGCCGAACGTGAGCCAGCCGTTCGAAAAGCCCGTCGCGATGGCGAGCTGGTAGGCGCCAAACCCAAGCGCGCCTCCGATCACGGCTCCCTTCAAGATCCCGACGAGAAGCTTCAGCACCTTTCGAGTGTGACGAGGAAGTGCGCCAACGGCAAGGCGTTAAACCGTCGGTTGATCACACCCGGGTCAGGGCGTCGCAGCTGCGGTCTGGACCGGGATCACGATGGACGCAAAAGACGCGTCGAGCTTCTCCACCTCGGCCTTGAATGCAGTCAGGGTCGCCCCAGACAGGCCCTTGGCGCGGATCGGGGTCAACTTCGACGGATCGATGTAAACCCCGTTCTTCTTGACGCCGAAGTGGAGGTGAGGGCCGGTCGACAGGCCGGTCGTCCCGACATAGCCGATCACCGTCTTGGCCGCCACGCGCTGCCCGACCTTCTGGTCGGCGGCAAACCTCGACAAATGCATGTAGGCGGTCTCGTAACCGCCGTCGTGGCGGATCATGATGAGGTTGCCCGCGCCGCCCGCCGGGGCACGATGGGTGATCGTACCCGACGCGGCGGCCCACACCGGCGTGCCCGTCGGCGCCGCGTAGTCGATCCCGAGGTGCGCCGACGTCCTGTGCAGGACCGGGTGCATACGCTTTCGATCGAAGCCGCTCGAGATGCGCGAGAACTTGAGCGGTGTCTTGAGCAGTGTCTTCTCCGACGACGCGCCCTTGTCGTCGTAGTACTTGCCGTCCCAGAGGTAGGTGCGGAACGTGCCGACCTTGCCGCGGTACTCCGCCGCCACGATGCGCTTGTAGCGGACGAGCTCGTTGCCTTTGAGCTCCTTCTCGACGACGACGCGGAACGTGTCGCCGTCGTGCGTGTCGTTGTAGAAGTCGAGGTCGTACGCGAACACGTCGACGAAGAAATCGACGAGCGCGGCGGACTCGCCCGCGGCCTTGATCGCGGCGTACAGCGACGAATCGATGCGGCCGCCGATCGCCGCGTGCTCGATCCGTGTCTCCGCTCGATCGGCGATACCCTCGAGGGCGCCATCGGTGCGGCGCGCCGCGCGCACGGTTTGGACCTTCGACAGCACGAGCTCGAAGAGCTTCACGCGCCCGTCGGGACCACGCTCGATGCGGAACGGCTGGCCCGCGCGGATCGTCTTGAAGTCGAGGACGCCCGAGAGGGAGCGGATGACCTCGTCGGTCTCCGCCGCCGAGAGACCGCTCTTCTTGAGCAGGCGACCGAGCGTGTCGGACTTGCCGACCTTGCCGTCGATCACGCCCGGAGGCGCGACCGGAGCGGGAGCCGCGGTGGTGAGGGCAGCCGCGCCGGCCGATGCCGAGCTCGCGACGGGTGAACGTGGATCGAGGGGCGCGGACGGGAGCGCCGCTGCGGGCGTGATCGGAGATTTCGACTCCGCTTGCTCTTTGATCGCGTTGACCGACGTCTTCTTGTTCCAGACGAAGACGTAGAGGTTTACGACGACGAGCGCACCGAGGACGAGCGCGACCCACGCGCCTCCGCGACGCGCGGGGGTGGGATCGAGACCGCGCCCGACGAATGTCGGAGCGACTGTCCTTTTCTTGCCCTTCGGCTTGCGCCTGCTGACCATGGGTCGAGAAGGGCCAGCAATATCACGGGCCTTTCGTCAGGACCAAGGAAATGGCAACCACGCCGGACCCACCGACAGCCACCGAGCGGACAGATCTGCCTGTTGGGTGCAGCGCGACCTATGTGCAGCTGGAACTTTTTTCCCAATCGGGGCAAGGTCCCACCGTCGTGGGCGAAGCCCCTTCGTCGACGGAACCACAGACCATGGCCAAGAAGTCGAAGCCCCAAAAGGGCGCATCATCCGAGAAGTCCGCACCCTCGAAGTCCACCCCGCTACCGCGGAAGGTCGTCCCCGCGGACGACGGTGACGACGTGGTCGAGATCGAGGCTGCCGCGACGCCTTCTTCGAAGGGGAAGGGTGGCAAGGGGAAGGGCGGCGGTTCGGGTGGCGGCGGCGGTGGCGGTGGTGGCGGCGGCGGCGGTGGCATCACGCCCGGCGAGAACGACACGTCGCTCGAAGAAGAAGCGCGCCGACGCTATCTGAACTACGCGCTGTCCGTCATCACGAGCCGCGCACTCCCAGACGTGCGCGACGGCCTCAAGCCGGTGCAGCGCCGAATCTTGTACGGAATGCTGCACGACAACCACCTCCGCCCCGATGCGAAGCATCGCAAGAGCGCGACGGTGGTCGGTAACGTGCTCGGCAAGTACCACCCGCACGGCGACACGTCCGTGTACGACGCGATGGTTCGCCTCGCGCAAGACTGGTCGCTGCGCGTGCCGCTCGTCGACGGGTCCGGCAACTGGGGCTCGCTCGATGGCGACGAGGCCGCGGCGATGCGCTACACGGAGTGTCGCCTCGCACCGCCGGCGATGGAGCTGCTTGCGGAGCTCGACTTCGACACCGTCGACATGCGGTCGAACTACGACGGCATGCACGAAGAGCCGACCGTTCTTCCGGCGCGCTATCCGAACCTGCTCGTCAACGGCTCGACGGGAATCGCCGTCGGCATGGCGACGAACATCCCGCCACACAACCTGCGCGAAGTGACGAATGCGCTGATCGCGCTCGCCGACGATCCGAACATCAAGCACGTGCAGCTCATGAGTCACATCCACGGTCCGGACTTTCCGACCGGCGGACAGATGATGAATAGCAAGGTCGAGATCCGGCAGATCTACGAAGAGGGCTCCGGGACCGTCCGCGTGCGCGGCGAATACAAGATCGAGCAGAAGCCGCGCGGCCAGCAGGACATCATCATCACGTCGATCCCGTACGCGATGACCAAGGCCTCGCTGGTCCAGAAGATCGCCGACGTGATCATTTCGCGAAAGCTGCCGTACCTCGTCGACGTTCGGGATGAATCGACGACGGATGTTCGCATCGTGCTCGAGATCAAGAAGGACTCGGATCCAGAGCTCGTGATGGCTTATCTGTGGCAGAACACGCCGCTGCAATCGAACTTCCACGTCAACATGACGTGCCTCGTGCCGCCGGAGCTGCTCGAGTCGGGTGCGCCGGCGGGGTCCCCGCCGCAGCCTCGTCGTCTCGGCATCAAGGCGATGCTGCAGTACTTCCTCGATTTCCGCCTGATCGTCACGCAGCGGCGCTTCGAATATCAGCTAAAGAAGCTGAACGACCGCATCCATATCCTCCGGGGCTTCGTCACGATCTTCGACGCGCTCGACGAGGTCATCAAGATCATCCGCGCGAGCGAAGGCAAGGAAGACGCCGCGCAGAAGATCATCAAGCGCTTCAAGCTCGACGAGGTCCAGACCGACGCGATCCTCGAGCTGAAGCTGTATCGACTCGCGAAGCTCGAGATCAACGTGATCCGCGAAGAGCTGGACGCAAAGGCGACCGAGGCGAAGAAGATCAAGGCGATCCTGTCGAGCGAGTCCAAGATGTGGGGAATCATCAAGGACGACCTCAATCGCGCAGCGCTCGAGTTCGGGACACCGCGTCGCACGAAGACCGGTGGTGCGAGCGAAGAGGTCACGTTCGACGAGAACGCGTTCATTGTCGACGAGGATGCGCACGTCGTCGTCACGCGCGACGGCTGGATCAAGCGCGTGCGCGAGCTGAAGGAGCCGTCGCAGACGCGTACGCGCGAAGGCGATGCAGTGGCGTGGGTGCTACCCGGCTCGACGAAGGAGAAGGTCATCTTCTTCACGTCCAAGGGCTCCGCGTACGTCATCAAGATCAACGACATCGCAGCGACCACCGGCTATGGCGATCCGGCCCAGAAGTACTTCAAGTTCGGCGATGGCGAGAAGATCGTCGCCGCGATGACGCTCGATCCGCGCGCGATGGTGCCGCAGACGATGCTCGCGGTGTCGCGCGATGGCTACGGCCTGCGCTTCGCGATGGCGCCGCACACCGAGATCACGACGAAAGCGGGTCGTCGCTACGCGAAGCCGAGCGCCGAGGACGAGATCATCGGCGTGGTCGCGTGCAACGACGGCGATGTCGTCGTGGCGGCCTCGCGCAACGGTCACGTGTTGCACTGCATGGCCGACGAGATCGCGAAGCTCGAAGGTCCGGGCCGCGGCGTCACCGTGATCAAGACAGGGGACGACGACCTGGTGATCGGCTTCATCGCCGGTCGCAAGGCAGACGTGCTCGTCATCGAGACCGACAAGAGCGGCAAGAAGTTCGAGCTACACGCGGATCCGAAGGAAGTGTCGTCGCGTGGCGGCAAGGGCCGCCAGGTCATGAAGCGCGTGACGTTCAAGGTCGTGGAGAAGCCCGTCACCATCCAGCCGCTCGCGAACGCCGAGGGCGGACAAGGAGTGAACTGAATGGCGCAAGCAAAGGGTTACACGGGCGCGGACATCCAGGCCCTCGAGGAGCTCGAAGCCGTTCGCAAGCGCCCGGGCATGTACATCGGTGGCATCGACAAGACGGGCTACCACCACCTCCTGTGGGAGATCGTCGACAACTCGATCGACGAAGTGATCAACAAACACGCCTCCAAGGTCGAGGTCACGCTGCACAAGGGTGGCAAGAGCGCGACCGTCGAGGACAACGGGCGAGGCATCCCGGTCGACCAGGTCGCGAAGCTCAAGAAGAGCGCGCTCGAGGTGGTGTTCACCAAGCTCCATGCCGGCGCGAAGTTCGAGCGCGGTAGCAGTTACCAAGTGTCCGGCGGTCTTCACGGCGTCGGCGCGTCGGTGACGAACGCGCTGTCGAGCGAGTTGAGAGTTTCGGTCAAGCGCGATGGCGAGCGTTACGAGATGTCGTTCGCGAAGGGCGAGGTCACGGCGAAGCTCAAGAAGACGGGCGGCGCTCGTGGCACTGGTACCACCGTGACCTTCCACCCCGACGAGGAGATCTTCGGGAAGCAGACCTTCGACGCGAAGGTGATCGCGGAGCGCCTCGACATCAAGGCGTACCTCCACAGCGGCCTCGAGATCACGTTCCGCGACGAGACGCAGTCACCGGCGTCGGTGCACACGTATCACCACGACAACGGCATCGCGGAGTACCTCGCGAAGCTCGTCACCGAGCGCGGGAAGCTACCGGTGCCGTCGAGCGGCGGTGTGTTCTACATGGAGAAGGACGACAAGGAGGCGAGGCTCGGACTCGAGCTCGCACTCCAGTGGACCGAGTCGACCGACGACGTGATCAAGACGTACGTCAACTCGGTGCCGACGGCCGACGGTGGTACGCACGACACGGGTCTGCGCTCGGCGATCGTCAAGGCCGTCCGCAACTACATGTCGACGCACGACCTCGATCCGAAGGGCGTCTCGATCACGGCGGAGGACATTCGAGAGGGTGTCGTCGCGCTGCTCTCGACGTACGTGCACGATCCGTTGTTTCAGAACCAGACGAAGAACCGACTCACGAACCCCGAGGTGGCCGCGCAGGTCGAAGGCATCGTGCGCCCCGCACTCGAGAACTACCTCAACGCGAACCCGAACTGGGCACAGGCGGTCGTCGCTCGCACGATCATCGCAGCACGGGCGCGTGAAGCGTCGCGTGCAGCGTCGCAGTCGGTCACGCGCAAGAGCGCGGTGAGCCATCGGCTCAACCTGCCGGGCAAACTGTCGGACTGCGCCTCGACGAACCCCGCCGAGAGCGAGCTGTTCATCGTCGAGGGCGAGTCGGCCGGCGGCTCCGCGAAGCAAGGGCGTGATCGGAAGACGCAGGCGATCCTCCCGTTGCGCGGCAAGGTGCTCAACACCGAGCAAGCGAACAGCGCGAAGCTCATGCAGAACAAGGAGCTCCAGGACATCGTCCAGGCGCTCGGCTGCGGCATGGGCGACACGATGGATCTCGGGAAGCTGCGCTACGGCAAGATCTTCTTGATGATGGATGCCGACTCCGACGGACATCACATCGCCACGCTGCTGATGACGTTCTTCTTCCGCCACATGAAGCCGCTGATCGACAACGGGCACCTCTTCCTCGCGCAGCCTCCGCTGTTCCGTATCGATATCGGCAAGCAGACGTTCTGGGCGCTCGATGAAGTGCACCGCGAGCAGCTGCTGAAGCAGCACGCGAAGTCGAACAGCAAGCCGAGCATCACGCGATTCAAGGGTCTCGGCGAGATGAACCCCGACACGTTGAAGCAGACGACACTCGATCCCAAGACACGGCAAGCGCTGCGCGTGACGGTGAAGGAAGCAGAGATGCTCGCCACCGATCGCACCATCAGCGAGCTGATGGGCAAAGACGTCGCGGCGCGGTTCAAGATGATCACGGAGAACGCCGCATTGATCGGTGACCTCGACGTCTAGCGATGGCGCTCGACATCATCGCGGAGCTCGAAGCTATCGTCGACGCACTCGATGCGGCTGGGATCGACTATGCAGTCTGCGGAGGACTCGCGATGGGAATCCTCGCCGTCCCGCGTATGACCAAGGACATCGACTTGCTGGTGCGCGAGGCCGACGTCGTTCGCGCAAAAGCAACCGTCCAGGCGCTCGGGTTCGACATCCCTGCCGAGCCGATGACGTTTCGCCAAGGGTCGCCCGACGAGCAGAAGATGCACCGCGTTTCGAAGCTCGATTCCGAGACCAGCAATTTGTTATCGCTGGACTTCTTGGTCGTGGAACCGGTGTTCGAGGAGGTGTGGGACTCGCGCATCGTCGTCCGCTACCTGAACCGCAACGTGAAGGTTGTCTCTGTCGACGGTCTTGTTACGATGAAGACGCGTGCCGGTCGCCCGACGGATCTGCGCGACATCGAACAGCTGAAGTTCTCGGATGGCGACGAAACCTAGAGTCATCGATCTATCGGAGCGAGCGGTCGCGAACCGCATCGAGGATCTGCGCCAGCTCTACCGCTTGATGCTCACGTTCAAAGGCGTGAGGATTCTAGGACAGCTGAAGGACCTCGAACCTCGATGAAACGAGTCGTGAGGGTCGCGGTCGGGCTCGTCGCCCTGTGGATCGTGTTCCTTCTCGTGTTCGGCGCGGTGTACGGCGGGCGTGCGGGCGAGCGCGTCGCGAACCGCATCGGCGAGTCGATGCTGGCGACGGCGACAGTCGGTGACGCGAGCCTGTCGATGGTGCGCGGCTACCTCGAGCTCGACAAGCTGCAGGTGAAGAAGGACGACCTCGGCGTGTTGACCATCGACGTCGACCACGTCGAGTGCGACTTGCTGCCGATGGGGCTCGCGCTGATCGATCGCTCGTGCGGCGATCTCGTGGTCGACAAGGTGCGGCTGACCATGACGTCCGCGGCCGTGCTGCAGCTGAAGCGGCCGAAGCGCAGACCGCTGAGCGTAGACCGCGTGGAGATCCGCGACGCGGTGCTGACGTTCTCGCCGAGCGCGTTCCTGCCGGAGCTCGGCAAGATCGAGATCCGGGTGGACTACGTGGAGGCCGGACCTACAACGTTCAAGACACCGCTGTCATGGATCTTCGCGATGCGAGAGCTTCGGGCGACGCTGGACCTCCCCGCGGACATCGTGGTGAAGCTCGCTTACAAAGATGGCGCGATCACCGCGCAGGGAAGCATCTTTGGTTCGGCTCCCGTGGCGCTTCCTGTACGGTTGCCCACGTTCGACGACGCCGATGATGCGAAGGCCGAGATCGCGAAGTTGATCACGTTCGGCGAGGATCTCGCGCGCGACCTGCTCGAGAGACGAGCGAAGAACTGGCTCGAAGAGAAGCTGCCGTTCTAGAGTCGGCGCATGGCACGGCTCGTCCCGGTGTTGATGTGTTTGGCGGCGTGTGGTTTCGAGATGTCGATGGGAGCGCGCGACGCGAGCGTCGGTGACGACGCCTCGACGGTCGATGCAGAGATCGATGCGCCTCCGATCGACGCACCGGATTTGTGCGTCGGCGAGGGCGCCAACGAGGTCTGCTTCACGGCGCTGCCGACCGCACCCGTGATGTACAGCGACACGACGACGATCGACACGTCGGTCGCCGCGACGTGTACTCCGACGACGAACTCCGCCGCGAGTGGGTGGTGCGTGATCGCGGGGACGACCGTCGAGGTGTTGAGCGGAGCGCTCGTGCGCGTGATCGGCAACAAGCCGGTCGTGTTCGCGGCGACGGGCGACATCACCGTCGTCGGTATCATCGATGTCGGTAGCCGAGGCAACGCGATCGGCGCGGGCGGAAACCCGGCCGCGTGTATGGGCGGGACGAACGCGACCGCGGGCAACAGCTCGGGCGGTGGTTTCGGCGGCAGCTTCGGCACTCGCGGTGGAAACGGCGAGAGTGCGGATGGTGGCTTCGGCGGCATCTCGCCGGCGGCTCTGACGAATGTGACCGCGTTGCGCGGCGGTTGCCCGGGCGGTCCCGGCGGCCCGATCAACGCGGTGCTCGCGGCGGGTGGAGCCGGCGGTGGTGGGCTCGCGCTCCTTTCGCGCACGAAGATCCTGCTCCCGGGCGCGCTGAACGCGTCGGGTGCGGGTGGTCGCGCCGGCGAGCTGGGTCGCCTGGGCAGCGGCGGCGGCGGATCGGGCGGAATGATCGTCCTCGACGCGCCAGTGATCGATGCGACCGGCGCGAACATCTTTGCGAACGGTGGCGGCGGTGGTGAAGGCAACGACCTCGTGAATGTCGGCGTCTTCGGTCAGGAGCCGCTCTCTCCGTTGCTCGCCGGTATGGGTGGCTCGGGAGTGAGCTCCGGCGGTGATGGCGGTCAAGGCTCGCTCGGCGGCAACGGCGGCGTTCCGCCGATGAACGCGAGCGCATCGAACGCGGGTGGTGGCGGTGGTGGTGGTGGCGCTGGTCTCGTGCTGTCGACGGTCGTGCCGCTCACCGGTGCGTACGTGTCGCCGGCACCGCCGGGCACGCCGCCGACCTGAGTAGGAACCTAGCCGCGATACGAATCGTCCTGCTCGATCTTCGAGAGGACCCAATCGAACTCGCCGCCGGTGACGTGGGCACCGCAGTGCTCGCACTCTCCGGACTGCGTCATCGCGAGCGGCGCGCCGCAGTTGCTGCAGCTCGGGTTGGCGTTTGGTGCACCCTTGCGCGCGCGAGAGCGGATCAGCGTCCAGTACTCGCTGTACTTGCGCTTGATCGACTTCGAGCCACGCACTCGCCGGCCGCTATTGGTGACCATGAAGTCGATGCCGCGGCCCCACAGCCGGATCGTCACGGCGTCGAAGTATTTGTCGCGGACGATCTTGGCGACGCGCGTCTCGGTGATCTGCATCTTGCGCAGCTCGTTGCGCAGGCCTTGCGACTTCATCGCCTCGACCCAGTACGCGAGGTAGTCGTAAAGTCCGTCGGAGACGACGCCGCGCGCAGGGCGAAGCTCGTTGTTCGACCACGCCGTGTTGAGCTGCGCGTAAATCATGTGGAGGCGCGCGACGAGGTTGTCCTCGGTAAGCGCGGGGTCGTCGTTGCGCAGCGACTTCCACTGCGCGTTCACGTCGTGCGCGACGTACGTCTCGAGCTCCGTCCCGCGCTCCTCGACCTCTCGGGTCATCGTCGGCGGGCGGTCGTGGACGTGCTCGAGCGAGATGTCCTCGACGGTCCAGTCGAAGCGACCGTTGTCGACGATCTGGCCGCACGATCCGCACTGCTGCGTTCCGGTCGCATTCGCTTGCCATGGCGCGCCGCAGTTCGGGCACGGGAAGCCCTTCGACGCGCCCGGCGGCTTCGACAGGCGGATCGCGTCACGTCCGAGCACCCACTTCTCGACGGTGTATTGCGTCGTGTTCGCGAGCGAGACGTTCGCTTCGAACTGGAGGCCGACGCGGATCCGGTTCGGCGCGCCGACGTGATCGACGGGGCCCGGCGGGACGTCGATACGATAGGGGCGCATCGAGCCGATCACGACGGACTGCACGGGTGCGCCCTGACCTCGCGAGAGCAGCGTGCGTTGCGCGGGTGGTGCGACGTACGGCGCGACGGTGGCGATCTGTGCGGGGCTCGAGCGTGCGCGCTGCGCCGCCGAGAACAGTCGATACGCGAAGTCCTCGAACAACAGCTGCGAGAACTCGGGGTCGGCGCGGCGCAGCGGATCGAAGCTGACGGGGCGCTCGAGCTTCACGGGCGGGCCCGAGTCCCAGTCCTTGTTTTTGTGCTGCTTGTACGCGCTCCACAAGACGAACGCGGCAATGATCGCGATCAACGTCAGGCCGAGCGCGGGGTATGCGATCGTGATGCGGATCAGCCAGTAGATCAGCTCGAACCACCCGCTGCCATCACCACCGCCACCGCCGCCGTTTCCGCCGTGGCCGCCGCCGCCGGTGTACGAATCTCCGCCGCCGGGACGGGCCCACGCGATTCCGCACGCAAACGCGACGACGGCGAGCGCGCCGGCGATGAGGAGCACGCGGCGCTTCACGACGCTTCCTCCGTCTCGTGGATCGCGTCCGGGAGCTCGTTCACGTCTCCCTCGCGGCGCGGAATGGTGAGTGCGAGCTTTGACCCGAGCGCGGCGAGTGCCTTCGCGACGGCGACGCCGCCCTCGCGCATCGTGCGCGTCAGCTCGCGTGCCGCGGCGTCGACCTCGTCGAGCGTCCACGCCGCCTCGATTCCCGAGTCCGCTACGAGCGTGATCTCCTGCTCGAGCCACGAGATATAGACGAGCAGACCGCTGCGATCGCGCGTGTTGTGGACGCCGCGCTCGACGAACGTCGCGCGCGCGGCGGAGCGAACGTGGCGGCGGCGCGTCGACGGTCGGGTGAGCACGCGCTTCGCCTGCGGGATCCAGTGCACGACGCCTGCGGCGGCCGCGCCGGCGAGGAACGGATCGAACAGGATCGCGGTGAGCGAGAACGGATAGTCGGCGAACAGCATCGCCGCGAGGGCCGCGAACGCGACGACCACGCCGACGACGAGGTTCGCGTGGAAATACGTCGACGACTTCTGGCGCATCGCGACGACGACCTCGACCCCGCTCCGGGCTTCGATCGTCTCGACCGCCTCCTTGAACGCCTTGCGCGCCTCCTCGTCGAGGAACTGTGCAGACATGTTACGCGCGAGAGCGTAGCGTGCGCCGAGGGATCGCGGCGACCGCGCGGCGGTCGATCTTGCCGTTCGGCGACAGCGGCAACGCGTCAGCGATCGCGAGCTCGCGCGGCTGCACGTGTGCGGGCAGCTTGTCCCACTGCGCGAACGCGCGGGTGTCGTCGAACGTGGCATCGACGACGATCACGGCCGCGACGAGCTGGCCCCAGCGCGCGTCTTCGACGCCGAAAGCACACGCGGCGCGCACCCCGGGGGTCGCGAGGAGCTCGGTCTCGACCTCCGTGGGATGCACGTTCTCGCCGCCCGTGATGATGACGTCGTCCGCGCGTCCGACTACATGGACACGCCCGTCCTCGACGAAGCCGAGATCGCTCGTCGTGAAGCGCGGTGCGATCGGTTCGTCGTCGAGGTAGCGCGCTGCGAGCTGGCGCGTCTCCACGACGAGCGGCGCCGGCTGCGCCCGCGTGCCGCCGCGGATGACGACACCGTGAAGCGGGACGAGCGGTGCGCGCGGGTCGCCGGCGTGGCCGAGTGGGGCTGTCGCGATCTGGCCGAACGTCTCCGTGAGGCCGTAGCTCGTCAGGAACGGCACACCGCGCGACGCCGCCGCCTCGAGAAGCGACCTCGGTGCGGCGGCTCCGCCGAGCAGCACCGCGCGCAGCTTCGGGGGCGGACGCCAGTTCGGATCGTCGAGCAGCGCGGCGAGCTGCGTGGGCACGAGCGAGACGAGCGTGCAGTCCTCGAGGAGCGCCGCGCAGCGAGCGCGATCGTAGTCACCCTCGAGCAGCACGACCGGAACGCGCGCGGCGTCGCAGCGGGCGAGGACGGCGAGGCCGCCGGCGTGCGCCATCGGCAGCGCGAGGAGCCAGCGGTCACCCGGGCGCCACCCGAGGTGTTGCTCGCTCGCCGCGACGGCGGCGGCGATCGACGCACGCGTATGGACGACGCCGCGTGCGGCCCCCGTCGAGCCCGACGTGAACAGGATGGCCGCGCGATCGACGTTGTCGCGCTCGCCGGCATCGATGGCCGCGCGATCGGCGTCCTCGATGGCGGCACGCTGGCGCACGAGCTCGTCGTGCGCGAGGCGCGGGTGGAGGAGCGCGAGCGGTACCTGCGATGCAAGTGCGGAGCGGATCGCACGCGCCGTATCGAGCGCGGAGGTTGCGACGAGGACTCGCGTGTGGCGCGCCGGCCTGTCCGACGCGCTCGGAGAGCTCGCGTTCGACGGTAGGGCGACGCCGACGGACTCGGGCTCGTCGAAGCGAACGGACCGCGATGGCGTGATCAGCGCGATGTCGTTCGGCGTCGCAGCGCGCTCGAGCGCGCGGTCGAGGTGACCCGCGAGATCCACGAGACGCGTCGGTGCGTCGAGGCGCGATGCGAGCCGCGTGAGCCGATCGAGGCCGAGGCCCGGCTCGAGCGCTGCATGGAGCACCGCGGGTGTCACGTGCGGCAGGCCGATCGGCCAGCTCGCGAGTGCCGGGTGTGGCGCGAGACCGACCGCAGTGTCGCGCTCGCCGATCGCGACGGCGAGCGCCGCGCACGCAGCCGTCCCGATCGGCCCCTCGAGCGCGTGACTGATCACCACACGCTTTCCCGCCTCTCGCGCCTTGGCGGCGAGCTGCGTCGCGGCGTGGAGGCCGCCGACGATCGTCGGCTTCACGATGATCGCGCCGAGCGATCGGGAGGCGAGCGCGCGGGAGATCTGCTCCGGCGAAAGCAGCGCCAGGCTCTCGTCGAGTGCGAGCGGCAGCGGAACCGCATCGGACAACAGGGCAAGCGTGTTCGCGCTCGGTTCCTCGACGTATTCGATCGGCAACTCTGCGAGTGCGCGCAGGATCGATCCAACGCGGTCGCGCGGCCAGCTGCGATTGGCGTCGATGCGCAGCATCGCGTCGGGCGCGGCGCGATGGATCGCGATGACACGATCGATGTCGCCCGTAGCACCGACCTTGATCTTCAGTGTGCGCACGCCGGCGAGGACCGCGCGTCGCGCCGCCGCGGGATCGTCGACAACGGCCGCGCACGGAAGCGAGGCTGCGGGCCGCGGCACGAGCAGTGTCGCGACCGGCATACCCATCTCGCGGGCGGCGGCGGCGAGGAGTGCCGTCTCGATGGCGAAGCGCGCCGATGGAGAGCTCGTCGACGCCGATAGGGCGATCACATCCTCGAGCACGCCGCGCGTCGCCCCTCCACCTGCGTGTCGCGTGGACTCGCGTCGCGCGCGGTGCTGCACAGAATCGCCGGCGCGTGCGATCTCCATCGGTGTCGTCGGTGTGCGCTCGGTCGATGTCGCGATCGGCGCGGCATCGTTCTCGTCGACCCGCGGTGGCGCGGCCTCGGGCGTCAGCGACACGATGCGACCCGACGCCGAGATCGCCAGCTCCTCGAGCACGGGCGCGAGCTCGAACGGGACGCGCTGCACGAACGACGTCAGCGCGGCCTCCGCATCGGCGAGCGTGTCCACCGACATGCCCGGTAGTGGTGCGGCCTCGCCGAGCCCGACGTGTCCGTCCGCCGTCACGATCTCGAGGAGGAGCGCGGTGCGCTCGCGTCGATCGCGCGCGGCTCCGTCCGGCGCGATCGGCCACCGAACGAGCTGCGTACGCGCGCGGACGATCCGCATCGCGCCACTCTAACTCACAGCGCGAGGCCCGTCGCGAACAGCACGCCGTGCAACGCGAGAAGCTGCCCCGTCTGTGCGAGCAGGGAGTTGTGCTCGGGGCCGGTCGTCGCCTTCACGAGAGAGCGCGCGCGCACGATCGCGAGCGGCACAGTCACGAGTGGGAGCGCTGCCCAAGGCCGGCCGGTGACTGCGAGTCCCACCGGGACGGCGTATGCGACAAGAAGCAGCGCCGCGTACTCGACGAGTGCTGCTCCGCGTCCCCAGCGCACCGCGAGCGTCCGCTTGCCGGCGCGCGCATCGCCGATGCGGTCGCGCACGTTGTTCACGACGAGGATCGCGGTCGCGAGCGCACCGACGGGCACCGCGGCCCAGACGCTCAGCGCGGACACGTAGCCCGCTTGTACGAATACCGTCCCGCACACCGCGACGAAGCCGAAGAAGGCCATCACGAACACGTCGCCGAGCCCGTGATAGCCGAGTGGGAATGGGCCACCGGTGTACGCGATGCCGCTCGCGACCGACGCCACCCCGATCGCGACGATCGGCCAGCCACCGACGGACACGAGGTACACGCCGAACGCACATGCGATCGCGAACGCCGCGACCATCGCGCGCTTCATCGCGCTCGCGGTGATAAGGCCTGCGCTCACCGCACGCAGAGGGCCGATTCGCTCGGCCGTGTCCGCACCCTTCTCGGCGTCGAACACGTCGTTCGCGAAGTTCGTTCCGATCTGGATCGCGATCGCGCCGCCGAGCGCGGCGACGGCGGGGCCCCACGCGAGCGCCCCCATCGCATGCGCGCACGCCGTTCCGACGACGACCGGCACGATTGCCGCGGGTAGCGTCTTGGGCCGCGAGGCGGCGATCCAGGTAGTGAGCCTCATCGAGTCCTGCTCAGGGGTACCGCTTGAACTTCGTGAAGTCGGGCTTGCGATGCTCGAGGAACGCTTCCTTGCCTTCGCGACCCTCATCCGTCGTGTAGTACATGAGCGTCGCGCTGCCCGCGAACGCCATCATGCCGGCCTGACCGTCGCAGTCCGCGTTCATCGCCATCTTCAGGAAGCGCAGCGCGGTCGGCGAGTGAACGAGCATCTCGCGGCACCACTGGATCGTCGTCGACTCCAACTCCGCCAGCGGCACGACCGTGTTGACGAGTCCCATCTCGAGCGCTTCGTTCGCGTCGTACTGGCGGCACAAGAACCAGATCTCTCGCGCCTTCTTCTGCCCGACGATGCGCGCCAGGTACGAGCTGCCGAACCCGGCATCGAAGCTGCCGACGCGCGGCCCCGTCTGACCGAACTGGGCGTTGTCGGCGGCGATGGTCAGATCGCACACGAGGTGCAGCACGTGGCCGCCGCCGATCGCGTAGCCCGCGACCATCGCGACGACGGGCTTCGGCAGGTAACGGATGCGCATCTGCAGGTCGAGGACGTTGAGGCGCGGAATGCCGTCCTGGCCCACGTAGCCGCCGGTGCCGCGCACGCGCTGATCGCCGCCGGAGCAGAACGCCTCGGTGCCCGCGCCGGTCAGGATGACCACGCCGACCTTCTCGTCGTCGCGCGCGGCGTCCATCGCGCGGATCATCTCGGTCACGGTGCGCGGCCGGAAGGCGTTCTTCACTTCGGGGCGATCGATCGTGATCTTCGCGATGCCGTCCGGCGAGGTCTCGTAGCGGATGTCCTCATAGCCCTCGTGGCGCGTCCACGTAGGAGCTTCGGTCGTGATCTTCGGGGCGTGTCGGCTGCGGCTGGGCATGTGATTTCTCCATCAGTGCGATCGCGGCACGACGAACATCGTGCGCTCCGGTCGCGGAAACAGGGGCATGGATCACGGTGACGCGGGCCATCGCGTCGGCGGTCGCCGCGGCCGGCGAGACCGACAGCGCATCGGCGATCGCGGTGGTGATCGCCGCGGCGGATGCGGTCGTGATCGCGCGCAGGCCCATCGCGGTCGCGACCGCGGCGGGGTCGAGCTCGGGGGCCGTGAGCCAATGCTCGGCGACGACGCTGGCGTCGATGCCTGCCTTCGCGACCGGGAGCCCGGCGAAGATCTGGCCGCCTCGGTTGTCGACGACGAGAATGGCGAGCGGCGCCTTTGCACGTCGCGCGGCGAGCAAGCCGCCCACGTCGTGCGCGAAGCTGACATCGCCGAGCACGAGCAGCACCGGACGACCCGCGTGGGTCGCGCCCGCTGCCGAGGCGATCAGGCCATCGATCCCGGCCGCGCCACGCTGGGTGATAACGGACAACCGACCGATCGCGGGAGAAGGCACGCCCTGTGCGTCAGCAGCATCGGGCGCGTGCGGGGCCACGTGGTCGATGACCCGGATCGGGAGGCTGTTGCCGATCTGCAGAATCGTCCCGATGATGTGCGTTCCGGTGGTCAGGCCTGCGATCGCGGCGCGGATCGCAGCGCCTTCGCTGCGCGGATGATCGGCGAGCGCGCGATCGATCGCGCCGGCCGCGCGGATGTCGAGCTCGCGCCAGGTATCGAGCCACGCGGACGTGCGAACGCGCTGCTGCGACGCGCGCGACGGGAGGACATCGCTCGATGCCGTCGACGCGTTCGAGAAGGAGGCGTTCGGCGAGCTTCGATCGGCGACCTGCGCGATCAGCGACTCGAGCGAGAGGGCGACGTCGCCGAGGAGCACGTGCGCCGTCGAGGTCGGGTCTGCCCACGTCGGGGCGAGGACCCAGCGTCGCGCGCGCGAGAGGTCCCACTGTGGCCACGATGCGGCTACAGGCTCGGCGCCGAGCTGGAGCACGAGGCGGGGCGGCGGTCGATGTGCGACCGGGATCAGGTCGATGTGATCGACGAATGTCGTCGCGCTCGATGTCGCCGCTGGGCTCGACCTGCGTACACGAAGCTGCGATCCCGACTCGGCGATGATGGGATACCCGGCACGGCGCGCGAGCGCGAGCAACAGATCGCACGCAGACGCCCCGGTGGGCTGCCTCGATGTGAACGAGATGGGCAGCGCGCCGACGACGATGACCCCGTCGGGCTCGGCGCTGATCGCCTCTGCGAGATCGATCAGCGCGCCGGAATCGGGCGCGAGACGCGGCGGCGCGATCGCGAGCGGGCCACGCAGCGACCGCGCGAGCGAGGCGAGCTCGCGATCCTCGTCGGTCGCCGGCGCGATCGGCTCGAGCGGCTTGCGCAGCGGCACTTCGAGATGGACGGGGCCGGGGAGCGGGCCGCGCGCGAGCACGATCGCTTGCGCCATCTTGCGGCGTAGCGCGCGTAGCGCGATCGGCGTACCGACCGGCGCGCCGACATCGAACGACTGGCGCACGAAGCGGCCGAACATGCCGACCTGGTCGATCGTCTGCGACGCGCCGCAATCGAGCAGCTCGGGTGGGCGGTCGGCCGTGATCACGATCAACGGGATGTTCGACTGATGCGCCTCGATCAGCGCGGGAAGGTAGTGCGCACCCGCCGTGCCCGACGTGCACACGAGCGCAACCGGCTGGTTCGTGGCGCGCGCGGCGCCGAGGGCATAGAACGCGGCCGCGCGCTCGTCGATGATCGTCACGAGCGACACCGCCGCTGACTGCGACGACTCGCGACGCAGAGCTTCCGTCGCGAGGGCCGTGACGAGCGGTGTCGAACGCGAGCCCGGGCTGATCACGACGAGCATCACCCCCGCATCGACGAGCGTCCCTACGAGGAGCTCGCACCAGATCGTCTGGACCGCGCTCGCATTCGACATGCGGCCGCCGGTTGTCATGCGTTCACTCCGAGCGCGTTCAACATCGCGCGGAACTTCATCTCGGTCTCGGCGAGCTCCTTGTCGGGATCCGAGCCGGCGACGATGCCCGCGCCCGCAAACAGGTGCGCGCGGTTGCTCGTGATCACACCAGAGCGCAGCGCGACAAAGAGCTCGCCGTTGCCTTCGAGATCGAACCAGCCGACGGGTGCGGAGTACCAGCCGCGCGCCTCGGGCTCGTGCGACTCGATCCACTCGGCGGCAAGCGCGTGCGGCGTGCCACCGACGGCGGGCGTCGGGTGCAGTCGCGCGGCGAGCTCGAGCACGTGCCGCGAAGACCGCAACACCGCGCGGAACGGCGTGTGGAGGTGGATGATGTGGCGCAGGCGCTTGAAGCCGGGCTCGACGGGCGCGTCGACGTGCGCATCCGCCTCGGTGAGCGCGGTGCGCAGGGCGCTGACGACGAGCTCGTGCTCGTTGCGGTCCTTCGCGCTCGCGAAGAGCCGCGCGGCCGCCGTGTCAGCGTCTCCGTTCGGCGCGATCGAGCCGGCGAGCGCGTCGCACAACACGACGTCACCGTCGCGACGGACGAGGCGCTCGGGTGTCGCGGCGACGAGCGCACCGGCGCCGGGCGGCTTCACGAGGACGCGCACGCAGTCGGCGTGGCGATCGTCGAGGGCCGCGAGCAGGTCCGCCGTGCGGATCGCACTGGAGAGCATCACGCCGCAGGTACGCGCGGCGACGATCTTGCTGCACGTGCCTCGCGCGATCGCGTCCGTGATGTCCGTGACCTGCGTGCGCCACGCGTCGGCCGGGGCGGGCGCGAGCTCGACGAGCGCGGGCTGGCCACGCATGCGCGCCGAGGACGCGGCGAAGGCTGCACGATGGATCGCGAGCTCGTCGTACCAGCGAGTCGCGTCGGCGGCATCGCGCGCGTCGACCGCGAGGACAAGGAAAGCGCGCGAACCGTCGTGCACGTAGGTCCAGCGCGGAAGCGTGAACCACGCATCGCCGAACCCGGTCCACGGCGCGTGATCTGCGGCACCGGGTGCGAACGCGGCGCCGCCGACGAAGCGCGGTCGCGCGAACCCGAGGGCCACGGTCGAAGTGACCTCGCCCGCGATGACCGCGCGATGCGGAGCGTCGTACAACAGGGCATCTCCGTCGGCGAGATGACGATCGATCTCGTCGGAGGCGCGAGCGTGCGTGGGCATCGTGTCCCGCGGCTCGTCGTCGACCTCCGCGGTGTTGGTCGCGATCGCGTGTGCGTTCGCTATGACCTGCGCCCAGCGATGTGGGCCGTGGCCGCGGACCTCGCGCGCGATGCCGACGCCGACGAGCGTAAGCTCGCCGGACGACCACGATACGAGCGGTGCATCGCGAAACTCGTCGACGATCGCGGTCGGCGCGATGACAGGCGCGGGCAACGCGATGAACGTGAGGCCACGGGCGCGCGCTGCGATCGCGAGCCCTGCGTCGAGGGCCGCGAGATCGTTCGCGCCGTGCACCGCGAGCTCGGTCGTGATGCGCGGCTCGCTCATCCGCGTGACCGGGCCATCGATGAGGGCCTCGGCGCGGACATCGGCGCGCACGATGTCGTGCGCGGCGCTCATGACTCCTCCGACGGGGTCGCGACGTAGAGCGTTGCCGCACCGAACGTGAGCGGCGTGACCTCGATGACCGCGAGGCCACACGAGGTCATGAGCGCTGCGAACTCCTCGGCGGGTGGGAACGCCGCGATCGACTTCTGGAGGTAGTGATACTCGCGCTTGCCGGACAGCAACGCGCCGAGCTTCGGCACCACGTGGCGCGTATGGAAGCGCGCCATCGCACCCATCATTCCGCGGCGTCCCTCGGACAGCTCGAGGATCGCGACGCGACCGCCGGGGCGAACGACGCGCGCCATCTCGCGGAGCGCGCGGGCACGATCGGGGACGTTGCGAATGCCGAACGCGATGGTCGCGGCGTCCATCTCGCAGTTGGCGTAGGGCAACGCCTGCGCGTCACCCTCGACGAGCGTGACGCGATCCGCGAGGTGCTTCTTCACCATCTTCTCGCGGCCGATCGCGAGCATGTTTGGCGATGGATCGAGGCCGATCACCGTCGCACCCGGCGTCATCCGCGCGATGTCGACGGCGAGGTCGCCCGTGCCGGTCGCGAGATCGAGGACGCGCGGGCGCTCGCCGAGCCGGAGGGCACGCACCGTGCGGCGCCGCCAGCTCTTATCGAGGCCGAGCGAGAGCACGCGGTTCACGAAGTCATAGCGGCGCGCGATGCGATCGAACATCTGGCCCGAGCCAAGAGCGGCTGCGTTCGGTCTTGTCGATTCGATCGCCTGGTCGGTGGCGCTCACGACTGGCGCTCCAGCGAGGCGAGGGCAACGGTGACGAGCGCGTCGTGCGCGGGACCGGCCGGGAGATCCTCGAGAGCGATGAGCGCGCGTTGCACGTGCTCTTCGGCGAGTGTCCGGGTTGCGGACAGTGCACCGGACGCACGGACCGCGTTCGCGATGGTCGCGAGCTCGTCGGCAGGGATGTCGGCGCCGTCGCCGGAGGCGAGCAGCGCTTCGAGGCGGGGGCGGAGCGCGGGATCGCGCTCGAGCGCGACGACCAGCGGGAACGTGACCTTGCCCTCCCGCAGATCGGCGAGCGGATCCTTGCCGGTATGATCCTTGTAGTCGAGCTCGTCGTCGACGGCCTGGAACGCGACGCCGAGGTGAAATCCGAAGCGCTCGAGTGCGGTTTCGGCGCTCGCGGGTAGGCCGGCGGCACGCGCGCCGGCGATCATGGCCCAGCGGAACAGCGCCGCGGTCTTGCCCTCGATGATCGCGAAGTAGTCCTCACGCGCTCCACTGATCACACCGCGTCGCTCGAGCTGGACGCTCTCGGCGACGATCATCTCGTCGATCACGGCGAGCATGCGATCGAGCACGCCCTCGACCCCGCTCGTACGGATGCGGCGCAGCGCCGCGATCAGGAGCCAGTCACCCGCGAAGATCGACGCCGCGTTGCCGTACACGACACTTGCCGTCGGCTGGCCGCGACGGCGCTCGGCCAGATCGACGACGTCGTCGTGCAACAGCGTGGCCGAGTGAACGAGCTCGACCGCTACGGCGAGCGATCGCGCGGCGCCGGTGAAGCCATCCCCAAACCGGCTCGCGAGCGCGACGCACAGCGGGCGCAGATGTTTGCCGCGCAGGTCGAGGAGGTGATGCGCCGCGCGATGAACGACGCGCGCGCCGCGCGGCATCGCGTCGAGCTCGCGCGAAAACTCGACGAGATCTGCGCGCACCCAGCGATCGAGATCGGCGAGCCGCTCCGCGAGTCCCGTCGCTCCGCGTGTCGTCGTGACCGCAGCGAGGCGATCGAGGACCGCGCGAGGGTTAGCGGAGAGGACAGCGCGATCGGCGGACGTGAGGGGCGAGTGGGCGGCGAGCTGGCTCATGGGCTACCTTTCGGATGATCCCAGTTCGTTCAAAGATTCTTGAAGGAAGATGCCGCGAATCTGCCTCAAAGCCAAGTGCTTGTGCGAAAAGGTGAAAATCCGGAGAAACCACCTGGTTCGAGGACGGGTGAAGGGGCCTTTCCCCGCGAAACAGGACAGGTAAGGCAGCCCTCTATAAAATTGCGCGGTGGCAAGCGCGCGTAGGGGCCGCGATCTGCGGCTCGTCAGCCGATGTCGGGTGGAGTTCGACCGCCCGTCCGGACGCGTGACCGCGGAGACCGAAGATCTGTCCGCGCGCGGATTGTTCATCCGCACCGAAGCGCTCTTGCCGATCGGCGAGACGACAGATCTATCGATAGAGCTGCCGAGCGGTGCCGTGTTGACGCTGCGCGGGCGCGTCGCGCACATGCTCACGCCGATCGCGGCGAAGGCCCTTGGTCGTCATTCAGGGATGGGCATCGAGCTGCTCGGCGTCGAGACACCGGATCGCATCAAGCTGCGCGCGTTCATCGATTCGCTCAAGACGGAGATCACGAGCCCAGGTCTGTCGACGACAACGCAGCTGATCGTCGTCGAACCCTCGCAGGGCTTACGCAATCGCATGGGCCGCGCACTCGAGGCCGCGGGCTTCAAGGTGAGCTCGGTCGCGAACGCGACGGAGGCGCTGGAGATGTGTTCGGTGTGGCGACCCGACGCGATCGTCGCCGCCGCCGAGATGGACCAGATGACCGGCATCGATCTCGCGTACGCGATGTCGGAGCACACGACGCTGTCGGACGTCCCGCTCGTGCTGAACGGTGACGAGGGCGACCTCACGCGCCTCGAAGCGTTTCGGGCGGGCGTGCGCGACTACATCCCGCGCCCGTTTCTCGACGAGGAGCTCGTGATTCGCATGCATCGCGTCGCGGTCCCGATCGCGGCGGGCGGGGCGATCGGTCTGCGCGGCAGCCTCGTCGACATCGGCCTGGGCACACTGCTCTCGTTGTTCGAGTTCGAGCGCAAGAGCGGCATCCTGCTCGTGTTACGCAACGGCCTACCAACTGGTTCGGAGATCGCGCGAGTGTTCGTTGCCGACGGAAAGATTCTCAAGGTCGAGACGAGCCAGGGCAACGGCTTGCCGAAGGAGCGCCTCATGCGCCTGCTCGACTGGCGCGACGGTCAGTTCGAGTTCACGCCTGCCGCGATCGGCGGTCGAGACGAGCTCCAGGTCACGATCACCGCGCTGCTCCTCGAGCATGCACGGCGTGCCGATGAGTCCAAACCGCCCGAGTAGCGCCGGCGTCGCCGCAGGTGTCGCATGTGTCGCGTTCGAAACTTTCGCAACGTCGGCGGAATGGCGGCGTCCACCACCAGGTTCGCTCGTGGCTCTCCGGTGGCGCATGGTTCGACTGGTTCTCGTCTCGATCTTGCTCGTCGTGTCCGCGCGTGCGGACGTTCGCCACGGCGCGCGCGCGCACGCATCGCGCGTAGCGCACGGCTCGATTGCCATCGATGGCAGCCTCACCGACGCCGCGTGGCAGAGCGCGGCGAAGCAGTCCGGCTTCACGCAGCGCTTTCCGCGGGACGGGGTCAAGGCTGAGCTCGAGACTCGCTTCGCGGTGCTCTACGACGACACCGCGATCTACGTCGGCGTGTGGGCCGACGATCCCGAGCCGCACAACATCCGCCGCTTGCTCACGCGCCGTGACGTCAATTCGCCGTCCGACATGATCGCCGTCGGCATCGATAGCTATCGCGACCGCCGCACCGCGTTCGTGTTCCAGCTCAACGCCGCGGGCGTGCAGCGCGACCAGATCCTGTTCGACGATTCGAAGGAGGACACCACGTGGGATGCGGTGTGGACCGGCGACGCCGCGATCACGGCCGAGGGCTGGACTGCGGAGTTTCGCATCCCGCTCAACCAGCTCCGCTTCTCGGCCGAGGATGCGCAGGAGTGGGGCTTCCAGGTCGTGCGCGCGGTCTCGCGCACGCAGAGCAGGCGTCGTGGTCACCGTGGCCGCGCAGCTCGGATCAGACCGTGAGCAAGTTCGGCGTCGTCGGCGGGATCTCGCGCCTCTCACCGGGGCGCCGCCTCGAGCTGCTTCCGTACGTCTCGGGCGGCTTCGACGTGATGCCGGTCGCCGCCGGTGATCCGCTGAACGATCCGCGGAACATGCGCGGGAATCTCGGCCTCGACGTGAAGTACGGGCTGTCGAACGCGTTCACGCTGTCCGCCACGTTGAACCCGGACTTCGGTCAGGTCGAAGCGGATCCGTCGCAGGTGAACCTCAGTGCGAACGAGCTGTTCTTCGCCGAGAAGCGCCCGTTTTTCCTCGAGGGTGGCGATCTGTTCAAGCTGCCGATCGGCAACAGCGACAACGGCCAGGAGGGCGCGTTCTACAGCCGGCGCATCGGTGCGGCGCCGCCGCTCCCCGACGGCGCCTACGACTACATTCGCGCGCCTACCGCGACGACGATCTACGGCGCGATGAAGCTGTCCGGCAAGACCGACAGCGGCTGGTCGCTCGGCGTGTTCGACGCGATCACGGGCTCCGAGGAAGCGACGCTCGTGGCGTCGAACGCGCCGATGACGAACGTGCTCGTCGCGCCGCTGACGAACTACGCCGTCGCGCGCGTAAAGCGCGACTTCGACGACGGCCGCACAGCGATCGGCGTCTCCGCGACGAGTGTGCATCGCTCGCTCGCCGACACGCCGCTCGCAAACACGCTCCACGATCAAGCGTACACGCTCGGTGCGCAGGTCTCGCATCGCTTCACGCCGGCGTGGCAGCTCGAGCTGTCGACGGTCGGCAGCTGGGTGCACGGCACGAAGGCGGCGATCGCGAACACGCAACTGTCGACGCGTCACCTCTATCAGCGTCCCGACCACACGAACGCGATGTTCGATCCGGACCGCACGTCGCTCGGCGGTTTCGGCGCGACGTGGAAGGTCGGGCGCTTCGGCGAGACGAAGCACTGGCGCACGCTGTTCGGCGGCGATCTGCGCACGATCGGCCTCGAGCTGAACGACATGGGCTTCCAGCACAACGCCGATCGCGCGATCCCGTTCTACTGGGTGCAATACCGCGACGACGATCCGGGCGATCACATCCTCAACTGGCAGTGGAACAACGACGTCTACATGGTCACGACGCTCGAGCCGCAGGTGACCGACTACGGTTGGGAGAGTAACGGTTCCGTCCAGTTCCCGAACTACTGGAACGTGAACCTCAGCGGCAACCTCTCGAACGGGGTGGTCGACCCGGGGGCGCTGCGCGGTGGTCCGTCGCTACGTACGGATCCCAACATGGCAGGATCGATCGGCCTCAACACGGACAACCGCAAGCCCGTGCAGTTGTTCATCGGCACACACGGCAATCGCACGTGGGCGACCGGATCGATTGGCGGTGGCTTCGATCTCGGCGCGACGATCCACGCGCGCTCGAACATCGACGTCTACATCGGACCGAGCTTCGCGCGGAACTTTCACGGCATGCAGTACGTCACGCAGGTCGACGACTCCGAGGGAGCGCGACACTACGTGTTCGGTCGCATCAGGCAGACGACTGCGAGCCTCACCCTGCGGCTCGACTGGACGTTTTCACCGCGGCTCGCGCTGCAGGCCTACGCACAGCCGTTCGTCTCGAGCGGTCGCTATGGTCAGCTGAAGGACGTCGATGCCCCAAACGCAGAGCGCTTCGCCGATCGTTTCACCCCGATCAGCGGTGGGAGCTACCAGCTAGACAACGACGTCTATACGGTGACCGCGGCGAACGGGGCCACCTACAGCTTCGGCCGTCCGGACTTCAACTTCCGCCAGCTGCGCTCGACCGTCGTGATTCGTTGGGAGTATCGCCCTGGTTCGAGTCTGTTCGCGATCTGGAGCCACGGGCGCACCTCGAGCGACGAGGACGGTCGGTTCCGGCCACGGAACGACGTGTCGAGCCTGATCGACACCCGCGGAGAGACCGTCGTGATGGTCAAGGCGAACTATTGGATCGGTCTATAATGAGGCAATGGCTCTCGCGGCGCCGACGCAGGCGCACGCCTTTGGCAAGTACACGCTAGTCGCGAAGCTCGCGACGGGTGGCATGGCCGAGATCTTCCTCGCCCGCCTGACGGGCGCCGCCGGCTTCGAGAAGCTCGTCTGCATCAAGCGGATCCTCCCGCACCTCGCGAAGGATCAGCAGCTCCTCGGCATGTTCCTCGACGAGGCGAGGATCGCCGCGCAGATCTCGCACGCAAATGTCTGCTCGGTGTACGAGCTCGGCGAGATCGACGGTCGCTACTTCATCGCGATGGAGTACCTGGAGGGCGTTCCGTTCTCGTGCTTCCGCCGTCCCGACATGTATGGCCAGGCGATCGATCCGCGCCTCGTCGCGAGTCTCGGCGCCCAGGCGTGTCAGGGACTTCACCATGCGCATCAGCTGAAGAAGGCCGACGGCACGCCGCTCGAGGTCGTGCATCGCGACGTGAGCGCGAACAACCTGTTCACTACGGTCGACGGCAACGTGAAGGTATCACGAGCTCGGCGCCGTGCTCGACCGCGCGTCCGCAGGCCGCGTCCGGATCGGCGATCGTCAGGTGCAGCAGGACGGGGGACCCGCCGATCGTCGCCGGCCCATTGAGCTGCGATGGTTTCATCTCCTGAGCCATCGAGATCACGGACGTACCGAAGCGAACGGCGGCGTGGACGACGACTCCATTCGAGTCGACGAAACGCTCCACGAGCTCGCCTCCGAAGGCGTGGCGATAGAAGGAGACCGCATCGTCGACGCGGTCGATCACGAGACGAGGTTGAACCTCTGTGAGCACATCAGGGTTGATCATGTCCGAAGTCTGCCGACCGCTCGTCGCGACGTATTGAACAAAATTGTCGTCCGCTCAGCGGGACGTGATGCGTAGCTCCGCTCGAGCGGGCTCGGTGCTCGCGCGGTGAGCTGCCGGAAAAGAAGCGGAACTCCCGAATCATGTGCGCCTGGTCCGCGAACCCATTGGCTGCCGCGATGTCGACCCATGGCGTCTTGCTTGCGCGAAGCACAGCTTGAAAGCGAGCCAGCCGGGCGAACATCTTGGGCGGAAATCCCAGATGGGCTCGAAAGAGGCCGATGAGCCGCCGCGGGGTCAACACAAGCCGGTCGCCCACCGCGCGAACGCTGGCACCGCGTTCGAGGGCGCGGCAGGCGAACTGCACGTCCTGACTCTGGTCGAACGACGCCCCACGCTCAAGCAGCGCGCTCTCGAGCACGTCAAGCTGCGCCTCGGCGTCGTCCGCTTCGAGCAAGCGCTCGCGCAGGAGGCTCGCGTACCCTCCCCAGACGTCGGATAGGTTGAGCACCCGCCCGCAGACCTCGGAGGCCGGCATGCCGAAGAAGGGGCGCTGCCCACCGACGGCGAAGCTGACGCCGCAGATGTTTCGCTGGTGAGCGGTGTCGATGAGTATCGGTTCGATGCGCGCGCCTTGAAGCGCCGCCCCGCGGGTCCAGTTCGCCGGGCGACCATCCAGCGAATAGTCGCAGAGTTCGTCCGCGTGGAGGTTGATCAGCAGCTGCAAGCGCCCGGAGGGCAACAACCGCTCGCAGCGATGATGAAGCTCACCCTTGTGCACCCACAAGGCATCGACGAACGGCGTGAGTGCCGGGTTGCGTGGTGCTCTGCTGACGATCATCGGGACCAAAGACTACCAGGCCAGAACAGGGACCTCGATTCAAAGTCGTCCCCGCCGCCGCGCAAGGTCGAAGCTGCTCGTCGTTGATTCAATCGAACCCACGAAGCCAGGCTTTTGCATGGTGCAGCGGACCGCTGTCTAGCCGCAGTCGCTTCATGGCTCCGTCGCGTTCTCGACGCACGAGCCAAGCAGCTTCGAGGACGGTGAGGTGCTTCATGATGGCAAAGCGCGAGACCGGAAAATGTTCGAACAGGTCCGAGAGCGGAATCCCAGGCTCGTCGCGCACGATGTCGAGGATCTTGCGCCGGGTCTCGTCTCCCAGCGCGCGAAAGACGAGGTCGCGCATGCGACGCTCGTAGTCGTCGGGCCGGTTCTTCACCGCCATAGCGCGAGGACCAGGCCAAACACGAGGTGGGTTGCGAGATCGGCGCCGCCGTCGATGAGCACGAGTCGAACGGGCCGGTCCTCGAAGAAGATGAGCCGCACGAACGCGCTGAGGTTGAACCCAACGAAGGTCAAGAGGCCCAGCATCGCTCCTGCAACGGGAGTTCGCACATCGAGGGCCACGACGAACAAGCCGGTCACGACGCCGAGCACCGCGTACGTCAGACCCGCGACCAAGAATGGCGTCGTCTTGCCGAGGCGCATGTCCTCGAGATCCGCTGCGGAAATTCCGAGCGCTTCGAGCCATGCCTTCTGAAACGCGAGCCCGTACCACACGAACGACACTCCGAAGGAGACCAGCACACCGACGAGGAGCGCCCATGGGTTGATCGCGAGAAGCGTCGCCGCGCTCATTGTGCCTCACCGTACGCCCGCACCAAGCCCTTGCGCAGACCCGCGAGGTCTTTGTCGGTCCCGACTTCATGCACCGCGATGGTCGTGCTCGCCCCGCTGACGAGCTTGACCTCGAGGGCATCACGCTTCGGTCTGACGACGAGGAACTGCCGGGCGCGATAGGCGGATGCGTACGTCTTGCACACAGAGATCCGCACGTCGGCGCCGAGTTTGGTTGCCTCGGCCATGACGCGCTCATAGAGCGGGCGCCACTTCGCTTTGCCCCCGGAGAACAAAACACTGAGGAGCCGTTCCGGGTCCTCGTAGTCGGTTGCCCAGCCACCCTGGGAGGCGGCGCGAGCGATGGTCATCGCCTGAAAGTGGCCCACGCCGTGATCTGCCTTCAACCACGATTGCGCCGCTTTGGCGTCGCGGTGCGGGCTTTCTCGGACGAGCTCGACCCATTCGTCGAGCGTTCGGCCGGTGTTCTCCTTCAGCTTTCGCTCGATCGCAATGACCGTCTCAGCGGGCGTCATCAGCTTGGCCATGTTGACTCTCCAGGGACTGTGGCCGAACGAGTGCGGCCAGGACTGTGCTCATCGCTGCACTGGCCACGAAGGCGTGCAGCGCCATCACCGCCGCGTACTCGGGCGAGTACCAACCCCAGACCCCGTCCCAGACCGGGCCCGTGACGATGCCGAACATGGAGACGGCCGACGCGGCGACGAAACGTCCAGAAAACCGCGGGCGCCTCACCGCCCGAACCACGTAAGCAGCAAGCCACGCGCAGGCGAGGTGGAGCAGCGCGCTCAGCGCAAGGGAGCGCGACGCCGAGTAGCTCTCAGGCGCGTGAAGCGTCAGCCACCCGTGAGGAGCACCCGCCACGGCAAGACCGTCACGGCTGGCGTTGGAGTTGACGAAATGAGTTCCCGTCGCTGGCAGCGTCGCGAGCGCTTCCAGCACGATCGGCGAGTCGAGCGAGTGCACCGCGGTGTTTGCGAACGGAAGCGCGTTCCACGCGACGCCATGAACGACGAAGGCTGCGGCCGCGGCAGCGGGGACGACGAGGACTTTCCGCAAAGGGAACATGAGTGAAAACGTAGCAGAGTGACCTAAAGGTCACAAGCGGCACGCTCGCGACCTCTCCAGGTCGCGTGGTACAGGTGAGCGATGCCGACCGCCAAAGGAAAATTCGACGTCAAGATGAACCCCGAGCCCCCGTACTTCGAGGGGTCCGGCGTGACTCTTGCTCGCGCCACGTTCGACAAGATCTTCCACGGTGCGCTGAGTGGGAAGGGCTTGGTCCAGTTTCTCTCCGTGCGTGCCGGGGAGCACGCCGCCTACGTCGCGATGGAGCGAATCGAGGGCACGCTCGACGGTAAGACGGGCAGCTTCGTGGTCACGCACAAGGCCCTCGCCTCGGCCGAGGCGAAGTCGCTGGTCATCGAGATCGTGCCCGGCACCGGCACAGAGGGACTCGCAGGCATCTCGGGCACGATGCACGTCGACATCGTCGACAAGCAGCACCTCTACACCATCGAGTATTCGCTACCACCGGTTCAGCCGTGACGCGTGGCACCCGTGAACGCAGCGCCCGGCGGAGCAGGACCGCCGCTGCGGAGATGCCGCGCGGGCCCGCTGCGCTCGTGACACCGTTCGTGGGCGTCCACTGCGAAACCGTGGCGACCGGAACGCTGCTTGGCGCGATCGGGTGCGAGATCTCGGAACCGATGCTCTTCGGTTTGGGTGAGGCGCTTGGATTCGTGTTCCTCAACCTCGCCAGCTTACCCCTTCCGTTCCTCGGAGGCAGGAGCAAGCCTTTCGCGTTGACCGAGGCGGCGTGTGCCAACCTCGGCATCGTGCTTCACGCAGACGAGACCAGCTCGAAGACGAAGGCGTGGGGTTCGCTCGCGGAGCATCTCGGCGAATCGCGGCCAGTCGGCCTTCAGCTCGACTGCTTCTACTTGCCCTACTTCGAGCGGCCGCCGCATTTCGCCGGGCACTTCATTGCGGCCCTCCGACTCGTGAGCGACGGCGTCGAGGTGGTCGACACGATTCAACAGGGGTCGGTCCAGCGAGTTCCGAAGCAGGCGCTCGAGTCCGCGCGGCACGCGGGCGGGCCAATGTCCGCCAAGGCGCGGGCGTACACGATACGC